>CAISPO010000018.1 GCA_903887415.1 uncultured Bacteroidota bacterium | reverse complement strand
TGGCCGACCAGCCTTGGTACAATACCAGGTTCACCATCCGCTCTCTCTGCGTCTCACTAAATTCAAACTGCTTTAGAAATTCTTGTTCCATCTATTTTGGCTTTTGTGCCAAAACTGTAAACCTATAGACGGATGAGACCTCAAGTGCCAAAATAGGTAAATCGGGGACAAAGGTAGGATGGAAAATAATCGGTTGCAAATAAAGAAATCCACAAATTTTGTCGTTCGGCAAGCTCCAGGAGGTTTTCGGATAAAAAAGATTTTCGGAATAACATATGATCACCAACGGTGGAGGGTTGCAATAATCAGAAGCAGTATAAGCAATTCGCTCTACTCCACCCGCTCCGCTGAGTTCCCTCCAGGGAGGGAGTGAAGCCCGTGGGGATAGGTCACTCCTCATTTGCCGCCAGCAACTGCATCAACTGCTGTATCTCATCCGCTTTGTGGTCTTCTTTGCGGTAGCGGTAGCAGAGCGCCAGCTCCTCCATCATTTTGTAAATGATGCGCTTGGTGAGCAGCGGGGTGAAGTAAAGGTCTTTTTCCTGGGCGTTGATCTTCCTGAGGTAGGTATCCACATCCTGCTGGGTGTAAACCATGCCGCTTATGGGGTCTATATAAAACTGTATCTGCTGTATGCCGTTGGGGTCCAGGCTGAAGAAGCTGTGCAGCGTATCTATATAGGCGAAGATAAACTGCCGAGGCACGTCCACCGCAAAAATGGGTATGTCCAGCAATTCGCAGAGCGCAAGGTATAGGATGCCTATGGTGTAAGCATTGCCCTGCTTGCTTTCTATTACCTGGTTGATGAAGAAATGTTTGGGCTCACGCTCCGTTAGCTCATGCCCCTGCAGCTTGTAGTAGTTATAGAGTATGCTGTTAAAAACGTTCACTTGCTCCAGCGGCGTGAGGTAGTTGTTCAGCTCCAGCCATATGTTCCGGCGCATCTGGTCAAACTGGGTGAGTATTGCAGGCACATTGAGGTCCGGGAACTGGAAACGGGCCACAAGTATAGCGCCGCGCAGCAGCTCGGGTTGCTTGGAGCTGCTCCACTCCATAAAGTCGCGCTGCAGGTCGTTGAAGTGTACCCGATGTATCAGCAACTCTATACGCTCCTGCACTTCTTCATCACCCGTCACCTCCCACAGTTGCTCCAGGTTCGGGATGATCTCTTTGCCATAGTGCACCAGTTTCGAGGCTACGGTATCATACACCTCGCTGTCGGGGTCATCTATCAGCGTCAGCAGTGCAGTTATCTCTTTGTTATAATGCATGTTTCAAATTCAAAATTCAAAAGCCAAAACTCAAAAATGATCGTGAATCAATGTAATGCAAATCTTGTGCCCTTTTTATCGCAGCAGCTTACTAAAGATAACCACTTTAGCACAGCTATATTATTTGAAAAGTAGGTCAAAACTCAAAAATGACAAAGAAATGATATCCACAGACTGTGCAAATGGGAGAAGGAGTATTTATGGAATTAGTTTTTAGGAACCTGTCTGCCGAGGCAGGTTGGGATTGATGTGCCGATACTCACATTTAATAGGGAAAATGTATTGCGCATGTGGGCAGGAGACGCTATGCATGGCGTCTCTACGAAAGAACAACAAATAAAAAATAGCTGTGCACAATAAAAACACCCGTTGCGGGGAAGCAACGGGTGCGGTATAAAATGGCTACTGCAGTCTCAGGGAGCGAATTTGCTATTTTTTCGCCTTGAACTTTCCCCTGGCAGATTTCTTAGGCGGGTTCGCTTTGCCCTCTTCTATGATGGCTTTTACCTCTTCAATAGTAAGTGCTTCTGGTTTCTCGGCTTTTTCCTTTGGTATTTTAAAGTTGCGGAGGCCTTGTTTTATATATGGGCCATAGGGGCCTTTCAGTATCCTGATCTTGTCCTTTTCAAATACCTTTATTTCGCTCTCGGCTTTGGCTTTTCTTTTTTCTTCTATCAGCGGCGCCACTTCGTCCAGCCCCACAGTATAAGGGTCCATCTCTTTCTTCAGCGAATAAAACAGAGATGCATGTTGCGCGTACGGACCAAAGCGGCCTATGTTCACAGTCACATCCTCCCCCTCAAACTGGCCCAGGTTGCGGGGCAGGCGGAAGAGTTCCAGCGCTTCTTCAAGTGTTATTGTTTCTATGCTCTGGTTGGTGCGCAGCTTGGCAAATCTTGGCTTCTCTTCTGTTTCCGCATTTTCCGAAACACCTATCTGCACCATTGGCCCAAAACGTCCCAGGCGTGCTACCACGGGCTTGCCGCTTGTAGGGTCCACACCCAGTTCCCGCTCACCTTTTGCACGGCTGGCGGTTTCTATGGTATGCTCTACCGTCTCATGAAATGGCAGATAGAAATCATCTATCATTTTATTCCAGAGCTGCTTGCCTTCTGCAATGTTGTCGAACTGCGCTTCTATCTTCGCGGTAAAGTCATAATCCATTACCTTCTCAAAATGTTCGCGGAGGAAGTCGTTCACTACCATTCCGAGGTCAGTTGGGAACAGCTTATTTTTCTCAGCGCCGTAGTTTTCGCTATCGGTCAACTTCTCTATCTTATCACTTTTCAGGGTCAGCACCTGAAAATTGCGCTTCACGCCTTCTTTTTCACGCTTCTCTACATAGCCCCTTGCCTGTATAGTGCTGATAGTAGGCGCATATGTGGACGGACGGCCAATGCCCAGCTCTTCCAGCTTCTTCACCAGTGAAGCCTCGGTATATCTTGGCGCGGGCCTTGAGAACCGCTCTGTGGCCACCATGCGCTGCATATCCAGCACCTGGCCTGCAGCAAGCGGCGGCAACATGCCTGCGTTCTCATCTTCTGCGTCTTCGTCATCATTGCCTTCGCTATACACCTTCAGGAACCCATCAAACCGCATTACTTCACCGGTAGCAGTCAGCGGATCAGCCTGGGTGGATACGCTTATTTTAGCTATCGTCCTTTCCAGTTGTGCATCTGCCATCTGGCAGGCCATAGTGCGTTTCCATATCAGCTCATACAGGCGCGTAGTATCTGCATCACCTGCTGTGGTGGCGTTCATGTCAGTAGGACGTATGGCTTCATGCGCCTCTTGTGCCGAGTCACTCTTGGTCTTAAATATACGCTGCTGGTGGTACCGCTCACCGTATTGGGAGATGATGGCAGCACGAGCCCCTTCAATCGCCGTTTCAGACAGGTTTACGGAGTCGGTACGCATATAGGTAATGTGTCCGTTCTCATAGAGCTTTTGGGCGAGCAGCATAGTTTTTGAAACCGAGTAGCCAAGCTTGCGGCTGGCTTCCTGCTGCAGGGTAGAGGTAGTAAATGGCGCAGACGGTGATTTCTTGCCAGGTTTTACCTGTACATCTTTTACTGTGTAGGAAGCGCCTATGCACTTCTCCAGGTAGCTTTCCGCCCCGGCCGCATCACTTACTTTATCGGGCCCTTCGGCCTTAAAGGTCACTTTTTTCTTATTAATATCATCAGCGCTGAAAAACGCCTCTACTTTAAAGCTGCTGACCACCTTAAACTTGTTGATGTCACGCTCCCGCTCTACGATGAGCCGCACAGATACCGACTGTACCCTGCCGGCAGACAGGTTGTTGCGCATGCTCATTTTGCGCCACAATACCGGCGACAGCTCAAAACCAACTATACGGTCCAGTATGCGGCGGGCCTGCTGGGCATTTACCAGGTCCATATTCACAAAGCGCGGATTTGCCACCGCGGCTTGTATAGCCGGCTTGGTGATCTCATGAAATACGATACGCTTGGTTGTATATGGATCCAGCCCCAGCACCTCGCACAAATGCCATGATATGGCCTCTCCCTCGCGGTCCTCATCCGTTGCCAGCCATACGTCATCCGACTTTTTAGCGATCGCCTTCAGTTCCTTAACCACTTTCTGCTTATCCTCAGATACTATGTACTTGGGCTTGTATCCATTCTTAATATCAATGCCCATATCCTCTTTCTCAAGATCACGTATATGTCCGTAGCAAGACTTCACCTCGAAATCACTCCCCAGTATTTTTTCAATGGTCTTTGCCTTCGCAGGCGACTCCACAATCAACAAATGTTTTGCCATTCCCTTATTTCTGTTTTCACCCGCTTATTTTGTACAAGCGTGTGCAATAATAGAATATTGTTTCCATAAAGAAAAAAGGGCAACGAAAATCGCAACCCTTTTAACTAAAATTTTAGAAAAAAACTACATATGAACCTAAGCTACCTTAATGCGCAATTACCACACGGCCTGTTTTGCGCTCGCCATTCGCTGTTACAGTATAAAAATAAACACCTGCCGGCATCGCGGATGTATTGAATGAAGCCTTACCGCTGCTTACGTTAGCCATATTTTCAACAGCCACTACCCGGCCTATAACGTTTGTGAGCGACACGGCAACATCAGCAGCCGTCGCTAAAGTGAAGTTGATGCTTACCAGGTTATTCACCGGGTTAGGAACAGCGGTTGCCGCTGTCACCGGCTGCTGCAGGTTTTTCGTCCCCACATCACAGGTTGCGCAGTTAACATGAAATGCAAAGTCAGGGTACTGAAGCTGAGCGGCGCCGCCTGCGCCTGATGTCCAGAACCACTGCGGGGTATAAAGATGGTGCGGCGCGTTGTACCCGCCATATCTGAATTGCCCCTGGTTTTGATCTGATGAGGTGTTTGCTGGGAAAGTCGCTGTCGTTCCGCCTGAAGTCTGGTAAACGCACGCCGGCCGGAACATACCATATTTATACAGAGCGCCTGTAACGCCTGTAAATACGGTATCACCAAAAGTAAATGAAGCATCTCCGCTTTTAAATGTCAGGGAGAGGGCCGGCATGTTGCCGCCTGCCGGTACGCTGATGGACATAGGGATGTATGCCTCATAATTGAGCGCTGTATCTCCGGATTTTAATAATAGCTGGCTAAGCACAGGCGTTATACCGCCCTGGAAGGTATCGGCTCGGTTGTCAACGCTGTCATACGGCATCCTTATATAATGCAGGGTATCGACACCATACTCCGTATATATCCATTGATTGCCTATTGTGTCACGAGCCACAGCATGAAGATCGGAGGACAATGATCCATCTCCGTATATCAGCGCCAGGTTCAGCGTATCCACCGGGTCTGGTTTTGCGTCATTGCGGTAGTACGTACCATGAATATATACGGTATCAATGGTATAATCGCTTCCGGTGGTCAGTTCCATCTCACCGGGATAGGCGAGCGGGTCATTCCAGCCAGCTACAAAGGGATCGCAGACAAGCCCTACAGATACAATAGTATTAAAAAGATACTCATTGCCGGTAGCGCCAGTATAAACATCTACAGATGTGGTATCATTCCACAGGTATGTGCCGGAAACAGCCGTAGTGTAGTTGGCAGTAAGATAATCTGTGTACTTATACCATCTGCTGGTTGGGGTAGAAGTTGTCCTGGCATTGCCTGACGCTCCCCGCAGATGGCCCAGGGTTGTGGTTGCGCCAACCATTGGGGGTTGAGTAGCTGTGGCTATACGGCCGGTGTTGTCGCTGAATAATATGCTTTGAGCTCTTTGCTGGGCATCCGCAGCGCAGGTTATGGCAGCGGCTGATAAGAGTAAAAGTAGTTTTTTCATATATTTGGTTTGGTATAAAGATAAAACGATTAAATGAAGATCGAGCAGCTTTCAGAAAATTACCCCGATATATAACCCCAGGACCGATGGCAATGCCCCCAATGCAAAAGGGCGGCAAAAATGCCGCCCTTTTATAAAAATTTTCAAATTAATGTTAGTGCGAAATAACAACGCGCCCTGTAGTGTGCTCGCCGTTAGCAATAACAGTATAAAGATAAATACCGGCTGCAAGACCAGATGTGTTGATCGTAGCTTTACCCTCGCTGCTGTTGTCAATATTCTGAGTAACAACTACCTGGCCCAGCATATCTGTAAGCGTTACAGATACGTTAGCAGCTGCGCCCAATTTGTAAGCAACAGTAACTACATTAGAAGCAGGGTTAGGATATACCTTCACCTGGTTTGCCGCAGTCTTTATAGCTGGAGTAGCTGTTGAAGTAGTTGTTGTTGTAGCAGTAAGATGGTAGTCTATTGTAGGATATTGCAAGTTACTTGCATTACCGCCGCTGGTCCATGCATAGTTAGGAAGGAATAAGTTATCCCAGCCATTCTGGTAATTTGGCAGTTCTTTGAACAAGCCACCGTTAAGATCCGCAGGATTGTATGTCCAGAACAACGGAGTGGTTGCTGTACCGTAGTTAACTAACTCCGGGCGCCACATGTTGTAATTATATTTAGCATAAGTAGAGCCGTCTGTAGCAAATACTGTATCTAAAGTGAGTGTAGCAGGATTGTAGGATGGGTCGCCGGTCTTAAAGGTAATTGAAAAACCAACAACATCACCTGCAGGCACATTAATAGGTGTGGTGAGACCAATTTCCTTAAAGTTAGTGCCGCCATTGAGGGTATCATACCAGCCAAAATAATTATTGGTACCTACGCCCGAAGCGTTGCGAAGCAATACTTTCTGCTCGCCATATGTAAGGCCATTGGCAGTATTGGTTACACTATCATAGATCATTTCCGGAAACCATAAAGTGTCCGTGCTTGCTACAGAATAGTCAGAAAGAACTGACGAAGCGAATGAATTATCAAATTCACTTTCAAACACATCAGAGCTAGGTGCGCCGCCGCGCCAATGATAACCTGTACCATATAAGTAGCCTATAATAAGCGTGTCCACAACACCAGTTTTCGCAGGGTTAGTGCCATAAGCACCATAAACAGCTACGGAGTCTATAGTATATGCCTGAGTAGGAGACAAAACAGCAGACGCACTGTAAGCGCTTCCCCAGCCGGCAAAATACGGGTCAAATGTGGTGCCGATACAAACCATGGTATTGTGATCGTACTCGATACCGCCGCTGCCATTGCCATAAGCATCAAGCGAAGACGTATCATTCCACATATAGGGGAACGATGCAGCTACAGTACCTGTTGTATTCATGTACACAGCATATTCATACCAAAGGCTGAATGTGGAGGTTGTTTTTTCATCATTTTTTGGCTGAGCATGATGATGCTGACCGATAGAACTTGACCTTACCGGTTGTATGGCATGGTCTGCTTTGGTCTTCATCGGAAGGAATGGGCCGCTGTGGGTGAGGGCCTGTGCACCGGCATTGTACATTGCGCCGGTTGCCGCTAAGAGTAAAAGTAATTTTTTCATTTTTTGGGATTTTTTAAGATAATAAATGGTTCGCGTAAAGGTAAGGGGTTTTCATTAATTAAATAACAATTTTTGGCAAAAATTATTGCGCACACGAGTTTTTTTATATTTTCCGGCTTTCGGTGCTGAAAAAAGCAATTGCCGGATATGGCTTTAAAAATCTATTTGGTATTACATTTGCATCCCGGCCTGGCAGGAAATTCCGGCGCCTTTAATTTTCATTATGCTTCCAGAGTTTGACAATACCGAAGTAGCCTTCCAATACCGCAGCAATAAAGAACTAAAACATGCCCGTTTCCTGTTCTCGTCCATGAGCTCCCCAATGCTCACGAACATAGGCATAAAAATGACCAGCCTGGCTTTATCGCTGCACTTGCCGGTAAAAGGCATTATTAAAAGCACCCTGTTCGACCACTTCTGCGGCGGCGAGACCATGGAAGATGCAGCTAAAACGGCTGCTGTGATCGGAAAGTATGGCATTAATACCATTCTTGATTATGGTGTAGAGGGCAAGGAAAGCGAAGATGACTTCGATAAAGCGGTACCGGAATTTATAAAGGCTATAAAATACGCCGCTTCCGGAAAGAACATCCCCTTTATAAGCCTTAAAATAACCGGTTTCGCTTATTTTTCCCTTTTGGAGAAAATACATGCCGGCACATCACTGACCGCGGATGAGGATGCTGCCTGGCAACGGGTATATAACCGTATAGACCAGGTATGCAAAGCAGCATCCGATAGCAATATCATGGTGCTGGTGGACGCCGAAGAGAGCTGGATACAAAAGCCGGTGGACGACCTTACCGACAAGATGATGGAACGTTATAACAAGCAGAAAGCTATTGTATTTAACACTTTTCAGCTATACAGGCACAACAGGCTTGTTTTTCTTAAAGAATCTTATGAAATAGCTAAAACAAAGGGCTACCAGCTAGGCGCAAAATTAGTGCGCGGGGCCTATATGGAAAAAGAGCGCACCAGGGCTGCCGAAAAAGGGTATCCTTCCCCTATACAGCCCGACAAAGCGGCAACCGACCGCGACTATGACGAAGCAGTGCATTTCTGTATGCAGCACCTGGATGGCCTGTCGCTGTTCATAGGCACCCATAATGAAGCCAGTTGCCTGAAAGCTGCTAAAGACATGCTGGACCATAACATACCGGTGAATACCGAAAAGGTATTCTTCTCCCAGCTTTACGGCATGAGCGACAATATCTCTTTCAACCTCTCGCATGAAGGCTACCATGTAGCCAAGTACCTGCCCTATGGCCCGGTGAAAGACGTGATCCCCTACCTGATGCGCCGTGCGCAGGAAAATACATCTGTAGCCGGTCAAACAGGCCGCGAGCTGTCGCTGATAAAAAAAGAAATTAAGCGGCGGGGGATCTGAGGATTGTTAAGAGGTGTTTTAAGTAAGCCGCGCTGCCAACGAATAAATTCATAAGTAAGCCTACTAATTAAATTCGCCTTAAACCTCATCATAATGATTTGCCTTGCACAAGTACAGATGCTTCCTGCGTCAGCATGACAAACGTGTGATACCGGTCTTAAAAAAATAGAACATGATAAAAAGAACCTCCATACTCCTTTGCTTTTTTATACTGATTTGCATGGAAACAACAAACGCAAAACTGCCGGCAGATGCGAATGCCCGTTTTGACAGCTACAAAGAAAATTTTGTGTTGGAATTGTGGAAGGTTTATCCGTCGTGGGCCAGCAGCGTGGGCTATCATAAGTATGACTCCGTGCTGTTGATACCCGACGATGCATCTAGGAACAACGAGCTTTCTTTTTGCAGGGCGCACCTGGATTCACTTAAAAAATTCAAACTGGCGGAACTATCCGACCTGAATAAAATAGACTACTACCTTATAGAGAACCAATTGAAATATGCACAGTGGGGCATTACCGAAGAGAAGGCTTATGAATGGAACCCTGCATCGTACAATGTATCAGAGAGCTTTGCCAATATGCTGGGCAATGACTATGCCGATCTTAACAGCCGCCTGCGCAACTTCTATGTAAGAATGGGCGCGGTATCGGACTATTACAGCGCGGCGAAGCACAATATTAAAAACCCGACAAAGGAGCATACCATACTGGCCATGGAGCAAAACTCAGGCGGCCTTTCGGTATTTACAGATGATCTTAACGAGGCCCTTAAAAAGTCAACACTGCCGGACACAGAGCAAGCGGCAATAAAGGAGCGAGCCACCCAGGTTGTGTCGGCAATAAAGCGCTATACCTCCTGGCTGGGGAAACTGCCAAACCCTAACCCTCGCAGTTTCCGGCTAGGCAAAGAGCTGTACGCGAAAAAATTTGAGTACGAGATACAATCAGGTTATACCGCAGATGAGATATTCAAGAAGGCACAACAGCATAAGGATGAGCTGCTGGTGAAGATGCACGACATTACCTCGAAGCTATGGCCGAAATACATGGCTGGTAAGCCCATGCCCGGAGACCGGTTAGCAGCGATAAGGCAGATGATCGATGTGCTTTCGCTGAACCATGTGCAGGCGGACTCTTTCCAGGCGGCTATAGAGCATCAGTTGCCTGAGCTTGTTGCGTTTATCAAGAACAAAGACCTCATCTATATAGACCCTTCAAAACCGCTGGTGGTGCGCAAGGAGCCTGGATACATGGCAGGGGTGGCCGGCGCATCTATAAACGCGCCCGGCCCTTATGACAAGAACGGGAACACCTACTACAATGTGGGCAGCCTCAGCGGCTGGGACAAAGACAAAGCCGAAAGCTACCTGCGGGAATACAATCACTACATACTGCAGATACTCAACATTCACGAAGCGATACCTGGCCACTATACACAACTGGTTTATGCCAACCAGTCGCCAAGCATCATAAAATCAATACTGGGCAACAATGCCATGATAGAAGGCTGGGCTGTGTATGGAGAGCGCATGATGCTGGAGAATGGCTATGACGGCGATCAAGGCGTGAACTCAACAGAAGCCTCGCCGGAAATGTGGCTAATGTACTACAAATGGAACCTGCGCAGCACCTGCAACACCATACTTGACTATAGCGTGCATACCAAAAATATGAGCAAGGAAGATGCTATGAACCTGCTGGTAAACGAAGCATTTCAGCAGCAGGCAGAGGCCGAAGGAAAGTGGAACCGGGTATCTGTGACGCAAGTGCAGCTTGATTGTTATTTTACGGGCTATACCGAGATATACGATCTCCGGGAAAGCCTGAAGCAATCGATGGGCGCTAAATTCAACCTGAAGAAATTTCATGAGCAATTCCTGAGTTATGGGAGCGCGCCGGTGAAGTATATTAAACAATTAATGCAGCACGATAAAAAATAGAACCATGGCATTAAATCTTAAAGGCCTTCGGACACTGGGCATTAAAGTAAGCGACCTAAGCAAGGCGAAAGAATGGTACAGCAAGATTCTGGGCATACAGCCTTATTTTGATGAGCCATTTTATGTAGGCTTTAATGTAGCTGGTTATGAACTGGGCCTGCAACCAGAAAGCAGCCCGGATGGATCTGATGCGGTCAATGTTGTCACCTACTGGGGTGTGGATGATGTAAACACTGCATGGGCTGACTTACTGGCAAATGGCGCAACCGAATTGGAACAGCCAATGGATGTGGGCGATGGCATAGTAGTAGCCGCAGTACGTGACCCTTGGGGCAATCCTTTTGGGGTTATTTGCAACCCGCATTTTAAACTTCCCGGATGATAAGGCGAAATCGTTTGGCACTATGTTTCCTGCTTGGCATGAGCCTGTTTTGCTCGTGCCATGTGGTGCGCTTCTTTATCTATAATTTTGCCGACATCCGGGACTATAAGAAGTTTCCAAAAATAGCCATCAGTAAGCAGGGACAGCCTTTTGTTTTTACCGCTAAGGATGATAAAGATTCTGTAAAATTGCCGGCAACGATCACCGTAAAGAAAAGAGAATACAGCTTCCAGCCATTCCTTGATAAGACAAAGACAGTTGCATTTATTGTTATCAGGAATGATACCGTGTTGTATCAATATTATGGGCAGGGGTATACCGAGTCTTCGATCGTTCCTTCTTTTTCCATGGCTAAATCATTTGTATCTATGCTGCTGGGCATAGCAATAGACGAAGGAGCAATAAAAGATGTACATGAGCCGATCACAAAATACCTGCCGGAGCTGACTGCGCCAGGATTTGAAAAGATAACGATAGAAGACTTGCTGAATATGCGCTCGGGGATCAGGTTCAACGAGGGCTACCTAAACCCATTCGGTGATGTGGCGAAATACTATTATGGCGTGAACCTGAACAAGTATATTACGAAGCTGAAGACAGAGACAGCGCCGGACCAGGGTTTTAAATATAAAAGTGTAAACTCCCAGTTGCTGGCCATGATCGTGGAGCGGGCAGTACACAAGCACCTGGCCGACTATATGGAAGAAAAAGTATGGCGTTACCTGGGCGCAGAGTATGATGCATCCTGGAGCATAGACAGCAAAAAAGACAGCGAGGTAAAGGGCTTCTGTTGCTTCAACGCGCGGGCGAGGGACTTCGCAAAAATTGGCAGGCTATACCTGCACAACGGCAACTGGAACGGCAAGCAGATCATATCTGAAAAATGGGTAAAAAAGTCACTTGACGCAAAGAACAAAAACGGTGGTTTTTACTCTTATCAATGGTGGCATACATTGGACCGCAATGCAAATGGCAGCGCTGCCATTTCCGGCGATTTCTTTGCGGACGGCCTCCTTGACCAGTTTATCTATGTATATCCTGAGAAAAATATAGTGATAGTGCGGCTCGGCAAGAAAGAGGGACTGCATGCATGGCCCGCGCTGATGAAAGAAATAGCCAGGGCAAATTAAGGTTGTGGCGCCTCGGATTCCGGAACTACCGATGGATTCACCGCGGCAATGTCTTTCAAAAAACCTTCCGGATCATCCGGCGTAATGACGATCTTTTTACCTTTCGTTTCTATAAGTATGTAGTTTGCCCTTTGGGTACAGTACCATAACATACTGCCTATACCTTTTTTATAAAAATACCCGGTATAGCCGAATACGCCGCCATTCCCAAAGGTTCTGATCGCGAATCTCATGTCATCTACTTTTCTTACGGAGGTTATCTCAGAAAAAGGGATTGTAACGGGTTTCATCTTCCTGTTGATGGTTATCGCATAGCCGTCAACACTGATGGAAAGCGTTTGCAGCATATACATATAGATATACAACGCTATTATCAGTACCGGACCGAGAAGAAGAGTGGGTAATGCCCCCATGCCAACTGTCGAAAAGTTAACAAACAGCGGCACAGCTATCATTACAGCGATAAAAAGCAGGAACCACGGCACAATCCGCGCCACAACATCAAGAGAGCTTTTGTATTCTTTCATAATCAGGAAAATGCGAAATAGCCATAAAGATATGAAGGTTGCTGTTTTACCCCATTTTTGTTTTAAAAGCACCCTGTTCATCCGGTATCTTTACAGGCTGCCCGCGACAGGCGCAGAACAGAAATCTGTGCTTTCATCCACAAATACTTAAACTTTAGCTTTTTCAAATTGTCTAATTGCCCGCATGGGCATTAACTTTGCCATACTTTTTTCTTTATGCAAAAGAATATTCTTCAAACACTGTTATTTTTCGGCGCCGTTTTTGCTTTTTTATCGTGCAGCAGCTCGAAGCATTCAAAGTCAAAACGGTTGCCGGGAATATGGCAGGTACAGCCGGTAACTATTGATGGCAGCAACAAGGATTGGCCATCGCCATATCCTGAATATGATGAAAAGGCTGGGATCGGATACGCGGTATCTAACGATAAAGAGAACCTGTACATCACTGTGGAAACCGGCGACCCCGCTACGCAACTGAAAATACTGCGCGAAGGGCTTACCGTATGGATAGACCGAAAAGGTGAAAAGGGAGAGGAAACCGCTATCAATTACCCGATACCTGCGAACACAGATGGAAAAGAACAGCGGGCGCCGCGGCAGAAGGTGCAGGGCGAGGGGCAGCAGGGACTTGGCGTTGACCACCAGCAAAAACAGCGCATGGAACTGGAAGACAAGGTGCGGGCAGCGCTTGATGGGGCAAAAGAATACTCACTGCAAGGATTTAAGAGCTGCAACCTGCAGTTTCCCATCCTGGAAACCGACACGTGCGGCATAATGGTGCGCATAGGGCTGGATGCGGATAATGAGCTGGTATGGGAAGCTAAGGTTCCCTTTAAATCATTCTACTTTAAGCCACAGCTGACGCGGGCTGATAAGGGTAAAGCCATCAGCGTTTGTTTTGAGACAACAGCGATGAAACGCCCCCCAGGGCAGCAGGGCGGCGGCGGAAATCATGGCGGCGGCAGTGGATTCAGGCCCAGTGTGGGTTTTGGTGGCATGGGCGGAATGGGTATGGGAATGGGCATGGGCGGCGGTATGCATCGCGGTGGCGGCGGCAGAAGCAGCCAAAACAGTACAGATATAATGGAGCCTGCGTATAAAAGCACAAAAACCTACAAAAAATTCGGGTTGGCATACATGGATCAGTAAAATATCGGGTAAATAAAGGAATAAAATTTTTTTTGACAATACTGTGATATAACTTTGCGCACCCAATAACAAATAGTTGGGGGCAATGGACTCAGGCCATATTAAAAAGATTTCCTTCGCAGGGCTGTTAATTACTTTAGGGATCATTTTCGGTGACATTGGCACCTCCCCATTATACACTTTTCAAACAATACTCAAAGAAGGCGGGTCAGCAACTGAGGAACTGGTACTGGGCGCTATCTCCTGCGTTTTCTGGACACTGACGCTGCAAACAACTTTCAAGTACATTCTCATTACGCTGCAGGCAGATAATAAGGGTGAGGGCGGTATATTTTCGCTTTACGCCCTTGTGCGCCGTTATGGCAAGAAGCTCATGTTCCCGGCTATGATAGGGGCAGGCACACTGCTGGCAGATGGAATTATTACACCGCCTATATCCGTGACATCTGCCATAGAGGGACTTAACGGTGTAAAAGGGCTTGAAGGTATGATAGTGCCCGGCAATACGCTGGTGATGGGGCTTGTAATGACCATCCTGATATTGCTCTTTATTTTTCAGCGATTTGGTGCGAAGGTGGTTGGTTGGTCCTTTGGACCCATTATGTTTGTCTGGTTCCTGATGCTGGGCTGCCTCGGCGTGAACCAGATCATGCACTATCCGCAAATATTCAAGGCCCTGAGCCCGGTTTATGGTATCAAGCTGCTGACAGTACATCCGAAAGGCTTTTGGCTATTAGGTGCGGTTTTCCTTTGCACTACAGGTGCTGAGGCGCTTTATTCCGACCTTGGCCATTGTGGCCGCAGGAATATACAGGTGAGCTGGATATTTGTAAAAACCACCCTTGTGCTCAACTACCTGGGCCAGGGTGCATGGGTGTTGCTGCAGCACAAAGAAAACCTGGGAGATATCAACCCGTTTTTCCAGATCGTGCCGCATGGTTATCTCCTGCCGTGCACACTTCTTGCTACTGCGGCGACCATCATTGCCAGCCAGGCGCTTATCAGCGGTTCATTTACCCTCATCAGCGAAGCCATAAGCCTCAATTTCTGGCCTAAGGTGCGCGTGAAATACCCGACTACCGTGCGCGGCCAGATATACATACCCAGTATCAACTGGATATTGTGTATAGGCTGTATCCTGGTGGTACTTTATTTCAAGACATCGGAAAATATGACTGCCGCATATGGTTTTTCCATCACCATTGCCATGCTTATGACTACGGTGCTAGTGTATTATTTCATGCGTTATGTGAAGCACTGGCCCTTGTGGCTGATCATTGTGATCATGTGTGTGTTCGTTACCGTAGAATCTTCTTTCTTTATTACCAATGCCGTGAAGATCTTGAAACGGCTCTTCTTCCTTGTGTTTGAGGTAGGCCTGATATTTACCATGTATGTATGGTACCGTGCCCGCAAGATCACCAACCGCTTCCTGAGTTTCGGGAATATAAAGGAGTACCTGCCGTTGCTTGATGACCTCAGCAAGGATGAGAAAACGCCAAAATTCGCTACCCATGCCATATTCCTTACCAAGGCGTATAACACCTACCAGATAGAAGACCGTATCATCTATTCCATATTCAGCCGCAAGCCTAAACGCGCAGATGTGTATTGGTTTGTACATGTGGAACGGACCGATGAGCCATATACTATGGAATACACGGTGGAGGAGCTTAAGAAAGACAAGGTGATAAGGGTGGAGTTCAGGCTGGGGTTCCGTGTGCAGCCGCGCATAAACCTGCTGATGAGAAAAGTAGTACAGGAAATGGTGACCAACAAAGAGCTGGAAATGGCTAATCCTTACCCTGCTTTGGCGAAACATAACCTTGCCGCCGATTTTGTATTCGTGATACTGGAAACGTTCCTTTCTTCCGATAATGAATTCAGCGCAACAGAAGGTTTTTTATTAAACAGCTATTTCTTCCTGAAGCATCTCGCCTTGTCTGATGATAAGTCTTTTGGCCTGGATACCAGCGAAACCCGCACCGAAAAAATACCCATGGTGGTAAACCCATTTTCAAAAATGGAGTTGAAGCGTACCTCTTTTAAGATATATGAATAGCTGCTTCTGTAAAACCATCAGGGATAAGGAACGATAACAAAATTACGTTTACATTTACAGGGAATATTTATGAGTATGATGAGGGTCCCCGTAACAATTATTACGCCATGCTATAATGAGAATCTAACGGCAATTAAGTTTTTAGAAAGCCTGGAAAGTGTACTTGCACCCCTTCCCTATTCCTTTAATATAGTTGTGGTTAATGACTGCTCTACGGACAATACGCTGAGCCTGCTCCAGGCTTTCCGTTTCAAAAGCGATAACCTTACATTAAAGGTTGCTAACCTGAGGTTCAATGTGGGCCACCAGGTGGCTATTTACCAGGGGTTCCTGTATGCCCAGACCCTGAATTCCGATAAGTTTATTGTAATGGATTCTGATGGGGAAGACTCCCCTGCCGTAATACCCTTGCTGCTGCAGCATAAGGACTGCGATATAGTGAATGTGGTGCGTAGCAAGCGCAGGGAATCGGTCATGTTCAAGCTGTTTTACCGCTTTTACAAGATACTTTTCAAGTCGGTGACAGGTAAGCAAATGAACTTTGGTAATTTCTGTCTCATAAACCGTAAAGTGCTGGAGAGTGCCGTCTTTACCACTTTTTCTCATTTTGCCGCTTTTTTGTCAAAGCAGAAGTGTACCACCGAGTACATTGTTGCAGACCGGGAGATAAGAATAGGCGGGCAATCGAAAATGGGTTTTAAAAAGTTGTTTTACCATGCCTTCCGTTCGTTTGTGGAATATGGAGAGGATATGCTGATGATCTTCTTTAAGAGTTTTATCGTGGTTATGGCGGCGTTATTTTTGTGCGTTTGCAATGTTGTTTATCAGAAGTTTATAGTGCATACGGCTATCCTTGGCTGGACGAGCCAGGTAATTCTCGGCCTTTTAAATTTAGCTATTATCTGCATAGGGTTCTTTGTAATAGGCTTGCTGCTGTTGCACCAGAACACCCAACGCTCTAATGATAAGAAGCCAATATTTGAGATATCACCGGAAGATAGTGCAGAATAAATATCCGTTTTATTCTCTGCGTACATGGTTTCACAAGGTGGCATTGGGAGAAAATATTTCTCTACCTTTATTCCCTGTACAGTGCTTGCTTTGATCTCAGGGCATACCGGCAACTGGCAGAACATTAGTATGGATAAAAAATATTCCAGGTTTATTTTTTTTGGGGTGCTGTTGTACGTTGTCTATCATGTCGCAACATTGATCTATTCCCCTATTCCGTGGTTTGACGAAGAGACTTATGCCAACATTACGGAGTCGTTTTTAAAAAATGGGCATTTTTATGAAGAAGCCCGTAATATCAGTGTCGCGACATCTAAACTGGACCTCGCCTATGGCCCTGTTTACTTTATGCTGCAGGGAGCAGTGACCACCCTGTTTGGTTTTAGCATTTTCACTTTCCGGATGACCAACCTTTTCTTTGGCCTTGGCTGCTTGTTCCTGATCTATAAGGTATGCAGGCAATTGAAGTTCAGTGACCAGGTGACCCTGATAACATTATTGCTGATAGGCCTCGACCCGCAGTTCAACCAGTTCCTGCATTCCGGACGGATGGACTTTATCGCGCTTTTTTTCTTCCTTAGTTCTTACCTGGTATTTACGAGTATTAACAGCAGTGGCACAAACAAATACCTGCTCAAAGGCTTACTGACTGGTATCCTGATGGCATGTGCTTTTCTAACAAACCCACGGATATTATTCTCATTTTCGTTTTACCCCTTCTTTTTCCTGTTCGAGCTGATCTCCGGGAAGTTCAAAAATGCGTTGCCGCTGATCTTAAAGTATGCCGCAGTCGTGGTGTCGTTCGTTTGCCTGTATGGTATTTGGGTTTATGTAGAGTTTGGCAGCCTTGCGAATTATATTTCTGAAACATACACCAACTCTCCTATAATGAAAGAGCACGTAGGCGCTACAACTGCTGGCCTGCGCCTGAATTACAATATGATCATGCATATATTGTCGTTAGTGTGCTTTTTGCTTTTACTAATAACCGGCAAAATACGGCAGCAGATAAGTGTAGTATTGCTCACCGTTCCTGCCGTTATTGTATTCCTTCTGTTGGTAAGCGGGGGCATAGCAGGCCGCTATTATGGGTTGGTCGTTCCTTTTACAACCATCCTTATTGTAGGCAGTACTCTAGCAGCGTTTGGTAACCTGCCATCAAAGATATTTGTGCGCGCACTCGCTGGTTTGTTTTTTGTGGTTTTTGTTTTTAAGGCCGTTTATATTTTCGCGACTATGGACCAGCGAAACCCTGCTACCTACGACAAGATCATATCAGCGACAATACCTGATGGGTCATCAGTGGGCGGCGATTTTCAGTATTACTACATTGGCAGAAAACACGGGTGGAAATTTCAATGCCTGGAGCAAAATGGAACCAAGCTTGAAGAGGTATCTTATTTCCAGGATCACAAGTATGATTATTTTGTTATCGAGAAGAACAATAATTTTCAGGCACTTTACCAAAGTACATTTCTGAAAGACAAGTATAAACTCGTGGCCACTATAGATGAGAACACTTACAACAGCCTTTTTCACCGGATCATTGCCCGTCTGCCCTATAAAATAACGGAAGGCTATGCTTGTTATATCTATAAATATACAGGCGGGTAAAGTGCAGGTGTTATAATCAAATTGCGGTATGCTGTCAGTAACTTATTTTTATAGGGAGCCGAGGAAAACAGGAGTGTCTATTGAGGGAATCTTTAGCCTGGTAAAAAGCTGTTTGCAGGGGCGTATGGAAATAAAGGAATTTTATTGCAACCCGAAGCTATCAAGGCTACAGAATATCCGGCTGGCAGGTAAGTCTTCAAATAAGATCAACCATATTACGGGCGACGTGAATTTCCTGGCGCTTGGCCTGAAAGGAAAAAACATCTTGACCATTCATGATTTTGGATTTTATGAAAACCCCGTCCATTCAAAGATCGTGAAGCTGATGTACCATTTTTTCTGGCTTTATTTTCCTTTAAAGAAGGTTGATATTGTTACGGTGGTGTCAGAGTTCACAAAGCAAAAACTGATCGGCTATTTTAAATATCCTGAAAACAGGATAAGAGTAATACCCGACCCGGTAAAACCTGTATTCCGGCGCACGGAGCGGGCAAAACCGAACAGCAAGCCCGTGGTGCTGATGCTGGGAACCGGAAAGCATAAGAACCTGGATAATCTTATAGAAGCTGCGAACAGAGCGGATTTCCATTTGGATATTATAGGCTGGCCTGCACAGGATGAACTCGAAAAGCTGAAAAACTATGGTATATCGCATACAGTCTATAACGGCCTTTCAGACGAGCAGGTGTTTGAACGCTATTTGGCATGCGACGTACTGTTCATGGCTTCATTGTACGAAGGCTTCGGAATGCCCATCATTGAAGCACAAGCAGTGGGGAGGCCCGTGGTCACCAGCAATATTGGTGCGATGAAGGAGGTAGGGCAAGGCTCTGCAATACTCGTTGACCCGCATGATATAACCTCGATCAGGGACGTAATTAATTCGCTGCTTGGCAACAAACAGCTTTATGATGATACTGTTGCGCTTGGTTATGCGAACGCAGCTAAATATGACTACAAAAAAATAGCGGAACAGTACCTTGAGGTATATAAGGAGCTGGAAGCAAAAAACCGGAAATAGAATGGTACTTATTTTTTGGCAGGGTATAATCAGCTTACATCAGAAAACCTTCCTGGAGGCGCTTGCAAAAGAGCCATCGGTAACAAAGGTGCTGATGGTAGTGGAACAGGATATCACTCCCTACCGCAAAAATATGGGGTGGGAAGTGCCGGCGATAGAAGGAGTTGAGATCATTCGTTCTCCATCTAAAGAAGAGATAACAGGCATTTTCAGCAAGTACAAAGACGCGGCGCATGTGCTGGGCGGTGTGCGAGTAGGCAAAATGATGACGATGGCCTACGATGAATGTGTGCGCCAGAAGGGCAAAATGGGCTCATTGTCTGAATCTTATAATAAGGCAGGGGTAAAAGGCAAATTGCGGCACCTTAAGTATTTTTTTCACAAGATGCGGTACTATAAGCATATTGATTTCTTTCTCGCAGTAGGCAAAGAAGGTGTAAAAACATATACTGGCCTTGGCTTTAACCCTAAAAGGGTATTCCCCTGGGCATATTTTGTGAGCGTGAAAGTGCCGGCGATAAAGGCCGCGCCCGCTGATGAGAAAAGACTTATTTACGCAGGCCGGATAGAAGAAGGTAAAGGTATCTCGCGCTTTGTGGCTGAGCTGGCTACTGTAACGGACAGAAAGTACCGGATGGATATATACGGTGGTGGGCCGGAAGAGGAAAGCCTGAAGAAGTTTGTTGCAGATAAAGGCCTTACTGAAAAAATCCACTTTTTCCCTTTCCTGAAATATGATGAACTGGTAACCAAGTATGTAAACTATGACTGGGTTGTATTACCCAGCACAAAAAAAGATGGTTGGGGAGTTATTGTGAGCGAGGGCCTGCTGAATGGCCTTAAAGCTATCTGCAGCAATATTTGTGGTGTAAGCTGGGCCATAAAAAGTAATTTTAACGGCGTAGTATTTAGCTGGACTGAACAAGGCAGTTGCCATAACGCAATTGAAACCGCGCTTGACGATAAAGGCTTTGCCGGATCAGAAACAATAAAGTCATGGGCGCAAAGATCAATAAGCGGAGAAGCCGGCGCCAAATACTACCTGCAAATAATAGAGAGTGTTTATAACGGTAAGGAAATGCCCGCTGTGCCGTGGGAAAGAGGATAACATATGGAAAAATACATGACCCGATACGAAGACCTGGTGCGCTCAAAGACGAAGACGCTGCGAGGTTATGCCCGAGACCTTGCGCTCACGGGCCTGTCATTGGCGGCAAGTGAAAAATATTTGGCGATTCCCAGGGTGCAATTTCTGTACATTCATCATGTATTCAAAGATGAAGAGAAGCGGCTGGATGCACTGATGAAAAGGCTCAGCAAGCACCACCAGTTTATTTCCTACAATCATGCTGTTGATAAAATATTGGCCGGGGCAATTGATAAGCCATACATTACTTTCAGTTCGGACGATGGTTTTAAAAATAACCTGCGCGCGGCGGAGATACTAAATGAATACAATGCAAAAGCCTGCTTTTTCATTAACCCTGGCGTTATAGGAGAAACTGATTATGATAAGATAAGACAGTTTTGTACAGGCACATTGGAGTTCCCGCCGGTTGAATTCCTGAACTGGGATGAGGTAGGTAAGCTGCAACAATGGGGCCATGAGATAGGCAGCCATACTATGATGCATATGAATATTGCCGCGCAAACTGAACAACAAATAACAGAAGATATGCGCCAAACTTATCGGATTCTTAGTGAAAAGTGCGGCAGCATGAAACACTTCGCATTCCCTTACGGGCGTTTCTTTCACTTTAGTGCAACAGGAAGAAAATCCGTATTTGATGCCGGCTTTACCACCTGTGCGACAGCGGAAAGAGGATGCCATATTAACCCATCCGCACCAATGACCGGGCAGGAATTGTGCATCAGACGGGACCACACCGTGCTGGGCTGGGATATGAACCACATTATGTACTTTCTCATCAACAATGCTAAACACACTTCTGTAAATAACAATTTTTACCCGGCCAATTTCAAATGAGAGTGATCATCCTTACTACTTCTGTATATGGTACTACCGGGCATCACCTGCCTGCGCTGCATCAATCCAAAGATGTGGAGATAGCTATGGTGGTAGTAAGCCAAGGACAAGTAACCAGCCGGAAAAAACAGATCCTGAAACGGATAAGGAAGATACTGAAAATAGGGCTGCGCGGCGCTATGAACGGCATACGGATGCGCAAGTGGTATTCGGAAGACATCAACAAGTATTGCAAAATAGAAAATGCCGAAGCGTATTGTGCCACGCATAATATCCCTTTTAAAAGAGTGCCTTCCACTAACAGTGAAGAAACGATAAGGCTTTTCACAGAATCTCATGCGGATGTAGGACTAAGCCTCGGCAATGGCTATATATCAGGCAAAGTGTTCAAAATTCCCAAATGGGGGATGCTGAATATACACCACGAAATATTGCCCCAATATCAAAATGCCCAGAGTATTATCTGGCAGCTATATAACGGCTCATCAGACACCGGCTATACCATCCATAAAATAGACAAACACATAGACAGCGGTGAAATTTTGTTGCAGGAAAAACTGCCCATCGTATTCAGGGAAACATTGGAAGATACCGTAGCGTATAATTACGCCCGGCTATTCGATGCATCCGCAGAAGGCCTGGTTCGCGTACTGCAAAATTTTGAACAGTATTTTTCGATCGCAAAGCCACAGGGAAAAGGAACATCCTATACTACGCCATCGTACATGCAGTTCCTGGAAATAAAGCGGCAGTTTGAAAAATTAAAAAAGCAACGTACCGGCAAATGATACTCATAGACGCACTATATATAAACAAAGGCGGAGGGGCTGTGCTGTTGCAATACCTTATAGAAAAGATACTGGCCCACCCGGCTAAGGATCAGTTCTTCTTCCTGCTTGATCCCCGCTTCGATAAACCTGCCGCGCTTGATAAAAACTACCGCGTGGTTCCGAACAGCATGAAAGCGCGGAAAAAATTCTATAAAGAGACGAAGGACAATTATTCAAAAGCGTTTTGCTTCGCAAATACTCCACCACCGGTAAGACTGAATGTGAAAACATACACGTACCTCCACAACCAGAAGCTGCTGGAAGCCCCGCGGCGGATATTTACCAAAATGTATTTCCCGCAGTACCTGAAATACCTGGTCATAAAGCTGTACAATAAAAACACAGATTACTATATAGTGCAGACCCGGCATATGGCTACGGAGCTTACCAACATAGGATTGAAAGATACTGCTCACTGCATTATCATCCCGTTTTACGACAACAAAAAATACGTAGAAGGGGCGAAGCCTTTTGAAAAACGGGTAAAGGATGAATTTGTATTTATCAGCAACCCTTCGCCGCAAAAAAACTACCCTACCCTGCTCGATGCATGGGAGTATCTTTTGGAAAAAGACTTTACCCCCCGCCTGCATGTAACCATTGATGCTACGGCGCCGCAATTTATAGACCGGGTAAAAGAGTTGAATGCAAGAGGCGCGCGAATAGTGAACCATGTGTATCTAGACCCGCGCGAGCTATATTTCAACTGTCCGTACCTCATTTTTCCGTCGGTTATTGAGAGCTTCGGACTACCGCTCATTGAGGCCACAGAAAGCGGGATGAAGGTCATTGCATCAGATATGCCTTATGTGTATGACGTGATAAAACCCAGCCTTACTTTTGATCCTTATTGTAAAACTGCAATCGCTGATGCAGTGCTTAATGCAATGGACCCTGACCTGCCGTTCCCGGAGGTTGTGACACATAATGAGATAGATAAGCTGATTAATTTGCTGATTAGGTAGATTGGAGATAATATCTCGTTATTTAAATTTTTTATTTGGTTTTTGACGAGTGTCAAAGAATGTAATCAATTCAATTATTTTGCCCTTTTTGCGATAGAGCAACGTGTTATGTTTTGTAATTACAACCTGCCGGATATTTTTTCTTTCTGATACCCTGAATATTTCAGGGCTTATACTGATCAATTCAAGTATCTCATCAGTTCGGGCAACAAAATTTTCAATTTCACGCGCTGTCCAGTTTTCATAGAGCCACTCTATTATCTGCTCATATCGTTGTTCCGCTTTAGGGAGCCATATTATTTCGTACGCCATTTGTCATATTTCTTCATAACCTCGGCATTTGTTTTACCTGCTCCCATCGCTGATTCTTTTAAGGCTTCATCAACATCATTTTTTACGTGATCAGGAAGATGGTCCCAAAAGTCTTCCTGGCTATCAATTTCCAAAATTGCATTTATTCTGCGGAGCGAACGCTCATCAGCCTTATCAATGTATTTTTTTGCTTGTTTCCTTAATGCTTCGGTCGCAGTCATAAAACCTCTTTACACAAATTTACTTGTTTATTCAATTTTGAACAAGCCCCTAATAGGCTATTATATAATTTCGATATTCCTTAAATTTGATGCAAACTTTTTTATGAAAAAAATAATACTGTTCCTATCCATGGCATTGGTAAGCCTGAACGTATTTGCACAAAGCACCGATGGCTCCGAGCGCAAACCCTATAAGAAAGAGAAAAATAAAGCCACTCCCGGTAAATGCCCGTCTTTCTTTATTGCTTTAAGCACCGGCTGGAACAACAATACAGGCATAGTAGGGGTAAATGCAGAGGTGCCTGTTTCGCAGCATTTTTCTGTAGATGGCGGAGTAGGTATCAGCACTTGGGGAGAGAAGCTGTATGGCGGTGCAAAATATTTTCTGAAGCCCTGCCATTTTGGTTGGGCGTTTGGATCGGGGATCACCTATAGCACCGGCTTAAAGAATTTCGATGATAATCTGCCCACAATTGACGGTTCCACTGAGCCTGTGGAACTGCAATTGAACCCGCAGGTAAACCTGATGTTTGCAGCATACCGTTACTGGGCATTGGGGCGTAATAAAAGCCGGTTTTACATAGAGCTTGGCTATACGGTGCCACTCAACGGCAGCAACCGTTTTACGCAAACCGCGGGCACCCCGATCGATGATGTCTCTGTAGAGACGATCAAGATACTTTCTCCCGGCGGCATTATCGTTGCTGTTGGTTTTTCTTTCGGTGTGAAGTAATTATTTGGTTCTTTTGGGCTATCTTTTCAATGCTCTATATTCGTTACCTTTACCACGGAAACTGCAAATAGATAAAGATACATTCATGTATCTCCTTTTCATCTTTTGCTGCTAAGCGATTATACATTGAAACAAATCATTCAGTCTTTCAAAAACGGGGAAACTGTTTTAGAAGAAGTGCCTGCTCCTAAGGTAAGGAGGGGGTGCGTATTAATTAAAACCACGCGAACGCTGGTATCCATCGGAACCGAACGTATGCTGGTGGAATTTGGCAGGGCGAACATGCTCCAAAAAGCCCGGCAGCAGCCGGACAGGGTGAAGCAGGTGCTAGACAAAATAAAAACTGAAGGGCTAAAACCAACGCTTACAACAGTATTTAATAAACTGGGGCAGCCTCTGCCGCTTGGCTATTGCAATGTGGGGAGGGTCATCGCAGTGGGGGAAGGGGTGACTGATTTTAAGATCGGCGACAGAGTAGCCAGCAACGGGCAACATGCGGAATTTGTGTGTGTGCCTAAAAACCTGTGCGCCCACATACCTGCCAATGTAAGTGATGACGAAGCGACTTTTACCGTTATTGGCTCGATAGGATTGCAGGGAATACGTCTTTGTGATCCGCAGCTTGGCGAGACCATTGTTGTTGTGGGGCTGGGGCTAATCGGGTTAATAACAGCAGAGCTTCTGGTAGCTAATGGCTGCCGCGTAATAGGCATTGATCTTGATGCCAATAAAATAGAGATAGCGAAGAAAAAAGGGATCATCGCGATAAATCCGAAAGATGGCGCTGATGTGATGAAGCTGGTAACAGAATTAACCGATGGCACCGGAGCCGATGGGGTAATAATTACTGCATCTGCCAAGACCGATGAAATCATTGCAGATGCGGCAAAGATGAGCCGTAAAAGAGGGCGGATAATACTTGTTGGCGTGATAGGGCTTAATATCAGCCGGGCAGATTTTTATGAAAAAGAATTGACCTTCCAGGTGTCCTGCTCCTATGGACCTGGCCGTTATGACGATAGTTATGAGAAGGGTGGCATAGACTATCCGCTACCTTTTGTAAGATGGACAGAGCAACGCAACTTTAAAGCGCTATTGCAAACGATAAGCAGCGGAAAGCTGGAAGTAAATTCCTTGATAACGGAGCTGGTGCCGCTGACTGAATACCAGAAAATTTACGCAAACATTAGCAGCGGCTCCTCTATAGCTTCGATTCTTGAATACCCGGAGGACAGCAATCCTGCTGATACGGTGCGGATAACCAGCGGTACATTCGCGCCCGGCAATGGCGGGATAGGTATCATTGGTGCAGGCAACTATACCGCGATGACCATGGTGCCAGCTTTGAGCGCTATTGGAGCGCCATTGTATGCTATCGCCAGCGCTTCTGGGCTTACCGGCACATCACTGGCAAAAAAATATAAGATAGGTAAAAGCACAACAGACTATAAGAGTATAATTGCAGATCCGGCGATAGACCTTGTGATGATAACCACGCGCAGCAATGAACATGCGCATATGGCTGCCGAAGGACTCAGCGCGGGCAAGCATGTTTTTGTAGAGAAACCTCTTGCGTTGAACAAAGAAGAACTTGATAACGTGCTGGCGGTATATAATGGCAGTAAAACACTAACTGTTGGGTTTAACCGCCGTTTTTCGCCGCATATGCAGCGCGTGAAACAATTGGTGGGTGATGCGCAAATGAATGTAGTTGCTACTATGAACTCCGGCAATATCCCTGCCAATATATGGGTGCATGACATGAAAACCGGCGGCGGGCGTATAGTAGGCGAAGCATGCCACTACATGGACCTCATTACTTTTCTCACAGGCAGCAAGATAAAGGCTGTCTGCATGAACGCAATGGGCGAGAACCCGCAGGCCAATACGGATAATGCGTCTATACTGCTGCAATATGAGAACGGAAGTACCGGCGTCATCAACTATTTTTCGAATGGATCGAAGGCCTATTCGAAAGAAAGAATAGAAGTATATGCGCAGGAGCGCACGATAATTACCGACAATTTTATGGTGACGGAGGGCTTTGGTACAAAGGGCTTCTCGAAGCTGAAAACAAACATCGACAAAGGACATAGCGCGCAATTCAGGTTATTGGTTGAAAGAGTGAAGAACGGCGGAGCGCAATTGATTCCCATGGATGAAATCGTGAATACTACACTGGCATCTTTCGCAGCAATAGAAAGTTTGATGAAAAGGGAATGGATATCTGTGAAACCCCTGTCCCCTAAAGGGGAACCAACTATTTAGCTGTTGGAATTGGTTTTAGGATCAGGGCATTGATTGGGCAGTTTTTATTTTTAACAATAAAAGCCCGCACGAGCGGGGTTTGGGTTTATGTTAATAGACATTATAGCAGGGGCAAGGCCGAATTTTATTAAGATCGCGCCTATTATAGAAGCGATAGAAGCGATACGGGCAACGGGTATTGATATGAACTACAGGCTGGTGCATACTGGCCAGCATTATGACAAAAAAATGAGTGGTGATTTTTTTGAGCAGCTTGGCATCCCGGCCCCGCATCATAACCTGGAGGTAGGTTCCGGCACACAGGCAGAGCAGACCGGCAGGATAATGATAGGTTACGAAAAGCTGCTGCTCGATACGCCCTGCGACCTCTGCGTGGTGGTAGGCGATGTAACATCTACAATGGCATGTTCTATAGCCGCAAAAAAAGTGAACAATACCAAAGTAGCGCATGTGGAAGGCGGTATCCGGTCTGGCGACTGGACCATGCCGGAGGAGATCAACCGGATAGTGACCGATGCGATCACTGATTATTTCTTTACCACATCGGACGTTGCTAATAATAATCTCCGTAAGGCAGGAATAGCAGACAGCCAGGTATTTTTTGTAGGTAATACCATGATCGATACTTTGTATAAACAGATGCCCCGGTTCACAAAACCTGAGCTATGGAATAGGTTCGGACTTATTGAAAAGGGCTATATCATGATGACGCTGCACCGCCCGGCAAACGTTGATGATAAAGAAAAACTTAAAGAATTGATAACCGAGATCGTTCGTGCTTCACAGGGCATACCAGTTATCTTTCCGGTACACCCACGCACCGCTAAAATGCTGGAAAACATGGCGATAAACGCAAGTAACTTGCACGTGATCGATCCTTTGGGTTATCTTGAATTTAATTATCTTGTAAAAAATGCCAAAGCGGTAATTACGGATTCGGGCGGAATAACCGAAGAGGCAACAGTGATGAGCGTGCCTTGCATGACGCTAAGGGATAGCACAGAGCGCCCGGAAACATGTACAGTAGGCACTAACGAGTTGTTGGGTACTGATCCAAAAAGTATCGCCCCTGCTTTTGAAAAGCTATTTTCAGGGCAATGGAAAAAAGGAGCGATACCCGAATTGTGGGATGGCAAAACATCCGGAAGAATTGTAAAGCATATTGCCAGAATTTTTGGTTTAAGCTAAGTTTGAGTTATGGTCAAAACCCGGGCAAAGGATATTGAAACGGTCGCAAATGCACTGCTGCAGTTGAGTGATATTGTTGCAGAGGTATCGAAAGATCATGTTATTACCAGGATATGGGAAAGCGCCAGTTATAAATTGGCTGACACTACCCGGTTCCTCGGCAAACAGATCATTGAGGCTGGTAATGAGAAAATTCTTGGTGAAATAGACGGCCTGGTAGCAAAAAGTTTTGAAAGCAGGGATAACGGCAGCATTGAATATACTATATCGCACGAGCAATACACTGCAACATACAGCATCCGTGTTCTACCCATCCACCCCGACAAAGAATTTTTGTTTGTTGTCATAAAAAATCTTTCGAAGAAAGAAGGCGTATCATTAATAGAAGACAAATGGAAGCTGGCTCTAGATGCTGCCGGAGATGGGATGTGGGATGTGAACCTGCAGACCGATAAAATTTATTTTTCTGACAAATGGCATGAAGAATTTGGGTACTCATCTGCTGAAATAAGTACAAGGACCCAATGGGCTTCAAAGGTACACCCTGACGACATGCTGCACTACATGAAATTACGGGAAGATTACCTTTCTGGAAAAACGCCATCGTTCACTGTAGAATTCAGGTATTTGTGCAAGGATGGCAGTTATAAGTGGATATTAAGCCGGGGAATTGCCGTTTCTTTTACACCAGACGGCAAGCCTTTAAGATTCTTAGGCACACAAACTGATATTACCGACCGTAAAATATCAGAAGAAAGATATTCCGGGGCTGCCGAGCTCTTATCAAAACTCATAAATAACCTGCAAAACGGGATATTGGTTACGGATGAATCCCGAAAAATTATTTTTGCAAACCAGATGTTTTGCAATATGTACAACATTACTGGCTCCCCGGATCAGCTCGTAGGAAAGGATGTTAGCAAGAGCCTGTGCATCAGCAAATATTTCTATAAGGAATATGATAAATTCCCTAAACGGACAGATGAGATCCTTGAAAAAAATGAAATTATACTCGAAGAGGCATGGCCGCTTGCTGACGGCAGGGTTTTTACGAGAGATTATATACCGCTCACATTTGGAAACAACTATAAGGGCGGCATCTGGAAATTTACAGATGTGACCAACCAGAAGAACGAAGAAAAAAAACTGGAAGAGCAGCGCATGTTTTACGAGCAGGTGCTTAACTCAATTGCAGCGGATATAGTTGTGTTTGATGCGCAGCACAGGTATCTCTTCATCAACCCTATTGCTATTAAAGACGACGAATTGCGAAAATGGCTTATTGGCAAAACAGATGAAGATTATTGCAGGGCGAGGGATAAGCCACTGTCTATCGCGGAAAGAAGGAGAGCGATATTCAATACTGCAAAAAGTGAAAAACAACCGATACAATGGGAGGAAAAACTCCACAACCCTGCCGGAGACATCGAATACCATCTCCGTATCATGTTCCCCGTATTTGATAAACACGGCGACCTGCAAATGATGATCGGTTACGGGCTGAATATTACAGACCGCATACTGGCAGAGCAGTCTTTAAAGACCAGCCGCGATACATTTGCCAATGCGTTCGACTATTCGGGGATAGGTATGGCCCTGATAAGCCCGGAAGGTGCGTGGCTGGATGTGAACAATGTACTGTGCGGTATGATAGGATACAGTAAGGATGAGCTGCTCCGGCTTACGCTCCGGGATATTACTTACCCTGATGACCTTCACAACGACGATGCGCTTGTAAGGAAGCTCCTCACAAGGCAAATCTCCACCTACAATATTGAGAAGCGGTACATCTCGAAGAAAAAGAAGATCATTCTAGTGTCGCTCACTGTATCCGTGGTATGGAATAATGATGATTCCCCGAAATTTGTGATTGCGCAGGTTTTGGATATTACAAAGCGGAAGGAGCTGGAAAACGAATTGCAGAGAAAGAATGCGGAAATGGAGGCTACAAGGATAAACCTTGTCAATAAAATCTCGCAACTCGAAGACCTCAGCCATATTATCGCCCACAATTTGCGCGGCCCGGCAGCTAATATTAAAATGTTGTCCCGGGGATTGTCTGCAAAATATAAAGGCGACACATCAGAATCCGAAAATTCGATAAGCGATCTTTTTACACAGGAGGAAGCCCTCGAGCTGATAGAAGAAAGCAGCTCTGCACTGATGAGCAGCCTGGCTACCCTAATGGAGATCACGAAGATAAAACTGGATAAAGAAATACCCCACAACGACTGTAATATTGCCGAACTGGTAAACGATATTACCACACAGCTCTATAGCACTATTTTTGAAAAACATGCAAAGATCCAGCTCAACCTGGAAGTTAACACGGTTAGCTATCCAAAGGCCTACCTGGAAAATATACTGTACAATTTCATCAGTAACTCGCTGAAGTATTCAAGGCCCGATGTTTCACCCGAGATCACGATAAGCGCACATGTAAAAAATGAAAAGGTGCAGGTCATCGTCAAAGACAATGGCTTAGGTATAGACCTGACCAGATATGCCGACCGGATATTTAAACTGAATGCTGTATTCCACCAGGGCTACGATAGCAAGGGCATAGGGCTCTATATCACAAAAACGCAAGTGGAGTCTCTGGGAGGGAAAATAGAAGTGAAGAGCAAAGTAAATGAAGGCACAGAGTTTATTGTAACGCTTTGATGTGAGTTAGATGGCGGGAACACTTAGTAAAGTAATCAATTTTTTAGGCAACATGGGATGGCGGTACATTGTTTTCCGTTCCCGCTATGAATTGATGCGCCGGAGCGGTTTACTAAAGAAAAAATTTCCCGTAGCACCGCTTTTCAGGCAATATGGCACATTGGAGCAATGGAAACAACAACCTGCCCAGTTTTTCTTTGCAGACCGTGAGTCGCTAACAATTCAGCGCGACCCGAAACCTGAATTGAAAGAGACCGTTGACAATATCAAAAACGGCATCTTCCTGTTATTCAACAGTGTGCAGGTTAACCTCGGAAAGGACTACGACTGGGTCACCAACCCTGATTCCGGCCACCGGTATGATATAAATAAACACTGGACCGAGATAGCCGATTACTCTAAAGAAGCGGGCGACATAAAGTTTGTATGGGAGAAGTCAAGGTTCTCTTATCTCTACGACATCATACGTTACGACTATCATTATAAAGACGATCAGGCGGAATTTGTATTTAACGAGATACGCTCATGGATAAAAAACAACCCTATAAACTGTGGGCCAAATTATCGCTGCAGCCAGGAAATGTCATTGCGTGTTTTGAACTGGGTTTTTGCACTTTATTATTACCGCAACTCCCCTCATCTTACTGATGAAGTATTTAATGAGATGCAGCATGTCATATACTGGCACATGCACCACGTGTATGACAATATTGATTTTTCGAGGATCGCAGTGCGAAATAATCATGCAATTACCGAAACGCTGACGTTATACCTTGCAGGCATTTTTTTCCCAACCATGCCGGGAGCGGATGTGTGGAAGAAAAAAGGCAAGGCTTGGTTTGAAAAAGAGATCGCTTACCAGGTATATGAAGATGGAACCTACCTCCAATTCTCAATGAACTATCACCGCGTAGTGGTACAGTTGCTTACATGGGGCATTGCACTGTCAGAAAAAAATGGGGAGCGGTTCGGCGATGTAGTTTATGACCGGGCACAGAAATCAATGGAATTTTTAAGAACCTGCATGGTAGAAGAGAATGGCTGGTTGCCCAATTATGGAGCCAACGACGGGGCATTATTCTTCAAATTGAGCAATTCGCACTTTCGCGACTATCGCCCGCAATTAGAGGCTTTGGCATCGGTTCTGGGGATGGATATTGCGGTAGGTAGTCTTGAAGATACTGCTTGGTATAATATTGCTAAAACAACCATTACGTGGAGGCCAGGTGATGGTACACACACTTTTGCAACAGGCGGGTACTACATAGTCAGGGAGCCGGATACACTTACCTTTATCAAATGTGGCAGCTATAGAGACAGGCCATCCCAGGCCGACAATCTTCACCTCGATATCTGGTATAAAGGAGAGAATATTTTACCGGATGCAGGTTCATACAAGTACAATACGGATGAACAAACGATGCGTTACTTCAGTGGCACCGGATCACATAACACGGTGATGCTGGACGACAAAGACCAGATGCTGAAGGGAGGTCGGTTTATATGGTACTATTGGACTCAGGGTAAGTTTGAGCGCCTTGAGGCACGTGAAAACAGTTATCGGTTCGAAGGGGCGGTGAATGTCTTTAGTTATATTAGAGAGGGGATCACCCACAAGCGTACCATAGTTAAACAAAAGGGCGCGCCGAAATGGGAAATAAAAGACGAGGTGACAGGCGCGCCTGATGAAATGAAGATGATACAACTGTGGCACTTGCCATTGGGCCTTAAAAACAAAGTATCGGTTACTGCCGGAAATGAAAAGGGAGAAGCGCTCACTCCTCAAAAACGTGATGGCTGGTACTCTTCCTTATACGGGCAAAAAGAAAAAACCGAAGAACTGTATTTTATATCTGCAGATAAAATTATTGACACACATATAACTGTTGAAACCGAGAAATGAACATACTCCTCATTCACCAATACTTTCTTGAAGAGAACGATCCCGGCGGTTCCCGCTGGAACGAGTTCACACGTGTTTGGACAGAACAAGGCCATACAGTTACGGTGCTTGGCGGCATGATGCATTACAATGGCAAGGAGAAGATAGCTGAGTATAAAGGGAAGCATTTTGTAAAAAAACAGCAAGGTGCGGTCACTGTATGGCGGTGCCACGTTTCGGAAGCCTACAACAAGCATTTTATTGGCAGGCTATGGGGCTATTTTTCGTTCATGTTCTCATCGCTTTATGCAGGCCTCTTCAAGGCAAAAGGAAAATTTGATGTGGTTATCGTTACCTCGCCGCCATTGTTCGTAGGTGCAAGCGGCTACCTGATCTCCCGGCTTCGCCGTATGCCATTCGTCTTTGAAGTGCGTGACCTTTGGCCGGAATCAGCGATAGATACTGGTGTACTTACCAACAAGCTGGTTATAAAACTTGCCTACTGGGTAGAAGCGTTTATTTATAAAAGAGCTGCACTCATCAATGTACTTACCCCTGCATTTTACACGGCGCTCAGGGAAAAGAAGGGAATACCTGAAAATAAACTGATCCAGATTTCAAACGCGTCCGATTTCAGCCTGTCGGAAAAACTGCTGAATGACTTCGACCGGGAGGCATTTCGCAAAGAGCATGATCTTGATGGCCGCTTCGTGATTACCTATGTAGGCGCACACGGCGTGGCCAACTACCTGGAGCAGCTACTGGATGCGGGCGAAGCCCTCGCTGACACCAATGTATTGTTCCTGCTCATAGGCCAGGGCATGGAAAAAGACCGCCTCATGAAAATGGCGCAGGGCCGGAAAATAGCAAACGTGCGGTTTCTTGACTCAGTTCCTAAAGCGGAAGTGTTTCGGTATATCCTTGCCTCCGAAATGGGTGCATCGGTATTGAAGCGGGTGGACACGTTTAAGACGGTTTACTCAAACAAAACCTTCGATTACATGTCCTGCAAGCGGCCCATATTGATGGCTATAGATGGTGTATCGCGGGGATTAGTGGAAGCAGCAGGCGCCGGCGTTTACGTAGAGCCGGAGAATATAGGTGAGTACAACCGGATAATCCGCTTATACCTGAACGACCCTGCGCGAATAGTTAAGGAAGGAGAAAGCGGCTATAAATTTGCAAAAGAGAATTTCGACCGGGAAGTATTGGCGAAAAAGTATATTGACTATATCAGTAAAATCGTGAGGAGAAAATAATGAAACGAAGTTTAGCATCATCTCTTTATGTTTACTTCTTTAAGCGGCTCATAGATCTGCTTGTAGCGTTTATTATTTTCACGGTGCTGTCTCCTGTTTTTTTCATTGTTGTAATACTATTGGCTATTGCCAATTCCGGCAAGCCATTCTTTTTTCAGAGCAGGCCCGGTAAAAAGGAGCGGATATTCAAGGTGATAAAATTTAAGACCATGAATGACCGCAAAGACAAGAATGGCGAGCTATTGCCCGACGCTGACCGGCTTACCGGTATTGGCAGATTTATCAGAAAAACATCCCTGGACGAACTGCCGCAATTGCTCAATGTAATAAAAGGCGACATGAGCCTTATTGGCCCGCGCCCGCTGCTCATCGAATATCTTCCTCTTTACAGCGAAGTACAAAAGCACCGGCACGATGCTATGCCTGGTATCACCGGCTGGGCCCAGGTGAATGGCCGTAATGCAATAAGCTGGCAACAGAAATTCGACTACGATGTCTGGTATGTGAACCATATCAGCTTCGCCCTCGATTTCAGAATATTCTTCCTCACAATCAGGAACATTGTAAAATCGGAAGGTATCAGCTCAGAGACTTCAGCAACAATGGAGAAGTTCAGGGGGAACTGATTTACATCGCTTCTTTTGAATACCTGTATCTATAGCTATCTTTGCGAACATAGGATTTTGAATTTTTACTTTTGAATTTTGAATTTGCATTATGATCGTTTACGGAGCCAGCGGGCATGGAAAGGTGATCATCGAAATACTGGAAAGCATTAGTGCGCCGCACATCGCTATATGGGATGATGCGGATAGGGAGCCCGTTTGGGAATATCCTGTTCAGCGCCCATTGCCGGCAGGTGAGCTTGTAAATGACCAAATGATAATAAGTATCGGCATTAATGCTACCCGCAGGAAAGTAGCAGAGCGGCTTGGAAGTGCAGTTTCATTTGGCACCGCAGTTCATGCTGATGCCTGCATATCCAAAAGAACGTCAATCGGCGAAGGCACAGTAGTAATGGCCGGCGCTGTAGTAAATGCAGACACACAGATAGGTAGGCACTGTATCATCAATACCTGCGCATCTATAGACCACGATTGTGTATTGGGCGATTATGTACATATATCTCCGAATGCGACCCTCAGCGGGGATGTGCACGTGGGCGAGGGCACGCACATAGGGGCTGGTGCAACAGCCATACAGGGGATAAGAATAGGCAAATGGTGTACCATTGGAGCAGGCACGGTGATCATTAAAGATATACCCGACTACGCAACTGCTGTTGGCAATCCCGCCAGGATCATTAAAATTAAGGACACAGAAAAATGAAACCAAAGATATGGCTCTCCTCTCCGCATATGGGCGGCACTGAGCAACAATATGTGAACGAGGCTTTTGAAACAAACTGGATAGCCCCGCTTGGGCCTAATGTAAATGGCTTTGAGCAAGACCTGGAGCTGTTCCTCGGTAATGATAGCCATGTGGCAGCGCTAAGCTCGGGTACAGCGGGGCTGCACCTGGGCCTGGTATTGCTGGGCGTAAAAGCAGGCGATGAGGTATTGTGCCAGAGCATGACGTTTTCAGCCACTGCCAACCCCATTACTTATGTGGGCGCTACACCCATATTTGTGGACAGCGAGAAAGATACCTGGAACATGTCGCCCGTTTTACTGGAGGAAGCCATTAAAGACCGCATCGCAAAAGGAAACAAGCCTAAAGCCATAATACCGGTACACCTGTATGGTATGCCCGCTAAAATGGGCGCGCTGAGGGTCATTTCCAATCACTACAAAATTCCGATACTTGAAGATGCCGCCGAGGCGTTGGGCTCGTCTATAGATGGGCGCAAATGCGGCACCTTCGGAGATATATCCATACTGTCGTTTAACGGTAACAAAATAATAACCACATCAGGCGGCGGCGCGTTGGTTTCCGCCAATGAAGCTGTTGTTAAAGATGCCCGCTTTCTTGCCACACAGGCGCGAGATGAAGCGCCCCACTACCAGCATTCCCGGATAGGCTACAACTACCGCATGAGTAACCTCTGTGCAGGCGTTGGGCGCGGACAAATGGAGGTACTACCTGCCAGGATAGCGAAGCGCAGGGAGATATTTGATAAATACTTTGAAAAACTGGGCAGTAAAAAGGGTATTCATTTCCTTGAAGAACCGTTTTGGTATTTCAGCAACAGGTGGCTTACTACTATCCTGATAGACCCCGCTGAAGCTGGCTTTACACGCGAAGATCTTCGCCTGGCGCTGGAAAAAGAAAATATAGAATCACGGCCTTTGTGGAAACCCATGCACATGCAGCCTGTTTTTGAACAATACCCATTTTATGGCGATGGAACAGCCGAAAAACTGTTTCAGAATGGCCTTTGCCTGCCCTCAGGCTCTAATTTGGAAAGTGAGGATTTGTTTAGGATATTTGCTGTATTCGATGAGGTTATGCGCTAACCTCTTTATGCTGCCTGCTTCACTAGCTTTGTAACTGCCAATTCCGCCACAACAAGTATTTCATGAGTTTAGTATCAGAAAAACCAGTAAGATTTCATTTTTTAGACGGGTTAAGGGCAGTTGCGGCAACAATGGTGGTGGTACTGCATGCTTTTGCATCTAATATTATTAAGCTGTCCGATAAATCGCATCTGCATATCCTGGGCACCATCTTTAATTATATTGACGGCTACGGAGTAAATCTTTTTTTTGTGCTTAGCGGTGTGGTGCTGCTGCGGCCCTACTTGAGAAAGCAAAAAGAGTTTAAAGTAGTTGAGTATTTCAGAAGGCGGTTTTGGCGCATTTATCCGCCCTATTTTGCGGCTTTGCTTTTTGCCGCGGCCGTCATTCTGTTTATGAACAGGTACCCCACCTGGTACAACAGCAGCGGCGGTATGAATATCCGGTTTTCGTTGCGGGAGACCATACATGAGCTGCCCATCATCAACATGGATGGTAACTACTATAACCTGGCATGGTGGAGCCTCGGCGTGGAGATACTGTTTTACCTGGTGGTACCTATTGTTGTGTTTCTTTACCCCTCAAGGGCTAAATTAACAGACGCAAGGCTCTTCCTGGCCATAGTTTGCGGCGTGTTGCTTACCGTTCTGTTACAGCTATTCCTGAACGGCTGGGCATCTGATATTTATTCGTTTACATATCTTGTATTGAATATCGGCAGGTTTGCCGAATACCCGGTTTGTTTTATGATGGGTGTGCTGATCGCCGCGAAGGACTTTGATCTCCGGCACGCCCGTATGTTTTTCCTGGCTGGTGTTTTCCTGGTATTTTGCTCCTCCGCCTATCCTTCGTTTCTTATGCACCTGGCCCCAACAGGTAAATTAAACACTTGGCTGGCTGCGGAGCTTTATCCACTGTTTTTTGTCCATTCCGGTTACGGCCTGATCTTCGGCGGGGTAATTGTCTTTGCGTTTAACCGGAGATCGTTAAGGGATATTTTAAGCAAGCCCTTTATGCTGTGGCTCGGTGAGCGGTCCTATTCATTTTTTTTGGTGCACTTTTCTGTTTTCTATCTTACCGATAACATTTTGTCACATTTCATGGCCAGCCGTAGCACCCTGTATGCAGTTCTTTCTCGTGGAATAGGCCTTCCTGCCGCACTATTCGCCGCAATGCTGCTTTTTCATTTCGTGGAGCGAAAATTTGCAAGGGGGTTGGTAACAGCAAACATGTTCTGGCCCTGGCAGACACAGTCACTGAGAAATATAGGAGACTAAGCCGATTCACTATTGCAGGCTCTTCACGGCACACCATGCCATCATCCCCATCCCTGTTTTCATCGATTCTTCATTAATGTCGAAATGTGAATTATGAACTGGAGTAATAAATTCTTTATCTTCTTTGCTGGTGCCGATCCGAAAAAAACAGCCGGGCACATGCTGCGTATAAAAACTGAAATCTTCGGCGGCCATGCGCATATCCAGTTCATGTACATGCTCGTCACCCACATATTCTTTCGCCCATGCTTCCGCTTTCGCAGTAAGCGCTGGGTCGTTATATAAGGCAGGATAACCAGATGGTATTTCTATAAGCGCCTGGGCGCCATAGGCAGCGCAAGTCTGTTCCGTAAATTCTTTTATCCAGCGGTGTGCTTCATAGCGCCATTGTTCGTTCATTGTGCGGAAGGTGCCCAGTATCTCTACTTTATCAGGTATTACATTGGTTGCAAAGCCGCCCTGTATCTTACCAAAGGTAAGCACCGATGGTATCAGCGGGTTGCCCTTGCGCGATATGATCTGCTGCAGCCCCGTTATCACCAGCGCAGATATAGCTATCGGGTCTATCGTCTGGTGGGGCAAAGCCGCATGGCCTCCTTTGCCTTGTATGGTGATGTATATCTCATCTGCGCTGGCCATATATTGCCCTGCCCTGAAGCCGGTAGTGCCGGCAGGCAGGTGAGGATAGACATGGAGCGCAAAGATCGCTTCCGGCTTTGGGTTTTCAAGTACCCCTTCTTTTATCATTATGCTCGCTCCGCCGGGATGTTTCTCCTCTCCTGGCTGAAAGATAAGTTTAACAGTGCCTTCGAAGCTATCGCGCAGGTCATTAAGTATGTGCGCTGCACCAAGCAGGCAACTCGTATGCACATCATGCCCGCAGGCGTGCATAATACCATTGTTGAGTGAGCGGTAGGGCACATCATTAGCTTCCATTATGGGCAGTGCATCCATATCAGCGCGCAATGCAACGCACCGTTTATCCGGATTTTTACCCGCTATCAAAGCTACGATACCCGTACCTGCAACCCCGGTCTGGTGTGTTATGCCCAACGATGTAAGTTTCTCCGCTACATAAGCAGAAGTATTGTGCTCATGAAAAGAAAGCTCCGGATTGGCATGTATATAATGCCGTATAGCCTGCACTTCCGGAAAGTATTGCTCCGCCTTTTCGAGTATTTGTTTTTTTATATGGTCGTAAGTCATAAGCCTATGTTCTGATAAGCAGTAGTTTATTTACTAATTGTTCTGGCGTGTATGATAAAGATACCGCACAATGTAGAGACGCAATGCATTGGATCTCTACGAAACCCAAATTTTATTTTGATAACACTATACCAAAGCAGGAAATTGCATCCGCGTTTTATACTTACGACTTACGACTAATTGGCTAATCCTCATGTACCGTTATCTGGTCAGGTACTATCATGCACGGGCTGGGGTATATAGAGTTGGCCTCCTTCAGCATACCCGCAGCCTGGTCGCGGCTGCGGTAGTCGCCGACTCTTACCCGGAAACCGGGCGAAACATAACTGAGATAAGTATAAGTGCCGGGAAACAGCTTCATAAATGCTAATCTTACTTTATTTGCTTTCTCCCGGTCGTAGCCATTATATATCTGCACCCGGAACCCCTTGCCCGTATAGATCACTTTACCATCCCTGTGTATGGCAGGGCCTTCCGAGTGTGTCGTCCTTGTAACCGCAGCCGGTGAGTTTACTACAGGCTGGTTTGGGCCACGCCCCCCTTTTAGAGACGATGCGGTGATAATATCTGTTCCTTTTGGGGAGTTTCTGTTCGGTGAACGGCGGCCCTCTTCAGTCATCTCAGGGTTGCGCACTCGTGTAGGCGGGGGAGCTGCAACCGGGTTTTTTTTGAGCATTACCGATAACCGCGGATCTGAATGCATAATAACGCTGCCGCCTGAAAACTGGGCATTCACATGCCCGGCAAAAAACAATAAGCAACTTAGCAGCCATATGTAATACCTTATGTTCATTGTTCCCTTTGATCCGGGCAAAGACGGATTTTTTGTATGGCGCAAATTTAGGGAAGTTTTTTTACTGGGCGCGGCTCTCCTTAACGATCTGCATGCTCGATGAGCAGCCTATCCTTGTGGCCCCGGCATTTACCAGGTCCCTGGCAAATGCATACGAACGGATGCCCCCTGACGCCTTGATACCGATCCGTTGCGGCAGGTTGGCCCGCATCAGCGCCACGGCATGTACAGTCGCGCCATTATCAGCATAGCCCGTGGACGTTTTTAGATAATCTATTTCGTAATTGCTGTAAAGCTGGCAGGCTGATATCAACTCGCCATCCGTCAGCATCCCGCTTTCCACGATCACTTTTATCACCTTGCCCTTATTGTAAACAGGCGCAAGGCAGGCAGCGATCTCGTTTTCCAGGTATTTCCAATCACCGCTTTTCAAAGAGCAAAGGTTTATCACCATATCTACCTCATCCACGCCCATATCTATTGCGTTCTCTATTTCCTTTACCTTGATCTCTATAGTGTTAAACCCTAAAGGAAAACCTATCACCGTTGCGATCTTTACCTTTGAGCCGTCCAGCATTTTCTTTACATCAGGCACATATTTCGGTGGCACACAAACAGCAGCAAAGTTCTCCAGCGATGCTTCCACACACAATTTGTCTATCTCCGAAAGAGTGGTAGTCTGTTTGAGTACTGTGTGATCTATATAAGAAGCAATATTGATGGACATAAATTTATGACGGCAAACTTAACGTAAATTTAAAAAAAATTTAATAAATCAAGGTGTTATTTAAAAAATAGTAACTTAAAGTGCTTTCATGTTTTTTATTATTTCCTGCGCAAATTCACTTGTTTTCAGCAATGTGGCGTCATGCATCAGGTTGTAAAAATCTATTGTTACCCTTTTGCGCATGATGGTGATCGCCAGTGCATCTTCTATACATCTCGCAGCCTCATGCCAGCCCATATATTCCAGCATCATCACACCGCTCAGCAGCAGAGACGATGGGTTCATCGTATTGGTATTGGCAAAGCGGGGAGCGGTACCATGTGTAGCTTCAAATACGGCGTGGCCGGTGATATAATTTATGTTAGCACCCGGCGCTATCCCTATGCCGCCCACTGAAGCCGCGGCGGCATCTGATATATAGTCACCGTTCAGGTTAAGCGTGGCCACAACAGAATAGTCTTTCGGAGCGATCAGCAGTTGCTGTAGAAAGTTATCTGCTATTACATCCTTTATTATAAGCCTGCCCTGGGCTTCTGCTTTCTTCAGGCGGGCATTGGCTGCATCTTCACCCTGTGTTTTCTTTGCATTTTCCCACTGGCCCCACGTATATACCTGGTCGCCAAATTCCCGCTCTGCAAGCTCATATCCCCATATTTTAAACGCGCCTTCGGTGTACTTCATAATGTTGCCCTTGTGGACAAGAGTGACGGACGGAAGTTTATGCTCCAGGGCATATTTTATCGCCGCCCGCACCAGCCGCTCAGAGCCCTCTTTCGACACCGGCTTTATACCGAAGGCCGACGACTCAGGAAAACGTATCTTCTTCTGCACACCTAATTCGTTAGTAAGGAAGTCCAGTAATTTCTTTGCTTCCGGGCTATCGTAGGCAAACTCAATGCCTGCGTATATATCTTCCGTATTCTCCCGGAAGATGACCATGTTCATATTTTCGGGATGCACCACCGGCGATGGCACTCCCTTATACCACTTCACCGGGCGAAGGCACACATAAAGGTCCAGTTCCTGCCGCATGGCTACATTCAGCGATCTTATGCCGCCGCCTACAGGCGTAGTGAGCGGGCCTTTTATAGAAACGAGATATTCCCGCGCGGCATCCAGTGTCTCTGCCGGCAGCCATTCTCCGGTCTTGTTAAATGCCTTTTCACCGGCCAATATTTCCTTCCATTCTATCTTGCGCGTACCGCCATAAACCTGGGCTACAGCAGCATCCAAAACCAGCTTACTGGCGCTCCATACGTCCGGCCCTATACCGTCCCCTTCTATAAATGGTATTATGGGCTGATCCGGCACTGTTAGCAACCCGTCACTGCCCATCGTTATCTTCTGTTGGCTCATTCTATCTTCTTTCAATGTGCGAAGATAACAATAGAAAATAAACCCTTTATGCCTTACAGCTATTTGGCCTTGCTTTCTACCCCGTATTATGTACGTCTTACCCCATATGGCATTATTTTTGTGCCCTTTGTAAAATAGCCTGTGATATAGGTTGCACAATTAATTGTTTCTTGTAGATTTACAAAAAATATAACTTATGGTATGAAAAGGCCGGTCTTTATAAGAGTTTATTACAGCATTTTTTTTCTGCTAACGTTGGCACTTGGCAGCATTAGTACATCCGCCCAGGAGACGCAGGGGCCGAACTCCACACCAGCCAACGACTCTGTACAACTGGCTACTACCGACACCCTGCCGGAGTCCGCTTATGAATTAAAGGTACCTGAGCATACTTCCACTTTTTATACAAGCCATATGGCGGGAATACTTTTCACCATACTCATTATACTCATGGCTTTTGTCAGCTACCGCTACTGGAACGACAACCGGAATAAAAGGAATATTGCCGATAATGCTGAATCATAATTATTGTAAAGAGCCGGAGTAATTCACTTATCAACCTATCACCTTTTACCCTGTTAACCCTTTAACCTCTTACCCTTTCAACTTATCATTTGCCTGCATCATGGTCATTTCCTTAGCCTTGGTGAGAAACTCTGAGGCGAATATGAATTTGTTCAGCTTCTCGTCATCGCTGAATATGATCTCCTTATTGGAACCTTCCCACTGCTTTTTCCCCTGGTACAGATAAACAATATGGTCACCGCTTTCCATCACGGTATTCATATCATGGGTATTGATGACGGTGGTAATATTGTATTCCGTGGTTATTTCTTTTACCAGCTTATCTATAACCAATGAGGTCTGCGGGTCGAGGCCGGAGTTAGGTTCATCGCAGAAAAGATACTTTGGGTTCTGCACTATAGCGCGGGCCAGCGCTACACGCTTTTTCATACCGCCGCTTATCTCTGCCGGGAATTTTTTATTTGCATCCTTCAGGTTCACCCGGTCCAGCACTTCGTTCACCCTCTTCAGCTTTTCGGCATCGCTCATATGCGTAAACATATCCAGCGGGAACATTACATTAGCTTCCACTGTCTTACTGTCAAACAGCGCACCACCCTGGAACAACATGCCTATCTGCTTACGTAGCTCTTTAAGCTCCTTTGTTCCCATCTTGGTAATATCCCGCCCTTCATACAGTATCTCCCCCGAATCGGGCGCGAACAGCCCGATCACTACCTTCATAAATACCGTCTTGCCACTGCCGCTGGTGCCTATGATAAGGCTCGTCTTGCCCGGCTCCATCTTCGCAGATACACCTTGCAACACCAGCTTCCCGTCAAAGCTTTTCTTTACGTCTCTTACTTCGATCATATACCTCAAACCCCAAAAGGGGCTTCTCCTTATTTTGCTACTAGCCTATTACTTCAAACAACCCACTTATTCGGAAAGGCTGTAACCTACAACTCTTTCCTTCTGCATTATACCACTCTTATTTTCCAAACTCATTTCACCCACATAATTTTCATATGCGGTATCATCCCGCATGTATTTTACATTGATCCTGATCTTGTATTCTCCATGCGCATAGACTTCACTAAAATCATTGGTCTGATCATTATAGTCACCTTTTATGAGCTTAAACTTTATCAGTTTATTACCCAGGGAGATAAAGCCTGTACTGTCATAATCCTGCACAAATAAGAAAATGTTTTTATCAAGATCAGCTTTGGTCGCAGAAAAATAATACCCGGCGCCGAATTCCCCGGTAACATCACGAAAATTCTGCAAACCAGTTTTTTCATTTTCTTTGCACGCACAAAGAAACAGAAACAACCCAACAATAACTGTCCTTCTCAGCCCTGAAAACGTTTGGGCATTTTCAAATTTGCACATTTTCAAATTTTCAAATTACACCTGGAACACCCCCATCTTAAACTCCTTATTCACCTGTGCATGATTAGCCGCATTTATCCCCTCACTGATCACCGACCGTGTTTCCGCAGGATCTATGATCTCATCTACCCATAACCTTGCTGCTGCATAGTAAGACGAGGTTTGGCTGTCATATCGGTCTATTATTTCTTTCAGCATAGCCGCCTCTTTCTCCGGCTCTATCACTTCGCCCTTTGCTTTCAGAGATGCCACCTGTATCTGCAGCAATGTTTTTGCCGCCTGCTCACCGCCCATCACCGCTATCTTAGCATTTGGCCATGCATAGATAAAGCGTGGATCATATGCCTTGCCGCACATGGCATAATTGCCCGCGCCGTAAGAGTTGCCAATAATTATCGTGATCTTAGGTACTACGGAGTTGGCTACCGCATTTACCAGCTTTGCGCCGTCTTTAATAATGCCCGAGTGCTCACTACGGCTGCCCACCATAAAGCCGGTCACATCCTGCAGGAATACCAGCGGTATTTTCTTTTGGTTGCAGTTCATAATGAAGCGCGCAGCCTTGTCTGCACTGTCGTTATAGATCACACCACCCAACTGCATTTCACCCTTGCCGCTCTTCACTATTTTGCGCTGGTTGGCTACAATGCCTACAGCCCATCCATCCACACGTCCATAGCCGCAAACTATCGTCTTACCATAATCTTCTTTGAATTGGTCGAACTCTGAATTATCAACGATGCATTTTATCACGTCCACCACATCATACTGCTTGCTGTTTTGCGGGGACACGATGCCATATATCTCATTTGCTTCCTTTGCGGGTGCAACCGGTTTTATACGGTCATAACCCATGCGTGGCTGCTCACCCACCTTCTCCATAATGCGGCGCACCTGGTCCAGGCACTCCTGCTCTGTATCAAATTTATAATCGGCTATGCCGCTAATCTCGGTATGCGTCTTGGCGCCGCCCAATGTTTGTATATCCACATCTTCACCAATAGCAGCTTTCACCAGGTAAGGCCCGGCAAGGAAGATGGAGCCATTCCCTTCCACCATCAGCGTCTCATCACTCATTATAGGCAGGTATGCCCCACCAGCTACACAACTGCCCATTACAGCAGCTATCTGGGTAATGCCCATTGCGCTCATCTGTGCATTGTTGCGGAAGATGCGGCCAAAGTGCTCCTTATCAGGGAATATCTCGTCCTGCATAGGCAGATATACACCTGCACTGTCCACGATATAAATAACAGGCAGGTGGTTTTCCATGGCTATTTCCTGCATGCGCAAGTTTTTCTTGCCGGTAATAGGAAACCACGCCCCTGCTTTTACGGTATTATCATTAGCCACTATCATGCACTGGCGGCCATGTATATAGCCTAGCCCGGCAACAGTGCCGCCCGCCGGGCAGCCGCCATGCTCCTTATACATTTCATAGCCCGCAAACGCACCAAGCTCTGTAAACAAGCTGCCCTTATCTGTCAGATAAGCAATACGCTCCCGAGGAGACATCTTGCCCTTCTCCCGGGCCTTGTCCATGCTCTTTTTGCCACCACCCTGGCTTATTACTCCCAGGCGTTGTTTCATCTGGCTCACAGCCAGCCGCATCGCATCATCATTTTTATTGAATTCCAGGTTCATTCCGCTTTCAAAATTTGAGTGCAAAAATAGTTGTATAAATCGAGAGGTGGTAAATTATGTATTATTTCCCATTAAAACGGCAACCACCTGATAAACAATACATGCGACTTTAGACTTTCTACCCTGTCGGCAGGCAGGCAGGTTTAGACTTTAGACTCCCAACCTTATATTTGCAGCATGAAATTCCTCATTGTCGGGCTTGGGAATATAGGTATGGAATACGACTCCACCCGCCACAACATTGGCTTTGAAGTAGCGGACACGTTCGTGATCAAGAATGGCGGCAATTATACCCTGGACCGCCATGCGCATGTAGCTGAGGTAAAGTGGAAGGGCAAAACCTTCATTGTCATAAAGCCTACCACCTATATGAACCTCAGCGGCAAAGCCCTGAAATACTGGATGGACAAGGAAAAGATAGCCCTTGAAAATGTGCTCGTGATCGTAGATGATCTCGCCCTGCCGCTCGGCACACTCCGCCTCCGCGCCTCCGGCAGCGATGCCGGCCACAATGGCCTCAAAAACATCAACCTCGTCCTCACTACCGACAAGTACCCCCGCCTGCGCTTCGGCATAGGCAGTGACTTCCCAAAAGGCCGCCAGGTGGACTTCGTGCTGGGCAAATGGAAGCCCAGCGAAATACCGCTCGTAAAAGATATGCTGCTAAAAAGTGTTGATGCTATAGAATGCTTTGCGGCGCAGGGTATTGGCAAGGCTATGACGGAGTTTAATAAGTAACAAACCGATACCTCGCTAATTTATCACCGGAATATAAATATCAAACGTTGCACCCTTGTTCAATTTACCGGTTGCGGTAATAATACCATTGTGGTTTTCCACTATCCTTTTACAAATAGCAAGCCCCATGCCTGTACCCTGGAATTCGTCATACTCATGAAGCCGCTCAAACACATTGAAAATGCGGTCTTTGTACTGCGGATCAAAGCCAATGCCATTATCAGTAACGGTCAAATGGCAATAGCTCACATCAGCTAACACGCGCTCATTATTTAGTTTACTGCCCAGAACTATATTGCATTTTACAGTGATGACGGGCGGCCTTTTAGGATCAGCAAATTTCAGCGAGTTGCTGATAAGATTGAACATAAGCTGGCGAAATTGAAAACGGATAATGCTTACGTCACACAGCTTCCCTGATTTTATGACCGCCTTCTTTTCATCTATCGTTTCTTTAAAGTCGGTTATTAATTCTCCAATAATTACGCCGAGGTCTGTTTTCTCAAAACTCTGCTGGGTATTCTTGACCCGGGAATAAGAAAGCAGGTCTTCTATGAGCTGCTGCATCCGCTTCGCAGTTTCATGCATACGCTGCAAATATTCTTTGCCATTGGCAGATAGCTTTTTTTGCTCCTCATCAAGCAGTATGGACGAAAAGTTCTTTATTTTACGCAAAGGCTCCTGCAGGTCATGGCTGGATAAAAAGGTAAATGTCTCCAGCTCTTTATTCATCTTCTCCAGGCTGATGTTCTGCTCCTTAAGCGACCGGTAGCTTTGTTTCAGCTCCGCAGTTCTTTCACTGATAATATCTTCGAGCTCCTGCCGCTCTGCTTTCCCTTTCCTGTTTCTTTCGGTGGTATCTGTAAATGCAAGTAAAATGAGCTGCTCATGGTTCACCTTTTGTATGATCTGCCGGGCATTCAGCAGCATTGTTTTTCTGCCTATCCCGGGAAATTCATGCGTGATCTCGTAGTCATAGATATACGTTTCCTTGGGAATAATATCTTCTAAAAGCTCCCGCAAAGCGGGGATATCCCATTGATGGTTGCCAAGCTCATATAATAGCCGCCCTTCGGTATCCTGCTGCTGCACAAGGAAATTTTTATAGAATACCGTGTTGGCCGACTTTACACGAAGATGCTTATCCAGTACCAGTATTGGCTCATGCAGCGTGGTCACTATAGCCGCAGCAAGGTCATATGCTTCCGCTATCTGGTCGTTTCGTGTCTGCAATTCCTGGTTAGTGGTTATCAGTTCTTCATTGGCAGATTCAATTTCTTCTTTCGAAGTTTCCAGCTCTTCGTTCATGCACTGAAATTCTTCATTGCTGGAAAGGATCTCTTCCTGCGCAGCCTGCAATACCTTGTTTGCCTTTTCTTTTTCATCGCTCACCGAGATCAGCTCAGCGCGAACGACGGCGACCTCTTCTTTAAGTTTTTTAATGATACTGTTATTCTTTGTTAAACTGTTTTTCCCAGGGCTATAATGCTCCCCCTGCCATTCCGTATGAACCTGTTCGGTAAAGACAATGAGCAGCATCGGTTCTTCTCCTGATATTTTAAGCGGTATCACATCCAGTGCAACGATAGATAAAACAGCATCATTCTTTATTTCAATGTCCTGTTTATGAACTTCCTGCTTGGTAAGGATGGCCTTATTGATAGCATCCAGCAGCTCAAAAGCGATCTCCGGCCGTGCCATGTTCAGTATATTCAGTGTGGCCCTGCCTGTTGTATGCTGAAGATATTTAGTTGTGGGCCCCTTGAACTCTAAAATAACCAGTGCATGATTGATGACCACATATGCCGGTATATACCTGGAAAAAAGAATAGAATTAATGGTTGTTTCCGGTGCGGCTATAAGATCATGCTCTCTTTTTGTTTCAGGTAGTTCCTCCTTAACAGATATAACCGGAGGCGGTACATTTAAATCAGGCAGGCTGCGTACACCGTCCTTTCGGGTATATACTTTAAACTCCCTGTTACCACCCGAAAAAAGCTGTGATGAAGCCATATTCTCCGATTTCCCGAGTATTAAAGAACCGCCGTCATTTAATGCATAGTGGAAAGTGGCTAATGCTTTTTTCTGCATGGCAGTATCAAGGTAAATAAACAGGTTGCAGCAGCTTATAAAGTCAATACGGGAAAATGGGGGATTGCTCAGGATGTTATGCGGGGCAAATGTGCAAAGATCGCGCACTGACTTAACTATCCGGTAATTGTCCCCGGATTTGGCAAAGAAACGTGCGAGGCGTTTAGGCGAAACGCCGCCGATATCATGTTTTGAATATTCCCCTGTCCTGGCTTTTTTAATAGCAGGCTCGCTAAGATCGGTTGCAAATATCTGCACTTGCTTACCCTGGTATTTATTGCCCAGCAGCTCTGTAAGGAGTATTGCCATAGAGTAGGCCTCCTGTCCTGTGGCGCACGCAGCCACCCATATCCTGAGTGTTTCGTTCGGCTTTTTATTCTTCAGCAGTTTGGGAAACAGCGTAGTTTTAAAATACTCAAATGCTTCGGTATCCCTGAAAAAATCCGTGAAATTGATCAGCAGGTCGTTGTAAAGAATATTTACTTCATTGCCGTTTGTTTTGAGCAGCTTCACATATTGCCGCATGGTATTGAATTTATGAAAAAACATCCTTCGCAAAATGCGCCTTTTAATGGTGTTCATTTTGTAATGGCTGAAATCGACCCCAACCCCTTCATGCAGGAGCTGCAAAACAACTCGCAGATCGGGGTCGCTGTCGTCAATAGCGTTCCCGTTTCCGGCTTTCAGCGATTTTTTTCTTGCAATAATATGTTTGCTGATACGGCCCAGCTCCAGCGCGATCTCTTTAGGTGATAAAATAAAATCTGCCACACCTTCATTAATAGCAGATTCTGGCATGCTGCTGTATTTTGCCGAGTTATCCTGGGCAAAGGTAATTCCCCCTTCCTGCCTGATCGCTTTTAACCCCTGTGTGCCGTCGGAAGCATTGCCTGAAAGAATGATTCCGATGGCATCTTCTGCATGTGTTTCGGCGAGAGAAGTAAAAAGAACATCGATAGACATTGCCGGGCCATTCTTCGGCCGTGGAATTAAATGTATGTGCCCATCCGTTACCTCGATACCTTTATTGTGCGGGATCACATATACATTGTTTGGCTCCATGCGTTCCATATCCACTATTTCCTGCACTGCCATCTCTGTTGACTTCGCCAAAAGGGTAACAAGCATGCTCTTATAATCGGGGCTGAGATGCTGGATAAAAATAAACGCCATTCCAGTATCCGGGGGAAGATTCTGAAAAAGCTCTGTAACTGCTTCAAGCCCTCCCGACGAAGCGCCGATCGCAACTATGGGAAAGGATGTTTCGTTTTTAGTGGCTGATTTCTTCTTTCCTCTGCCCGCACTTGTCTTTAACATATGGAATGATTTTGAGCTTATGCTTCCTGCAGATTGAGCATAAATTTATTCCTGGCTGGCTGGATTGGGTTCTTACCTATAAATACCAACGCCATTTGAATGCATTTTATAAGCTCGGGATAATCGCATTTGTGCAGGTAATAATGTGCCCCGTTTCTATAAAACTCATTAGCAAAATCATCTCCCGATGAAGTAGAGCACAGAACTACCGGTATCCTTTTCAGCCGCTCATCGCGCTTTATTTCAATGAGGCATTCTGACCCGGTCTTCCGCGGCATATTATTGTCCAGGAGCAGTACGTCAGGAAGTTCGTTGGCACTTGCTAGCAGGTAATCCATTAGCTGCGCCCCGTCATTTACCATTTTCAGCTTTGTTGGTATCGGCAAGCCCTTCAGCACTTTTTCAAAAAAGTAACGGTCGTCCCGGTCATCATCTGCGAGGAGAATATTCAAAGGCACACTTTGTGATACGATTTTCATGCGCAGGCGATTAAAACACGCTGCAAAAAATCACAGAGCGCCGGTTAAATAAAATGTCTGGAGATTTCATTTCCAAACAGAAAGAGGTAAATACGAAACGCTTTAGAAGTGAGGCGGTAAGAGGTGATAAGCCTGTAAAGGCTCACTTGAGTAAAGATACGCCTTTATTACGAGAATATGATAAATAAACGGCAGGCAATAATAATTAACAGATCGAGAAATGCGTGGTACGAATACCTTTCCCAATTTATAAAAATGATTCGCCCCAAAGCCGAAAAAAGACGAAAACCTGTACACGTTCAGATTTGCCAACTTATTAAAAGTTGGCAAATCTCTGTCAGTATCCGTAATACTAGCCTTCAACCCTAATTTTGGCTGGCGTAAGAATATACTTTACAGGGTGCAATAATTTTGCTCAATTATTGCCTTCAGCCCAGAGCAGAATAGCGTAAATGCATGGTTTCCCGGCACCTGTCCCGCTTCTTCAGCGGGAGGGGACAGGGGTGAAACAGGGGTTTTTAATCAGCCTGGTGAAACGCATATCTGTAGTCCACCGGCGGCACATAAGTTTCCTTTATCGTCCTTGCACTCAGCCAGCGGTAAAGATTAAGTATAGACCCTGCCTTATCATTAGTGCCTGATGCCCGCGCTCCTCCAAATGGTTGCTGCCCTACCACCGCGCCCGTTGGCTTGTCATTGATATAAAAATTGCCCGCGCTGTTTACCAATGCCTTGGTAAGGTATTCTATCGCGTGGCGGTCCTGCGCAAATATCGCGCCTGTAAGCGCATAAGGAGATGTCTTGTCCAGCACTTCCAGGGTTTGTATCCACTGGTCAGGCTCATAAACGTATATGGTCAGCACCGGGCCGAAGATCTCTTCGCACATCGTTACATACGATGGGTCTGTAGCTTCTATGATCGTTGGCTCTACAAACCATCCTTTCGAGCTATCGCATTTGCCGCCGTAGAGTATTTTCGCTGCGCCATTGCTGTTTTTCACATTATCTATATACTTCGAGATGCTTGCGAATGATTTGTCGTCAATCACCGCGTTGATGAAGTTGGTAAAATCATCTACAACACCCATTTTCATGGTCTTGAGTTCCGCTACGAGCTTCGTCTTTATTTCGTCCGCAAGATTCGCAGGGAGATAAGCCCTCGATGCAGCAGAGCATTTCTGGCCCTGGTACTCAAACGCGCCCCGTGCAAGGCCAGCCACCACTGCATCCACATGCGCAGACGGGTGGACAAACACAAAGTCTTTGCCACCTGTCTCACCCACTATACGCGGGTAAGACTTATACTTCGCAATATTGTTGCCTATGCTTTTCCACATACTTTGGAACACACCAGTAGATCCGGTAAAATGCACACCGGCAAAATAGGGATGAGCATAACATATTTCTCCTACCACCGGACCAGACGGGTAGATAAGGTTGATAACTCCCGCAGGCAACCCAGCTTCTATCAATATTTCCATAAACACACTTGCCGAGTACACCTGCGTATTGGCCGGCTTCCATACCACTACATTGCCGCACATTGCCGGCGCCGTAGGCAGGTTACCGCCTATCGCCGTAAAGTTGAACGGTGTCACCGCCAGTACAAAACCTTCCAGCGGCCGGTATTCCATACGGTTGTCCATACCCTGTGGCGACAGTGGCTGTTGCTTATATATCTGGCTCAGGAAATGCACATTGAACCGCAAAAAATCTATCAGCTCGCAGGCGCTGTCTATTTCCGCCTGGTAGGCATTCTTGCTCTGTCCCAGCATGGTAGCGGCATTCATCCGGAAGCGGTACTTGGTAGCCAGCAATTCCGCAGCTTTCATAAATATAGAAGCGCGGTGTTCCCAGCTTGTTGCCGACCAGGTTGCATGGGCAGACATTGCGGCATCTATTGCATCATGCACCTGCTGTTCATCGCTGGCATGAAAATGGCCCAGCAAGTGCGCTGTTTCATGCGGTGGGCGTATTTCTTTCTTATTACCGCTGCGCACTTCTTTACCGCCTATATAGGCCGGTATATCACGCTGCTGGCCCTTCAGTTCTGCTATCGCTTTTTGCAGCGCTTTCCGCTCGTGGCTGCCGGGGGCATAGCTTAATACCGTTTCATTCTTTGGTTCTGCAAAATCAAAATATGCATTGTTCATTAGTATAAAATTTTGGTTGGCCGATCAGCCTGCTGATTTATTAATTAAGGATTGCAAAGGTAGCTTTTTAGATTTACAGCGGGAAAAATAGCCGCATCAGGCGAATTTATAGCTGCACAATACCATGTTTAATGGCAAAAAGCACAAGGCCGGTTTTAGACCTGATATCCAGTTTCCGGAATACCGATTCACGGTATCCGTCTATCGTTCTTACAGAGACCTTCATTTGCGATGCGATCTGGTCGTATGTAAACTCTTTTTGGTCGCACACCAATACCACGAACAACATTTCTCTTTCGCTCAGCGAGCTTAGCGAGGGGAGTTGCCTGGCATCTTCCGGTACCACGCGGCTCAGCATGGCATTCTGCGATAGTTCACTATGGTAATATCCGCTGGTCTTTATGTCATTTATCGCCTTTCTCAGTTCCTCTTCCGCACAGCTTTTACGCAGAAACCCCCTGACGCCCATCCGGAACAATTCGATCACCGTTTTTTCGTCTTCATCCAGGGTCAGGATCAGCACTTTCAGATGGGGCTTGTACTTGTGTATCCAGCGTGTGGTTTCCTTGCCGTTCATTTCCGGCATATTCAGGTCCATGATCACCATATCCGGCTCCGGCGCATTATCGAAGTTCAGCATGAAGTCTTTACCGTTATCGTACTGGGCGGTTACCTTAAAATTTCCCAACACCTCAATAAGCGATTTCAAACCATGCCGTACAATGGTGTGGTCGTCAACAAGCGCTATAGAAACTGCTTTGCCCATTTATTCTTCTATGCTATTTTTTCCAGTGTAAATGTTGTGCCTGTGCCGCCTGCTGCTACCGGCTTTGTATCTATCCTGCATTTCAGCCCGGCCAGGTCAGCCCGGCTCATGATATTTTTCAGCCCGGCGCCCTTGGCAGTCTTCATCATTTCATCTGCATCAAATCCCTTTCCATCGTCCTTCACCGTCATCTTAAAATTTCCGTCTCCTTGCAGGCTAAGATAAATATTTTTCGCATCGGCATGTTTCAGCAGATTGTTCAGCATTTACTGGAATATCCTGAATACAATAACTTTCTGGTCCTTATTGAGTTCCGGCTCCTTGTCGTACTCCCAGTGTACGGTGTATTTATTCAGTTGACGCAACCGTTCCACTTCCTTCTCAATGGTATAGACAAGCCCATTCTTTGCTATCTGGTCGCTATTGAGGCTCCGTCCCAGAACACGCACTTCTTCAATCGTTTCAATCATCATGTTACTCACCGGCAACAGAGAACCCGCAGCGGCCAGGCTTACCGCCTTTTGCTGCTGTAGCTGCATATTCATAAAAGTAAGCCGCTGCCCTATATTGTCATGAAGTTCCCTGGCCACTGCCGTCATTACCTGCTCCTGTACTTCCCGCTGCCCTTTCTCATAGTCCAGTTGCAGTTGCGTTATTTTCATCTCCTGCTGCACATTTCTTTTATTGGATGCAAACATGGTGATGATCACTACGGCTACCAGCAGTGCGACTAACAACGTAGTTGTAAGGACGGTTAAAACAATGGGATTTGAGAACATAACTTAGGCGACCTTTAATACGGCCTGCTTCTGACGCCCCAACAAGATAAAGCTTATTGCAACAAGTGGGTAACGGATTATATCCAAAAACATGTTTATGCTTATAAGCTTTGAAGCCAGGGCAGGGGCATTTGATATTAAGTAATGGTGCAAACCGAAGTAAGGGATAGCGCAAGCGCTGCAAAAGATTATAGTTGCGGACAACCAAAACACTGGCTGGCTTAGAATGCTGCTTTTTTTAAAAACGCTGTTGCTGATAAGCACCGTTAAATACATCGCTGTCAGCAATATAAAGTCTGATACCAACCCGAAATTTGCAAAAGTGTATATGGAGCCCATGCACACATTAACGCACCAGATAATAGTATGCGCAGCCAGTGCAGCAAAAAACAAATATTTTTTACTTACGTTCATTAAATAAATTGCTGCCACGCCTAAAACCCACGCATCCACCAAAATATAAATATTGAAAAGCCATGAATTCCCTTTATGCAAGTGGACACCAAGGTAGTACCCATAACATTCAAACAGCAATGCCGCAGCAGTGAGAAAAAGTACCAGTTTGTATGGCAGCGGCAAGCTACGGAAGTAATATCCGCCTGTTGCCAGATTGAATACCTTCCCAGCAAAAATACAAACAAATACACCCATATATCTATCGTCTTCCCGTGACGAAATTAAGAAAGGGCAAGAAATTTGTTGTTAATATTTAAATATTTAAATAAAAATTTACTTTGGAAGAACATATACGTTGCAAGTTGGCGGGCACAATGTTCCAAAATCACCTGCCTTCATCTGGAACTCCAGCGTATAAGCTACATTATCCAGCAGCGGGGTACCGTCACTTTGGCAAAGATATATTACCAAGGCATGCGGGTGGGCGAGAACCGGACTCGTATTGTCATGAGAGCCGGCTGCAAAATGGATAGAAGCATTAGCAGGTGAGCTATTATTCGCGTAAATTTTGTGTACTTCCTGCATCCAGGGGAAAACAATGTTTCGCACAAATATTGTTCCTGATGTATCTGATGCCAGGTTCACTAACGTATTTGGATCGCATGCCCCCTTATCACAATAGTAAAAATTATCCACGTAGTTCTGGTCAAACAAATCTGTGATTGCCGTTGGCGCCAGCGAGCCGTCCTCGATTGTGTACCAGGCACAGTTTGTAGTATCCAGGTTAAATGTATTGGGGTCACTCGTTGCCGTCATAGTGCATATCTGCATACGTAGAAACAGTGCATTATTGGCTGTATCGTAGCAGAGCACAAAACGCATCGCAACCGTATCTGGCGAAGCCTTGGATGATTTAATGAAATTTTGCACCGCAAGTGCAAAAGAATCCCACGGCACCTGTATGTCCTGACCGCCGAAATCTGAATTGCAGTTGGCCAGGAAATAATGCTGTTGAAAATTTTTCTGCATAGTTTCAAAATGGTTGAGCGTGATTACCATGGGATTTGCCATAAAATAACTTATTTAAAACGTGAGGCGGAAAGATAAAGCCATTTTTATGTTATTTCCAAATTTTAGGATACGGGAAAAACACCCTTTTTTTAGGGTGTTTTTCCCATGTTATGCATCAATAGATGTCCGTTCTTTGTACCAGTTTCCATATTGTTGTTTCCTAACGCCCCTATTACCTGTCACTGTGAAATTTTAAGATCGGGCCTCTGGCCTTAGAATAAAATAATCACCTATCACCATGAAACATTTTTAAGCCCCCGCCTTCGGGGGCTTTTTTATGGAATATCCTTCCTTTTTCATCTTACTGAATAACGAAGTATATTGCGAATTGATCGTTATGGCCAGCAACCTCACTGACGAAGCACTAATGCGAAACTACCGGGCCGATGGCGATAACCAGTGGCTGGGACACCTGTTGCTGCGCTATACCGCCCTGCTGTTTGGTGTCGCAATGAAATACCTGAAAAATAAAGCGCACTCAGAAGATGCTGTGCAGCAGGTGTTTGAGAAGGTGCTTACCCATATGCCGCAGGAAGAGATAAATAATTTCAAGGGCTGGCTCTATATATTGATGAGAAACCATTGCCTGCAGCAGATGCGCGATAAAACTTATTACACAGATGAAGCCGCACTGGCCCATGTAGCCTCCCGCGAGGCAGACAAAGACGAAATAGCGTGGCACGAAAACACATTGCAGCAGATGGAAGAAGCGATAGACATGCTCAACGAGGAGCAGAAAAAGGTCATCGTGCTTTTTTATCTTAAGAAGTATAGCTATGAGCAAATAATTGCACAAACAGGCTTTACTTTTATGCAGGTAAAAAGTTTTATCCAGAATGGAAAGCGTAATTTGAAATCAATTTTATTAAAGAAAACCGCAGGGCGACAGCTATGAGCGACCAGGAAAACATATCGCCTTTTAGCAACAGGAGCAATGAAAAACTTTCTGAAGATAAGCTCATGGCTTACCTGGAAGGACAGCTATCCCCTGCCGAGCAGCATGATGTAGAGCTATGGCTTGCCGAGGAAGGAATGGAAAGCGATGCAGTTGAAGGTTTGAAAAACCTGCAGCCACATGAAACGAAACACTCACTAACCAAACTGAAACACGGGCTGGGCAAAACAATGCTCGGCGGGAAACGGAAACGCAGGCCGTTGCGCACAGACCATATCACCTGGATAGCAATTGGCATCATCTTACTGCTCACCATTGTTGCTTATCTTGTCATCCGCATTGCCAAATAACCTAATTTTGCCCACCGGGAAATTAAGCTATAACTGTAATACAAGAAGCTGGCTCCCGGACTTACGGCTCATAACATACGACTTACGACTATGATGTACATTCCACAACGCCCGCCATTTGTTATGATCGGCGATGTAATAACTGCAGACGAGAAGCATACGCTCACCACATTTACTATTTCGCCTGATAATATCATGGCCGAAAACGGTTTTTTTACTGAAGGGGGACTGGTAGAGAATATGGCGCAGACAGCAGGCGCCGGCACCGGGTATATGGCTATTAAAAATGGTAAACCAATGCCAATGGGCTATATCGCCGCACTAAAAAATGTTACAATAAAATGTTTGCCAAAGATCAATGACACCATACACACAGAAGTAACCTTTGGCCAGATCGTCATGAACTTTCACCAGGTCAAAGGACAGGTATTACTTGACGGTGAGGAGATAGCAAGCTGTGAATTTAAGATCTTTGTTAACCCCGATCAACCAGCAGCATCTTAGTGGTACCGGTTTACGCAATAGCCACGAACATCATTTCCTCCCTGGGCATGGATACTGCGGCCCACTGGCAGGCGGTATTGGCGGGCAAAACAGGCATTAAGCGATATGAAGATGCCTCGCTGAGCAATGCGCCGTTTATGGCCGCAAAAATAGATGCTGCGCAGTGGCAGGTCATACAGGCACAGACCCGGTCTGCACAATCGCTCACTCCTTTTGAACAGTTGGCGTCCTGCTCCGTAAAAAAGGCAATAGATAGCCTGGAAGAAGACATAGACCTGCAGCATACAGTTTTCATCCTCGCCACCACAAAGGGTAATATTGAGCTGCTAGGCCAGGTGCCGGACGAGCGCCTGCTGCTCCACCACTCCGCAACCCTTATCTCGGCACAAAATCATATCACCACTACTCCCGTCGTTATTTCCCACGCTTGCGTATCCGGCGTTGTGGCTTTACAATATGGGCTGCGTTTATTACAGGCAGGCAGGTACAAACATGCCATTGTCACCGGCTGCGACAGGTTTTCCCGGTTTGTACTGAATGGCTTCCAGTCATTCCAGGCCCTCTCTGATGAGCCTTGCCGCCCGTTCGATGCCGCACGTAAAGGACTGACGCTCGGTGAGGCAGCGGCAACAATAATACTGTCAACGCAAAAAACAGAAATCACTTCTGGCCGGCTAATGAGCGGCGCTACATCGAACGATGCCAACCACATCTCCGGCCCATCCCGCACCGGCGAAGAACTTGCAGCCGCCATCACCCGCGCCATTGCCCAGGCAGGTACCACCCAGCAACACATAGGCATGATCTCCGCCCATGGCACAGCCACGCCTTTCAATGATGAGATGGAAGCAAAGGCCTTCGAACATGCCGGATTGCTTAATAGCCCGGTTCACAGTTTCAAAGGCTATACCGGCCATACGCTTGGCGCAGCCGGTGTGCTGGAAAGCGTTATGGTACTCGAAGCACTGCGCAATCAAATACTCATCCCTTCAGCCGGTTATGAAGACCTGGGTGTACCCAAACCCATAAACGTAACCCGAAAATTGCAGCCTGTAGAAATAAATTATGTCCTGAAAACAGCATCAGGTTTCGGCGGCTGCAATGCAGCTATAATTTGGAAGAAATAATCCACCATTTTCACATTTCAAATTACCTAAAACGCCCTGTTCACCCCTATTACATAGCGCAGCGTAGCATACTGGTCATTACCATATGGGGGCCTGTTCAGGAATATAGGCAGGTCAAGGCGTAGCGTTAGTGGTTTTGCTTTTTCAAATACACCCCAGCTCTTTATAGTAAATGCAAATCCCACTCCGGCGTCCACATGTACACTGCTCCAAATAGTACTTGGCTCAGTAAAGTAAATATTGGAAGGATCAAAATAGCTCATCTCCATAATGCCTGCATCGCCAAATGCATATACGCTTGCGTGAAGCCAGTTGCGTAGCAGGCGCGGCCGCCACGGCATGTAGTTCTCCACATCCAGTTCTACATTAGCCGATGCCCCGCTGCGTCCTTTATACGATTCCAGCACGCTGCCATTGCGCACATCCGGCGCAAAGTAGCCGGCATAGCCCCTGAGCCCCAGGCCGCCACCCTGCTGAAAATGATTGACATCATTGCTTGAAATACCTTGCCAATCGGTAGGTATAAAGCCCACACTACGGGTGTATTTATTCTCCATTTCCTCCTCCGGGCTCGCTCCAGCCATATAGAGGGCGCTCTCGTAGGGCAATTGGTTCCCAAGGCCGTAACGGCCAAATAACCTTGTCCTTACTTCAAGCCTGCCTAAATAACTATAATTCACAGATTCCATTTGTGCGTAGGCATAAGTGAACGGTAGTTCATCCTTCTCCAGGAACGGCGCCCGGAAGCTGAACGAATACCTGCCTCCTCCGGTAAAATAGCTATAGTGGTGCGCCCACTGGGCGTTCAGCGAATTATTTTTTCTGCCGGGGCTGCTGCTCCAGTCGCCCGGGTCTGTCAGGTAATCAAGATCAGAAACCGTTGGCCGCCACATGGTCTGTGCCCAGAGTTGCAATGTATTGCTCTCATTAGCCAGCCAGTTTAGCCCCACTCTGTGATACCAAAGGCCATCAAGGAACCGGCTGTTTAGTTGCACCTGCACTTTGGGCATGTTGCGCGTTATAGGCGACAGATAATTGAACGAATAATTCACGGGCGCATAATTATTGTACGTTCCTTCTCCCTTATATGCCTCGTAATTGGTTTCCTGCAGCCCATGCGTATTCCACCATACTGTAGCGTCTATGCGGTTGAGCGTAGACAAATAATCCCCTTCAAAATGAACCCCTGCTTTTATGCCGTCTATCGGGTTCCACCACAGGTCTGGCCTTATATACATCCGGTATTTCTTCCGGTCAAAAGGATTGGCTAGCCCGCCATCCAGCTTCACTTTTACTGCCTGGGGGCTCACCCACAGGCCCCTTGTTTTATAGTTGTCCACCATATCCCGGTCGCCCAGCCTGTTCGTGGTGTCTATGCGCACACTCCTGATGCCACCTGGTACCTCCACCGTGGCAGTGTATTCGGGGTCCAGCTTGCCCCATCCGTACCACTTCGGCAGTTTAGTCGCTGCTGTTTGCTTTTCAAACCAGGTATTAGGTATGTAGTAGCTGTGCTTCGACCCATCCTTCGCAGTCACTGTAAAATCTATTGGCATCTGCATTTCTCCCTTACGCTTAAAGTTGATAGCGTAAGCATCTGTCCCGTGTATCTTGTGAATACCTCCTACGCTATAGTCAAGTGTCTTTGTTGTCTCAAACCATTCATCAAAGAACCAGCTCAGGTCCACATGCGTAAACTGAATTACTGATGCACGGAAGTCTTCAAAATATGGATGTGCAAATTTCCACTGCTCAAAATAGTGGTGTATCGTTGCTTCAAACAGTGAATCGCCCAATACATATTGCAGGTTATATAGCATGGATGCCGTTTTGTAATACACAGTGCCATACCCCCCGCCCTGTCCCAGTGCGCTATGAAAATCATCCGAGTGTGTGTTCAGCGCCAGCTCGGTTTTGTTGAGCGCATTGCTGGTATAGCTGTTGAGTATGGTGCGGTCCAGCACCAGTGTTGGCTCTGTAAAAATGCCTCGGTAGCCCTTGGGCTTGGCAGCTATCATCGTATCTCCGTCTATAAGGCGTTGCCCCCACGATGTCAGAAATTGTGTAAACCCTTCATCCATTGCCGCACGGTACGTTTCGTTGCTACCCACCTGCCCGTAAAACCAGTTGTGCCCTATCTCGTGCACAAACAGCCCCCTGTAACCCGGCTCTCTACCGCCGTCCATAGTTATCATCGGGTACTCCATACCGTCCTGTGCATCTGCTGCCACTATTTTCGGATAGCAATACATCCCTATTGTCTGTGAAAAAGTCCGGATGATCCCCGCTATATAGCCCGGTGCATTCTGCCAGCCCGATGCGTGGGGCTCCTGCACTATAGCCACACACTCTATGCCTTTCCAATGTGCAGTTCCTATGCGGTAGGATGGGTCTGCGGTGAACGCAAAATCATGCACATTGTTCGCTATAAAATGCCACTGCTTCCTGTTCCCCGGCTGATAAGGTATAATAGTCGATGGCGGTTCGTTCCATTTTTTATTCGCAAAGTTCTTTATGTCCAGCTTTGCCCTCAGCGTGTCCGGCAGCACTTCTTCCCGGTTCTGCAATACGCCGCTGGCCTCCAGTATGTAGTTCGATGGAAAGTCCAGTGTCACATCATACAACCCAAAATCGCCGTAAAATTCCCTGTTCAGGTGCTGGTAGGTATCCCAGCCATGCATCCGGTCATACACGCATATTTTCGGGAACCATTGGCAGCCATTGTAGTGCATAAAGCCCCAGGCGTTATACATCTGCATCCTGCGGCGGGTAGCGCCCATATCATAATAAGTATCGAAGCTCATTTTTATCACCACCTTACCACCGGGGGGTAGCGGAGCAGGCAGGTACATTTTCATAATGGTATTGTCCAGTTCCGTTTTCACTTCCTTACCATCAACGGTAATTTTATCAAGCACTATACCCAGGCCAGCGGCTTCTTTCTTGCCCAAGCGCGGCTTCACATGATTGGCCAGTTCCAGGTCGTGCAGGTGCGATCCCTTAATGAAGGCATTCTGAAACAAATGGAAGTAAACAAAAGTGAGCGTGTCCGGCGAGTTGTTCCAGTAAGTAAGCTCTTCAGCGCCCTGTATCTCATTATCCTGCTCTTTCATGCGCGCATACATCTTATACTGTACATCCTGCTGCCAGTAGGCTGCATCGGGAGGGCGGTTCCCCCAGTAGTAAGTATTGTCTTTATTCCGGTATGCGTTATCGCCCAGATCCGATACTTTCACTGGCTTCGGAACCGGGTTATACAATTGCGCTCCGGCATCGCTCCAAAAGCATAAAACAATACACGTAAAAACAAGTATAGACCGCATAGCCAGTATTTTGGAATAAAAATAGAATTAAAAACGGAATGAAGCCCATCTGCTCCAGGTATCACGGTTCACTGGCATTATAATGGTCTTCATTTTTTTAACGTACAGATAGATAAAAATCAGTAATTTCGCCATATCATTTTTCACCCAAATCGAAATAATTTTATGAAAAAACAATTAACACTCGCATTCGTAGCTGTAATAGCGAGCGCCGCTGCATTTGCACAGGAAGCACCTAGGCCTGCCACTGCCCTTGCCCCTGCCCCTGCCAATAGTGCGGTAGCGCCAAATAACCAGGCGTTAAAGGCCACTCCCGCAGCACGGCCGCTTCAGCCAGTTGCCGCTCCTCAGCGTACTGCTACACCTGCGCGGGCAATTGCTGCACCTGCACGCGCAACCGCAGCTCCGCAAACGGTTAAAGAAGCAAAACCAGTAGAAACGCCTGCTCAGAAAAGCAAATAGTACTATTTATTACGGGATAGTAAAAAAGGTTAGTGCAATTTGCGCTAACCTTTTTTAGTTTCTAAAGTATCAATTCGCATCATAAACGGTACCACCCTCCGGATTCTTAGCTATCTTGGGATGGCCTTTGTACCTAAGCGCACAGGATGAACCTATATCTGTCGTCAGCTTTTCTACAGCCGATATCTCGCATTTTCCCTGCCCTTTCATAGACACATTTGCTTCAGTAGCCTGTAACGAATACGCATTTATTTTATTATCTCCATCCGATGAGAATATCGCAAGCCTCGTTGTCCCTTTATACACATCGAGTTTTGAATTGCCAACTGATTTGTAGAAGAATTTATCTGTTTTTATATCGTCAATGCTCACGGTGCTGTTCCCGGATATGTCTGTTTTAAAGTCGGTTTCATTGATTGTTCCATGTATCTCCGCATTGGCTGAAAAAGACAAGTAAAGCGCCTTAAGCTCCGGCATGGTTACCTCGGCCACTATATCCTTGCTGTCCATGCTTACATGGCCGTCCACGTCTGATGTAATGAACAGTATATTGTTTTCAACTTTAGTCTTTATATGATCCAGGATGTTAGAAAGCCCCCTGAGCTTAATTGCCGCTTGCGCGCCTTTCTGTATCGTCACAGACATCTTTAGCGGCAGCTCCGCCTGTATTGTACTAAATGAACCAACAGTGGGCGTCACAATACTTGACGGGCCCTCTTGTTTGATCACCTTGTCATTGTCGCAGGATGCACAGCACACCAGCGCCAGCAAGCAGGCCAGGAAGAAATTATTTCTCATACGCATATTTCTTGATTTGGTTATAATGATAAATTTAATAAAGTCATGCCACATCTTCCAAAGCCTCTTTAATTCCCGCATTTCTGCTGCAAAGCCCTGTACTTAGCCGCTGAGTCTTGCGCTCCTATCGACCTGTAATATAGTGCCAGCAATTCATACGGCGCTGCATTTGTGCCATCAGCCGCTATTCCATTGTTCAAAGCCAGCACAGCCGAATCCGTTTTACCCAGCTCAAAGTAACAACGGGCCATATTAGTATGCGGATTTGCATAATTCCGGTTCATCGCTATAGCTTTCTTCGATAACTCCAGCGATTCCGGGAATTTTCTTTCGCGGTAATAAATGTACGCCAGGTTATTCACGGTTTTTTCGCTTCCGGGCGAAAGTGCCAGCGCTCTTTTTTCATGCACCTCCGCAGAGTCGTACTGAGACAGCATAATGTAGGTATTGCCCAGTGTGGCGTGCGCGTCCGCAAAATCATGCGACAGCCCGATCGACTTTGTAAGATATGTCAGTCCTTCACGCCTCACCTGTCCCAGCTTTGCAGTGTCTTTCCCGGCCGCATCAGCGATAGTTGTCTCCAGTTCCAGGCCTATATAGTAATTAAGCATAGCCGAGTGTGGCGCCTTCACTATATCTGCCTTATACAGGCTATAGTTATCTGCCCAGTCCTTATTCCTTGCAAATGTCATACTTCCATACAAAAGCGCTAAAGGAATGATCACCGCCAATACTTTAGGCGCCTTCAAAAAAACAAAAACATCCTCTGTAGCCGCCCCTGCCAGCTTCTCAACACCAAGCGCAGCAACAATACAAAACCCCACAGACGCAAAAAATAATAAGCGCTCACCCATCGTACCGGCTATAAGGAACATCGTATTGGAAAACAGCAAGATCGTACATAGGTAAAAGAATATCCCGAAAGCCCATGGGTCTTTCCTATTCTTCAGAAACCGGGTCACAGCGATCCCGCAAATTGCTATATACGCTAACAAAGATGCCCATGCTCCTGCACTGGCAAAACTCGAATACGGAATTGTATTCCCCCCATAAGTACACAACAGCGGATAAGGCACAAAAAGCAGCAGCAGGTATTTACCCATTATCGCTATTTCAGTAGCGATCTTAATTGCAGCAGTCGGCGCAATAGCCAACGTCTCTATACTGTCTGAGGCCTGGTTTGCATTGTATTCGCTGAGCACATGTATCCTGATAGCAAGGAAAATAACGGTCGCGGCAATGCTGCCGGCGGCAATAAATATCCCCCGCTTTCTGTCTTCATTTATGTAAAAGAAAAACAGCAGGAGAATGACCGGCAGCAGCCCTATTACCGTTTCCTTAGACAAATATGCCATAAACAAAGAAGCAGTCCCTGCGAGCAATTGTACGACCTGCCCTCGTTTCATATAGCTCGTGAACAAGTTCAGGGATAAAAATCCGAAGAAAAAACACAGCAGCTCATCGCAGCTTTTTATATTCGCAACTGCTTCTGTATGGATGGGGTGCAGCGCAAACAGCAGCGATGCCACAAAAGCTACGGCTGTCTTTTTGCGTTCAAAAAAACGGTCGAGAAAAAGGAACAGCATAACAACACAGGCTGCATACAACAGTATATTCAGCAGGTGGAACGGACCTGGATTCATTCCAAAGCATTGATACCCGGCAGCCAGCAGCACCAGCGGCAGCGGCCGGTAGGTATCCTGCGAAAAAAAACTATAGCCGTGCATATGCGGCGTAGCCAGCAGTTCCGGAATGCCTTTTGTGCCCTGCTGAACGATCGTATTTTCCTTAAGCACCATTACATCGTCCAGTGCAAACCCATTCTGCAAAGTGTTTGCATATAATGCAAACGAAAATATGGCAAGCAGCAGGCAAGGCAATACAAGACTCTTCCTCGCCGGTTGTTTCATATTTGCTGTCGCCACCTGGCCCCTTGCCGGAATAGCTGGTTTAGGTGCTATTTTCTTCGTCGGTTTATCTGCCATCGTGCCCGATTACCATTTTCTAATGATTATAAATATAAGGGTTTCACTCACATACCGGCAAATGAAGCCCCGAAGTCTGTTAAAATACCCCCTTTGGGGTACGTAAAACAATAAAAAACCACCTACTTTTACCGGCTAAATCAATTAAAAATATGAACAAAAAGTTCATTGGCATAATTACCGCAGCATCTCTTTTTGCTGCCTGCAACCAGCCTTTGCACAAAGACGCGAAAGAAGATGTTCTTGCCGCACACCTCGACACAACGATAAGCCCAAAGGATGACTTTTTTGCCTATGCCAATAATGGGTGGATCAAAAACAACCCCATTCCTGCGGATGAAACTGCCTGGGGCGTTGGCGAACTGGTACAAAAAGAGCTCTATGCAAAGCTGAGAAAAATAAACGAAGATGCCCTTGCAGGAAAAGATAGTAAAGGCACCGGCAAGCAGATAGGCGATTTCTGGTACAGCGCTATGGATACGGTGTCAATAGAGAAAAACGGTGTTGAGCCGTTGCGCGAGGAGCTGAACAAGATCGCCGCCATGCAAAACAAGGATGACGTAATGACGCAAGCTGCACATATGCATGCCTATGGCGCCAATGTTTTCTTTGATGAGGGTGTAGCACAGGATCCAAAGCACAGTGATGTGTGGGCATACAATATGACGCAGGGTGGCCTGGGCCTGCCCAACCGCGACTACTATTTTAATACTGATGAGCGCACAGCGAAGATCCGTGCCGAGTATCCAAAGTTTATCGCCACTATTTTCCGCCTCATGGGCGCTGATGATAAAACAGCCGATGCAAAGGCGACAGCCATTGTTGCGCTGGAGACTGCCTTGGCCAAGTCCTCACGCAAGCTGGAGGATCTCCGCGACCCTTATACTAACTATCACAAGATGGCCATCAAAAACATGGGCAACTTATCTCCCGGAATTGAATGGCCTAAATACCTCGGCCTGATGGGCGTAAAATATGTGGACAGCGTCATTGTAGGCCAGCCTGAATTTTACAGCGCGCTGGGCAAGGCAATTTCCACTACCGATATGCAAACACTGAAAGACTACATGTCATTTCATCTGGTAACTACTTTCGCTGGGTACCTGAGCAAGCCTTTCGCAGATGCTAATTTTAACTTCTACGGAAAAACAATACGTGGGGCACAGGAGCAGCACCCGCGCTGGCGCCGCGCGCTGGATGCTGAAGAAGGGGCCATAGGCGAGGCTCTTGGACAGCTTTTTGTAAAGGAATATTTTGATGTGACCGCAAAAGCCCGCTACGAAGTGATCGTGGAAAATGTACGCAATGCCTACAAATCCCGCATAGAAAAACTGACATGGATGGATGACAGCACCAAGCAGAAAGCGATTCACAAGCTCACTGCTATACGCAAAAAAGTAGGCTACCCCGACAAATGGAAAGACTTCTCCGCCATGAAAATAGACCGCGGCCCCTATGCGCTCAACATGATGCACGCCAACCTCTGGTGGAACAACTACCAGATGAATAAGCTGGGCAAAAAAGTGGACCGTGATGAGTGGGACATGACGCCTCAAACATACAATGCCTATTACAACGAATCTAACAACGAAATAGTGCTTCCGGCAGCTATGATGACCGTGCCAGGCTACAAGGACGCTGACCTGGATGATGCGCTTGTCTATGGCTATACCGCCGCATCTACAGTAGGCCACGAGATCACGCACGGCTTCGACGATCAGGGCCGCAAGTTCGATGAGTATGGCAACCTCCGCAGTTGGTGGTCCGATGCCGACACAGCACATTTTGTGGAGCGGGCCAACGTTCTGGTGCAGCAATTCAATAAAATGGTGCCTATTGATACCACGCATATCAATGGCGCTGCAACCCTTGGCGAAAACCTCGCAGACCTCGGCGGCATACTCATTGGCCTTGATGCCTTTAAGCAAACTGATGCTTATAAGAGAGGTGAAAAGATAGCAGGGCTTACCCCGCTGCAGCGTTTCTTCCTCGGCTATTCACTCGGCTGGCTTATGGAAGAGCGTCCGGAGCGGGTTGCCAACCAACTGCATACAGATGTGCACTCCCCTGCCAAGTACCGCGTCAACGGACCGTTTCCAAACGTCCCCGAATTCTATGACGCATTCGGCATAAAGCCCGGCGATAAAATGTATCTGCCAGACAGCCTTCGCGTACACCTCTGGTAAACAAGAAGAACCATTTACTACCATAAAGAAAACGCCGGGACACAATAGCCCGGCGTTTTTATGCTTATCATATTTATTTGCGGCCTTTGCTCTTTTGTTACTCACCTTGAGCTTTGCTCCCTTTGCGCTATTATTTCTCGCGCCCATCTTTGCGGCCTTCGCGAGAAACTAGCCACGCTGGCAAACGCACCGGGCAAATGCTACTTACCCACCACTACTTTCTCCGTATAACGCTTATCCCCACTACAAACAACGATCAGGTAGTTGCCGTCAGCTATGTCGCTGAAAGAAAGGGTAACCGCACCCGTCTTCGTTCCATTCACAACCTGCGTTGCAACAATCCGTCCCAGCATATCCATCACATTTACCGTTGCCGCATCTCCTGTTCCAGGTACATCCAATGTGAATGCGCCGTTTGAAGGGTTAGGATAAACTTTGATCCCGGTAGCATTTTCGGCAACCGCCGCCACCGACGATGCATTGTAGCTCACCAGCCGTATTACGTTATTGCCATAGTCAGCAATATATATCCGTCCCCAGCCATCGGCAGCTACATCGCTTGGTGAGTTAAGTTGTGCCGCTGTTGCCAGACCATTATCTCCGGTGTATCCATTGGTACGCGGTGTACCTGCAAAAACGCTGATAGTGCCCAGTGAGTCCACTCTTCTTACTGTATTATTGCCCTCATCGGTTATATATACACTTCCTGCATTATCCACAGATACACTCGATGGAAAAGAGAATTGGGCCGCCGTTGCCGGGCCGCCATCACCGCCAAAACCCGGGTATCCGTCACCGGCAAATGTCACTATCGTTCCGTCTGCACTAAACACTTTGCGGACTACATTGTTATTAATGTCTGCAATATATACATTACCTGCAGGGTCCACGGCAACCCCAGAGGGGCTGGAAAGTGCCGCTCCTATTGCTGAGCCGCCATCTCCGCTGTAGCCCAGGGAGCCATTGCCTGCTATTGTGGAGATCGTGCCTGCTACATTTACTTCACGCACCACATGGTTGCCGGCATCTGCTATATACAGGTTGCCCGCTGCATCAATGGCAATTCCCTGCGGGTCATTCAGCGATGCAGAATCTGCCGCCGCGTTATCGCCGCTGTAGCCGGCAATATTATTCCCGGCATACGTATTAATGAACCCGCTGGCGGCACTCACGATACGGATCACGTTATTGCCCTCATCAGCGATATATACATTGTTTGCGGCGTCTGTAGCTACAGCACAGGGCCTGTTCAGCCTTGCAATTCCCGCGGCTTGTCCGTCGCCGCTGTAGCCAGCTGTGTCCGTCCCCGCAAAAGTGGTAATAATACCCAGTGGGTTTATTCTACGCACCACATTATTGTCCCGGTCTGCTATATACACATTGCCTGTGCCGTCAAAAGCCACACCGCTGCACCTGTTCAGTTGGGCCATTCTGGAAGGCCCGTTATCCCCGGAATATCCCAGGTATCCCGAACCTGCAAAAGTGGTGATGATCTGCCCGTAAGACGAAGCCGATGAAAAGCCAATAAAGGACAATAATAAATAGGAAAAGTATTTTTTTGATCTCATAATATGCTGCATAATGGTATAGATACCCATAAAGATATAGGTATTTATTAAAAAAGTAGCCCAAGGCGCATATTTTGGCTTTGGGAATTTCCTGTTTCCTGGAATTTGGAATTTAGATTTTTTAATTTTAATAAGTCAGCTTATTCTTGAAAAAAGCCTTCGTCATACCCCATGCCTCCAGCGCCGCCTGCGGATGATATGAGGGCCGCTCATCGCAAAAGAATGCATGGTCGGCATACGATATCTCTACATTTACATAGTCCTTCTCCGCTTTTTTCAGCGCATCCACAACCGCCTGCACATGCTCCGGCTTTATATGCTGGTCTTTACCGCCCCAGAACATAAGCTGTGGCCCGTGCAGTTTCTCTGCAAGATCAGCAACGGCATGTGTGCCACCGCCGTAAAACGAGATGGAAGCAGCCAATGGCACAGCGCTATTAGCGATAAATGCTACCCTTCCCCCCAGGCAAAATCCAATACAGCCTATTTTCTTTTTCAGCACATTATCCTGGGCCGCAAGCCAGTCGTAGGTTGCCTGTACATCATCAATGATCAGTTCGGTGGTCATTGCCTGGTAGTGTGGCATCACCAATGCAAAATCCCCATAAGGCGCTTCAAAGCCTGCCGGAGCAGTGCGGTGAAACAGTTCCGGTGCTATTACCAGGTAGCCTTCTCCGGCTATTTTGTCTGCCAGTTTGCGTATGTGGTTATTCACCCCATATGCCTCCTGGAACAGCATCACAGCAGGAAACGGCCCCTTGCCCCAGGGCCTGGCCACATAGGCATCCATATCGTTGGCATTCTTTACAGAAAGTGTTATGACTCTTGACATGATGATTTTTTTTTGAAAAGTAGCAATAATATTTGGAAACAAAGTCACCGGCCAGCCAATTTCCAGTTACAAAATAGCCGAAAATACAGGCTCTGAAAGAGCGAAATATACTAGCCGAGGGTGAAGCCCTGGGTAATAACACATACGTGGCACATAGCCCTGCAAGGGCGCAATACCGCTGCATTATTAATCCTCTTTTTTACTGCCTTGACTGTGCCGTAAAGTAATTATAATCCTTTAGCAACTGCTCCATAAAATCCAGCGGATAGAGGTCTGATTCTATGCCCAGCACCGTTTTTATCTTTTGCGATACATCTATTATATAATGGTCAGTTTCTTTGGTCCCGGTTTTCATTTGCAGCAGGTTGCGTATCCCGTTTATATCCCTGTCCGACAGGCGCATCACCTGTGGAAAAACCGGCTGGTAGTGTTTGTCCTCAATTTCCAGGTATATCGTCTCATTAATGTTGGCCCGGTAGTTACTGTCTATCACCACCGTGCCCGCTGCCAGGTCACCCAGCCGCTGCCCTTTGGCAGATATTAGCAGCGAAAGCACATCAGGCAAGTACACGATAACAGAAAAAATAATCAGCACAGGTGTCCGGAGCATATTGTAGGGAATAGAGCAGATCACTATGTTGCCGGTACACAATATCCACCTTATTATGTATTGCCCCCATGTTGGCTCCCGCCCCACCCTGTCCACAACTTTTACTCCGGCCACTTTTTTTCCCAGGGTTTGGCCGTTCATCAGTATTTCTATGAATAGCTGATACAGCAGCGCCGGTAATGTTATTAAAGATATGCTGGCCATCGACCTGACCTGATCCTCTGTACCCAGTAAGGGAGAAACGAACTCCAACATCAGTATGAAATACGCGCAGATGATCACAAAATCCACAAGCCACGCCAGCAGCCGCTTGCCAAATGCCGCAACCTTAAACTCCAGGTCTATATTGAAAGGCGTGCCTACTGTAATACTGGCCATAGTGTGAACCTGGATTTTCCTGATTAAAGGATCGGCTTAAATTTGCTCACCTGCCTACCGGCAGGCAGGCATTTTTTTAAAAAATTTACTTGCACACTTTTTTGTTGATAATCAATGTTTTAATCGAATATTATTGCTCAAAAATTGCTCACTTTTGCTCACTTTTTTCTGGTTTTCTTCTGGTTTTCTTCTGCTTATCGGCAGATAAATTCGGTTTTATGCTGGCTGGATTGATAATTTGGTTTTGAGGAATGTCACATTTTGACCGAAAAAAAAGTTTTGTGGATTACTGTTGCTAACTCATTGTTTTTCATGGATCGTATTCCATGAAAATATCACAGAAGTATCACAAAAATATCACATTTCTTTCCCTGACCCCGTGCTTTGCTGCTTTTTGATAATGCACTAAGATAAGTTGTCATTCTCACTTTTGCATTTTTGCAGTAAGGAGTGAAAAAGCACTTTTATTGCACAAAGGTAACAAGCAATACAACAAGTGCCAACACCTTTTAGCTATGGGGATCAAAAGTTTGCTTATAGTATAATTCTACTTTCCCTTTTTCTTTTTATTAGCCGGGGCGGACTGGGTTAACCGCTGCTTTGGGGGAGTGCCGTTATTACCTGCCTGTAGTGCTGAGTGGCCCAGTGCAGCGAGTATAGGTTCCACATCAAAAATCTCCTCTTCATTATTATACGGAAATTCTTTTTCCGGGCCGTTGGTGTTATACTTTGCAAGCAAGGCATACCTCAATTCCGGTTCCTGGGTGGGCGGGTTGGCGATGATGTTGGTATGCAGCTCATAGCCAAACTGCGAGGGCACATTGGCGATCCAGCAGACTACAGATGGCAGGCCCAGCGCGGCAGCTATATGCTGGCAGCAACTGTCGATAAGCAGCCGTTTCCGGCTCATGGCTATCAGCACACAGAGCGGGCGAAAATTTTCGGTTACAGGGACTGTGTTTTGCAGCGTGAGCTGGTCTTGCCGGCGAACGTGAAAGATGTTGTAGTGGGGTGCAAGCACATTCACTATTTTTTGCGCTGTATCATTGGGCATGTCGCGGGGCCAGGAATATTTATCGCCCTGCTCCGACATACCGCCATTGGTTTGCAATACGAATATCGGCTTGTTCGATCTTTTCAGGTTCACGCCAAAGGAGGTCATTTCCTTGTGGGTGAGGAATATTTCGGGCAGCCCGCCATTGTACTTTATGCCGTTCATCTCGCACCATACTTTTATGAGGTGGCCACGGCGGTGGATAAAATCATCGGCGAGGTAGGGCTCCAGCAGGCAGAATTTGGTATCGGGCTGATCCATAACATGGTCGCGGTAGAAGTAGAACATCTCGTGCTCCCGCACTGTCTGGTACACCCGCTTGTTGTTGTCAAACACATCGGGGTATGGAGTAATGACAATTATTTTGCAGCCGGGATACTGTGTTTGTATGGCTTTGCATACTGCGGTAGCCATTACGCTCTTACCGATGCCGCCTCTTACCTGAAGGACTACTTTCATATTGTTTGGATTTAGGAATTGGGTCCTTCGACAAGCTCAGGATGACAAAAATTAGGAATTGGGAATTGGGAATTTGGATTGGTTAGTGTTTTGCGATAGAGAACTCTCCTCGGCCCTCGTTCGGCAAGCTCACGATGACAATCGCGAAGGAGAGGGTGAAGCTACGTACCCTTGTTGCCTAGAACTTATTTTGAGGGTCATTGTTTAATGATTTTAGTTGTTACTCTATTTCCTGATGGATACACCACCTCCAGCATATACACTCCAGCAGGCAGTTCTTTTACGTTAATCGTATTACTCCCCTGCTGCAATATTCCTTGCTGAATAGATGAGCCTACAACACTCCGTATTTTATAGACCTCTCCCGACCTCTCCAAGGGAGCGGAGCTATTATCTATATACAAAATGTCCTTTACCGGATTTGGGTAAGTACGCAACACCTCCCTCTCCTTCGGAGCGGGCTGGGGATAGGTCCCTGTACTCGCATCACTCACCACCCACCCGGCAGATGTGGCGCTATCATAGCAGCCGGGGCCGGTGGGTACTATTTTGGCGGTGATGGTATCTCTGCCGGGTGTTTTGGTATAGGTTAAATAGGGTACGGTGGTGGTGGTGAATTCTATATTGTGGTTCATCCAGTAGATAATATAGCTGCTGCTGGCGCTGCTCACGGTGGCATTCACTGTTACCGTGGTGCCTACAGTGGTAGCAGCGGAACCGGAAAGAGAGATGACAGGTACAGATAAAATGGGTGGATAAGCTACTTTACGGATACGTTCATTAGTATGATCGGCTATATACAGATCACCACAGGCATCGATAAATATGCCGAAAGTTCCATCAAGTTTTGCAGTATCGGCAAGAATACCATCACCGTTGTATCCGAAGGTATCGGCCCCCGCAGCCCTTGTAATGATACCATTTGTATCCACTTTTCTTACACGGCCATTGAATTCCGCGATATAGTAATTGCCATTTTTGTCGAACGCTATGTCGGTCGGCCCCTGAACTTCTGCAGATGTAGCGGGCGTACCATCGCCGATATAGCCTAATATACCATTACCGGCAACCGTGATGATGATCCCACTTGCAAGGTCCACTTTTCTGATCCTGTAGTTCTTGCTGTCCGCGAAATATAAGGCCTCTCCTCCCTCGCTTGGGTTGCCAAATATTGCGATGCCTCCAGGATAGTTTAGCTCAGCTGCTGTTGCAGGGATACCATCCCCGTTATACCCGCCACCACTAACGGTACCCACCCCAAATCCATTCCCTGCAACAGTAGATATTATACCTGTTGCCACACTTACTACTCTTATTCTGAAATTATTGTTATCTGCAATAAACAGATTGCCTGATTCATCAAATACGATATAGCCAGCGGCACCAAGAGAAGCACTTGTAGCCGGACCGCCATCGCCAGAAAAAGCATTGATCCCATTTCCTGCCATCGTCGTAATAACGCCGGTATTATGATCAATTTTGCGGATCCTATTGTTGTTAATATCAGCAATATATAAATCGCCGTTTGCATCCAAAGCGAGGCCGCAAGGGTCATTTAGTTTCGCAGATGTTGCTGGAATCCCATCACCATTATACCCTGCTACTCCCGTACCGGCAATAGTTGTAATAATACCGGTTGCGTTGTCTACCTTCCGGACCCGATGCCCCCAGGAATCGGCAATGTAAATATTACCTGAAGCATCGGTTATTACCTTACCCGGTAAATGTAATTTCGCGGCCGTTGCGGGGCCACCATCCCCGCTATAGCCTAAAATACCATTTCCTGCTACTGTTGTGATAAACTGTGCATGTACAAATATTGGAAATATGGCAATCACATATAGAAGTCGTTTCATAAACAAATGTTTTACCCGATAAATACCGGACAACTTCCCCCGGGAATATTTTGATAATACAGAGCCTTGCTGCCAATGGGTACAGGGATAGGTGCTAGCCCTCCTGCCCAAGAAGGCATATTCGCCACTACCAACTCATCTGAATAAAATGTACTTGGTACGCCGAGGGTAGCTGAGTCATTGAGCCCCGGGGTAACGGCAAAGGTGTTTGCATATATTCCGGAAAAAGGGGCGCCACTGTCATTATTATTTTGGCCGCCGAGTATAGCCGAGCAAGAGCCGGAGACGGTGTTGCCATTACCACCAAAGATAGAGGAGTGGTTGGTGCCCGCGGCTATGGTGTTTAGTTCCCCGCCGCCTATTACTCCCAACCTGGTAGCTACCGCTGTGTTTGAATCAATAATATTATCAACGCCGCCGCCAACAAAGCTGCCCTGAGCTCCCAGTGAACCCACAACTGCACTGCCAATGATATTACCTTCGCCACCCGTTATAGTAGATTGACCAGAGTTTTGGTTTATTGTATTTCCTAACCCTGCGCCAATAAAACTATTTGATTCAAAAATATTATTGCCGTTGCCGCCACCAATAAAACTTGAGTCACCTGCATTAATAATATTATCCTGACCGGCGCCTATACCCAGGTACGAACCTGTAACAGTATTTGCGGAGCCGCCACCGATAAAACTATATTTTCCATTTACAGTATTTGCATCTCCTCCGGAAATAACGCCATGCTCACCGCTTATTTGATTGTTTGCGCCACCACCAATAACCGATGCATCTCCGAGAATTACACTATTGTTAATTCCGCTGAAAATGGCTGAATAATTAGTGCCAGCGCTAATGAGGTTGCCTCGCCCGCCGCCTATTATTCCGTAAGTTGTAGCTGCGCCGGTATCATCAATTGTGTTGCAACAGCCACCGCCTATAACGCTGAAAATGGAACCCGACCCAACTCCAAGCATCGCACCCACATTATTGCATTGCCCGCCATTGATCAGGCTGCTATCAGAGCTGATGTTTATTACATTAGCGGCACCGCTGCCTATAAAGCCGAAATTGCTGAAAATGCTGTTGCCATGGCTCGCCATCGCGGTTGTAAATCCCCCGCCGCCTATCACGCTGCCGCGGCCAGTTACGATATTAAAACTGCCGCTGAAAATTCCTGAACAAGCAGCAGGGCCGGCAGAATCATCTACCCGGTTGTCAGCGCCTCCGCCAATGGATCCGAATGTGGCGCCAAAGCCGCTTGCGCTTCCTATGGAGTTGTTTTTTCCGCCACTGATAACCCCACAATCTGATGAAACAAAAATAGTGTTGGTGTCGCCGCCGCCCACAAAGCTATTGTTACTTGATATGCAGTGCATGCAACCGCCAACGATTGCGCTGTAGTTAGTACCTGCACAAATAGTGTTTGTCTGCCCTCCGCCTATTATTCCGAAAGTTGTTGCTGCGCCCGTATCGTCAATGGCATTGCCCTGCCCTCCGCCTATTCCGCTATATGTGGCCCCTAACCCTGCGCCCCCTACTGCACCAACGTTGTTCTTTTGCCCACCACTAATAAAGCTGCAATCGGAGAATGCGTTAACATTATTACCAGACCCACCAGTAATTGATGAGGTGATACTAAAAACACTATTTGTATTGCCACCGCCGATGAAACTGCAATCTGCAGTAGAAGCAACACCGTCATCGGTTATCTTATTATTTATTCCTCCTCCGATAATCGAGTTAACAACCGGGCCAAACCCGCTGGTGCTGCTTATATTATTGGAACTCCCTCCGCCAATGAAGGAATTATTCGCATTGAGAAAATGACTGTCACCACTGAAGATACCAGAAACTCTTGATAAGAAAGTAGTGTCATCAATACAATTATTATGTCCACCGCCTATTCCGCTGTCGCAGGCCCCTAAGCCGCCGCCACCTACTCTGTTGCATCTTCCACCACTTACAAAGCTGTTGTCTGAATTTGCTCCAACAAAATTTGTACACCCGCCACCAATGAATGAGAAACTACCTGCGACACAATGATTGTATCCGCCAAAGATGGCTGAATACGCTGTGCATGCACAAATAGTGTTAGACTGACCGCCACCTATAACTGCGTAAGATGTGGCAAAGCCAGTATCGTCAATTGTGTTTCCCTGTCCACCTCCTATGCCGCTCCATGTGGCCCCGGCATAGCCTGCTGCACCTAATCCTATATTATTGTTTTGTCCGCCAGTTATATAGCTGCAATCTGAGAGCCGGTTTACGGTATTGGTATCGCCGCCAAGTATGGATGAGGCCCTGCTAAAAACAGAGTTGGTAAAACCTCCGCCAACGAATGAGTGATCGTAAAAAAACAATGGGCTGCCGCCTGAACTGAGGCCTATAGTGTTCAGCTCGCCACCAGCTATCGCAGAGCAGTTGGGGTGGTTTGGGTTTCCAAGAATTAAATTACAATATCCGCCGCCAATGAATGCCGCACAGCCGTTTGTATGGTTACAAAAACCGCCAAATACCGCAGCATAATTTTCATCCGCCCGGTTGCCTTCGCCACCGCCTACCGTAGCACAATCATCCACCTGGTTTTTCGTGCCTCCGCCTATAAAAGAATGATGGCCTGCAGCCAGATGGCTGTCGCCGCCCATGATCGCTGCAAAGTTCATTCCCTGCTGTATCCTGTTTAACAGCCCGCCCGCTATGGTTGCATATTGGGTTGTTAGCAGATCATCGGTATCTATGCAGTTGTTCGAGCCACCCAAAATAGAACTGAAATTTACAGGCAAGGGCGGCCCAGGATAAACATTGCATCCACCCATGGTGTTGCAACAGCCATTGACTATAGTATTATACACACCCATAGCGGCACCACTGAAAGTATTGATTCCATTACTGTCGCCGTTCAGTATTGTGCTGAAATAGCTGTTGATGTTGTTAGTGGGTGCGGCTTGTGGCTGGCCGCCTAATATCTGTGAATACAAACCAGAGATTGTACCGACATTGTTTCCCGGGTTAAGCTGGTCGAAGTAAACCGCCTGACAACTGCTTGATGATCCCGTGTATGAGGGGTCGCAAAAGACTTCATTAGCCATAGTGAAAGATTTTACAGGTAAAGAAATATTTTAAGAGATAAATGATTCAGGTTTACTATATAAATGTACTGATAAAACTTTTGAAATACTCAAACAATTCAAAAAAAAAATACTTAATGAGTTGTTAAACGCTCTGGAAATGCTGCAATTATCCGCTTAGTATAATTTTCCCACACACCCGCAGTCAAACCACAAAAACCTTATCTTTGTCCGCCCTTAAATATTAGGTATCAATTCATGAAACGATTCTTTTTTCTGGCTATAACCACTGCGTTTTTATTTTTAATGGACAGCTGCTCTACAAAATTCAATGTAGCTGCGCCCTACAAGAACATTACCGTTATCTACGGCTTCCTGGACCAGGCCGATACTGCCCACTACATACGCATCCAGAAAGCCTTCCTGGACAACAACAAGAGTGCCATCACCATGGCGCAGACCCCCGATTCCAGCTTTTATGCCAGCCTCAATGTGAAGATAGAAAGAATAAATATCTACGCAACCACTCCCGGTGTTCACGATACCATCCATCTCAATCGCGTTGACCTCAACCTTGAAGGCTATCCCAAGCAGCAGGGCGTGTTTTTCAATGCGCCTAACTATGCTTATAAATTTACTGATGTTCTGGACCCGCTGTATTCATACCGTATCGTTGTTACTAATCCCGCTACCGGCGAGGTTGATTCAGCCGAGGCGCCCGTGATCGTTGACAACGACCCGCTTGCGTTTAATATCCCCTATCTCGATGATTCTTCAGCAAACAGGGCCGGGCTCAGCTTTTTCGGTACGCCTATAAATACAAATGATGTACTTGATATTGGCGGCACCTATACCCCACCTCCTTACGGTACTTATAATTTTTACGGGCAAACTACCCCTGCCGCTGTTGCCCAGGTCATAATAAGGTTCAACTGGGTTGACTCCAATTATGCCACACACACCAACACTGCCCATTATGCCGATGACGACCTGGGGCTGATACCCGTTTTGAACGGCGCTTTTGATATTAGCATGAATAATGTTGATATATATAGCGCTATCAGGTCTGCACTGGGCACCGCCCCGGCCAGCACCATCCGGCTGCTAAGCAGGTGTACCCTTTTCGCATACCTCGGCACACCCGACTATTACACCTACGAGCAGATACAGCAATCGCAGGGCACAGGCCTCACCGGCAGCGAAATAGAGCCCATATATACCAACGTGAAAGGAGCCAACGTACTGGGGCTCTTCACTTCCAGGGGTTCCCGTGTGGGCAATATCTCCATCAGCGATGAAACCGTTGATTCACTCATCGCCAGCCCACTCATGTCTAATGTTAATATTAAAGGAACAGCTTACTAGGCATTATATGCCGTGATCGAGAAAGGCGGTCACATTGTTGCTCCACTCATCCTTGCATTTCAACAAATAATTATCGTGTCCGGCATCCGGATAAACGATCAGTTTTTTGGGCCCTGCCAGATTATTAAATATTGCGTCTGTTTCCGGGCGGCTTACCCGGTCGTCATGCGCGCCATATTGCAGCAAAACCGGGCATTTGATATGCCGGGCATACTCCTCCGGATTATGACTAAAGCCCCAGAACCTGTTCTCAACACTACCCCAGAATAAAAGGATCCCGGCCATAGGAAACCGCGGCACATGAAGCATGTCAAACCTTGCACACACCGTCTGGTACATGGTGCCAAACGGGCACTCAATAATGGTCCGCTCCGGTTGTAACTGGTAGTCCTTTATTGCCTTCATAATAGCCACTGCACCCATTGAAGAGCCATAGAGGTAGACATGTTGTTCACCATTGCCCTTTATATAATTAAAGCAATCCTTTACTTCCTCCGCCTCAAAATACCCTATAGTTGTTTGGCTGCCGCCTGATCCGCCCGAACCCATAAAATCCGTTAGGAGGCAGTTATACCCCGCCTGCAAAAACACCTCCGCCCGGTCCAGCAGTTCGGATCTATTGCTTGTATATCCATGAAACAACAATACAGTGCCTTTCGCAGTTTCCCCTGTTGGTATGTACCAGCATTCTATTGGTACATTACTTTGCAGCACTACCGTTTTGTAAAGGTGCGATGGCCTTGCCGTATTAAACGGCCTGGGATTATCCACCCCGGTAAAGAGCAGTTTTACCTTATTTGCAAAAGAAAGATTCAGCCGCTCGGTCCGTGTGCCTCCATCGCAGAAATGTGTGAACTTATAAGCGTGGTTTGCAGCTACTATGTTCATCAGGATAAACAACAATGCTATTGCCCATGCGGCCTTCTTTAGTACCCTTCCCGACGATTTATTGTACTCCATCACATAAAGTTGATAAAATAATAATACAGTTTACAGCAGTGTAAATAACTTAGGATTTCAATAACAACACTCGTACAGGTAAAATTCGGGCATATATCTCTGTTTGCTACTTTGAGGTATTATTCTATACTGCACTAGCGGACTTATGACCCAGCCTACCGGCAGGGATGCTACGACTTATGACTAAAACTGTCACCCTTTCTGCCATAATTACCGAAAAATAAGAATGGCATATTCATTGATTAAGTAATTACGAAAGTCGAAAGACTCACGAAACGAAAATTAAAATATAATAACAATTAGAAATTACTATGGCAAAAATTATCGGAATCGATTTAGGAACTACCAACTCTTGCGTATCTGTTATGGAAGGCAATGAGCCTGTGGTTATTGCAAATGACGAAGGCCGCCGCACCACGCCTTCCGTAGTTGCCTTTTTGAAGAATGGAGAGCGCAAAGTAGGTGACCCCGCAAAGCGCCAGGCAATTACTAACCCTATTAATACGATACAGTCCATAAAGCGTTTTATGGGCCGCCGTTTTGATGAGGTGACAAACGAAATGTCGCACTTCACTTACAAACTGGTGAAAGGTGATAACAACACCCCCCGTGTGGATATTGATGGCCGTCTTTATACCCCCCAGGAAATATCAGCGATGATCCTTCAGAAAATGAAGAAGACCGCTGAAGATTTCCTTGGCTATGAAGTAAAGGAAGCGGTTATCACCGTACCGGCATACTTTAATGACGCTCAGCGCCAGGCCACCAAGGAAGCAGGTGAGATCGCCGGCCTCAATGTGCGCCGTATCATCAACGAGCCTACCGCAGCAGCGCTGGCTTATGGCCTTGATAAGCAACACAAAGACAGCAAAATAGCCGTATTCGACCTCGGTGGCGGTACGTTCGATGTATCCGTTCTGGAACTGGGCGATGGCGTATTCGAAGTAAAATCAACCAATGGTGATACGCACCTGGGCGGTGACGACTTTGATAAAGTGGTGATGGACTACCTCGCTGACGAATTCAAGAAAGACGAAGCTATAGACCTTCGCAAAGACCCTATGGCATGGCAGCGCCTGAAGGAAGCTGCTGAAAAGGCCAAAATAGAGCTTTCTTCTTCACAGGAAACAGAGATCAACCTGCCATATATTACCGCGGTTGATGGCGCACCGAAACACCTGGTACGCAAAATGACCCGTGCAAAGTTTGAGCAGCTTTCTGATAGCCTGGTTGAGCGCACACTGGAGCCTTGCCGCAAAGCATTGAAAGATGCAGGTATCACTGCCGCAGAAATAGACGAGGTAATCCTGGTAGGTGGTTCTACACGTATCCCTAAGGTGCAGGAAGTGGTAGAAAAATTCTTTGGCAAGAAACCGCACAAGGGCGTAAACCCGGACGAAGTGGTAGCCATTGGTGCAGCAATACAGGGCGGTGTACTTACCGGTGATGTGAAAGATGTGTTACTCCTCGACGTAACTCCACTTTCTCTCGGTATCGAAACAATGGGTGGTGTTATGACACGCCTTATTGAGTCAAATACTACCATCCCTACCAAGAAAAGTGAAACCTTCTCTACGGCCAGCGACAGCCAGCCAAGCGTAGAAATAAATGTACTGCAGGGCGAGCGCCCCATGGCTAAGGACAACAAGAACCTGGGCCGCTTCATCCTCGATGGCATACCACCTGCACCACGCGGCGTACCGCAGATAGAAGTGATCTTTGATATTGATGCGAACGGTATGTTGCATGTTACCGCTAAGGATAAGGGTACCGGCAAGCAGCAGAACATCCGCATAGAAGCAGGCAGCGGTCTCAACAAGGAAGAAGTAGAACGCATGAAGAATGAGGCTAAGGCCAACGAAGCTGAAGACAAGAAGGTGCGTGAGCGCGTAGAGAAGCTGAACAAAGCCGATGGCCTGGTGTTCAACACAGAAAAACAACTGAAAGAATACGGCGACAAGATACCAGCCGACAAGCGCGGCCCTATTGATGCAGCGGTTGAAAAACTGAAAGCAGCCCAAAAAGCCGAAGACCTCGACGGTATAGACAAAGCCGAGGAAGAGCTGAACAAGGCATGGATGGCCGCCAGCGAAGATATGTACAAAGCAGGCAATACCCCTGGCGCAGACGGTGGTGCACCACAGGATGGCCAGCACGCACATGCCGGCGGCCCAGAAGGCAACGTAGCTGATGCGGAGTATGAAGAAGTAAAGTAAGTTAAAAGGTTAATAAGTTGATAAGGCAATTAGTTAGAACGGCTGGTGAAAACCAGCCGTTTTTATTTTACATTTATACATAAATTTACTCTAGCATGTCGTGGGTAAAGCAAACGAGAGCTATATTGCCAGTAGTTGCCTTTTTAGCAGTGCTCTCAGGTTCATGCAACAATGGCAACACCCCTAAGACCGTTGCAGTTACTACAGAGACAATTCCGAATGCAGCCCAGCCACTCAGCGTTTATGAACAATACCTTAATAAACTGGACACAGGACATGCTGTCAATGCTTCACTTGCAGCACATAAATTTGAAGAACTTTTTTCTACAACTACCCAACAAATAAATGATAGTGCATACCGATTATTTGAGCGATACTATACCCGGCTTGCTGATGGTTTGTCCGATCAGCATAAGTTCGATACGATTGAAACTATATCATCAAATGCAATAAGCCTTGATGATCCCGGCAAATATCTGGCCGAACTTGCCAAACCATTTGCAGAACTTAAAGCTAATGGTTTCCGGCTCTCTGAAACAGAAGGAATGGTCATTGTGATAGAAGACCGGAGTTTCATACAGCCTCATTTTTACAAATTCGTTTCTCCCTCCATGAAAGAATTTCTGCAACAAGTAAAGAAAGAATCCGACGAAGGGTTTCAAGAAGATGCAGCGCTACTTATTTCTCCCGTTCAATTATGCGAGCGCACTGTTTGGTGGGAAAAGTTTGCAAATACTTACCCTGCCTTTGCTATGAAGGACTATGCCACCGGCACGCAAAAAGAATATACTACGGTACTTCTGAAAGGAATGGACAACTCCCCCATAGCGGACTATGATACCAAACACATCGACTCTGCTTATAAAGAAGCTTATGATCATGTTCTGCGTAAATACCCCGAATCTGCAACCGCGCACATCCTGAAACCGTACTATGACGCACTCCTCGCCAATGACTCAGCAAAAGCGTCAAAACTACTTATGGAATATCGAAATCAAAATATCATACTTTGGTAGACAAAAAATATTATGCTTATCAAGTAATAAGTGCCCCTTCAGAGTCAGCGATTTAATTTCTTTAAGCACTTCATCATATCAATTCCCTTCAGCAGCACTCCGCCAAACAGGTCACCCTTCTTCTCTACCCGTTTCATAATGTTTTTGATAGTAAAGTCGGACGGAAGCAAGCCCTTCTTTACTTCATTCCATTCCAGCGGAGTACTTACCGTGGCTCCTGGCTTTGGCCGCAGGCTATAGGCACACGAAAGGGTCTGTCCTTTACGGTTTTGCAGGTAGTCTATATAAATATTGTCCTTGCCGCGCTTGCTTAATGAGCGCTCCAGGCTGGTGAATTCGGGTAATTGCTGTTGCGTCATTGTTGCAATAACATGTGCAAATTCTTTGGCCTGATCGTAAGAATATTTAGCGCCGAGTGGCACATAGACATGAATACCTGTAGCACCGGAGGTCTTGGGAAATGAAGTAGCACCCGCTTTGTCCAGTATCTGCTTTATCACATTTGCCGTCTCTACGACCTGCTCAAAAGTGTTATGCTCTGATGGGTCTATATCCATCACCAGGTAATCCGGATTGTCCAGCTTGTTCAGGCGGGAGTTCCATGGATTCATTTCTATACAGCCCAGGTTGGCCAGGTATAGTAATGTCGGCTTGTCATTACAGATGATGTAGTTAATATCCTTGGCTGCACTCTCAGAATATAACGCTATATGCTTCACCCAGTCGGGCGCATTCAGGCCTGCATCTTTATGAAAGAAGCCTTTATCTGCCAGGCCATTCGGCATACGCAACAGCGACTCCGGCCCGTCTTTCATGTACTTGATAATGTGCGGATATACGGTGTTGTAGTAGTCAATTACATCACCCTTGGTATATCCTTCATCGGGCCAGAAAACCTTATCAAGATGCGTGAACGCCAGTTTCTTTCCGTTGATAGTTTTTGTTGCTTCCATTTTCAATGGTTTATCATTTTCAGAGTTATCCTGATCAGTATTATTATCATCTCTTACCTCTTCATGTACTTCTTCCGCATCCTTATCTATTCGCAATCCCATAAAAACGGGGTGTCTCCTTGTTCCGCCTTGGGTCACTTCGGTGTACTTCAGGTTGCACACCAGTTTTGGCTTCACCCAAGTCACTGCGCCGTTTACTGGCACTTTCACACCAAAAGGCGAAGTGCCTGTTTTCAGCGGCTGCAATTTATTGTAAAGGTCTTTAAGCGTTTTATCATCGAACCCCGTGCCCGTATGTCCTATGTAGATCAGCTTGCCCCCTTTATAGAGTCCCAGCACCAATGCACCAAAATACTTTCTGCTGCCGCCGGGCTCTGTATAACCCGCTATCACTGCCTCTTCCATGATCACGTTCTTCACTTTCAGCCAGTCGGCAGAGCGCGAGGCTTGCCTATACACACTATCAGCGCGCTTGGCTATCATCCCTTCCAGGCCCTGCTTTTTCACCAGCGTAAAAAAATCCTTTCCCCGTTCTTCAATATGATCACAGTATTTCACAAGGTCGCTTTCGGGCAGCAATGCTTTGAGTATCTCCTTTCGTTCCAGCAGCGGTTTACTTTCTATCGATTTGCCACCGACGGAAAGGCAATCAAATACATAATAAACGATTGGCACTTCCCCGCCCTGCGCATATTGTTGTATCAGTTGAAACGATGGCTTGCCCTCCTTATCCAGCGCCACGATTTCCCCATCCAGTATAGCTTCTTTCTTTATTTTCGAGAGCTCCTCATATATGGCTGGATAGTCTTCGCTGAACGATAAACCATTTCTGGAATAAAGGCGGTAACCCCTTTTGTTTATTTCCGCAATCGCCCTGTAGCCATCCCATTTTATCTCGTATATCCAGCCGGGATCATCGAATGGCGCATCGTGCAGCTTAGCCAGCATGGGCTTTATGTAGCGTGTAAATTTTTGTTTACTGCTGCCGTGATAAGTCTGCGAGTAAGACTTTGGAATTTGTTCTTTGGAATTTTTGTCTTTTAAAAGTATGGGCTTTACTTTTTTTTACCACTTTGTCTTTATTGCGCTCTGCCGTGTATGCCAGCGAGCTCTTTTTAGCATAGTCTTCGCTATTGTACTCGTCTTCAACGGCATACTTATCACGATGTTTTATCAGCAGCCATGTCTTTTCATCCTTCTTCATATGCACCAGTGCGAAGTCTCCTTTCAGGTGTTTACCATGCATCCTGAATTTGATGCTGCCGGCGTGCAGATGTTTAGAGAATTCTTTTGCGCTAATAACATTTGCGTCTTCATCAATCGGCTCATACGTGCCATGATCCCAAACATCCACATGCCCGGCGCCATAGTTGCCCGCAGGAATGTCCCCCTCAAATGTTGCGTAGTCTATCGGGTGGTCTTCCACCATCATTGCCAGCCGCTTGTCCTTAGGATTCAGCGATGGGCCTTTGGGCACTGCCCAACTTTTAAGTGTGCCGTTTAGCTCCAGCCGAAAGTCGTAATGGAGGTGGCTCGCATGGTGACGCTGCACCACAAATATCAGTTTGCCCGTTTCCTTTCCTTCCTTGCCGGAAGGTTCGGGCGTATCGCTAAAGTTCCGCTTACTGTTATACTTCGCCAGGCTCATTACGATGCTTTTCTTTTTGGTTCCAGGCTTGCCTTCAATTGTTCCATCAGATCCTTGCTCTTGTTGTGTATGATCTTAAACTTCGGCGCGGCAATCTTCTTACCCTTCGCCTTGGCTTCTATTATTTTCATCAGGTCATCATCATAGGTATCCTTATACTTATCCATTGAAAACTTCTTTGGAGTGAGCTGATTTATCAATGCCTGTGCCATTTTCAATTCAGCAGGCTTCACGGCAATATCCTTTGGTAATTCCAATTCTTCGTAGTTTCTTATTTCTTCTGCAAATCTCAGCTTCTGCAGCAGTATTACCTCATCCTGTGGTTTCAGGATGCACAAGTTCTGTTTGTTCCGGAGTACAAATTCCCCCAACGCCACCTTGCCGCTTTGTTTTAACGCTTCCCGTAGCAGTACATATGCCTTCTCGCCGCCCTTGGTCGGTGAGAGGTAGTAGGGCATATCATAAAAAGTGGTGTCGATCTGCTCGGTTTTCACAAATTCATTGATGTCTATCATCTTGCTTTTCTTCGGGCTCACTTTTTCGAAGTCCTCGTCAGAAAGCACCACATATTCGTCGTGGTATTTATAGCCCTTTACAATATTGGCCCATGGTACCTCTTTACCGGTGTTGGCATTGATTCGGGCATAGTGTATGTTAGCATGGCCGTTCTTATCCAGCATATCCAGATCCAGCGAACTTTCCTGCGTGGCGCTGAATAGTTTAATTGGTATGTTTACCAACCCAAAACCGATAGAACCTGTCCATATTGCGCGCATAATGCAGTTTATCTTTTATGAGATAAAAAAAGTGTGCCTGCAAATAAACGAAAGGCGTCAAATAATAGGCTGATAAATATCAGTTAGCCTATTTCATCCTGGCAAATCCTATAAAATCAGTACCTGGTATTTTGGTTACACCTAGCTGGCGCAGCATGGTAATAAGCTGCCCGCGATGCTGTGTAGAGTGATTAAATACATGCTGCAATACCTGGTAAACAGGCATTTTATGAGATGCTTTCTGCCTGTCGTAAAACTGCAATATGTGTTCAAAGGAGCGGTCATCATACTGTTTCTCCACAAATTGAGCCAGCTCTGCCGACGTCTTCTGCCACGCATCGTTGGCCTCCTCAAAAGTACCCGCGAATTCACCCTGTATCCAAACAGGATGTTCTGCCAGTTGCAATCGCTGCAGCCAGCTGTACTCCGCACTCCACACATGCACCACGGTCGTTTTTATAGATGGAAAACTACTAACGATCTCCGTATCCACAGCGCCGGCTTCCAATTTCATAATGGCATCCAGTATCAGTTTGTTTGCCCACACATTATATTGGGCATATTGCAGCAGTAATTCTTTCATGGTGCTTATCTTTACGCAAATTAAAGTATAAAATGGCTGATAAAAATAATTTTTCGGGATTCGATACCGTTTGCATCCGTGGTGGCCATACCCCGGAAAGTAACCGCGCACATCTCACACCTATATATGCATCCAGCACCTATACCTTCGATAGTGCGGAGCAGGCCATTGCAGTATTTAAAGGCGATGAGGAAGGCTATATATATGGCCGCTGGGGCAACCCCACCATTGCCGAGGCCGAAGAGAAAATAGCATTGCTCGAAGCATACGGCCTGAAGGATAAAGACGGTAACCAACTGCAATTGAAAACGCTGCTCCACTCATCAGGCATGTCGGCTATTTGCACTATGCTGCTCAGCAATATAAAGGCCGGGCAAAAGATCATCACCCACTTCTCGCTTTATGGCGGTACTCATGAGCTGGTGGAAAAAATATTACCGGGCCTTGGCATAGAAGCAGTGATCGTTGACTTCCATGATCTTAGCAAGGTGGAGGAAGCGCTGAAAGCGGATAAGAGCATAGCCCTGATGCACATAGAAACACCCGCGAACCCCACCCTGCAATGCGTGGATATGGAGGCGCTATCTGCACTGGGCAAAAAATATAATCTTACCGTTTGTGTTGATAACACCTTCGCCACACCCTACCTGCAGCAGCCGTTCAGGTATGATGTGGATTATGTAATGCACTCCACTACCAAGTTCCTCAACGGCCATGGCACACTGATAGGCGGCGCAATGATTGGCAGGGATATTGAAAAAATGAACAGCAGCATCACGAAGATGCACCGCCTGCTGGGCGGCAATAGCAACGCATTCGAAGCGTTCCTGCTCACCAATGGACTACGCACTTTCGGGCTGCGCATGGAGCGCCATTGTGCCAATGCACAGAAGGTAGCAGAGTACCTGGAAAGCAATGCCGGTGTGGAAAAAGTAAACTACCTGGGCCTCCCCTCCCACCCTGACCATGCGATGTGCAAAAAACAAATGAAGAATGGCGGCGCCATGCTCAGCTTTGAATTGAAAGGCGGCTTTGATGCCGGAGTGAATTTCATCAACAAACTAAAACTCTGCACCAATGCTGTATCCCTTGGCACCTGCGATACACTGGTATCTCATGCAGCCTCTACCACGCATCTTGGCGTGGCAAGAGACAAACGTATCGAATTTGGAATCACTGACGGCCTGATAAGAATGAGCGTGGGTATTGAAAATGTGGAGGATATATTGAACGATCTGGAGCAAGCGATAACAACCCCAAACCCCTCCCGATAAAAATCGGGAACTTGTTCCGGGGCTTCGCTTGTGAATATTCCTTTAGCTTTTTGTGCGCTTTAAAAGGCTTTTTTTGTTTAATTAATCTACAATGCTGAATAATTTGACACAGTCCGATAGTAGGTTCCCCTTTAGGGGACAGGGGTTTAAGATTGACATCCACACGCACATCATGCCGGAGCATATCCCCAACTGGTTTCAGAAGTTTGGGTATGGCGAATTTATCAGGCTGGAACATCACAGGCCCTGTTGCGCGCAGATGATAAAGGGCGACAAGGTTTTTCGTGAAATAGAGCAAAACTGCTGGGACCCGCAGGTACGCACAAAGGAGATGGATGAAACCGCCGTAGGTATGCAGGTGCTGTCAACCATACCGGTACTGTTCAACTACTTCGCAAAGCCAGAACACGCACTCGAAACCTCTCGTTTTTTCAATGACCATATTGCACAGTGCGTAGTGCATAAGCCGGATCGTTTTATCGGCCTGGGCACTGTGCCTATGCAGGATGTGGACACTGCCATTAAGGAAATGGAGCGGTGCGTGAAAGAACTGAAAATGCCCGGCATCGAGATCGGCTCCAATATCAATACCAAAAACCTCAGCGACCCGTCGTTTGCACCGTTCTGGGAGGCTGCAGAGCAACTGGGCTGTAGCATATTTGTACACCCCTGGGAGATGATGGGCGAGAACGATATGCAGCGTTACTGGCTTCCCTGGCTGGTAGGCATGCCCGCAGAAACCACCCGCGCCATCTGCTCCATGATCTTTGGCGGTGTGTTTGAGCAATATCCCAGACTACGCGTGGCATTTGCCCACGGCGGCGGCAGCTTTCCGCTCACCATTGGCCGCATAGAGCACGGCTTCAACGTGCGCCCTGACCTCTGCGCGATAGACAACAAAAAAAATCCCCGCGACTACATCGGCAAGTTCTGGATAGACGCCCTGACACACGACCCCAAGGCGCTGGACTTTATCATAGATGTTATGGGGCACAATAAGATCTGTATGGGCAGCGACTACCCATTCCCGCTTGGCGAGCACCATCCGGGTAAGCTTATAGAAAGTATGGCTTATTCAAAGGAGATCACGGGAAAACTGTTATCGCAGAATGCGCTGGAGTGGCTGGGACTATAAGTTGATTGGGCTATTTATGACAATGTTTGTCCTCATAATTTTTTATCAACACCAGCAGCAGGTCAAGCTCAACGTTTTCAGGAGTGTGGTCTTCTGCCTGAAATATTTCCATTGCTCTTTTCACCGCCATCTTATACTCCGTCTTGGTTTTTATTACCTTCCAATCCATCAAGTAAAGCTACGGAAAAAGATTTTTTCCTAATGACGGTAACAGCCTATATCCCCTCCTTGCCACGGATTGTCTTCCAGATCAAAATCACCCGCGCCTAAACCTGTCGAGTTTCCCGCATTTATTGCCGGAGAGCCGGTTGTCAAGTGAAAATCTGCATTTGCAGTATTCTTAAAAAGCGGGTCTTGATTAAAGATGCAGCCGGTAGTGTCCACGAAACTTTCCCATATGGTTCCAACCTTCAGGAGGCAGTGATCCAGCCTTAGCGATGGTATAATGCTGGCCGGGGTACCTATGGCATCGCAAACCAGCTCGCTGTCCAGCGAGCCATATACAATACAGTTAGTTAGCGTGCCGGTCAGCGGACCATAAATAGTTGGGTCGCCGGTAACACCGTCCCAGAAGTAATCAAGGATAGTAACGGTACCATAATTAGCATGGCTCACCGCCGATGAACCATAGTTGGCAAACGTGCAATTAGTAGCAGCAACCGTCCCGCCCTCCACTACCGCCAGCGCTTCCTGGCCGGTGGTATTTACCAGGCTGTTCTTCATTATCAAATTTCCCGCAAAACTATATATGCCATACCCATACGAATTCTGAATAATGCAGCGGTCCAGCGTTAGTTGCGGCCCTGTGCTCGCACCTGGGGAATCGGCAGCTATCTGTATTGCAGCAGGCACACCAGTCAGCGACCCATTACCGCAGTTTTCAATGATCGTATGCGTAAGTATGTTGCCCTGGCTTTTCGAGTCAAAGTAGAGGCCACCCCACTCCCCCGGATAGCCCATATAGCCAAAGTATATCCGGTCCAGCCGGTCGCCCTGAAAGATGACGCTATCTGTCTTGGTGCCATTAGCGATCAATCTACCGAACACAGCTACCGAAGCGTTCTGGTGCATATATACGCGGCACCCGGCACTTAAACTAAGCGTGGCACCTGGGTTTACCTGTAGCCCATGTGGTTTTGTAGTATCTCCCGTCCATATGATCACATAGGGTAAAGAATCCGTCCAGGTAGCGTTGTTCGCCAGCGCGCTATCTATTATATAATGTGCATTCTGCCCATAAGCGGTAAACCCAACGTAGAAATTCTTGCCGTTCATTGTCGCCACCAGGGAGTCTGTAATTAAGAATGGATTGAGCTTATTGTTGGGGTTTATCGTCACTGTTGCAAACACATAGATACTGTCGTGCGCGGGTATCTTTATATTGGTAGCGGTATTGCCGGGAAAGCCGTCCACATTCAGATGAAAAAACGAGTTTGCTCCTTCAGCCAGTGAAACGGAACTCAGAATCACTTCCTCACCCTGCGGATTATAGATAAGAAGGCCGGTAGTAAAGCTGCCGGCAGCGGTAAACACCGTATCAAACTTCAGGGTATCCACCGAAAATTTTATGATCCCACCCACTGTTTGTACCCTCGTTTTTTTGCAGGATGCACCCATCAGTATGGTCAGCACGGCAACGGCAACAAGGGCTATATATGATACTCTAAGGCGCATTTACATTGCTTAAGTTGTAAAAATAACAAACTACAGGGATAACGTTTCAACAAGTAATTAATTGCAATTGATACCAAAAATTAAAGCAGATAGTTAGCTCCATTGCACGATTGCAGCGTACTTTTGTATGATAAATTATGGCTTGTATCACGCTGCTTTCAGATTTCGGCTTGCAAGAGGCATCCGTGGCCATCGCCAAGGGTATCCTGATGCAGCACCTGCCGGCGACACCCATCATTGATATCAGCCATGAGATACAGCCCTTCAATACCGGCCAGGCAGCCTACCTGCTGGCTTCGGCATATCCTGGTTTTCCGCAGGGCACTGTGCATGTATTACTTTTCGACCTGTTTTCAGAGGTCACCCCGAGGCTTGTATTGTGCGAATATAGCGGGCATTATTTTCTAACACCTGATAATGGCTTGCTGCCGCTCGCTTTGGGCGCGGAAGTTAAAGACGCCCTGCTTTGTTTTGAGCTGACCAACGAACATACCTTCCCCGACTGGCTGCATGAGGCCGGTAAGGTGATCTATTCCCTGCAATCCAAAAAGCCTGAGGGCCTCGGCCTGTCTCCTTTACAGTTAAAAATAACACAAGACAAAGGGGCAGCACGCTTTGAGGCAGGTGTTATAATGTGCGAAGCCATCCATATAGACCATTACGAAAACGTAGTCCTTAACCTCACCCGCCGACAGTTTGAGCAGTGGGGCGGCAACCGCCCGTTCCGGCTGGTTTTTGTGGGCATGGAAGAGATAGAGGCGATAAGCAACAGCTACGCTGATGTACGTGAAGGATTCAAGTTATGCAGGTTCAACAGCACAGGTTACCTCGAAATTTGCGTGAACCGCGGCAAGGCTGCCAGCCTCTTCGGCCTGCGGCTGGGCGGCAAACAGAACGACATAAAAATGATCTTTGAATGATAGTGCGAATTGTACAAATGACCTTCCGCGAAGATGCGGTTAATGAATTTACCGCTCTTTTTAATGAACGGAAACAAACGATCAGGAGCTTCGCCGGCTGCACGCATTTAGAGCTCTGGCAGGACAGCAAGCAAAGTAATGTATTTTTTACATGCAGCCACTGGGACGCCGAATCAGACCTCGACCACTACCGCTTCTCAGAATTTTTCAAAGACACCTGGGGCAAAACCAAAGCCTTATTCGCCGGTAAGCCGCAAGCCTGGAGCCTCACCCAAAAATTCCAAATATAAAATCCCAAATTCCAAACCTCGGATATTGTATTCCTGAGCTTGGAATTTGGGATTTTCTTTTGGGGGGATTTTTTATTGTAATTTGGAATTTTATTTTTGGAATTTCCTAAAGGTGCCTAAGTATCTTCTCCTGTACATCCTTCAGTTGCTCCGGGCTGAGCTTCATTTTCGGCCGGGTAAAGTTCAGGTCGTCTGATGAGTTTATGGGCACCAGGTGCATATGGGCGTGCGGCACTTCGAGGCCAATCACGCTTATTCCGCAACGGTCACACTTAAAGGCTTTCTCTATCGCTTTCGCTATTGGCTTTGCAAATACCAGCCACTCACTCAGCAATTGGTCATCTACATCAAATATTTTGTCCACCTCTTTCTTAGGCACCACGAGCACATGCCCCTCCTTCTGCGGGAAAATGTCCAGGAAGGCAAAAAAATGGCTATTCTCGGCAATTTTGTAGCAAGGTATTTCCCCGGCTACTATTTTAGAAAATATGCTGTCCATGCTTAAATACCGATATTTTCTATTTTCAGCTTAAATGTACCTACGGGCGCCGTGATCTCTACGGTCTCGCCTACATGTTTGCCCAGCAGGCCTTTCCCTATTGGCGAAGTAACTGATATTTTGCCAATTTTCAGGTCCGCTTCTTTTTCAGATACTATCTGGTACACCAGTTTCTTCTTATTGCCCATGTGGGTCACGGTAACCTTACTCAGAATGGATACCTTACTTATATCTATATCTTTGGCATCTATTACACGGGCATTCATTAACGCCGTTTGCAGCTGGGCTATCTTTGCTTCATGATGTCCCTGGGCTTCCTTGGCTGCATCATACTCGGCATTCTCTTTAAGGTCTCCTTTTTCTCTCGCCTCGGCTATTTGCCTGGCGATCTCCGCACGTCCGGTAGTTTTGAGCACGCTCAGCTCCTCTTTCATTTGCGCCAATGTCTCTTTAGTGAGATAGTTCAGATCAGACATTTTTAAATCATTTAGTAATTACAGAAAAAAAATACAACGCCTCTGTTTAGCAGAAGCGTTGTGATACAAAAATACGAAAAATAAATTATCAGCGTGTCAGGCGCAGGGATATTACGTGTACGCCATTGGCAGGCCGCTCAGTAGGACGGTAAGAGTAGTCCAGCGCCAGCATAGGCCCTGTACTGCCCATTCTTGTTTGTACTGTTGCGCCCACAGCCAGTCCCATATACATGGTAGTGCTTGTAGCCGGGTTGCCAATGCCATTTTCATAACGGTAAGCTGCACGCAGCATGAACAAATTCCGGAACCCATATTCCAGGCCTAAGCCCAGGTAATCATTGTTAAAGGAGTTTGAAGTGAAGTTGCCGATAACTGAAAGCCTGTGCATAGGCAGTGCATCCTTGCTGCTCAGGTGGTTCTCATCCAGGAAGATGTCGTAGGATACACCGATATTCAGGTAAGTGGGCATTTCAAATTTATCAGAGGGGTAATTTTCGCTTACTGCAAATGTAGGAGTGCTCTGCGGCTGCTCTCCGTTTACCGAGAAACCAGTACCTGAAAAACGCATGTTCGTACCAATATTGCGCAGTGTTATTCCGAAGTGAAAGTTATCCCTCTTCCCGGTAACATACTGTATGCCGCCTTCAAAAGCCAGGCCAAGTGCGCTGATGTTGCTGATCTGCTCAGAAACATAGGTAATGCCCACGCCTGCGTTGATGTGTGTGGAGAACTGTTTTGAAAACCCAATGGAAACATTGAGGAACTGTGGGTGGTATGAGCCCTGCCCTTCCGGACTGAAATAGGTAGTAGAAGGAATATCGCCAAAACTCATAGACATGATATTAACGCCTATCACACCTACATCGCCTACCTTTTGCGCTACAGCAAGGTCATTGATGCTGATGTTGGTGCCGCTAAGGTAAATAGCATGTGAGAGGCCAACCTCAGTTGCCGAATCCTGCGCCAGGCCGGCGATGTTCAGCTTCATTGCCTCAATACCGCCTACGGATGCGGTATTAAGCCCGAAAAGGCCTGTTGACCTGGCCCACGGATTAATAAGCAGCTCAGGAGCCCCTGATTGTCCGGTGCGGTCTTTATTTCCCGCAAAACTGCTAAAAGACATTCCAATTGCGCAGACCGCAACTATAGCTTTTGTTGAAAAATTTTTCATAAACGAATAAAACATTTATTCCCCGCCTGCTGTTGCAGGCGGGGGTTAAAATTAATTAGTAAGTTGTTACATCTATTGGGCGGGTAGCGCCAAACCAGCGTACCACTACTTCCCCTATACCCGTTGCTTTTACATCCATCAGGTACATACCGCTTGCAATAGGCAGCCCTGCTGTGTTACGGATATCCCAGTCTATATAAGATGTAGTCGGGTCGTTCTTGCTCAGTACACGGATCAGCGACCCGTCGAGGCTATAGATATTGATCGTAGCCTGTGCAGGAAGGTTGATGATCCTGACCTTGGTATCAAAGCGGTTCTGCTCATAACCGGAGTAACCATAATACGGATTAGGTACAGCGAATATCCTGCTCAGCAGGGAATCCCTGTTTGTAACATCCGATAGTGCTCCCGGTGCAAGGTCAACGGTGCTGAACGTATAATAAGGATTGTAAGGATTAACCGAAGAAGGCGCTACAGGCCATGAGCTGGACGTCGGCTGCGCATCATAAGGCGCATACGGCCGGGTAACACGGAACCTTAAAGTTGTCTTGGTAGGGATGAGGCCCTTGCCAAGCGGCTGTAAATTGAGCAGCGGGTTAAGCGTTGGCAGCCCAACCCAGGCAGCGGTAGAATAGGCCGTTTTTAACGTTATCAGGCTGGACGGAGTAGCCTGGTTTACATTACTAACGAAGGCCTTATCACTGTCATATTTAGACTCCAACACATAAACTACATGCTTGCCGCCAAAAAGGATAGAATTACTGAAAAAGCTGAAAGTGCTGGAGGTTGGGTTCCATATCATGTCATTTCCATTGTCGGTTGCTAAATAAGAATCTTCGCCAAATACAATATTCAGGCGCTGGCCGGTACCTTCATCTATAGCATAGCCTGGGAAATAAGACATGCCGTTATCAGCAGGGTTATCTGAATACACCGGCGTATTGCCATCGGCCGCAAAATCAAGGTTCCACCCGGAGTGCCTTCTTAAAAAGAGTTTGCTGGCACGTCCTTCAGAAAGAGCTGTATCTTCCTGTTCTTCAACAACCGCACACCTTGTCCATTTCGACATGTCTGGGGTAAATACAATATTAACATCCGGTAACCTGTTCATAAATGCCTGCTGTGAGTCTGGAACCAAAACTGCAGCTGCAACCTCAAAACCACACGTCGTTCCGGTACCTGTATGCCCGCCATAGTAGAAACCTGCAGCAAGCGGATAAGGCGCCCATGTGCTCTTTGTTGGCGAAAAATTAGCCAGCATATTTTCATAGAAAGAATTGGTATCCGCTTTGTAATCATTGAACTGGCAGAGTGACGGATGGGTGTATGACTGAACATTACCAGACCTGATCCAGTTAGCGAAACTACTGTCGGTAGCGTCCTGTATGCCCCACAGCCAAGGTTGTGCGGGATTTTCAAAAGTAACATCAGATGTGAGGTAACCATTACCGTTTACCTGGTCATATCCTGGTAATTTTACTTGCCCTACCGATATGGAAATTCCATATTTCTCGGATATTTGTTCGTTTATTGACGCGATGGTCTCTTCACTATATATGGTATCAACAACACCATTCTTGCCGAAACCCGTCAATGTCCAGGTACCTGTTGTCACAATACCTTGTTTAGCGGTGTTCGCACCATTCACCTGCAGTACCCAGTTATAAGCCGGAACCAAAACCGGGTCAACAACTTTCACATCTATAGGGCCCTGCTGCGCAAGGTAAACAGCGCTGCCAATACTGCCATCATTAATTATAGTCGCCTCTGAAGTAGAATCCAACTGCACTACGTTGCCGCCATTACCTACACCTTCCAGCCTGGTTACAACAACCCCGGACCCATAGTCGGCGTTATAAACGGTACCCATGCCGCCGCCGCCGCCGCCGATGCTTCCGGCGTCACCTACTCCTGCAGCGTTAGGTATTATGGAAACAACCGGAATATCTAAACCGCCTGCACCATGAGAGCTTCCGATGTAGGGGGCATCCTGGGTAAAGGTGATATTTTTGGAGTTAAAAGGGGCAAAGTTGTTATATGCATAGGCAATAGCCACATAATAATAGGTCTGGTAATTTATCAGGCTCTTATCATTAGTAGTAGCAAACTGGTCTTGTGTCAGCTCAAAGCTATGCACAATACCGCTATCCTTTCCTATCACCTTAATCTGCGGCACGTTGGTCGTATCACTTACGCTGATATCCTGTACATAATTTACGATCTGGGTCACGCCATCCCTGATGTCGCATTCAAAAACCTCGGCAGCCTTTGTCGGGTCAACTTCGCCTGTTGTCTGGTTAAAGATATCTGCAGAGCTAACCTGGCTGTTGGCCAACTGGAATACGCGGTATCCCTGGAATTTGTACAGTGAATCTGCATTACCATGCGCTTTTACAACAGCCTGGTGGTACTGTAAGGAGTCATTATAAGTACCGTCTGAACGGCCATAGTTTTCACCATAGTTATTGCTGCCAACGTCATTTACCAGATAGAACACTAGCTTCCTGTCCAGCGCCCTGATCACCATCCTTGGCGCTTCCGGACCTTCCACGGTCTTAAAATGGTTATCAAACAGCGCCTGTGCTCCGTCATCAATACTCTTGATCAGATTGAAATTAGTAGCACCGCACCCACCCACAGGCTGGGGCGCCCATACGCAGCCAAAAGTGATGTCATTAACGGCACCGGGAATCAACTGGAAAGGCCCGGAAGAAAAGATAAACCTTCTGTCACCAGGTGTATTGTTACACGCGCACTCCGACCATTGTGAACGATCGCCCGGATCGCCCCAGAAAACGAAATTAGATACCGGCCCGGAGCCATAACCTACAGATGGAATACCCGCTCCCTGGAAGTCATCGGAAAAGCGCTCCCCATTAATGATCGAACCAGTCATATAGTTATACATCTGGATACCGTTATTTGGGTTGCCTATAATACTCGCGTCATTATTAAAGTAAGTAAAGTTGGTCATGCCCAGTGTTTGCAGTTCCACGGTATCCGGCAAACCGGCACGGTGAACAGTTACACTGCGTTTTGGCCCCTGGAAGAAGTCAAGCCCCACCTGTGGCGGGTTAAGGCCATAGCTGTTCACGGGATGTCCGCCGCTGGCGCCATCATCGTTTGTTCCGTTATACTGAATCCCAAGGCCTCTTGTTGTATCACAGCCAATATAATCGTCTAAATACCATCCCAGGTCGCAATCGTCCCAAACAGCAATGTAAGTGCTGTCGATAGTGAGCGAACCGCGGTTAATAACCCGGTAATTGCAGAAAGTGGAGTTGTTCAGGAAGTCCTGTGTAGCATACGCAAACGCGCTGGTCTGCACTTCAATGCCCATTGCAGCGGTGAGCGACATTTGCTTAGTGTTACCGGCATCGTTAAATACCCACCAGATGAACTCATCACCCGTGATGTTCGGATACTCGCCCTGGTCCGGCTCATACTTGCCATCTCCGTTCAGATCCACAAACGGCGCATAAGTGTAATTTGGGTTCAGGTACAGCTTGCTCACACCATCGCTCCCTATTGCGCCCTTTTTCGGAGAAGTGCTGATATTACCCGTTGCAGGCCATTGCCAGATCACATCAAACTGGGATCCGCTGTTATCGCCGCCGGTTTTATAGTTTTGAATAAATGTGTTAATGGTTGACCGGTCCACCTTCCAGAACCTGTCCCAAAGGTTACAGGTATCGGCGCTGATCTTGCCAAGGGTATTCAGGGCGCCCGGCCAGTAGTCATTACCGTTCTGGCGATAGGTCTGGCCAGCTACTTTCAACTGCCCTTGCTGGTCAAATCCACCGATCCAGCAGGATGCAGCAAACTGGGAGCTTTTACCAGACCCTTTCGGTATCTCATAGGCAGCTACGCCCTCGCCAATATTCCACCACATATCGCCGCCGGTCATCAGGCGGGCGCGTACGTTGTTAATGTCAAGGTCTATAGCCGCAGTCGCCGGCTGGCAGCCTGTAGCAGTGGTTTTCAGATGGTCCCTGTGGTGGGCTGTTACTATATCTTCACGTGCACCTGATTGCCCGGCTATACCCATCATTCCTATTGCAATAATAGCTGTGGCAACTCGTATATTCATTCTGGAAGTCATAACTTACTGAAGTTATATTATTAAATATTATTAAAAATTAAACTGAAGCGCAAAGCTGATTGTCCGTGCGTAATTCAGCTTAGTAGGGTCATTAATGTAGATACTGTATAAAGCAGAATAGGTCGCAGGGTTGATCTGTTGCGGCACAAATTGCTTTCCATATGCTGATGTCAGGTAGCCGTTATCATTCGGTTTGCCGGTATAACCATACACCCCGATGATATCGCGGTTATTCAACAGGTTACTTACCTGCAGTATAGCCTTGATGAACAATGGCTTCTTAACTTTCACCCCTTCCGGAGCATCTTTACGCTTCTTGCCAAATGCAAGCGCAAAATCTTTGTCCACACGACAGTCCATGCCAAAATGCCATGGCAGGCGCGAACCGTTGACACCGCCAATCACCGTATTGCCCAACGGATCGCTGTAAGCAGTATATGGCTCCCCGCTCCTGGCTTTGGCTATAAGATCAATACCCGCGTTCTGGAATACATTCAGGCCGCCTATCATAGGGCCCTCGCCATCCTTATACCGGTAATTGATGTTTCCTACAATGTTATGGCGCGAATCGTAATCAAGAGCCGTAACATAACGTAAGTTAGGCAAGCCAGCCTCAATAAAGCTGCCCAGCAGGCCTTTACCAGCGTTTGGCGTAGAACCCGTACCTTCTGCGAACTGCAAGGTATAAGACAACGTCATGCTCAGGTGGTTAGTAGCGCGAAGGTCATATTCCAGCGTAGAGCCCTTGGTGGTAGAAAAATCACGGTTACCGAAAGTAAAATACGTAGTAGGCCATGCATACAGGTAATTCTGCAGCGCTATCATATCCTTGCGCTCTTTGTAAAACGCTGTGATCGTAAGCGCTGAGCTCCTGCTTAGTTTTTGCTGGAAGCCAACTTCATAGTCGAACGTTTTTTGCTGCTTCAGGTCAGGATTGCTGATCGCCTGGTTTGAGTTCTGGTTAAGATAGTAGTAATCATAAGGCGTAGCATTAACATATTGGTTCGGGTGCTGCGCATAAATATCATAGTGCGCATAAAAATCCGCAACGTCAGATATAGGGAAAGAGAATTGTAAACGCGGCATTACCGTAATTGCCGGGGTGTAATCGGTAAAAGAAAGATTAGGGTTGAAGTTGGTATCGGTGATCTTTATGCTCTTATAAGCTGTCTGGATCAATGGCTGGGGGTCACGGCCGCCCGAGTAATTTTTCAGGATAGAAGGGTCCTCAATGTATTTACCGGTAGGGTCATACCAGTTGCTGCCGCTGCGGTAGCCTATTACTGTGGGGGCAGATGAGTTGTTGTCATCTACATATACTATGGCGCCGCCGGGTATGTTACCTGGCGCTTTGCCATTTGCAGTAGTAGGATTATTTGCAACGGTGTTCTGATTTACATTTGTTTCGGGGTACAAAGAATATGGATCTATCAGCACTTTGTCATTTCCTGAAAACCGGTCTATACGCACACCGATGTTGAAATGGATATCTTTATAAATAAAATTATCCATCAGGTATCCTGCTATGTAGTTAGGAGTGTATGCGCCGATAGGCCGGGTATAATTTCCGTTTGCATCTTTTTTGGTCCAGAAATCGTTGAAGTTTACGGTTCCTGTCTGCACATCTCCTGTATAAGTATATCCATAATAGCCAACATATGGGTTACCGCTGTTCAGCAGCTCATCTGCAGAGAACATGCCTAACGAAAAAGTAGATGGCGCTAACGCGTCTATATTGATATCCTGGGTGCTGGACAATCCTAATTTTTTCCTCAGCGCCTGGTCAAAGGCAGTGCCTTTGCCATCACCAAGGCCATCGCCGATATTCGTGTAATTATATATTATCGTATCAGCCGGGCCGGGGTTGATGTTCTTGACATTGCCTGAGGCATCTGTATAGGTTACTTTATGGGTTAGAGGGTCGACTGAAGCACTATAATCAACGCCATTAACCACAAAAATAGGATGTGCCTTATCCAGCTTCAGGTTGCCATTGTCCACGCTGCTTACCAGACCCCTCATTAAAGACCACAAGGAGTTGATGCCACCTACATTGCCATAAGCATAGAAACTCCTTTCTATACGCTGCTGGTAATAAAGGCCAAAACCAATAGCATGTTTGGTTTTGCCTATTGCCAAGTCAAATGACGCCTCAACAGTAAGGGCATATTGCTTTGAATTGAAATTCTGATAATAATTTTGAGTGGTACCGGGACTGGCAAAAAGGCCGGTTCCATTATACGTATAGGTTGCATTCGGCTCATCCCCGTTTGCAAGCGCAGAGAAAAACTGTATCTGCTGTATTGTGGTAGGCAAAACACCTGCCAAAGAATTATAGTATTGTTTTGTATAGTTTGACAGGTTAGGGTTCAGGTCAGAAGGAGTATAAGAAATACCGGTTGACTGGCTGCCGGTCAATACCGTTCCTGTTTTTCCTGTCACGGAGTCTGGCGAATTCGGTAGATAGAGATTCTGCCTGGTCTCTTTAAAAACGCCATTGTAGGCGTAATCAAACATATTCTTTTTAAAGTTGGGGTCTTCTGTTACCTGCCCTACCACCTGGTAGTCTGCCTGCACGGAATAGTAAGCATTAGATATGATGCTGTGGCTGGAGCTGGTATCGCCTGCTCTACCAAACTTCTGTGTAAAACGGATAAAACCACGGCCCGTTGTCGTATTTTGAACCGGTGTGCCTGCAGATGCGAACAGATTCGTATAACGGTTGTACAGGTCTGCCTTAGTGTAGTCGAAAGTACCGCCCGCAACCACGCGCATATTGTCATTTACCTGGAGATCGAGCTTACCGTTCAAACGGGCTTCCTGTGTCAGGTTACCTGGTGTTATCCTTACTTTTTGAAGATCATTCATTGTTATGTACTCCGATGCATAGTTGTACACACGGTCGCCACTGTTATCCGATCCTATATGCAAAGGGTTCGCCAGCAGAGTTTTCAAAGATGAGCCTTTGACCACATACTGCTCGTCATAGTCCGGATAACGGTCATGGTCATCATAAAAGTCGCCGCTCAGCGAAAAACCCAGTATATTCTTTTTAGTAGCGGGATGTGTGCTGTCGCCAGCTATTTTTTTCTTAAAGATAGGCCCGGCTATTGAAAAGTTAAGCAGGTTGTTGTTATACCCATCTATAGAGTGCTGTACGCGGAAATCACCGGTAAGTTTAGGCGCCGGGCCACGTGTAGTAATATTTACGATACCGCCCGATACATCACCGTAATTTGCAGGGATACCAGAAGTGATCACTTCCAACTGGTCAACTGACGACTGCGACATATTAATACCATAATTGCCCTGCACCATCACACCATCGATCATATAGGTAGTGCCTAAAGTACGCGCACCGCCTATATTTACATCCTTACCACGCTGGCTCTGGTACAAACCGGGATTAAGGGCTACTACGTCTGTTACATCCTGGGTAGGTACAGTAGCGATCTCTTCGCGGGTAAGTACGTGAGAACCCGGATCATCTATGTTTACCAGCGGCTTTTTATAGCCGGTGAAGGTAATGGTAGGCAGCGCCTTGCCCGCCGGCTTCTTCATATTGAAGTTAAGGGTAGTTACGGCATCGTTGTGTACCACCACGCCGGTGATCATCATCGAGTCGTAGCCACTGTACCTTACCAGCACATTATAGTATCCCGGCTCCAGCGGCTTCACCAGGTAGTTACCGTCGAAATCGGTAACGTTACCGCCCGCCGAAACGCCGCCCGACGAAAATATCTGGACGACAGCGTTTACCATCGGCTCTTTTTTCTCATCAAAAACCCGACCCGATATCCCCTGCGCATAAGAAGCGGCAGACAGACCTGTAAATACAAATAAAAGCAGGTAACGTAATGTACGTATCATATACTGTGTTAATAAATTATTAGCAAATGAGGCGTAAAGATAAAAAAATCTGTTAAAAAACACCACGTAACAAATTTATTTTCCCCAATACCTTATATTAATTTGAAGATGATGTAAATCATTTTTTCCAGTAAAATAAGGCGCTCTACTATAATAGACGAGAAACGGAAGCAGAATCTTGGGTATTTTCAAAAAAAAATTTAACACACTGGCAAAATTATTGGCACATGCGTAAAAAACGCAAAGAGTTGAACCTTGATTATCGATAAATTAATATGGTATGTAGAGACGGAATGCATTGCGCCTCTACATAATCCAGGAGAACAAAAATATAAAGGCGCTAAAAACGGCTGACTATCTTATCAAGCAATACCCTGCTCATCTTATACAAGGCTTCATGGGTGTAGCCCGCTATATGCGGCGTCATTATGATGTTAGGCAAGGCAGCCATTTTGCCGATAATAGTGCGCAAGCCGCTATCCATAGCGGCAAGCGGTTCCTGCTCAAATACATCGAGGCACGCCCCGGTTACCTTCCCTTCATTTATTCCATTATAAAGAGCGATTGTGTCCACCACTATCCCCCGGGATGTATTGAGCAAAATAAAGGATTTACGCATCTGCGCAATAAAATCTGCGTTGAAATAGTGCCGGGTATCTTTGGCCAGCGGCACATGAAAGCTCACAACATCCGCCTGCTCGAATATCGGGCTGAGATCCGCACATTTTACAATGTGGGCCGGTATTGCCTCGGGGTTGTATTTATCATAAGCCAGGATATGGGCATCAAAGCCCAGCAGTTTCTTTGCAAACGAACTCCCGGCATTACCGTAACCAATGATACCCACTGTTTTACCCGCAATTTCCATGCCCCTGTTCTCCTCGCGCCGCCATACACCCTGCGCTACCTCATTATGGCTCCAGTTTATCCGCCGCATCAGCGCCAGCAACATGCCCAGCGCATGTTCGCCTACCGCATTGCTGTTGCCCTCCGGGCTGCTGAAACACGCTATGTCTTTTTCATTGGCATATTCAAGGTCTATAACTTCCATTCCTGACCCCATGCGGCCTATCCATTTCAGCGCGGGGGCAGCATCAAGCAGCGGTTTGTCCAGTTGCAGCCTGGTAGATGTAATTACACCCACACAATCGCCTATCAGCCCAAAAGCTATATCCTGCGAAATGCTTTCCTGCATAACACACTCATATCCAATAGATGTCAGCCCATCCGTTAGCACAGCATGTACAGGCGCGGCTATTAGTACTTTTCCCATAAACCCCTGTCCCCTAAAGGGGGACCCAGTATCAGGCATAATTCAAAACATTTAGCATCGGGAAAGAATTTGGCAAAATTATGTAAAACAGATCGTGCCTTTTATTTACTAAATCCATATTGCTTATACAATCTCACAAAATCTTCCACCGACAACTGTTCGGCCCGTTTGTCCATCAGCGGGTCTGAGAGCGCTTCTGCGGGCAGTGTACTCTTCAGTGCATTCCTCAGCGTTTTACGCCTTTGGTTAAAGCCTGCCTTTACAATATTAATAAACCGCCGCTTATCATTGATCTCATGCGGGTTGTGCAGGTTGGTGAACCGCAAAACACCGCTCATTACCTTTGGTGGCGGAGTAAAACAATTTTCATTGACGTCAAAAAGGTAAGTCACCTTATAAAAAGCCTGCATCAGCACACTAAGGATACCATATACCTTAGACCCCGGCCCCGAAGCCACCCGCAGCGCCACTTCCTTCTGAAACATCCCGATCACTTCATTCACCTGCGGCTCCCAGTCAAGCACCTTGAACAATATAGGCGAAGAAATATTGTAAGGGAAATTGCCCACTACTGTAAAATCGCCCTCAAAAGGCGCTTCCGCCTGCAGTATATCCTGCATAATGATCTTATCCCGCAGTTGCGGGTATGTCTTTTTCAGGTAGGCTACTTTCTCCGCATCTATCTCTATCGCTTTATATTCGGCATCCTGCCACTGCAGCAGGTACTTGGTGAGCGCTCCCCCTCCGGGGCCAACTTCCAGAACCCGCATACCGGGGGTATGTGTGACATGCTCCACTATTTTACGGCACACATTTTCATCATGCAGAAAATGCTGCCCCAGGCTCTTCTTAAGCTGCCCATATGATTCTCCCCCCGTGGAAGGCTTTGATCCCGATATTGATTTATAAGCCATTGCGGCAAAGTTAATCGTAATTAAAATCCGGAACGGCCAAACAAATCAAAAAAAACAACAACAATCCGCTCTTCTCCAAATAACAATCCGGCTTCGAAATACCAAATTCCCAATACCACATACGAACCGATCCAAATTCCTAACAACAAATTCCCAATACCAGATTAGATAGTTACCTTCGCCCATTGAAACAACAGCATAGCATGGAATTTAAAATACAGCAAAAACAAACCAGCAAAAACGAAGCGTACATTATAGATGATGAAAAGAAGCTGAGCAGCATTGCAGGCCTTACAAAAGACGAGCTTGCATTTATCAGCGCATCATTCGTTGCAGAACAAACGGTTGTCACGATCAACAGGCCTGGTGGTTTTGTTTTCATTTATCTACTCAAAAACAAAAAATCAGACGCCCAAACGTTTGACACATGCCGCAAAGGCGGCGCCGAGCTATGCGGCCTCTGCAATAAGCACAAACTGGCAGAAGTAACACTGGCAAACCTTTCAGCAATTCCAAACGCTGCATTGCTGGTTGCGGAAGGCATGGCGCTGGCTAACTATCAATTCCTCAAATACCGCACAGAAGCAAAAAAGATCGCCCATACACTTGCCATTATTTATTTCACAAAGACATCAGCAACTCTGAAAGATGTAACCCAGCTCAGCGCCACCATCGATGCTATCTACAAAGCGCGCACGCTGGTAAATGAGCCGCTGAGTTTCTTATCGGCCGAGCAGCTCTCCAGGGAAATTGCCGCAATGGGCAAGGAAAGCGGATTTAAAGTGACGATCTTCAATAAAGCCAGGATAGAAAAAGAAAAAATGGGCGGCTTGCTCTCCGTGAACCGAGGCAGCATACAGCCGCCCACTTTCACTATTATGGAGTATGTGCCCAAAAAGGCGCTGAATAAAAAACCAATAGTGCTGGTAGGCAAGGGTGTGGTATATGATACCGGCGGCCTCTCGCTGAAGCCCACGCTCAACTCTATGGACCGCATGAAAAGTGACATGGGTGGCGCTGCGCTGGTAAGCGGCGCAATGTATGCTATAGCAAAAATGCAACTCCCCCTGCACGTGATAGCATTGGTGCCTGCTACCGATAACCGCCCAGGCCAGGAGGCCTACGTGCCCGGCGATGTGATAACCATGATGAGCGGTAAAACAGTGGAAGTGCTGAATACGGACGCCGAAGGCCGCATGATACTGGGCGATGCCTTGGAATGGGCCAAGCGCTACAAGCCGGAACTGGTGGTGGATTTTGCTACACTTACCGGCGCAGCTTCCGTTGCCATAGGCGAGCATGGCATTGTATGCATGGGCACGGCAGATGAAGAAACCAAAAAAGCATTCCGCGATAGCGGCAACCGCCAGTACGAGCGCCTGGTAGAATATCCGCTGTGGGACGAATACGGCGAACAAATAAAATCGGACATAGCTGATATTAAGAACGTAGGCGGCCCATCGGGCGGCGCTATCACCGCCGGAAAATTCCTGGAACATTTCACGGATTACCCCTGGATGCACTTCGACATAGCCGGCGTCTCTTTCGCGACGTCCAAAAAAGGATACCTGCCCATAGGGGGCACTGCCTATGGTATGCGCATGCTCCTCGATTTTTTAACCCATTACGGCAAAGCATAAAATTTTGAAACTTATTTTAAACACCAATGTATTAATACACAACACATTCGACCTCACCCTCTCCCTGGGAGAGGGCCGGGGTGAGGCTCTTAACTCATAACTCATGCAACCAAACCACGACAAACCAGTCATAGGCATCACAACAGGAGACATTAACGGCATAGGCACGGAAGTGATCATCAAGACATTTTCAGACAACCGTATGCTGGAACTCTGTACACCTGTGATATTCGCTTCCAACAAGGTGATCAACTACTACCGCCGTATAGTAACGGAACATACGTTCAATTTCTCCAGCACAAAAGACCTCACCAAGCTAAACCCTAAGCAGGTGAATATCTTCAATTGCTGGGATGAGGAAGTGCCGATACAGCCCGGTATCCTCACTGATGCCGGCGGCAAATATGCCATTCGCTCGCTGATGGTAGCTACGCAATGCCTCAAAGACGGCCAGCTCGATGCCATAGTCACTGCGCCTATCCATAAGAGCAATACCAATATCCCCGATTTTCCGTTCACCGGCCACACGCCCTACTTCAAAGAAAAGTTTGGCGCTAAGGATGTGCTGATGATCCTGTACAGCAAGAACATCCGTGTAGCGCTGGCTACCGAGCATATACCCATTTCTAAAGTAGCCGCTTCCATTACTAAAGAACTGCTGCAATCTAAACTGAGCATACTCCGCGAAACACTGATAAAAGACTTCGGTATAGACAAGCCCCGCATAGCAGTGCTGGGCCTCAACCCCCATGCAGGCGATGAAGGGCAGATAGGCAACGAAGAACAGACCACCATTAAACCATTGGTAGATCAGTTGCGCCAGGGCGGCCAGCTCGTTTTTGGCCCATACAGCGCAGATGCATTCTTTGGGCATGGCAGCTATACCCAGTTCGATGCAGTGCTGGCCATGTATCACGACCAGGGCCTGGTAGGCTTCAAAACCCTTGCCCAGGGCGATGGCGTAAATTATACCGCCGGCCTGCCCATTATCCGCACCTCACCCGATCATGGCACCGCATTCGATATTGCCGGCAAAAACATTGCTGATGCTACCTCATTCCACGAAGCAGTATTTCAGTGCCTCGACCTCCTAAAACAAAGGCAGGAATACGCGGACAACACAGCCAACCCACTAAGAAGGGGCCGCATAGAAAAAGAAAAGGAAGAAGAACCTGCGTAGTAATGTGCAAATAAATAAATGTGCAAATATGCAAATGCCCTCATTTTTACATAAAATGAGGGCATTCCATTTGAAAGCATTTGCACATTTATTTATCTGCACATTTCCACATTACTTCGCCTCCGGTGGAGTACCTGCCTTGCGTGGGTTGCGTTCCAGCACCTCGTCCACCATACCGTATTCTTTTGCTTCGTTGGCAGTCATCCAGTAATCACGGTCGCTGTCTTTTTCTACCTTGCTCAGCTTTTGTCCGCTATGCAGGGCTATGATCTCGTACAGTTCCTTCTTCAGCTTTCCGATCTCGCGCGCAGTGATCTCTATATCACTTGCCTGCCCTTCGGCTCCGCCCAGTGGCTGGTGTATCATAATGCGGCTGTGCTTCAGTGCAGTCCTTTTGCCCTTGCTGCCTGCGCACATCAGCACCGCTGCCATAGAGGCCGCAATGCCTGTGCAGATAGTGGATACATCAGGGTTGATGATCTGCATAGTGTCATAAATGCCAAGGCCGGCATATACGCTGCCGCCGGGGCTGTTCAGGTACATTTGTATGTCACGCGCGCGGTCCGTGCTTTCCAGGAAGAGGAGCTGTGCCGTAACGATGTTGGCCACATAATCATTGATGCCCTCACCCAGGAAGATGATGCGGTCCATCATCAGGCGGGAGAATACGTCCATAGAAGCCACATTCATCGGGCGCTCTTCTATGATGTAGGGCGTAAGCGCCATAGGTGTTTTATTCATTGACGAAGTATAACTGTCCACAGTTAAACTGCTGATGCCATGATGTTTTATGGCGTACTTGCGAAATTCGTTCTGATCCATAAATTGTTTTGTGTTTTGTATAAGTATAAGCTATCAAAATCTAAACCATGTTAAATGTAGTGCCATTACGGCATATTTTTTATCTCGCAACCATTCATTTTTGACAACTTGCCTGCCGATAGGCAGGTTAGGGCAATAGAGAAAGGGTATGAGTATTCCCTTTGAAACGCTAACATGCTTGCAGAAAGTTGAATAAAATTGTTTGCTCAATAAATTTTTATCTTTGCCTTTCGCTATAAAACATTTTTTGCTGGTCAATAGTCTTTTTTATTTCGGCGTCTATTTCTTCTTTCAGGTTAGGGTCATTTATATTTTTATATGCTTTTGTGATTAAAATTTGTAAATCTGATTTAAGTTCTGCCCAGTCCAACGCTGATTCATTATGCGTACCAAAACTTATTTCAGCTATTATGCGCTTTTTGCCGATCGGGTCATCATATAATCTTGCCCAAACATTAGCACTGTCCTTCATTACAAATCTTATTATTGCTGTGTCCTCAGAATAACTGGGCTTATAGTACCCTGTAGTTTGTTCACTATTGGGTTGAGATGCTGATTGTGCAAATGATTGAATTGAATATCCAAATGCGGCAAGCATAAAAGTGAATATCGCAAGTGTCCTCATAACGATAAATTTTTAATAAAGCTACTCATTTATTGGAAGAAGTAAAGTTGATTTATTTCTAATTGCGCTAGTAGCCCGGGCTAATGGCAAGTACCTAAATATCTTAGACCGTTTCTAACTGGCAGCACATAAACCTAAAAGACTTAATCAATCGAAATAGTCAAATGCTTATTCAATCCCGCTTCTACAATATTTTTAAGCGTCATCACTTCTATATCTTGCTTACCACTTTCAAGCCGGGTGATATAGGTTCTCGAAGTTCCGCAGAGTTCTGCCACATCTTTTTGGGTGAGGTTTGCAGATAACCTTGCACTTTTTAATAAAGCCCCTAAAGGCATAGATAGCTTCGCATCCGGTTCACTCAGCTCATACAAGGTATCTGCCCCCACTTCATAAGCGACCTTCTTTTTCTTACCATCAAATCCAGTGATAAATACATCCACATTATCCCACGACAACGTATGGTTTGCCACAATGACTTTAGCAAATTCAGCAGGGTCAAAAAGAACGTATTCCGGGTCGTTTTTAGTCACTTTCCACTCTTTCATTAAACCCGCTAAGTCAATGATCCTGTCTTCCCCATTGCTGAACAAAACAGAAATAGCCAGCCGCTTTTTGTAAATACGGTTGATCTTTAAGATTTTCGGCAGCCGCTTCTGAATTTTATCTTTCATCTTATTTGCCTCCTTTCTTTTTATCTTTTGTAGTCAATTTTGGCCGCAGTCCCGGGTTTAGTTCATAAAACAAACGTGATATGCGGCGGAACATGTTCCCTGCTTTGAATAATGATACTTACTCCATCTTTATCTGCCGGTAAAGTCGCCATGTTTGCCAGGTTTTCATTCGCCAATGTACCTAATTAGGTACATAACAGCATTCCAAAAAGCCCACTCACGATTTACCAGTTTACATAATCAGAAAATATTTATTAACTTTAAGTGTTAATTTATTCATACCGATCTCTAAATCCTTAAAAATGAAAAAGATCCTATCTCTCCTGCTTTTATGCCCTGTAGTACTTTTTAGTGTTTGCACACATGCTCAGGGTTTCAAGTCAGCAAATACTAATGCACGTTTTCCAATTGCAACTAATCATATCCCGGGGAACTCTACCCCCGGCGGATACTTTGACGTCTTATTCGACAGGTTTGGGAACCGGTATTCACTATCAGACCTTAACGTTAATGACAAGGTCAGGCTCACTGCCACCGGCAAAACTGGACGCACTACTTCTGGCGCTCCGTCTGCACCAACTGTTTTATATACCGGTTGCACACCCGGCTATTTCAGGATATATTTGGAGGAGGGATGCGGGATGGACCTATACGCCACCGACACAACGGAAGCCAAAAATCTTGGAGTGCTTTGCCAGGTGCTTACAGATATTTCCAATTTTATTCCTTCACCATGCACCGGCTCCGGGCAAACTGTGAATATCTGGGTACGAGGCGGCCTCACAACCGGGTTGGGAGTGGCTACCCCATTTTTTAATGTCCCGTATTCACTCACTAAAACAGGCATTGCAGATAATACAGTTTGGGAAACCGTCAACTCGGGCGTAGATGCCTTTAAGAATATTGCACCGCCTGTGCTCACATCTGGTGGCGGCACCACCGGCACCAGCGGTGGGGGCAGTGTTTATTTTCATGGGTCTGTTGCATTTAATTTTGGTGGTGGCGTCAGTTGGCATAATAATATGCTCACCACACCTCTTTCAGGTGAATCCGATCTCTATACAGTAGTCCTCCATGAGATGATGCACATAATGGGCTTTTGTACGCTGATCGATTACAATGGCAGGTCAGTTTTCGATATGTATAATGTTCCTCCCACTCCTGCCGCCTTTCAATGTTACAGCCGTTACGATATGCATTTGCAAACCCTTTCGTCTGCCCCCCCTGATTATCGATTCCTCTACAGTCTGCGATCTGTACCAATACAGTTTTAACCCTGCCGCAGCAGTTATACCTAATTCCATTCTTTCACCGGGTGGTTTATCGGCCCCCGGCTGCTCGCCTGGTTTTTACACAGGAGGCGGCGAAACAGATACCACTGTTTGCGCTACAGCAATACAGTATCTGGGCGGGTGGGGCACACCGATACCGGTTTACACACCTGCCTGTTTTGAAAAAGGTGGCAGCCTAAGCCACTTTGATGATCAATGCCATGTGCCGTCCGGATTTTGCCCGCTGTGCGCAACAACCAATTGCGAGTATTATGTCATGAGCAATTCTTCGCCAAACCCGGCACTTGGCGGCTATAGCGCAACCACTAATCCCGGTGTTATGAAGCGGCATCTGACGCCGGAAGAACGCCAGGTATTATGTGATATCGGATACCCTGTACTTACTGCATTCGGTAATGCCGTTAACTATAGTAATTACAGTTACAGCGGCGCTGCCTGCGACGGCTCACAAGTAGTAGGTTTTAATGATGGCATCACCGATACCGGCACTTATGCATTTTCCACCACATCCGGCACCGGTGTGCTGATCAGTGGCCCGTCACTAGGCAGCACTATACTGGATAATGACCGCACTGCTGGAGTATCTATGTCCTCTGTTCCTGGCGCATATTTCAAATGCCTGCAGGTAATGACCGGTACTGGCACAGTCAGTATAGATTCCGGTGGCATCGGAGATGATGTAACTTATACACCCGGTGCGGCAGATTTTGGGGTGCAATTATTACGGTACATTCCTTTAAATGCTTCGGGCGTTGAGGGCGGCATTACTTATATATACGTTTTTGCAGGCGATGCAAACTGTGTGCCCTCCGCATGTAATCTTGTTACTAACGGTAATTTTGAAAACGTCGTTCCCGGTTCCTATGGGGATTTAATACCGGGGCTTAACTGCTGGACACCTGTTAATGGAACGCCTACACTATTGTCAACAGACGCTGCTGGTTCGCCTTATTACCAGGTTCCCAATTATGTTCAGTTTGTCAACGGAGTACCGCATCCGTTAAGTGCTCCCGGAAATAATGATTATGTTGGGTTGTGGAGCCATCATAGTCCAACCGGATGGTTAAGTTCAAGCATTCAGGAACTGCTGTCTGTACCGCTTGATTCAGGCCAGCAATATACTATTACTTTTTGGGCGTTATTAGGGGGGCCGACAGGGAATTCACTAACTAACCCCGCATATGCTTCCTTAGTTGGCACTACTAGCCCGAATATTGGTATCGATACTGCCATGGCTTGCTGTATTTCCAATATTGCGTCTCACATTCAGTTTGCAGCAGGTGATACTTATCCATTAATTGGATCAACGTTTAGCGAAATTCCTGCACCTTATATGCCCGCAGGATTTACTTCGCTGGCGAAATTCAATATTGTTCCAAATAATTTTTTATGGCAATCTTATTCGCTCACGTTTACTTATGCCGGCCCTGCAAACGCCAGTACGCTGCTTATTCAAAGCACTTTTTGGGATGATGAAGACTCCGGCATTTCAGCAATAAATGATTCTAATAAGTTCATCGCCATTGATGATGTCAGTATTTTTCCCACCGCAAATGCTTGCCCCTTTTCTATTAACCCGGACACAATTTATTCCACCTCGCCGTCTTTCGACCTCTCCTCTGTAGCGGACGTTTGCGTAGCAGGAGGCACATTTAGCTGGCCTGCCATGCCAGTAATTACTGGTAGCGGGGTTCCAAAACCTACAATAACAACCTCCGGTACATTTGATCCGGCGGCAGCCGATTCGGCATCTCTGGCAACCGGGGGTTCCGGTTTAATACCCGTTGGTTATACTTTTACTTCGGCTGCCGGATGTTCGCAAACGGTATATACTAATATTCAAATCATAAACCTCACAGGAATCAGGGCCCTAACCAAAGAACCGCCCCGCATTTATCCGAACCCTGCAAATGATATCCTTCACATTGACATCGATGGCGTTGCCAATTATCGTCTGCTTAGTATAGTGGGCTCGGTACTACGGCAGGGGCGGCTGTATAATGGCCCTAACAAGGTCTCCATGCAATCGTTACCCTCTGGCATCTACATGCTGGAGATAACAGACAACTACGGACAAAAAATGATAACTAAAATCATAAAGCAATAAAAAGCAGCATTTTTACTATGGCGTTAGTCTGTAGACAGGCAAAGCGAGTGACAACTAGTGATTGAATAATTTACCTCCCGATGGCTATCGGGATTGCAACTGGCAGCACAGAAAGCCCGCAAGCCTCAATCAATTGAAATCCTAGTGCTTGTTCTATCCAGCCTCCACAATTTTTTTTAGGGTCATCATTTCTATATCCTGTTTGCCGCTCTCCAGCCGGGTAATGTAAGTCCTCGAAGTTCCGGAGAGTTCACACTGGCGCTAGTCTGTAGCCAGGCCCAGTGCATGGCTGACTAGTCGAACTAATTTTGCCAGTTTTTAACTGGCGTTACAAAAGCCACTAATCAATCCAAATGGTCAAATGCTTATTCAATCCTGCCCCTACTATTTTCTTAAGCGGCATCACTTCGGTATTCTGCCAAGCGAGAAATAGGTATCAAAATTTGTGGGTATCTTCTTTCTGCCATTAACCACTCAGGCACATAATTTGATGAGTTTTAGCTCAGCGCCCTTTGCGATTTTCCTTTACTCCCGATAGCTATCGGGATTGCGGGAACGACCGGGTTTATCTGCCGGCAGGCAGAAGAAAACCGGAAGATTTTTGAAATAAACAGGAAGAGGTATATTGCAATCGGCGAAGTTAGCCGTCACATTTTCGTTACCTTTTTGTAACATTTTCCGCAGTCAATAAATTGATAGTCAACAAGATAAGAATAATGAAAAAATTATCGAAAAATGTAACATCTTCTTGTGCATGCCTTTTAAAGTCACCCTGTAAAGATAACGCCGGATCAATTTTCCTTCTTTTGCACGGTCACTGGCAAACTTCTGAAAACAAAATCTGAAAATGTCTGAATACCGGTTATTTTTGCACCACCTTATAAGGATAATATGAAGAACACACCGTTTACACAAAGACACCTGGCCCTCGGCGCGAAAATGGCAGGATTTGCCGGCTACAACATGCCAATCTCATACACAGGCATCAATGAAGAACATCACTGCGTGCGCACGAACGCTGGCGTGTTTGATGTAAGCCACATGGGTGAGTTCATGCTGAAAGGGGCTGGCGCGCTTGATCTTATACAGCGCGTTACCAGCAACGACGCAGCCAAGCTTAAAGACGGCCAGGCACAATACTCATGCCTGCCCAATGAGACCGGCGGTATTGTTGACGACCTGCTGGTGTACTGTATAGAGCAGAACAAAACATACATGCTCGTAGTAAACGCCTCTAACATTGAAAAAGACTGGGAATGGATCAGCAAGTTCAACACCGGCGGCGTGGAGATGCACAACGTATCTGAAAAAACGGGCCTGCTGGCTATACAGGGGCCACATGCCACAAAGTACATGCAAGAGCTCACCGATATGGACCTTACAGGACTTAAATACTATACTTTTGTGAAAGGGAAATTTGCTGGCGTGGACAATGTGCTGGTAAGCGCTACAGGCTATACCGGCGCAGGCGGCGTGGAAATATATTTTGAAGACAAAGGTGATAATGCTGACAAGATATGGGATGAGATATTCCGTGTGGGTATGCCTCATGGTATGAAGCCCATAGGCCTTGCTGCCCGCGATACCCTGCGCCTTGAAATGGGATTCTGCCTTTACGGAAACGATATTGATGATACCACCAGCCCCATAGAAGCTGGCCTGGGATGGATCACTAAATTCACAAAGGATTTCACCTCGCGGGCAACCTTTGAGCAGCAGAAAAACCATGGCACTGCCCGCAAGCTCGTGGGCCTGGAAATGGTGGACAAAGGCATACCCCGCCACGGCTATGCAATACAAGACGCCGAGGGAAATGATATAGGCATTATTACTTCGGGCACACAATCACCCAGCCTGGGCAAAGCTATAGGCATGGCATACATAGCCACAGGCCATACAGCTATGGGCACTGATGTGTTTGTGATGATCCGTGATAAAGCCGTAAAAGCGCAGGTAGTAAAGATGCCGTTTGCATAGCGCAATGTATAGCTATTGAGAAGGGCCGGAAGGCAGGTGATATGGATTGGGAATAAAAAAAGCCCTTCTCACCTGCGTCAGCCATGTATCCCAATTCCATTTCCAGTCCGGTCCGTTGAAACCCTGGCCGAGATACATGTAGATCTGTGAAAGAGCCACACTATAATAACAGAAAACCAGTATCACAGCCAGAAGCGATACCCGCGCATAGCTATTCTTAAGTTTCAATATACATTCCATGGTCACAGCCAGCGGAAGAGCCAGCAGTGGGTAGTAGTCCACATAGCAACGGTGCCCGAAGGCGCCACCGAAGCACCAGGCCCACCAGCTTCCAAATACATATGTGATGGTGATGAAGACAATGCTGGTTCCCCAAAAATTGCTCCTTATGTCTTTTCTTCTTTTCAGTAAAGCCCAGAATAAAAAAAACAATATTGGTGAATACACCAGGAGGCCATTTTCCGTATCAAAAAGCACTAAAAGCATCTTCGGGCTTTTCCAATTGGTAAACCCCTCATCTCCGTAGGAATACTTGATCCAGTGCCCGGTCATAGCCTTCCAGTATAGTAATTGCGGCACCCACATGGCAATAAAACAAACCGCAGCAACAGGTAAATGTGCCCAATTTTCCTTAAAAAGCCGGATTCGCGCACGAAAGTCATTTATGCTTACTACCCGGTACAGGAACAGAAAGATCAGCATTACAATGTTTGTGGGCCTGGAAAGCACGATCCAGCCGGTTATTAAACCCAGTATCATTGCTTTCCCTTTTCCCGGGTCTTTGTAATACAGGTCTGTCATCAGTAAAGCCGCCGCAAACAAAGTGAAGTTGTACACGTGTGACATACCAACTTCAAGCGTGGCATAATTAAAAAAGTTGGTGCCTGCTATGATGCAAAACAGTGTAAGCCAGGTTACCCGGCGGCTAAAATATTTCAGCAGCAATGTTTTCAATAAAAAAAGGCCGATGACTGCCCAGAATACGCCACACAGCATTATCCCATAACAATAGGGGGCACCAAATGGAGTGGTGACAGTATGGGCCAAATGCACATATAAGTGTGCACCCAGGAAGAAGGGCAGGTAGAAATAGGCAGTGCCGCAGGAATATTTTGTGTAGCACTCACCTTTCTCATTTTTCATCTCTCCCACGTAGTTTATGTCGGGTACGCTATGTATATCCTTATACACAAATAAGGCGGGAAGGTACATATAGTACCCTTGCGGATCTGAACAGCAGAGAATATTCTGCACATCCCGCCCATTGTCGTACCGCGAGTAACTAACGAAAAAGAATATCGCGAACAGGCACAGCAGAATACTGTTATCGGTCATTCTTTGTTTTTGTTTTAGCAGCATAAAGAAGATAGTTCTTAATACTCAAATCACGATTCGGAGTCGCTATTGCTCCACAATATAACCGTTAACCGTGTCTGTAAAATGAAAATATCGCGGGTTGAGGTCTTTGTATGGGAAAATGTTCCAGTTCACTATAAGGGCTTTTTTCTGATCTTTTGCCCAGTCTCGTATTTTTGGTTCTTCATCAATGATTATAGATGCAGATTTGCTTCGCTCAATGGTTGATAATAACCAGAACTCGTAAGGCGCACCCCACAGCATGATCAACCGTTTTGAATCGGATTTTTTTGCTTTAATGATCACTTTGGTACTATTGTATTTGTCCAGGTACCCCCTTTCCAATACGAGGCGCTGGGTGTAAACAGTATGCGCTCCGTAAATCCGTATGCAACCTGTACAGATGATCAGCGCCACTACCGGAATGGCGATTCGCTGCTTATCCATCACGGGAAGCAAGTCAAATACAAAAGGAACTGCAAGGAATATGCTCAACGGCAGGTACAACGCTTCCATATAAAATGCTCCGGTTCCATCCGAGGGATAGGAGATGTTGGCCAGCATAAGGTATCCAAAAAAGAACGCCACAAAAAGCAGCAGTTTTTTCCGTGCTCCTGTTTTTGCATAAAAGACGACAATGCCCGTGAATAAAACAGGTATCCAATAGTATTTGACAAGGCAATCGTATAAAAATCGCCTGTTGGAATAAATTGTAAAATAGTCCGGGAATTGAGTGACGAAATTCTTTAACCCGCTCAGGGAGCTGCCTTCATAATAAGTCCGGAAAAAAATACTCTTCACTGCCAATCCGATAAAGTAAACGGCTAAGAGTATTAATAGTTTTTTCCGCTCCATAATTGCCGGCTCATCAAGAAGAAAGAAAATAACCATGAACAGCAAAACAAAAATTACAAGCGGATGGAGAAAAATAACTGTAACAAAGAGGAACAGCAGTACAACCAGCATCAAAGGGGTTATTTCCCGGGGGTTATTTCCCTGAAACATCCCAAAAACGATCATAAGCATTGCTACTCCTTCTGCCAGCGGAGACCCTATAAAATAGAAAGTATCTGAAACGATCAGAATATTCATCAGCAAAATGACCAGAGCAAGATCATATCGTTTTAAAATACTGCCGCATATGAAGTAGGCGAAAAGAAAATAAAAAACGATTCCTGATGAATAGCAAAGAGCAACCTGCGAGATAGGAAGGCCGGCTTTTACGGCCAATAGTGCCAGGACCTGGGAACAGCAATCACCAAACCGGTAGTGCTGAATACTAAAACAGTTGTCTTTGATAATAGTGAACAGGGCAAACGCAGCATCCAGAAATATTGTTCTTTCCTTATAAAACACTATGGAAAGAATGAGCATAACGATATATGCAGCAATACCCACTAAATACAACCGCTTATACATAGTTCCGTTCTCAGCCATAAAGTAAAATATCTTTTATCGCTTATTCATTAAAACCGGTGCTTTTTTTCTTTTCTTTGCACTATCACACTCAATAACGTAAAATATGCTGCCAAAGTACAGTCGCATCCTTTTAAAACTTTCCGGTGAATCCCTGATGGGTGAGCGCAATTTTGGTATTGACCCTAAAATGCTGGAAGTATATGCCAAGGAAATAAAAATGATCACCAACATTGGCGTACAGGTAGCGATAGTAATAGGCGGGGGCAACATATACCGTGGTATGAATGAGGCGGAAACCGGCATTGAGCGCGCCCAGGGCGACTATATGGGCATGCTGGCTACCGTAATAAACGGCATGGCACTGCAGGCAGCCCTGGAAAAAGAAGGGGTAACCACCCGCCTGCAAAGCGCTATAAAGATGGAGCAGGTAGCTGAACCATACATACGCCGCAAAGCTATACGCCACCTGGAAAAAGGCCGTGTGGTGATCTTTGGGGCCGGCACGGGAAATCCATATTTTACTACAGATACAGCAGGCTCGCTCCGGGCAATAGAAATTGATGCAGATGTAATACTGAAAGGTACCAGGGTGGATGGCATCTATAGCGCCGACCCGGAAAAAGACAAAAACGCAACACGTTTTGAAACTTTATCTTTTACAGAGGTCATCAGCAAAAACCTGAAAGTAATGGATATGACCGCTTTCACGCTCTGCCAGGAAAACAACCTGCCCATCATTGTATTCGATATGAACCGGTCTGGGAATCTACTCGCGGTTGTTACCGGTAAGCAAGTGGGAACGCTGGTGAATTAATTGTGGAATTGGTCTTATAGTAATTTGGACTTGGGGTTGTTTTCCGAAACACACTTATGACCTACTACTCAAGACTTATGACTAACGTACCGTCTTTCTTTTATTCCTTTCGTAGTCTTCAAAGATATAATCGCCCAGCCCATCTAAAGAGGAGTAGAATGCTTTGCCGTTATTCACCTCCGTGAAGTCTCGGACAAATTGCTGCAGGTAAGGGTCTTGCGCTATCATGAATGTGATCACCGGAATCTTCATCCTTCTCAACTGGCCAGCCAGGGTTAGTGTGCGGTTCAGTATTTTGCTGTCTATCCCAAAGCTGTTCTTGTAGTATTTGCCACCTTCCTTCAGGCAGGTAGGCTTGCCGTCAGTGATCATGAATATCTGCTTGTTGGGGTTCTTTCTGCGGCGCAGCAATTCCATGGAGAGCTCAAGGCCGGCAACCGTATTGGTGTGGTACGGGCCCACTTCCAGGTATGGCAGGTCTTTCATTTGTATCTGCCAGGCATCATTGCCAAACACAACAATATCCAGCGTATCCTTAGGGTAACGGGTGGTTATCAGCTCACTCAGGGCCATGGCCACTTTCTTGGCAGGAGTTATCCGGTCCTCACCATACAATATCATAGAGTGCGAAATATCGATCATCAGCACGGTAGAAGTCTGCGCCTTGAAGTCCGTTTCATGTATCTCCAGGTCGTCCTCATGCATGGAGAGACTATCAATACCGTGGTTGATGAATGCATTTTTAAGGCTACCCGTATAGTCTATTGTTTCCGGAGCATCGCCAAAAGTGTATGGCCGTATCTCCGGGTTTGGTTCATCGCCCTGCCCCGTCTTAAACGTCCGGTGGCTACCCTGCTTCGACTTCTTCATCTTCCCGAAGATCTCTTCCAGTGAGCGCTTGCGGATGCTCTGCTCGGTCTTCGGCGTTATCTTAAACGTACCATCCTGGTCATTCTCTTTTATATAGCCATTCTCTTTGAGGTCTTCAATGAAATCGCCTATACCATAATCTTTATTGGTCAGTTTATATTGTTTGTCCAGTTGCGAGAGCCAGCTCAGCGCTTCACCTGCATCACCATTAGTGTATTGAAGCAGCTCGGTAAACACATCAAGCAGCTTGTCAAATGGCGCCTTGCCATCTGCACTGGGGTCAAACTTCGAAAACACAAAACCGTTCATAAGTTACAAATTCAAAAGTAAAAAATCAAAAATCAAAATTGCCCCTGCAACTCCTCCTAGTTCGCTAACTCTTCTTTCAAAAACAAGCCTGTATAGCTTTCCTTTATCGCCGCAATATCTTCCGGTGTCCCGGCTCCCAGCACCGTTCCACCGCCGCCACCGCCTTCAGGGCCCATGTCTATCACATAGTCTGCTACCTTTATTACATCCAGGTTATGCTCTATTACCAGCACCGTATTGCCACGGTCCACAAGCCGGTTCAGTACAGCCAGCAGGTGCTTTATATCTTCAAAATGAAGCCCTGTTGTGGGTTCATCAAGTATGTAGATGGTCTGGCCAGTATCCCGTTTAGACAACTCTGTTGCCAGCTTCACGCGCTGGGCTTCACCGCCGCTAAGTGTTACCGCGCTTTGGCCGAGGGTTACATAGCCTAATCCTACATCCTGCAAGGTCTTTATCTTTCGGTGCAGGTAGGGGACGTTGATAAAAAACTCCACCGCCTCATCCACATTCATATTCAGCACATCAGATATTGACTTGCCCTTGTAACGTATTTCCAGTGTTTCGCGGTTATATCTTCTGCCATTGCATTTTTCGCACATCACATATACATCCGGCAGGAAGTTCATTTCTATCGTGCGCATACCACCGCCCTGACATTCCTCGCAGCGGCCACCTTTCACGTTGAATGAAAAACGGCCTGGAGTATAACCCCGTATCTTAGCTTCAGGGACCTGTGAGAATAGCTGTCGTACCTCATTGAAGAAGCCGCAATACGTAGCAGGGTTGCTGCGCGGCGTGCGGCCTATGGGGCTTTGGTCTATCTCTATTACTTTGTCTATATGCTCCAGCCCCTGCATCTTCTTATAGGGCATTGGCTGCTGCTTAAAATTAGGATAGCAATGCTTTGCCAACAGCGGATACAACGTTTCATTGATGAGTGTGCTCTTACCACTACCCGATACGCCACTCACACAAATGAACGTACCCAGCGGCAGCTTCACCGACACATTTTTAAGATTGTTGCCCGTTGCGCCATCCAGTTGCAGTTTCTTGCCAATGCCTTTTCTTCTCTCTTTAGGCACCTCTATTTGCAGTGTATGGTTCAGATACTTTGAAGTGGTCGTATCCATCTTCAATATCTGCTTAGGCGTACCTGCGCTCACTACCCTGCCTCCATGCATACCGGCTGCAGGGCCTATATCTATGAGGTGGTCACTGGCCAGCATAATGTCTTTGTCATGCTCCACCACCAACACGGAATTGCCCCCATCCCTCAGGCTTCTCAATGCTTTTATCAATCGGAGGTTATCCCGCTGGTGCAGGCCAATGCTGGGCTCATCGAGTATATACGTGATGCCGGTAAGCTGTGAGCCTATCTGCGTCGCCAGCCTTATGCGCTGGCTCTCGCCACCGCTCAATGTGCGGGTTGGGCGGTCAACGGTCAGGTAATGCAGCCCTACATCCAGCAGGAAGTGCAACCTGTCGCGTATCTCTTTTAGAATGTCCTTTGCTATCTGGTTTTGCTTATTGTTCAGCCGGCCTTCTATGTTCACAAACCACTCCATCATTTCCTGCAGTGATTTTGCAGAAAGCTCCGATATATTCTTCCCATCCAGTTTAAAGAACAGGCTTTCTTTTTTGAGCCTTGCCCCACCGCATACCGGGCAGGCGTTAAGCTGCATAAAATTCTCTGCCCACTGCCTTATCCCCTCACTTGTAGTTTCATTGAACCACCGCAGCACCATGTTCACGATGCCTTCATAGTTATGCTGCACCACTACTTCATGATATGTTTCCGGCTCATCAATGGTGTAAGTGATCACGCCTTCTTCATTGCCGTAAAGCAGTATGTTCAATTGCTTCTGCGGAATATTCTTCAGCGGCACATTTAGTGATATCTTATTTTTCTTAGCCAGTATCATAGCCTGCTGAAACGACCAAGAATCGCGCTCACCACCGAGCGGGGCTATGCCGCCATCGGTTATGCTCTTTTCCATATCCGGCAGCACCTCGGCCATATTCACCTGATAGACACTGCCCAGCCCTTTACATTTGGGGCACGCGCCATACGGAGAGTTGAACGAGAAAGTATTAGGCGACGGCTCTTCATACGATATACCTGTATCCAGGCACATCAGTGTCTTGCTATATTGGCTGATAGTGTTTTTCTCTACATCGGCCACAAACATCAACTCCTTACCTACCTGCAGCGCCTTCTGCACGCTCTGGCTCAGCCTGCTCTCCCCTTCCTTCTGCACGATCACCCGGTCCACTACCAGCTCTATGTCATGTATCTTGTAGCGGTCCAGTTGCATACGCTCTTTGAGGTCCGTAACTTCTCCATCTATACGCACCTTCACATAGCCCTGCTTGCGCAGTTGCTCAAACAACTCACGGTAGTGCCCCTTGCGCCCACGCACCACCGGCGCCAGCAGCATGATCTTCTTACCATCAAAATTCTGCTCTATATGCGTTACTATTTCTTCCTCGCTAAACTTCTGCATCTTCTTACCGGTGTTGTAAGAAAACGCCTCCGCCACCCGTGCAAATAAAAGACGCATAAAGTCATACACCTCTGTCACGGTACCCACCGTGGAGCGGGGATTACGGTTGGTAGTCTTCTGTTCTATGCTGATGACTGGCGAAAGCCCCGTGATCTTATCCACATCCGGGCGGTCCAGGTCGCCCATGAACTGGCGGGCATAGGCTGCAAAGCTCTCCATATAGCGCCGCTGCCCTTCCGCAAATATCGTATCGAACGCCAGCGATGATTTGCCGCTGCCGCTGATACCCGTGATGACCACTAATTTATTTTTGGGAATGCTTACATCTATATTCTTCAGGTTATGCACCCTCGCCCCCATCACTTCAATATTACCTGCTTCCGCCACAGGCGCTAAAATATCCGTACTCATTATCCGCAATTTACGGATGAATTTTGGTATCCTTTTTATGGGCGGATTGATTGTTTCTATTATATCGATTATCGTAGGGGCGGACCCATGTGTCCGCCCTAACCACACGGGTGTGTAACAATCCTGATAAATCCACATGCCCATCCTAATCACACGGGTATGTAACAAAGCATCAACAAATATCAGCCTAAATAAAATTTATCATTATTCCAATTTTTTGGATTATTCCCGATATACTCTGCAATGTTATTATAGGCTTCTTCATTGCGAATTATATGTTCGTAATAATCACGCTGAAATAATTTTCGATTAAACGGGGGCCAGTCTTTTGTCTTTACATTCCTGATATATTCGTTTGTTGACATCGTTTTAAACCATTGCATAATACGCTGTAGGGGAGAACCTATGTGTTCGCCTAAACTCGCGGAGGTATCTATCGCATCATTGGATACGATATGTGGTTCATTTATACTATCTGCTTCACGCGAGACAGGGCGGACACATGGGTCCGCCCCTACATTAACGAAAATTCCGTGAAAATGGTTTGGCATTATTTGATATTCGCCCAATTCAATATCCTGGAATTTCCCCGGTATTTTTTGCCACCATTTATCGATCATTATTCCTGCATCATTTAACATCATGACTTCGTCAACGACCCTTCCAAACATACACATTTTATCTTTCACACAAGCAGTGATGTAATAGGCTCCTGCCTGCGAATAGTCATATCCCTTTAGCCGTATTGAGCGACGGTGATGTATTTCTGGATTATATTTTGTTTCGTCAAACATCAATCTTATAGGTATTTGGGGCTACTTTTGAAGCGTACAAAATACAATTGTTCCATATTTTTATTACGACCAATTTTGCAACCTCACAAAACGAACCGACCTTTATACGGTGCTGCTAGATAATCACGGAAGAAAAATAAACCACCTCCGCCTTGCTGTTACCGACAGGTGCAATCTTCGTTGCTTTTATTGTATGCCTGAAGACGGTATAGACTGGCTTTCCCGTAATGAGCTGATGACCTATGACGAGATGCTGCGCATCTGTACCCTGCTGGTAAAAATGGGCATTGAGAAAATACGTATCACCGGCGGCGAGCCCTTTGTGCGCAAAGACCTGATGCCGTTCCTTACAAAGCTTTCCAAACTGAATGGCCTCAAGGAACTTACACTGACCACGAATGGTGTGCTCACCGCACCGCTGATACCGGAACTAAAAAACCTAGGTATCCGCTCGGTAAACCTCAGCCTGGATACTATAGACCGCAACCGTTTTTTTGCCATCACCCGCCGTGATGAACTGCCGCAGGTACTTGAGACAATGAACCAACTACTGCGCCACAATATACAGGTAAAGTTGAATGCAGTAGTAATGGAGGGAAAAAACACGGAAGATATTCTTGCGCTTGTGGGCCTTACCAAAGACCTCCCAGTGAGTGTACGATTTATCGAAGAGATGCCCTTTAATGGCACGGGTACTTACCACCCCATGAATTGGGACTACATAAGAATATTGCAAACCATCAAGGACAAATACCCGGACATTCAGAAGATCGCTGATCCAGCTTATTCTACTTCTTACAACTACCACATACCCGGCCATAAAGGTGATGTGGGCATCATAGCGGCTTATACCCGTTCATTTTGCGGCACTTGCAACCGTATTCGCATAACACCCCAGGGCATGCTAAAAACTTGTCTGTATGATAATGGGGTGCTGAATATAAAAGATCTTGTACGCGACGGGCAAAACGATGAAGCTATACAAACCACATTACTTAACGCTATCAGCCACAGAGCGAAGGACGGTTTTGAAGCGGAGAAGAACGGGGTGCATGAGTCTATGGCGGCGATAGGCGGGTAACAGTTGTCTGAACTATGATTTATTTGATTATTGTGATTAATTTGATTTCTTTATTGAAAATCATTTGAGTCTATGAGCGTTGTAAGAGAACAATATAAACACTCTGCAATAACCGCTAGAATAATTCAATGCGCAATGACCGTTCATAGTACACTTGGTAACGGCTTTCAGGAAGTTATCTACCAAAGAGCTTTAGAAATTGAAATGGACTTGCAAGGTATTAGTTTCAGCAGAGAACATGAAATGCCTATTTATTACAGGGATATTCAAATTGGCACGAGGAGAGTTGATTTTCTAATTGAGGGAATTATATCAGTAGAGCTTAAAGCACTTGTTCAAATAGAACCCGTTCATTTTGCGCAAGCGATAAACTATCTTGAAGCATACAACCTGGGAATAGGGCTACTAATAAATTTTGGAGCTGTGAGTTTGCAAACCAAGAGGCTTACAAATAAAAAATACAAAAGCTCAAATCAATAAACACTACAAAATCGGCAACACTCATAAAAATCAAATAAATCAAGAAAATCATAGTTCAGACAAAATGACAACAGTCAAAGAAGCAGAAGAAATAATCCTAGCACAAGCCAGAGACTACGGCTCAGAGCAAGTTCCGTTTGAACAGGCACTGGGCCGGGTACTCGCTGAGGATCTAAAGGCTGACCGGGATCTGCCGCCATGCAACCGGGTAACGATGGATGGTATTGCAATAAAGTATGCGGCAGTTGAGTCTGGAATAAAAACGTTTGTGGTAAAGGGCATTGTGGCCGCTGGCGATGTGCCTATTGAAATTGATGCATTAAATGAGTGCGTTGAAATAATGACGGGTGCAGCACTGCCAGATACTACAGACACAATAGTGAGGTATGAGGACGTGGATATAAAAAATGGTGTAGCCACACTGTGTACGAACAATATCAGGAAGGGGCAGAACATTCACTATAAAGGAAAAGATAAAGAGCAAGGTGAAACGGTCGCTGTGGCTAATGAGTACATCAATCCGGCGCATATCAGTATGGCTGCATCGGTAGGCAAGAGTACGCTGTTGGTGAAAAAGTTGCCAAGGGTTGTAATTATCTCCACGGGTGATGAACTGGTAAATGTGGATGAAACACCTACGCCATACCAGGTACGCCGCTCCAATAGTTACGCCGTAAAGGCTGTACTGCAACAATACCATTTAATTGCTGACACGTTGCATATTCCCGATGAACCGACCATTACCCAAATCCAAATTAAGGAATGTCTTGCAACGTATGATGTGATCATTCTGAGCGGGGGTATCTCCATGGGTAAGTTTGATTATGTGCCGCAGGTGCTGGAGGGTTTGCATGTTGAAAAACTCTTTCATAAAGTGCAGCAAAGGCCGGGTAAACCTTTTTGGTTTGGCAAGCATGAAAATGGGGTGTTGGTGCTTGCCTTTCCGGGCAACCCGGTATCTACGTTTATGTGCCTGCATCGTTACTTTCTACCCTGGCTGGAACAGTCACTTGGTGTGTCTTCAAAACCTGCGTTTGCTGAGCTGAACGAGGATGTTACTTTTACTGCTGCCCTGCAATACTTTGTACAGGTGAAACTAAAAATCTGCAAACATGGCCACCTACATGCTACACCCATCGAAGGCCACGGTTCAGGTGACTTTGCAAACCTGCTGGATACCGATGCGTTTATGGAACTTCCGCTGGAACAAAGTATCTTTAAGAAAGGTGAAGTGTACCGGATATGGCCATTCAAACAAATCATGTAAATGAAAGAGCTTACCCACATAAATAAAAAAGGCAACCCAACAATGGTTGATGTTGGCGAAAAGAAATTGTCGCTGCGCACGGCTACGGCAAGGAGCATTGTTTCAATGCCGCAGGAGGTAATGGATCAGTTCGCTGATGACGATATAAAGAGTAAAAAAGGTTCTGTGTTTCAGACCGCTATCATAGCAGGTATAATGGCAGCGAAGAAAACCGGGGAGCTGATTCCGCTATGCCATCCACTCGGCCTTGACAATTGTACAATCGACATCCACATAAATAAGAAACAGGAAGTAGTAATCGACTGCACGGCCAGTCTCACTGCAAAGACAGGCGTAGAGATGGAAGCACTTGTAGGAGCAAGTATTGCCGCACTGACCGTTTATGATATGTGCAAAGCCATGAGCCACGATATAGTGATAAAGGAAACCAAACTGATGGAGAAAACAGGAGGCAAACGTGATTTCAAAAGAGGAAAATAAACAACCGCTACTCTATGGGCTAGTGCTTGCCGGCGGCAAGAGCATGCGCATGGGCCACGACAAGAGCATTATCAAGTGGCACGGGGCAGAGCAGCGGTATTACATGGCTGATATGCTCAAAAGCATTTGCTCCGATGTTTTCATTTCCTGCAGGCCAAAGCAGCAACAAGAGATAGACCAAAAGCATCACATCATTCCGGATAGTTATACCGGCTCAGGCCCAATGACGGGCATACTCTCGGCATTCAAAGCATATCCTGATGTCGCCTGGCTCGTTACCGCCTGCGATCTGCCGCTGCTGGATAATGCTACACTGCAATACCTTATTGACAACCGGGATACAACCAAAATCGCTACAACCTTTGAAAGTCCTTTTGATGGGCTACCAGAGCCGCTGATCACCATTTGGGAACCTGCGGGATATGAAGTTCTGCTTTCGTTTCTCGCGAATGATTTCACCTGTCCGCGGAAGGTACTGATAAGAAATAATGAGCGGGTAAAAATGCTGAAAGCGCCAAACCCAGATGCGCTGATGAATGCCAATACGCCTGAAGATGCGGAAAAAGTAACGAAGAATATGGTCCTGAATAAAATACTATCTATTCCTAAACTCTCCGAAAGTGAAAACAAATCGGTTTTTGATTTACTGAAAGAATCTGGTTATTATCAATTCCCTAACGAAATAAATGAAGAGGAAGTAAAACAAATAATACATGTTCGCCCTGAAATAATTGGAATGTGGATACAATGGTCTGAGGGCAAGAGGACTTCCTCAGGTTGGTATATTAGTAACCGCTGCGTCTGTTATCTATCGGATGGCATTACCATTAAAGAACAAATATTTCCGGATATAGAAACAGCCTGCGCCTTCTATGTCAAGACTGAAATTGAGCATATCCGGGAATTAAGCTACATCTATGATGGGAATACAAAATAAGATTGAGCCCCTTTAGGGGTTAGGGGTTTATGGGTGAGCCGCAACCCAGCGCTCACCATCTTCAAACACTTCCTTCTTCCAGATCGGTACTGTTTCCTTTAACGTGTCTATCGCATAACGGCAGGCATCGAATGCCGCAGCACGATGGGCCGCAGACACTACAATGATCACGGGTATCTCGCCTACGGAAAGTGCACCCGTACGGTGGTGTATAAGTATCTTATGAACGGGCCATTTTGCGAGTGAATATGCAGCTATCTTCTCCATTTCTTTCAGCGCCATACTTTCATAGGCTTCAAATTCAAGCCGCACAACTTGCTTACCCTTTGTTGTATTACGCACCGTACCAATGAAAACATCTATGCCTCCAGACTCCGGAGACATAGCCCATGCTATACAGGATTGTACATCTAATGGCTCTGATGATATTTTTATGTCTATCATTGGCTTTTAAGAAATTAACCTCCGCTAACCGGAGGTATTATGGCTATTTCATCACCATTACGAACTATCCGCTCTGGTTGACCATACTCACCATTTACTGCGATCACAAAGGATGACAACTGTCTAAGTCCTGGGTATAACTCAGAAAGCTTTGTTTGCAGCATGGCGACAGATACATCACCATCAAGTGACATTTCAATCGGACCACTAACTATTTCCCTTGCAATTCCAAAACTCAAAATCTTCATTAACGAGCCTGTTAGAAACGATAAAATTAACGCTTATTGTCATAACCGATCTAATCGCTCCTCAAGTTGTTTATTTTAGTGCATTTTGTATTTTGGTGGTATGTTTTTTCAAAACGCGACCAAACAAACAACAACAAACGCAAAGAAAAAAATGAAACTTCCGCTCATTCAAATCACCTTTTACACCGTATTTCTTTCGTTTACAACCACTCATATTCACGGCCAGACCATGGCGGAAGGTAATGCCCGGTCCAGTTCTATGGTCACGGATACGGTTGAAGAATTTAAGCCACACGGGCAATTGTGGGGCTGCGCATTCGGCGACTTTGCTTATAAAACCAATGCGGACATCCTGAACCGCGGGGGCACTAACCAGTATGGCGAGGTTCCGGCAAATACCAGCCTTTTCCAGTTCCGGCGCATCTATCTTGGGTTCGACTACGAAATAAGTAAACGCTTTTCCGTACAATTCACCCTATCGTCTGAGAATGATTATGGCGCGCCCTTTAGTGCTACCCAAGGTGACCTGCTTCAGAACAACAAGTTCTCGCCTTTTATCAAGTATGCCAACATTCGGTGGAAGAATATCTGGCGAGGTACAGACCTTGTGATCGGTATGCAAAATACACCTGCGTATGGAAAGACCGGGCGTGACGACCAAACACCAGAGGAGGTATGGGCATATCGTTCTGTTGAACGAACAATATCTGATATTTACGGAACGCCCTGCTATGATATGGGTGCGTCATTGCAAGGCTGGTTTGATCGGAATGGCAACTTTGGGTATAACCTGATGGCCGGAAATGGGTCTATGGCGAAACCGGAATCAGATCCGAACAAATGGTTCTATGGTAATGTGTATGCTAAGTTTCTCAACAAAAGAATTATCATCAACCTCTACCAGGACTATGAACGTTTAAACTGGGGCGTTTACGTGCCGGCTGTCAAACCCGGCATGGCCAGTCCTAATGGCGCATGGTACCATGACCGCAACATGACCAAGCTTTTTGCAGCATGGAACACAAAATTGCTCACTGTGGGCTTTGAAGGTTTCCGCAACACGATAATGGGCGACATGCGGGTTGTCGGCAAAGATGACGGCAATCTTTATTACCGGACCTCAGCAGCCATTGCATGGACCTTTTTTGTACGGGGCCGGATACTTTCTAACCCAGCAGGAAATGCTGTGCTCGGCTATTTCGCCCGGTACGACAATTTTGACCCTACCGGCAACCTAAGCTCCATTGTTAATGATCCAAACACGAAGAGCTATACAGCCGTTACCGGTCCTTACGACCCCACCACAAAGCAACAGTTCATTGTTGCAGGATTAGACTTTACTCCCTACAAGAATATACATTTCATGCCCAATCTGTGGCTCAACACTTACAATTCATCGCTTTCCCAGAATGCCGCCAATGACCTCCTTAATCCTGGCGTTTCGGGTATAAAAGGAACTGATGTAGTGTGGCGGCTATCGTTTTATTATGTTTATGGGAAGTGAGCTAACCGTGCGGTAAGTGCTTAATTAGCACTTCAACCCCGGCGGCAAATACGACAACGGCAGTTACACGCCGCACCACTAGTTGATTGAATTTCACTGCGCCCATCCGGGAACCGATCTGCCCACCAACGAAAACCGCGGCACACAGAAAACCTATCCGGGTATAATCAATGCCCTTAGGCAAGGTAGAAAGCTGGCCTGCAATACCTGAAATTGAATTGAACAGAATAAACAAACTGGCAGTTGCGGCTATCTTCTTAGGTGTATCCCATTTCATAAGGTTAAGGACAGGAGAAAGGAAGATACCACCACCAATGCCCACCATGCCCGAGAGCAAGCCTATGGCCCCGCCAAGGAGACCGTCTTTGATGTAGTTGTTTTTGTGTGCGATAACTTCTTCTTCTTTGGCATAACGATACTTGATCCATAATAAAACAGCCGCTGTGATCAGACTACAACCCAGCAATATAAAGAAGGTGTTCTCTTTCAACTTTAACGTTGCTCCAAGGAAGGCCATGGGCACACTCACCAATGCAAGTGGCAGCACTTTTTTCCAGTCCACCTGCTTGTTCTTAACGTAGATGATGGTCCCCCCGGTTACTACTATAATATTGCAGATAAGCGCCGTAAGTTTCATTTCCTGGAATGGGAACGCATACAGAGTAAGGATAGCCAGGTAGCTGGAGCCGCCGCCAAAGCCTACCGAAGCATACACAAATGCGATAACCAAAAAGAAAATAATGATCTCCCAGTGTTGCATAATGGGTGTGATTTACAAATGCTATTACTTACAAAGCACCGCTTCCGCTTCCTTGTTCAGCTTATCTTTCTTTATCGAAACCACACCAACCTCCTCACACACAAGGCCACCTGCGAGGTTAGAGATATCGGCCATCAATGCCACATCCTTAGTGATCGCATAGACGAGTGCGGCTGTTGCAACCACTGTATCTCCAGCACCCGATACGTCCGCAATATTGCGTATGTGCGATGGCAGAATAGCGGACGAAAAACCATTGTTGTAAAACACCCCTTTTTCAGATAATGTTATGAAGGTAATGTCGTGATGCAGAGCTTCATTCAGCTTACTATGTGCGCTGTCCAGCTCTTTTTCATTCACCTCGCTGATCTCCATGTGCAGGCCTTCCCGCACTTCCTTAAGGTTTGGCTTGAAGATGGTTACGTTCTTATAGGCCAGGAAATTGCGCTTCTTGGGGTCAACAACAGTTATGATGCCGATCTCTTTGCAGTGCGCCGTTATCAGCCTTATTACATTTTCTTTCAGTACACCTTTGTTGTAGTCCTCAAATATCAGCACCTGTGGCTTCGCGATCTGCAGATACTTCAGTATGCTGTCTATAAACGGATGCTCTTCGTCTGCGTACAGTTCATCGGTTATTTCGTCGTCCAGGCGCAGCATCTGCTGGTTGCGGCTCAGTATGCGCACCTTGGTAGTTGTGGGCCTGCGCCAGCTCTGCATGATGAGGCTACCGTCTATGCCTGCTTCTGTCGCCAGTTTTATGAGGTTGGCGCCTTCGCTATCATCACCTATCACACTTGCTAAAGTTACCTTTGCACCCAGCGCCCGGCAATTGAGCGCTACATTTGCTGCACCTCCCAGCCGGCTTTCTCTGCGGCTCAGCGCCACTATGGGCACCGGCGCCTCGGGCGAGATCCTATCCACATTGCCCCACCAGTAATTGTCCAGCATCACATCGCCCACTACTACAACGTGGACGCTGCTCATATCATCAAAAATCTTTTTAAGCTCCGTTTTATTCATACCCCAAACCCCTAAAGGGGCTTTATTGTTTGGTCAAAAATATACAATTTAAATGCAACGCCGTTCGGCCGCCATTATCATTGTGCTTTCTTCTGTGTTACAAAATAGATCGGTATCCCTATCAGCACAATTGCAAGGCCAAGTCCCGCGTAAAGCGTCTGTGTAAAGAGCAAAATGATGCAGATGAAAGCGGCGAGCAGAATATAGATAACGGGTATCACCGGGTAGCCGAATGCTTTGTATGGCCTGGGTATATCAGGCTGTGTCTGGCGCAGCTTTATGATGCCAGCTATAGTGAGTATATAAAATATGAGCACCGTAAACACAATGTAATTCAGCAGGTTGCCGTATTGCCCGCTGAGGCAGAGGCCGCAGGCCCACACACACTGCATCCACAAGGCTTTTGCAGGTACGCCCTTGGAATTTAATGTGCCCGCTGTGCGAAGAAACAGGCTGTCCTTCGCCATGGTATAATACACGCGTGCGCCGGAGAGTATGAGGCCATTGTTGCAACCAAATGTGGACACCATAATGAGCAGCGCAATGATCTTTGCGCCATCGCCGCCGAATATCTTCAATGCGGCGGCAGTTGCGACCCTATCTGATGCTGCGCCGCTTATTTCGCTTACGCTCATTACGTTCAGGTACATAAAGTTCATGCTCACATACAGCAAGGTCACTACAAAAGTACCTATGAAGAGGCTGAGGCCTATGTTGCGCTCCGGGCGCTTTATTTCCCCGGCTATGAACGTGACACTGTTCCACGCATCGCTGGAAAAAAGCGCGCCCACCATGGCGCCGCACATAGCCACAACAAGCGCACCTGCGCCCAGGCTTTCGTGGGTTATCATGGCCCCGGTATTGGTTATTTTCATTGCAGTCCACGCGCCCTGCCAGTTACTGCTCCAGATGCTGTGATCTTTAAAAAAAATAAAGCCAAAAATGATCAGCGCAGCCATAGCCGCTATCTTGGCGAAGGTGAATACAAACTGAATCCACTTGCCGCTTTTCACACCGCGGGTGTTAATGAACGTAAGGAAGACAATGGTGCCGATGCCTACCAGTTGTGCTGCGGTGATGTGATAGACATAGGGTGTACTGAAATTGAAGGTCTTGCTGAACAGCACATTTCCATCGCCGAGCTGCGGTATGAGGTAGCCTAAAAACTTACCAAAAGCTACGCCCACAGCGGCAATGGTACCGGTCTGTATCACAGCAAAAAATGACCACCCATAGAGAAAACCATAAAACTTGCCGAATGCCTCACGAAGATACACATACTGTCCACCCGCCTGCGGGTACATACCGCTGAGTTCACCGTAGCTCAGCGCTGCCGTCAGCGTAATAAAACCCGATATCAGCCAAACAGCTATAAGCCAACCGGCACTCCCCACTGATCGTGCGATGTCTGCACTTACGATAAATATCCCCGACCCGATCATGGAGCCGATAACAAGCAGGGCTCCATCCAATAAGGTCAGCGAGCGTTTAAATGAAGATGAATTTCTGGTAGTATTATTTTCCAAACGAAGTGATTTTCAGAAAAATACTATTTATTTCTTAGAAATAGTGTAAGAGACCACTCCGAAAGAGAGGGTGAAGCAGAATGAGCTACGCAGCACCCTATGTTATGTCTTCCAAAGGCTGCATGCACTGCGTCAGCTTTTGTGTAGCCTGCCATATACTGGATTTAGTATCATGATAATCACACTTTGGCAACCCCGTCTTATTTAGCCTTGCTCTTATCATCCTTTGCTGCTGCATTCATGCCATCCACAACATCTTTGGTGATGTCAAGCGATTTATTTGCATAGAGGAGCGGTGAGCCGCCGGAACTGGTGTAGGTAAATATGAAATCGAAATGTTTATCCTTATTGTAGTTGTCGAGGAAAGCATCGAGGTGCGTTTTCAGGTCTTTATTAAAATCGTCTTTTGCTTTCAGCAATTCATCCGTAAGCGACTGGCGGCGGGCTTCCAGTGATTTTTGCATTTGCATCAGGCGCTTCTGGGCTACGTCATACTCAGCCTGGGTCAGGGTACCTGCCTGGGCTTTTTTCTGCACTTCGTTGGCATCGCTCTGCATTTCGCCATATGAGCGCTGCAGCTCGTCGTCCATATCAGCCTGCCTCTTTTTAAACTCGTCCTGTTTTGTCTTCAGCACTTCATACTTTGCCTCAAAACTGTCTATGTTCACATAGGCAAACTTACCGGTTACCGGACCAGTTGCGGCAACGGGTGCATCCTTGGTACGAGGCGAGTTGCAGCTAACACCAATGGCACAAATCAGTATTATCCCTAAAACAATAACAGTATTTCTCATTTATTTTCTGTTTTGATTGTGTAATCTCAAAAGTAATATCTAAAACCGCAGATTGTACTTGCGGCGTTTCATAAAGTTGTCATAAAAGAGATTCGTGTAAGTATTTTATTTTATCGTGTTCCTCTATTGTTTGTTATTCATTTATTTTTTTCATATTTTTATAAAAAAACTGCACCTTATGAAAAACCTCTGTCTATCTCTTCTGCTATTGTTGGGCACAACGCTTGCACATGCACAAGCATTAAAGCCCGATCAAAAAAAAGGCAACAAATCAAATTCCTCCAGGATAACAGACATCATAAAAAAATCAGATGGCAGTTTCCGGCTCGTACTGGCTGACGAAAAATTTATGCCTAAGGAAAAGAACATCCTGCTCGTGGTTAACGGGAAGGTACTTACTAATCAAGACATAGATCCGGACAAAATAGAATCTGTGAAGCGATTAAATAAAAAGGAAGCAACCGCGTCATACGGTCCGCAAGGTGAACATGGAGCTCTTGTTATTGCAATGAAGGGTTAAACCTTCACGGTATGACAGCATACAATCAATTATTCCATGGGCGTGGCCCCCTTAATATTTTATATAGTTCTGCAAAAGACCTTTTCAGCAATCACGGTTAAACATCACTTTTCGAACCGTTTTCTTTATTTCCTTCTTCTTTTTTCAGCTTAATATCCACCTCCACAGCTGAATCGCCTTCTGATTGGCGTTTTTGTTCCAGCTCATCGTGGTGCGCTTTGAGCAAGGCCAATTGTCTTTTGCTGTAGGCAATTTTCGAGATAAGCACAAAGAGCACAGGGACAATAAAGATAGCCAGCGATGTAGCTGCGAGCATGCCGCCGAGTACTGTGAACCCGATAGTGCGGCGGGCAACGGCGCCAGCTCCCTCAGCCAGCACCAATGGCATTACACCCAGTATGAATGCCATGGAGGTCATAATGATAGGGCGCAGGCGGAGCCTGACCGCATCAAGAGTGGACTGGATAATATCTTCACCTGCGTCCACACGTTCTTTTGCAAACTCAACGATCAATATTGCGTTCTTTGCGGCAAGCCCAATGAGCGTAATAAGGCCTATCTGTGCATATACGTTATTGGTAAGGCTGGGTACAAATGTAAGCGTGAGGATAGCGCCAAAGGCACCTATCGGCACCGCCAGCAGCACAGAGAATGGCACCGCCCAGCTTTCGTACAGGGCAGCGAGAAACAGGAATACGAAGATTATGGAGAGCAAGAATATATACACAGTCTTACCACCTGCCTGCTGTTCTTCGTAGCTAAGGCCGGAAAATTCGTAGCCATAGCCCTGCGGCAATGTAGTTTCGGCTATCTGCTGCAATGCAGCCAGGGCCTCGCCACTGCTATGGCCTTCTTTAGGCGAGCCGTCTATTTCAGCAGAGCGGAAGATATTGAAGTGGGAAATAAGCGGAGCCGTCTCTACAGGTTTGTAGCTTATGAGCGTTCCCAATGGCAGCATCTGTCCCGTCTGGTTGCGTACATAGTATTTATCCATGTCAGATATCATGGTGCGGAAAGCGGTATCTGCCTGTACTACCACATGGAAATTACGGTTGTACAAGGTTATATCATTTACGTAGAAGCTGCCCATGTATGTCTGTATGGTAGCAAAGGCATCAGCAATGGAAACACCAAGACGTTTGCACTTTTCACGGTCCACCGTGATGCTGTAGCTGGGCGTGTGGGCGCTATAGAAGCTGAATGCTTTGCCAATAACCGGGTTTTTATTGGCCTCCGCCACAAAGTTCTTCACCACTTTCTCAAATGCCTGCACATCGTCAGTCGTTTGCCGCTGCTCTATCTGGATACTAAAGCCAGCGGTTTGCCCAAGGCCAGGTATTGGGGGCGGCGGTATTACGACTACGTTGGCCTCCTTCACACCGGCTGCAGCTATGCGCTTATTCAGCACCTCTATTATTCCGGGCACCTGTTCCCCTGGCTTGCTGCGCTCATCCCAGGGCTTCAACTGACAGAAGATGGTCCCGCTGTTTGATTTTGAAGAGAAGGTAATCACGTTAAGGCCACCAAGTGCCGCGTAATGGGCTACGCCCGGAGTTTCGCCCACCGCCTTCATTATCCGGTTCAGCACATCGAGTTCACGGGCAGTAGATGCAGCCTCAGGTAACTCGAAGGTGATATATATACGGCCATCATCTTCCGTAGGGATAAATCCGGTATTCTTAGTTTTAAACAACATCACGGTGCCTACGCAAATACATACCAGTATAATCACGACAAATTTAGATCCGCGGATACATTGCTTTACCCAGCCAGTATAGCCGGCTGTCACTTTTTCAAACCAGGTGTTGAACCTGAAAAAAAGTTTATTGAGGCCTTTAGCATCCTTTTTGGCATGACTCGGTTTTAGCAGCAGGGTACATAGGGCAGGCGTCAGCGACAATGCCACGAATGCGGAGATGATCACCGAGATAGCTATTGTAATGGCAAACTGTTGGTAGAGCCTGCCCACGATGCCTGGAACAAAACCCACGGGCACAAACACCGCTGCAAGAATAAGCGCAATAGCAATTACGGGGCCTGATATGTCCTGCATGGCTTTATAGGCCGCTTCTTTTGCAGTCATCTGCTGCTCATCCATATAGTGCTGCACTGCTTCCACCACTATTATCGCATCATCCACAACGATACCAATGGCCAACACAAAACCAAACATCGTCAGTGTATTGATGGTGAAACCGAGGGGTATGAAAAAGATGAACGTGCCTATTATAGACACGGGAATCGCAAGAACGGGGATCAACGTCGCCCGCCAGTTTTGCAGGAACAGAAACACCACGATCGCAACCAATCCCAGGGCTTCGAGCAGCGTTATCACCACTTCGTGCATGGACACCTTTACCACTGTAACGGACTCAAAGGGTATGCTGTAATCAATGTCTGCAGGGAAAGATCTTTTCAGCTCATCCATCTTTTTCGTAATGGCTTCAGCGGTAGCAAGGGCATTGCTTCCGGGGGCCTGGTACACCAGCAAATAGGATGCGCGCTTGCTGTCCACGAATGAATTGCTGGAGTAAGAAAATTTACCAAGCTCGAGCCGGGCAACGTCTTTCAGGTAAACGAGCGCACCGGTGGATGGGATCGTTTTAACAATGATCTTTTCGAAATCGGCAGTCGTAAACAAACGGCCATTTACCAGCAAACTGTACTCAAACGCCTGAACATTTGTCTGTGGCGGCACACCAACGGAGCCGGCAGCAACCTGCACATTCTGCTCGGCTATCGCATTGTTCACATCGGTAGCGGTGAGGCCGTAAGACGCAAGTTTGTCAGGTTTTAGCCATACGCGCATACTGAAGTCATCAGTTCGGGAAAACACATCCCCCACACCATCCACACGTAACAAAGCATCTCTTACAAATATGTTAGTGTAGTTGTCCACAAACTGCACATTATGGCTGCCACTGGGCGAGTAAAGCGCCACCAGCATCAAAATGCTCGGATTCTTTTTTCTCACTATCAGCCCCAGACGTTTCACTACATCCGGCAATTGAGGTGTTGCAATACTCACCCTATTTTGCACATCGAGCGTAGCCACATTGATGTTGGTGCCTATATTGAAAGTTGCGTTGATCGTTAGCTGCCCATTCCCCGTACTGTTACTTTGCAGGTACTCCATGCCAGGCGAGCCGTTTATCTGTGTCTCTACAGGAGTAGCCATTGTTTGTTCCACCGTGAGTGCATCAGCACCAGTAAACTGCCCGGTAACCGAAACCACCGGCGGTGTTATCTCCGGGTATTGCCCTACCGACAGGTTCATAATACAGATGGCACCCACGAGCACCAGCACCAGGGAGATAACTATTGCCGTTACCGGCCTTTTTATAAATGTATCAGCGATCATTCTTCAAATTCAAAAGTCAAAAATCAAAAGCTAGTGCGCGGCCGGTTTGGGGCCACCTGGTATTACGAGTGAGCCAGGGCGCAGCTTCTGCACACCGTCAACTATTACTTTGTCTCCTTCGCTGATACCTGCTTGTACAATCACCTTGTCTGCAATAGTTTGGCCAAGCACCACTTTCCGCTGCACTGCACGTAAAGATGGCCCTTGCGGCTGCGCATCTTTATTCCTAGCAGTATCCGTACTGGCTATCAATGTATCCTTGGCTATGTACATAAAGTATTCGCCCATCTGCTCCACTATAGCCTTGCTGGGCACCAGCATCTGCGCTGTGGTATCCCCATTGCGCACGCGCACTGTACAACTCATGCCCGCTCTAAGCACGGAAGCCTCGTTCTGAAAAATAAGCCTTACTGTGATGGTTCCTGTAAGTGGATTTACGCCGCGGTCTATAAAGGATATTTGCCCGGAACCCGCGTACAGGGTATTATCCGGCAGCAGTAAGGAAAAAACAGAGTCTGTAGCTGCCGGAGGGTGCTGTTTCAGTTTTAGGAACTTGGGTATCTGTTTTTCGTTTACCACAAAGTCAACTGCCATAGGGTTGTCGGAAGAAATAGTATTGAGCACTGTTTGGCCAACATTTACCGTATTGCCCACCTTCACCTGAGATATACCTATAGTGCCATCGAAAGGCGCCCTGATCACTGAGTAGCTAAGATCGGTCTTTGCTTTTGTGAGATCCTGTTTTGCTGCGGTTACCTGGTCTTTTGCATTCTGCAAGGCCGTCATTGCATGGTCGAGTATTTGCTTTGCCACGGCATCATGTTCGTTAAGATACACGTAACGGTCGGCATCTTTTTGTGCCTGCTCAAGGTTGGAAGTGGCGACCTTAACATTTGCCTGTGCCGAATTATAGCTTGCCTGGTACTTGCTGTCGTCTATCGAGTAGAGCTTTTGCCCTTTTGTTACATGGTCCCCTTCTTTGAAGAAAATACCGGTCACGTAACCTTCGACTTCGGGGTGAATGTCCACCTGCATGAGTGCGGTGACGGTGCCGGGGAATTTATCAAAGTACGTTGCTTTTTCGGCATGTGCTTCAAACACATTTACCGGCACCGGCATATTTGCGGGGTTAGGAGCGGCCTGTTTTGTACCCCCGCAGGAATACAAAGTAATTGCGGCAGCAGCTATGGTGATGATCTTCATTAAAGACCTGTTCATGGATAATTCGTTTTAATTATATTTCGGTGGGAATGTCTCCCATTGCTTTTTCCAGGTCTATTTTGCTTTCAATCAACTGGAAGAGCGCATTCAAATAATTTATTTCAGACGTTTGCAGATCCGACTCTGCTATGATCACATCAAGGTATGCTTTCACACCCTCCCTGTATTGCAGCTTCACAATATTATACACTTCGCGAGCCATCTCTACGTTCTCGCCCTGTTCGCGCAGGTAATACAGGTTGCTCTTATAGCTCGACAGCGCCTGGCTGTATTGAGTGTATATAGCCAGCCTCAGGTTTACTTCGTCCCAGTCTGTGCGCTGCTCCTGCAGTTTTGCCTTATGCACATTCTCCATGCGCCTGAGCCCGGTGAATATGGGTATGTTCAGTTGCAGGCCAAATATAGAATACGGATATGCTTTTGAAAACAAGTCAGAGAAACTGTTGCTCTCCAGTTCATAGTTGTAGTTGTAATAAGCAGAAAGGGAAGGCAGAAAGCTGAGCTGGTAGTATAGGGTGGTCTCGCGCTGCATCCGTTTAGCGGTCTGCAATTCCCGGTATTCTATTCTTTTTTCAAACTGCAGCCGTTCATTGGTATCAATGTATATTTCCTGCATCATTTGCGCCGTATCAAATTGTACGGTGAAACGCGTGTTATAGGTGAAACCCATCAATTGTTTCAATACTGCATATTTTGCGGTTACCGCTTCGGTCGCACCCTTTAGCTGGGAGAGTGAATTGTTGAGAGAAATAGTAGCCTGTTTATAATCCACCTTGTCCACAATGCCGCTTTTGTAGCGGTTGTAGGCATCAGCCTGGTTCTTCCGCAGGCGGGCGGTATCTTCTTTGTAAACACTAATTTGTTCTATTGACAGTAAAAGATCATAAAACGCCTTGCTTACGCCTGACACCAGGTTTATTTTAGCGCTTACCGTATTTTGCTTTGCACCGAGGGTATTTAGTTTTGCAGCCCTTGCAGCCAGCAAGACGTCTGTATTAAATATTGTTTGTGAAGCAGATACGGACGGAATAGAATAGTTGTAAACGCCGGAAGTCAGCGGAGTTAGAACACCGTTGATCGTGGAAAAAGCGATGGGCAACTGGAAATAGTGCTGGTAGGTTGCTGCTCCCGTCACCTGGGGCAGCCAGCCAGACAAACCGATAGCATTGTTGGTACGGGCTATAGATTCATCGATCAGCGACTGGTTGAGCGCGGGCTGGTTCCTGAGCGCGTACCGGATACAGTCGGCAAGGGTAAGCATCGTAGTATTGGAATCAATACCCGTTTCTTTGCCGCCTACGAAACCCGGTATCGCACCCATTAAATATTTGTCACCGGAACTGGCATTGCCAGATTGCTGGGCATAAATTTCATGAGAAGCCAGTAAAAACAGGAACAGAAGAACGGATGTGAAAGAGGAGCGGGTGACCATAATGCTTACTGCTATTTTAAATTAGCACGTTCAATTCGTAAACAAAAGTATCTATATGGTGTTACATGTATGTACCTACCGCCATTATTTTTATTGATTGCGACTTACGAAAAAACAGGATAATCGTTAAAATGGCCTTATTACACTAACGATCAGCGATTAATAAATAGTGCAAGTCCATACTTCGCCCTTAATAGTAGAATCGTAGCTGCTGCACATGCTTTTGGCATTTTTGTTTGTCTGGTCGCCAAGGTCAACATTGTACATAACGGTATTGTTGTAAGTGCAGGAGCAGTGGTAGTCTTTTTTGCAGGAAAATAAAGATAACATACCTACAAGAACAATAACAATAGTATAAGTTGCCTTTTTCATTTGCGCCGTATTGTTAATTAAAAAAACAGATTAATTTTAGGGTATGAAGCACCTGCTATTTTTCCTGTTGCTAATGCCCGTGGCATCAAAAATAAGTTTTTCACAGGAACATAATGTACATCCGGTAAAATATATTTTTGATCCGAATGCAAATGCGAAAGATGAACTCAATAATGCAATAACGGCCGCTGGTAAGGAGCATAAACACGTATTTATATTGGTTGGCGGCGACTGGAGCCCGGAAAGCGTACAGTTTAATGCAGCTCTGAATAAGGATTATGTTCAAAAAGTACTCCAGGACAACTACATTTTTTTAAGGATCAATTTCAGCCCAGGCAATAAGAACGAAGAGGTGCTGCGGCAACAACTGGACTGCCCGAAATATGACGGCTACCCGATCATTGTGTTGCTGGATGAGAACGGCAAAAAAGTAGCTACTAAAACCGGAGGTAATTTTAAAATAGCCCCAAACAATTATTTTGCCCCAAAAATAGAAAAATTCCTCCGCGACCAGGCAGCAGTGAAAAGCACAAAATAAAATATGGTATCAATAACCAAGGCTACAATTGCTGATATACCTGTGATACGTGGGCTGGCGATGCAGGTGTGGCCCCAGACTTATACGCCCATTGTAGGCGAGGAACAGGTGGCATATATGCTTCAATTGTTTTATTCTCCGGCTGCACTGGAGCAGCAAATGGAGCAGGGACATCAATTCATTATCTGTTGCAGCGAAGGGTCGCATATTGCATTCGCGGCATGGTCTGAGACGGAACGTGGCATTGCTAAACTGCACAAACTCTATATTCTCCCCGGCCAGCAAGGAAAGGGCATTGGGCGATCGATGCTAAACTACATCACAGAGGAATTAAAAGCGCAAGGGATAACCGCGCTTCGCCTGAATGTGAACCGGTATAATCATTCCGCGATAGCATTTTACGAGAAAGTGGGGTTTACTCATTATATGGATGAGGACATAGACATTGGCAACGGTTATTTTATGAATGACCATGTGCTGAGCAAGAGCCTCATCCCGGCGCTCTCCCAGGGGGAGGGTGAAGCAGAATGAGCTACCTACAGACTTGCACAAAACGCGTAGAGACGTTGCATTGCAACGTCTCTACATAATACTTCGGATATATGGGGCTTTGCGCCGGACAAACTACTCGAGCTTAAACTGGATAGGCAGGGTAAAGTAAACCTTCACGGCCTTACCGTTTTGCTTACCTGCTTTCCATTTTGGCATTGACGACACTACGCGCTTTGCTTCTTCATCACAGCCACCGCCTATGCCGCGCACTATGGTAACATCGCTGACACCGCCGTCTTCATTAACTACGAATTTCACAATAACGCGCCCTTCCGTGTTGCTTTCGCGTGCAGCATCTGGATAATGGAGGTTTTTCTGCAGGTAAGATGGCATATCAAAGCCCGGCTCCGGCTGCTGCTCCACATAGCTGAATATGGTTGGCGCAGCTGGCGCAGCCACAACACCTGTGCTGGGCGGCGCTACAATACCCGGATCTATACCATTAGGATCACCTTTTTCGTCTTTAGGGCCAGAAGCAGTAATTTCTTTCTGCGGCGGCGGCACTTCCTCTTCCTTCACTTCCTCATCCTTCTTGATCACCGGCGGTGTAAACTTTACCATGGGCTTCACCGGTGGCGGTGGTGGCGGTGGTGGCGGTGGCGGTGGTTTGCGCGGATCGATTGGCGGAGGCTCAGCCAGCACTACCTGTTTTGGCGGTGGCGGCGGCTTTTTGACCTCCAAATGAAGGTTCATAATAACAGCATATATAGCTAAAACAAGCGTTATCCCTCCAAGCACCATCAAAGAACGATAGACCCGCTTAGGATAATTCTTGCGCAGCTCATACCCGCCATAAACTTTGTTACGGCCCTCGAATATAATATCGAGATAGTCGCTGGTTAGTATTTTATTTACTTCCATTTTATATTTTTTTGACCGAAAGCTGAAAATCGAATCACCTGCTTTTTACTTCCGGCTTCTTTAATTATAGACTCAATATCTTGAAAACTCCATAAATTTCCTGCCAAGATGATCGGCATCTCAACTATTTAATACCATTGGCTACCTCTGTTTCTTTGATAAATCCCTGCTCAATATCTGTGATGTCAATAATAGCGTAAACCTTAACATCATCTATCGTCATTTCATCGAGCATGCCCACCAGGTCGCCATAAGTGCTTGTGGTGTCTGGTTTTATAAGAACTGTGGTTTCATCTTTCACACCCAGCGCGCCGCTGGCTTTCATATCAGCCACCGACTTCATTTTATCAATGATCACCTGCCTGAAAGCCTTTCTGTTGGTTGACTTCAGCTCTGGCGGCTTATTGGGGTCATCGCCTATGCCTTCATAATAAAATATACGGTTGTTTTTGCTGAGCAAAACGGTGAGCGCCACACTGGCCTTCAACTTGTTCTGATCTTCAACTTTCAGCTTTGGGTCCTTATATGGCATGTTTATTTCCATGGTCTTGGGCCTGGCAAGCGTAGTTGTGTACATGAAAAATGTGATCAACAGAAAGCCGAGATCCACCATGGGGGTAAGATCGATACGTGTACTTAATTTTTTACCTTTTTTGACGCCGGGGCCCTGTTTATGCCCCCCGCTACTCGAGGTATCCATTTCTGCCATAACAAATCAGTTTTATCAGTTTACAATTTTCAGTCGGCAGTTTTCAGTTTACAGTTGGCAGCTTACAATTGCTTTATGACCTATCAACTTATTAACCTATCAACCTGCTATCTTATTAACCTATTACCTTATTACTTTTTAACTTCCGCCGAATGAATATCCGCATAACGGGCCGTTCCTGGCGGCACCGGCTCCAGGTCGGTAATAAGATTGAACTTAAATATTTTATAGCCTTCCAGTGTTTTAATGATCTTCTGAACACTTGGGTAAGACGCTTTTCCATCTGCCTTGATACAGATACGCAGGCCGGGGTTCGTTTCCCTTGCCGCCAGTATCCATACCGCCAGGTCGTTATTTGGCGCCAGTACAGCCGTATCTGCGGGTATGCCCGGTGCATTCACTTCTGCTGCTTTCTGTTGCTCAGGCGTTGACCCGAGGTAAGTCTTCAACATGGTAAAGGGAATGCCCTCGGAAGCATCTACGGTGAAAGCTGCCTTTTCTTCTTTTGTCAGGTTAAGGGCTTTCTTAAAGTTAATGCTCTCAATCAGGTTGGTCCGCATATTCTTATTATCAATAGCAAAGAATATCCTTCCCCTGGTATCAACAGTGAGCAGCATAATGTCCTTATCTGGCAATGGAATATCAGATATAGATTTTGGCGTGGACACTACTACGGGCTCAGGCGGCTTGAACTTCGTTGCCAGCATGAAAAACGTAAGCAGCAGGAACGCCACGTCACACATCGCGGTCATGTCGATGTGCGTACTTTTCCGTGGTAAACTTGCGTGAGGCATTTTAAAAATTCAAAAGTTAAAAGTCAAAAATCAAAAAGCTGCATGAGTAAAATATGAGCTTGTTGTTTTACATAGACACAAATTCTGGCAAATTCCACAAAACTTCTTTATGGTAAAAAGCTGGCCCGGGATTGCCCCTGACCAATAAATGATTATCTGTAATTAGCAGCGAAGCTCTGAGTGAGTGTAAACCCGCTTTCGTCAATACCATAAGTAACACCATCGATAATGGTGGTAAAGAAGTTATACGATACGATAGCCAGGAACGATGTGCTGATCCCTAATGCGGTATTGATAAGGGCCTCAGAGATACCTTGCGCCAGCGCAGTAGCATCGCCACCGCCGCCGCTGGAACCCAGGGCCGAGAATGAACGGATCATACCAAGCACCGTACCGAAAAGGCCGAGCAGTGTAGCGCAAGACGCGATAGTGGACAAAAACACGAGGTTTTTTTCCAGCATTGGCAATTCGAGTGCAGTCGCTTCCTCAATTTCTTTCTGGATACTCAATACTTTCTGATCGGTATCAAATTCGTTGCTGGTGGTCATCTCGCGATACTTAACCAGGCCTGCGCGCATTACATTGCCAACAGAACCGGCCTGCTTGTCGCACTCAGCGATAGCTGCATCAACATTTTTATTGGCCAGGTGGTACTGTACTTTACGCACAAACTCACCAGCGTCCATTTTGCCTTTTGCTTTAAAAATAGTCAGGGTACGCTCCACTACGAATGATATAAGCGTAAGCAACGTAGCAAGCAATATTGGCACCACAAAACCGCCCTGGTACATGAGCCCTAAGAAATTCCCTTCTTTTGCATGTTTCTTTTCAATGTCCTGGAAGTTATTTCCGTTGCCCATCACAAATTTCCAGGTCAGGTAGCCCACCACGATACAGGCTCCCACTATCATAAGGTTAACCATAAAATTGTTCGAATTCTTTGGTTTGCCGGCTGTATTTCCCTGTGGTGCTGAAGGCCTTGCTGCTGCCGTTTTTACGTCTGCCATAATACTGATTTTAGATTTTGTGTTTGCTGAATATTAGTTAAAGAAAAATTTTGTGCGTTTGCAAAGATATAAGTACCAGTCAAAAAAACAATTTTAGCGGTAAAATAATATTGCCAATGATAAGTTTTTAGGGGTATAGGCGGAAAAACTACCTCAATTTTTTAATTTCCCCAATCTCACAGTATAAGACGGGGTACGTTAAAACGGAAAGCGTAATAAAATATTGCCCTGAAATTATTACGCAGTAATACAATTGCTGACTAGCAAGTTTAAAGCTGCTTCATATTACTATAGACGTAATCCGGAGCAATAATCTTGGTAATTTTCAAAAAAATAATTTGGAGAAATTCCAAGTGCACCCTTTCCGGCTGCATATTGACAAATATGGCCGCCAATGGTTTAACAGCTATCCGTAATTTAATATATACTCACTACTTTTGACCAAAGCAATGATTATGAATATGAGCGTAACTACAATCATAGGCCTGCTGGCATTAGGGCTTGCTGCAGGTATGCTGAGCAGCGTGGTGGGCATAGGCGGCGGTGTGCTGATCGTGCCGGCACTGGTTTTCATTTTTGCAGTAAGCCAGAAGGTGGCCCAAGGTACCTCGCTGGTAATGCTGCTGCCGCCAATAGGTATATTCGCGGTCATCAATTATTACAAGGCTGGCTACGTGGACTTTAAAATAGCCGGGATCCTTTGCATCGCGTTTATCGTGGGCAGTTACTTCGGCAGTAAAATAGCTTTGAATTTGCAGGAAAGCACATTAAAAAGGATATTTGGAGTTTTTTTGATGATATTGGCAGTGAAATACCTGTTTTTTAGTAAATAACTTTTGAATTGCTCGGCTGGACTGCTCAATGGCTCAATACCCAAGATGTGAAATGATGGTTTTATGCTGATAATTAAACACGAACAAATAATTTTTACAAATAAAAAATAATGAAACGTACAAAGATCAAGGATATTTTAGCAAACGAGGCAGCTGATTATAAAGTAAACGTGAAAGGCTGGGTACGCTCATTCCGTAACAACCAGTTTATAGCGCTTAACGATGGCTCGTGTATGGGTAACATACAGGTAGTTGTGGAACTGGGCACAGATGAAGCTATTATAAAACGCATTGCCACCGGGGCATCTGTAAGTGTGGATGGGACTGTAGTACCCTCGCTGGGCAAGGGCCAGCGTGTGGAAGTGAAAGCTGAAAACGTAACCATATTAGGAGAGTGTGACAATGACCAGTACCCGCTGCAATTGAAGAACAAGCCAAGCCTGGAGTACCTGCGCGAGATAGCGCACCTTCGTTTCCGTACCAATACGTTCGGAGCGGTGTTCCGTGTACGGCACACACTGGCTTATGCTATTCATAAGTTCTTTAACGACCGGGGCTTCGTTTATCTGCATACCCCTATTGTAACTGCATCTGATGCCGAAGGTGCGGGAGAAATGTTTAAGGTAACTACCCTACCATTCGACAATGCACCGCATAATGACGATGGTAGCATCAATTTTAAAGAAGATTTTTTCGGACGGGCGACAAACCTGACGGTAAGCGGCCAACTTGAAGCCGAGCTGGGCGCTATGGCGCTTAGCGAGGTTTATACCTTCGGGCCCACTTTCCGTGCAGAGAATTCTAACACAGCGCGACACCTTGCCGAGTTCTGGATGATAGAACCGGAGGTGGCATTCAATGATATCTATGACAACATGGACCTCGCCGAAGACCTGCTGAAGTATGTTATTGAATATGCTTTGCAGCATAACAAAGAGGACCTTGAATTCCTGGCACAGCGCCTTGTTGACGAAGAGAAACAAAAACCAATGAATGAGCGCAGCGATATGCCGCTGATAGAAAAACTGGAATTTGTGCTCAACAATAAATTTGAGCGCATTACTTATACGGAAGCGATCAATATACTTATCGACTCACCAGCCTACAAAAAGAAGAAATTCCAGTATGATGTGAGCTGGGGCATAGATATGCAGAGCGAGCATGAGCGCTACCTGGTGGAAAAACACTTTAAAAAACCGGTGATCGTTACGGGCTACCCGAAGGAGATAAAGGCTTTCTATATGCGCCAGAATGATGATGGAAAGACGGTAGCAGCGATGGACATACTTGCTCCAGGTATAGGAGAAATTGTGGGCGGCTCTCAAAGGGAGGAACGGCTGGACAAACTCACACAGCGCATGAAAGAGATGCACATACCTGCGGATGAAATGTTCTGGTACTTAGACACGCGCAAATTCGGTACAGTGCCTCATGCCGGCTTTGGTCTTGGGTTTGAACGCATGGTCTTATTCGTTACTGGTATGACTAATATCAGGGACGTGATACCGTTCCCGAGGACGCCAAAAAACGCAGAGTTTTAAGCAGCCCTCTATTAATTCTATACTGGCGAGGAACATCCGGGACGTGCTACCTTTTCCAAGAACGCCGAAGAATGCGGAGTTTTAAGCACCTGGTTGTTTTATTATGTTACCTTTAACCAGGTAATTATAATTTCTATGTTCAAAAAGCAATTATTACTTTCCTGTTTATTACTGCTGTCACTGACTGGCTCCGGTCAGCAGGTAAAATACCCTTATTATTACCAGGAAGTAAGTAACGCTAACAAGACCGTTGATTTTGTTTTCGGACTGTACCCGGCTACTATTCATTATTATGAGGGTAAGGACTTCCCGGCTTATACGTCAATGAGAACAGCAATTTTCAATAAATCAAGCAAAGACACTTTGAAATGGAAAAATTTTAAAGTGGACATACTATTGAAGTCGGGCACACTGATCAGCAATTATGTTCCTTTTTCAAAAGAAGGCCCATTTGGGTGCGATTATACCGTTTTGGCAGACTCCACACATTACCAGTTGTTTTGTTTTCATACCCAGTTTACAGAGCCCGAAATAGACAAAGTATGGCTGATGATGAGCGACGATGAGATATTCAGCCTGACTTATGACAAGAACGAGTAGCACTATTCTAAAGCGGCTATTTAGGTTTAAACATTTTTCTGCAAAAAAGCCTCCCAAAAAAACCGCACCTGACATTTCCTGCTGATACTTCCAAACTAAACCGTTATTCTTACGATGCTACAATAGGTATTGGCACTGCCTATTTACAGGATGGCAGTGGCGGAATTCCAGTAAACAAGCGGGCGACCTTCGTGCCATTAAAAGTTTCGTTTCACTTCCCGATAAACATTATTGGTGCTCGACTGTATCGAAAAATGGCCGACAAAGGTTTAGTGGCGGGAATCGATATCCCGTTTAGCATCGGCACCGGTTACATTCATTATAATCCGGCTAACGCGTCCGGCTTCAAAATGGATGTGAGCTACGAACTGAAACCCGGAATATTTGGCGTGTACCGGCTAAATAAGGACCTGGACCTGGGTGCTAAATTAACACTAGGCATAGAGGGAAACAATGCATACCTGCACGACCCCGGCGACCGCGGATGGTTCGCAACCTTGCACGTAAGAACAAAGCGATGGTATATTGACTATGAGCGGTTTTTACACCGGAGCACCCAACTCAGCTTTATTTCGGTCGATGAACCATTGGTATTTTATACTTATCCCGGCATAAACGAAGTGACGGTTAAATACGCACTGAGTAAAAAGAGCTACCTGAAGGCGAGCATAATATTCGCATCAGGTACCCACAAGGACATCTACAACACTTATGCTCAAACAATCTCGGGAAAACTACCGTACCATCTTTTCTCGATGAGCTTTGGATACGGACAGTTTCATTGATACAGCAACCACGAAATACCACTAAAGTGTAATTGACAGAGCTTTTTCAGCGAGGTAGTTTTGCTGAGAAATATTGGCCAACCAAAAACTAATTTTTATGAAAAAAATCACACTCTTTGTTTTAATATCTCTGTACCTGATAACTTTAAGCGCCGCATTATTTGCTCAGCCTGTACTTGTCAGTACAATGACTCCATTTCCGGTAGGTACGACCGATAGTATTTATGGAGCAACGGCATCTGTGGCACCTGGCGGCGGAGGTGCGGGCGTTACCTGGAATCTGAGTGGTTTAACACCTGTTGCCGAAGGTACTATAACTGTCGTAAACCCAGCATCTACTCCATATTTCAGCACTTTTCCCACAGCTACTTTTTGCGCAGAAGTTAATCCATCCAGTGGCGGATCAGCTTATATTTATGAGCGGCTGTCATCATCCAAATGGGAACAACTGGCGAACAACTATTCAGGAGTAGGTACCGGCACAGACTATACACCAGATCCTGAAACCGCAGTTGAATTTCCGATGAGCTACCTGAATTCAGTAATTGATACTTTCCAGAAAGTAGGCGGCAGCGCAAACACTGTAACTATTACCTACGACGGATATGGCACACTAATCAATCCTTTCGGCACATATACCAATGTTGTTCGCATCTATAAATACTGGGGGCCTGGCGACTATGATTACAATTGGTATGTTACTTCACCTAATCTTGATATAGTATTAAGCTTCGACATGCAGAGCAATGCGTACACATTTATACGTACTGCCAGCACAACAGCGATAAAGGAAGTGAGCGCTCAAGAAACTGCACAGATATATCCAAACCCGCTTACAAACCGTGGTACACTGAAAATTGCCGCACCAAATGGCTTGTACAATGCCTTTTTGGCCGTCGCAGATGCAACCGGCAGGATAGTAAAGTATGTGCCAGCGAACGAGGCTGAAACAACAATTTCAAGAGATCAGTTATGTCCCGGTTTATATTTCTACAGCGTTGAGAACAGTGGTTTAAAGATAGCATCCGGAAAATTAGTCATTCAATAAGTTATTCCTACACCGCAAAAAAAATGTTATGAAAAAGATAGAATCAATAATCTTTGCTGCAGCGATAATTATCTATTCGTCGACACAGGCGCAGCAAGTGAAAGAAACGAAACAGGACCTTCCAAAAGAGGCCGCCAAAGGAAAGTTCCACAGTGCAAAGGTCAACAAGGAGACCGGGAACATCGAGGTCATGTATCACCTGAAAGGCGACAAGAATGAGGATGTGCGCGAATACCAGAAATACATCTTTGACCGGGACATAAATTTTGTGAAGGAAGAAGATGTCCAAATAGAAAAGGAAGAAGCAAAACCAGACAAGGTAAAAGAGGTGATCGTGGCGCAACTGGGCAACGGAAGAGCGCTCTCAATGGAAAGCCTTAAACTGCACTTAACAATAGGCAAGTATGTTTATAAATGGGATGCGGATAAAGGAAGCTATAGAAGAACCGTAGAAGAGGGGGATGAGATAACGCTGCAGAATGAAGATGAGAAATACTATACGGGGTACGCCGCATATTCCAATCATACTACTGGAGATCTTTTTATGCTGGGCATGTCTGAAAAAAATGGGGAACGCCGCAAAGTTTCTTTATTGCACGTAAAAAAATCAGATAAATCGATGGAAGAATTTCCTATTGATTTTGCATCACCCCAAGGCCTTGTGTATTCTGGCCTTATAGGTAATGGAGAGGAGGAAGATGCTGAAAATAACCTTGCAAATGCTGATATGATGTTTGTTTTTGCCCCCAAAAAGGCTGACCCAATGCCCGATCAGAAAAAATATACCTACATCCGTATAGACAACAACGGAAAAGTAAAAGAGCGCTTTGAAATAGACGCACCGTCTCCAAACATGACCATATCAAGTCACTACCGCGGTAAGGACGGATCGGTATATTTTACCGCGGGATACAATAGTGATATGGATGTCAGTTTTGAGAAGCGTTACGGTGAAGTTATCTACCTCGTTAATCCCGCCTACCCTGACCACTATGGCGAACCAAATGAGCGCATGGAGACCTACCATAAGGACCTGGAAAAAAGGAAGATGGATGTATTTTCTATAATAAAGATCAACAACGGCAAAGTGGAATGGATCAGTAAAAACCCGATTGAAAGCTTTGAAGATAAGCTACAGGTACCGCCGGGACAGAAAAGAGGTTATGCCTACGACGGCAGGTTTCTGAACATTGCAGTATTTGAGGAATTGCCCAACGGAGACTTCATTATAACCGGGCAAATAAATTCGAGGACAAAGGTGAGCAGCAAGGAATGGAAAACCTACAAGGACCTGATGTGTTTTCAGCTCGATAAACAAGGTATGTTGAAGGCTCAATACAGCATTGTTCCGGCTACATTAAAGACAGACATCAACACTTTCTTCCCCATAAAAGAGCGGCTTATTTTATCGCAGGACGGAAAAAGCGCTTATCTGCAGCTATTAGAGAACGAGTCTACCGAGCATGAAAACTATGCAGCCAAAACCGGGCAGGCCGGGGGCGTTGTCACCTACCATTCCACCTATTATCCTTCGGTACTAAAGTTTGACATAAACGAAGGGAAGATCACCGACTATACTACCGTTGGTGACCATAACTACAAACTGAGAAGTCATACTCCGTATATCTGGCTGGATAAAGAAAAGGCGATGGTTTACATTGGCAGCGATGGGCGATCTACAATTTGGCTGGGCCGCTACCAGATGAACTAACAAGCATGCCTTTAAACGCTGATCACTTATTGAATACCTGGCGCTCCTAAAGGGGCGCCTTTTTTGTGGTACAGATAAAAATAAAAATACCACTAACGTGTAATTGACAGCTTTTATGTCGCAAAATATTTTTGCATGATAAAACTTATGTACGATGAAAAAGATGCTATTTGCACTGGTCCTGTTATACACTCATGCAGGTATCTGCCAGGAAAAGAAAGAAAAAAAGAGAACTTATGACGACCCTAAATTGTCGAGAAACCTTTCTCTTTTTGCTGATTTCGGATACAATATGTCCGTAAATGGGTTGCCGGTCCGTGCCACATTATTCTTCACCGGGCAATATATTGACTTCCAGGCGGAGCAATCATTGACGACTATTGGTAAGCTCAATAGCGATACCATGCGGAAGTACGGGATAAAGCCGTTTAACAGCTCAGAAATAGGCCTGAACTTTCATTTTAGCAGGAAACAAAAGACGGTATCCAAGAAGCTGGTATTAAGCTCATGGGTATCGGGAGAGATGAGATATGAACGGAGCACACGCATACACCTCGAAACCCTGCGGTTGTATAGTGTGCGCGGCGGACTGGATGTGTTTAACAGCAACATCGCTATGGCAACCATTCAAAACCAATCGCAGTACGTGAATTATAAATCGGCTATATTGTATGCCGGGCTGTCCTCAAAAAGGATATTTAATGCGAAGCTGGACGATCCGCGCAAAGTTGGCATTAAATATAACCGGGAGCTCTACCTGGATATGTTGATACCCTCCAGCACTAGCATCGGGCAAACAACGCTACCTCTTTCTCCCGGCAATGACGTGACGCATGCCGTGAAACGTCCATTGGGCTGGCGTTTTGGCTGGGCCATTCACAGCACCAAAATATTCGGGCTATACTTCAGATGGGATGCCGGGGTAATGCCCGGCTACCAGGAGGTTGCTGCCGACAACTCTTCGAAGAGCATTTTCACATCAATGTACACATCCTTTAATCTTGGCCTAGGCTTCTCATGCGGTGTGCTGAAGCATACCCCTATTTAATGGATCATAAAAATCAGTGATAGCCATATTCTGCTGCATTTTTTCAATTTCGTAAATTTGCTTCATGAATTGGATAGCGCTGACAGATGAACCTCAATTAGAGCAGATAAAAGAACAAAGCAAACATAGCCCCGTTGTCATTTTTAAGCACAGTACACGCTGCTCGATAAGCAGCATGGCTAAAAGCAGGCTGGAGCGGGAAACTCCGGCGCACAATGTGCATTTCTATTACCTCGACCTCTTAAAATACCGGCCACTATCAAATAAAATAGCGGAAGATTTCCACGTGCATCATCAGTCGCCGCAGGTATTGCTAATAAAAAACGGCGAGTGTACCTACGAAGAAAGCCACAACGGGATTAGTATGCAGGATATAGCCGAAAATGCTGGAATTGGGAATTAGGATAGAAACTCGATATAACACGCTGCAATCCAAATTACAAACCTCCAAATTCCATAAAAATTATATTTCCTTCCCCTTCCATCTGCCGCTCCTCAGGTATAGGCCTGCAGCTATGAGCAGCGCGATCCAGTAAACGAACTCGGAACCCCAGCATAAGTATAGCGGGCTATGTCTTACCCTGATAATAAAGTAGCAATACACCAGGTAGCTGCCCACACAACTGATCTCAATGGAAAGGTTTACGAGCGTATTGCCGGTGCCCACCACACCATTGAATACAACGGTGGCAAGAGACATGACCAGTGTAGCCACTACTATAACCCGCAGGCTGGGAATTGCAAATAGTATCAGTGACATGTCATTCGAGTATATAGACAAAAATTCGTGGGCAAACACAAGCAGGAGCGTGCATACGACCACCGCATACATTAAGCTGAGCCTGCATATCTTCCAGATTATTTTCATCACATCCCGCCGCCTGCCCTGGCCTATCAGATTGCTCACCATGGTATTGCAGGTTGTGGCCAGCGCCCAGGTGCCTATGCCCACTATACCAAAAATATTACGCAGCACCTGCGATGCCGCCAGCGACTGGGCGCCCAGGTGCTCTATGAAAATAAAAAACACCAGCCAGCCACCTATGCTAAACATAAACTGCACAATAAGCGGCGTGGACACAGCCAGGGTTCGCTCAGACAAGCTGAGGTCGAAACTGCGGAAATTAAAAACCGGAAAATCTCCGTAAAGTTTCTCTTTAAAGAATATGCCCACCATCGTTGCGCAATAAAAGATCTCTGCTATCACGGAAGCTGCTGCAGCGCCCTTAAAACCCAATGCAGGCATGCCCCACTTGCCAAAGATCAGCGTATAGTCGAAAAGTACATTCACCAGCGTGGCTACCAAAGACCCCCAGATAAGCAGGCGCGAGCGGCCAATGGAAATGAAGAAGGAACATAACAACTGGGTTAGCATCAAAAAAGGCAAGCCCCACACCCGTATATATACAAAGCTTACACTCAGCTCAAAATTATTGTTATCATGGAGTGTATAGCCAAACAGTATGGGCACGAACCATAAGGTTAATAGCATGAGCCCCAGCGAAAACAAAACAGAGAGCATAGCCCCGTTAGTCAATATCTGTGCAAGGCCTTTTTTGTCCCCGGCACCGGCGCGCCGGGCCATTTGTATCTGCATACCACTGCTCAGGCCATAGCCGATCATAGATAAGATCAGGTAAAAGACGCCGGTTATTCCATTCACGCCCAGCTCCCGCTCACCCAGCCTGCCCAGGAAAACGGTATTGGTAAAAAAACTTAATTGCGGTATCAGCAGCGCCAGGGATATAGGCGCTGCCAATTTTAATATCTGGCTGTTCGTTGCCGAAACGCCGAGCTGATTGTCTTTTTCTTTGATCAAAATACCTTTGCATTATGGGGAAGAGCGATAAACAGGCAGGTCTTCCCGTGAACAGTTTGACAAATTTACCTTTTAAAAACGTAGTATAATAATGAATGCTATTTTTTGGAAGCGAATAGTGCATTACGGTTTATGAAAGTCACTTTATTAAGTGAGAATATTTTTATTACATTTACTCTCTTTCATGGTCAACTATAATACTAACGAGCAGGTATATAATGCGAAAGGCGACAAGTCCGTCGCATCGCAGGTGGCGCAGGTTATATGCGTACTGGTGCAGCGTGGCTTGTACATAGCTGGTTTTAACGCTGCCAGCGAGTTGCTTACCGTACAATACACCGGTTATAATAAAAATAAACCGGTGTGGGAAGTCGATTTTTTTGAGCATATTTTCAATACAGACCCCATATTAGCTAAAAAAGAGCTGGTCATGGGTGTATTTATCAGCAGCGACAAAAATCTTATTGTTCCAAACGAGCTGTATTCTGAAGATAGTGCTGTGACCTGGCTTAGCCGAATCCATTTTATAGAAACTAATGATGTTATCTATACATATCCACTTGCCAGCGAAAGTGCCACGTACCTGCTTGCCGCGCCTGTGAGCACTACCGAGCTGGTGAAGATCAATTTTCAACATGCAGAGATATTGCCATTGTCTATTTACCAGTTTCGCAGTCGGCATACAAGCGGATACCACATGCAGTTGTGCCTAAGCAGCGAGCAGGTGTGTGTCACCCTGCATAACGATAGCCAGTTACTCTGGCATCGCGTGTTTGGTTATACCACAGCTGAAGAGATCGCTTATGTACTCAACAGTTATTGCAGAGAAAACAGCATTGATCCTGCACAATTACAGCTAGCCTGCACGGGATTGAGCGCTTCGGAGTTTGACCGGATAAACGAACTGACCCAGTATTTTCCGGAAATAAAGGCAGGTGATGGCAGCAGTATTGCCATGATCTGGGATGGGGCAATATCGCTGGCCCAACAACTTTTCTCATGCGTATCGTAGGCGGCACATTTGGCGGCCGCAGGTTCAGCCCACCTGCGCGCATACCTGCACGGCCCACCACCGAGGTGGCCAAGGAGGGCCTGTTCAATATGCTCAACAATATCATTGATTTTGAAGGGCTTAAAACCCTTGATATTTTCGGGGGTACCGGCAGCATCAGTTATGAGCTGGCATCGCGCGGCGCTACCGACCTCACCCTTATAGAGCGCGACCCGATTACCATTGACTTTATTAAAAAAACAGCAAAGGAACTTGGCATCGCCGATATACTTCAGATCATACGCGGCGATGTGTTCAAGTTTATGAAGCAAAGCACGGAACAGTACAACTTTATCTTTGCCGGCCCGCCTTACGCCCTGGCCAACATTGATGAACTGCCGTTGCTCGTGTTTGAAAAGAATATGCTTGCCCCCGGCGGCATATTCGTATTGGAGCACACGCCAAGGAATGATTATCAGAAACATCCCCGTTTTCAACGAATGAAAAATTACGGTACCACCGTATTTACCTTTTTTACTCAACCAACAGAATGATATGGAACGTATCTGTTTATTTCCCGGCACCTTCGATCCCATTACACTGGGCCATGTAGATATTATCGAGCGCGCGGTATCGCTGTTTGACAAGTTGGTGATCGGTGTGGGTATTAATTCATCCAAACAGCCGATGTTTACTTTAGAGCAACGCACAAACTGGATACAGGATTTATTCAGGAATGACCCCCGGATCGAAGTTGCAGGTTACGAAGGCCTCACGGTGGACTATTGCCGCAAAATAAATGCGAAATACATACTGCGCGGTATCCGCTATGTAAGCGATTTTGAGTACGAGAAAGCTATCGCAGATATGAACCGCATGCTGGTGCCGGATATTGAAACTATCTTCCTCACTTGTGCACCGCTTTACTCCACTATATCATCCACACTGGTACGTGACGTGATCAGGAACGGGGGCAATGCAAGTATGTTTATTCCCGGTGTAGTAAAATACTAACGGTGAAAGTGCTATTTCAAATTGGCCATTACTCTTTGATAAAGTCATAGTGCGCATTCTGGTATGCGCTCATCCCCACATTTTCCTTCAGCTTTTGAAATGTTAGAAATGGTCCTTTAGTCACAAATAAATTGGTGAGCCAGGCAGGCACGGAGCCCGCCGGATCGAAACTCACAGTATAAACGATCTTCAGGAGGTCGCTACCTTCCTTAGTTACATCCCAGTGTGCGGCAGACTTCTTTACCCGTACAATGCCATCCTTCACCGGAAGCATATCCGGCTCTGAATGGGAATCAATAGTAAGCAGTAGCGGCGATGGTTGATTAATAGTAATGTGGGCGATATAGTCGCGGTCTGCACAGGGCCATGGTACGTCCACCTCCGAATGAAAAATGAACTCATTTGACTTTATCGCTTTCACCACCTCGGCTGATTTGCTGCCATATACCCAATCCGGCTGCCGCGCAATATCAGTCAGTAAAGCAACAAGCTGAGACTGGGTAGCCTTCACCGTACACTCCACTTTTATGCACTTGAAATCTGAATTATCATTATCGGATGTAAAAACTTTGATTCCGTCCTCGTCCTTTTTTAAGTGCCAATCATTCTGAGCCACAGCACACCAACTAACCGTGCCCAGCGCCAGTGTTGCGGCAATTTTCCGCTGATTAATATTTTTCAACCACTTCAACATTTCCTCTACCTACATAAATTTACAAAAAATATCAATATGAATACCGGTGGCTATCTAAAATCTATGTTAACCTATTTTACAAGTATTAGCGGCTTACCTAAAACTCTCTCCTGCTTGTTTCCGCTCCATCGCTTTAAACCTGTTATATCTCTGTGTTTCCAAAGCGAGGCGCCTGAGCAGCAGGTAAAAGACGAGACCGTCATCTATCCATCCCACCACGGGTATATAATCAGGAATAAGGTCGAATGGAAAAATGATATAAGCAATCGCCAGTATGGCAATTAGAATAGTAAGAAATGACATTTTATAACGGCCACTCAGGGCCTCACGCATCATTTGCCAGAAAGCCTTCCGATTACGAAACAGATGCCATCCATGACGAACATTCTGAACCGGCCGCATTATAGTAGATTTTCCCATCACAATTCCTTTTCACAAAGGTACCGTGTGTAGTGTTGCAGCCCTGTTAAGGGAATGAAGAAGGAACGTTAAAAAACCATATATTATCTCACCATTTCAACCCGGAGAGATGCAGGACGTGCCTTATAGCCTCATAGGTTTTAGCAGCAAAGGGAGCAAGTTCTTTCTCACTCACCCATCTTGCCTCCATTATGTTTTCTTCCTTCTGTGGCATCAGTTTATCGGCTGCAGAGCCCTGCATTTTGTACCATGCGGTGCGTTTCAAATATTGTTGGCCCTTTTGCTCGTAGATATGATGAGTGTCGCATATTTTCTCTCCCAGCGTCAAATGGACCAGGCCTGTCTCCTCACTTACCTCACGCAGGGCGCACTCTTCTATATTTTCTCCTGCATCCAGCTTTCCTTTGGGCAGGTCCCATTTGCCCCGGCGAAAGATCATCAGTATTTCGTTGTGCTCATTGTAGGCTACGCCGCCCGCCGCATCCAGCGGCATATACATAGCATGAAGCTGCTCTAAGAGCGCCGCCTCCGATATATCCTCTATTATCGCTCCTTTCATTCCGGGCCTTTCCAGGTGCCGCAATGCCATAGTATAGCTGCGTAATGTTGCCCCGGCAAAGAATTCATATTCTTCAGCTACCGGATCGCTGATAATATATAGCTCCTTGTCTGTGGTAATTATGAGCGGCTTATCGTTATAGTATATCTTCCGGGAGAAAATCATAGTGTCATTTTTTTTGAAGGTTTGCTTATTTGGCGTAGGTTTGAGCGTATGAGCACTCCAAAACATTTCGCTGAAAAGCTGCTGCAAATTAAGGCATTGCAAATCAACTTACAAAAACCATACACCTGGGCATCCGGCTGGCACTCCCCGGTTTATTGCGATAACCGCAAAGTCCTGTCTTTCCCATATGTGCGCGATTTTGTTAAGAGCGAGTTGGCAAACATGATACTCGATAAATTTCCTGATGCCGATGTGATAGCCGGAGTGGCTACTGCGGGCATAGCCCATGGTGTTATGGCCGCCGATCTTTTGAAGCTCCCGTTCATCTATGTGCGTGCCAAGCCCAAGGAACATGGTATGGGTAACCAGATAGAAGGTGTGCTGAAATCCGGACAGAAGGTGGTGGTAGTCGAAGACCTTGTATCCACCGGAAAAAGCAGCCTGCAAGTGGTGGATGTATTGCGTGAACAAGGAGCGGAGGTGCTGGGCATGTGCGCATTGTTTACCTATGGCTTTCCCGTTGCCGATGAGGCTTTTGAAAAAGCAGGCTTGCCACTGTACACGATCAGCAACTACAAAGCGCTAATGGAGGTTGGTGAAGAACAAAAACTGTTTGCCGCTGAAGAAAAAGCGACATTGGAGCAATGGAGAGTAGATCCAGGGAACTGGATGAAGTGAAAAATAAATAAAATAGATTATCTTTCGAAAAAATAAATCATGAGAAAACAATTATTAACTCTGTTATTTCTATTCCCATCGGCCCTTTTTGCACAGAAGATGGAGAAGTATTGCGAAATGGTCGCTATCGGGAAACTGTTTAGCCACAAAGTGAATATCACAGTCGATTTCGGAGAAGAAAAAGGCTTCTTTAAGGATACAAGACTTAGAGATGATGAAGGCAGTGTTGTAAAATTCAACACGGTTGTGGATGCGTTAAATTACATGGGTACGCAGGGATGGAAAATGATCAACGCATTCCCTATGAGTACCAATGGCGAAAACGTTTATCACTATTATTTCAAGAAGGAATATGATGCGTCCGAATTGCTGCCGCAGCCACAACAAGATAAAAAATAGGCAATTACTATTGCCGCTCATTGGCTAATAAAAAAAAACAGGATAGCGATAAACTATCCTGTTTTTTTTATTGAGTTACGTAAACCGCCCTCCTCTGGAGAGGATGGGGAGCGGCTTATGCGTCCACCAACACCACCGGTGCTGCAGAGCGTATCTCTTCATTAGCCTGGTCGGCATATTTAGCAAAGTTCTTTACGAATAACTGCGCCAGTTCGTTTGCCTTTTTATCATAGGCTTCCTTATCTGCCCATGTGTTGCGCGGACGCAATATTTCAGTGGGCACATTTGGCACTTCTGTAGGCATTAATATTCCGAACACTGAATGCGGCTCGTAAGTCGCATTTGTCAGTTCTCCGTTCATTGCAGCGGTGATCATAGCACGTGTATAACTCAGCTTCATACGGCTACCCACACCATAAGAGCCTCCGCTCCAGCCGGTGTTTATCAGCCATACGTTTACATCTTTATGCTCATCAAGTTTTTTCCCCAGTAACTCCGCATACTTAGTAGGGTGCAGCGGCAGGAACACACGGCCAAAGCAAGCCGAGAATGTGGTTTGCGGCTCGGTAACACCTACTTCTGTACCAGCCACCTTCGCAGTATAACCGCTGATGAAGTGGTACATAGCCTGTGCCTTTGTCAGTTTGGATATTGGTGGCAGTATGCCAAATGCATCGCAGGTAAGGAAGAATATATTCTTAGGCTGGCCACCGTAAGATGGCTCTTTTGAATTGGCAATAAAGTCGATCGGGTAAGCAGCGCGCGTATTTTCCGTGATGCTGGCGTCTGCATAATCTACCGTATTCGTACCTGCGTGAAATTTGATATTCTCCAGCAGTGCGCCCGGTTTGATAGCCGCATATATTTCCGGCTCTTTCTCCGCGCTCAGGTCTATACATTTCGCATAGCAGCCGCCTTCAAAGTTAAATACCGTTTTATCCGCCCAGCCGTGCTCGTCATCGCCTATCAGCGCGCGGTTAGGGTCTGCGCTAAGGGTGGTTTTACCCGTGCCGCTCAGGCCAAAGAACAATGCTACGTCTCCGTTCTTGCCCTCATTGGCAGAGCAGTGCATGCTCAGCACTTTATGGTCATGCGGCAATACAAAGTTGAGCACACCGAAGATGCCCTTCTTCATCTCGCCGGTATAAGCCGAGCCACCGATCAGTATTATCTTGCGGGTAAAGTTTACAATAGTAAAGTTGCCCTGGCGGGTGCCATCCACAGCGGGGTCGGCCTGGAAGCCGGGCGCCTGTAGTATCAGCCAGTCGTGCTTTTGAGTTTCTATCTCAGCGACCGTGGGACGCAGGAACAGATCGTTGCAAAACAGGTTAGCCCATGGTGTTTCATTCACCACCAGCACATTCAGGCGATAAGCGGGGTCTGCACAGGCATACGAGTCGCGCACCCATACTTCTTTACCAGCCATGTACGCGCAGACCTTTGTATATAACTTATCAAAAGCCTCCGGAGCCATCGGAATGTTCACATCACCCCAGTCCACACTGTGCTCCGTTTTCGCATCCTTAACGGTAAACTTGTCTTTAGGAGACCTGCCGGTAAATTTCCCGGTACTCACACACAACGCCCCGGTATCATTAAGCACACCCTGCCCAAGGTCCAGTGTCTTTTTCACCAGATCCTGGGGTGTAAGGTTCCAATGCGCAATACCCACATTAATACCCAGTTCAGACAAATTTACTGACGGATTCTTTTTGCCAAATTCTTGCATACGTTATCTTTTTATGAAATAAAATATTAGGCGGCAAAAATAATACTAAAAGCTGTAATTAGGACGTTATTTTTCTATACATGACAAACGTTGCCAATGTTTTATGCACAGGTTTTCCCGCTTTTCAGGCAACAAACCAAAAAATCCGAAAATATACACTGGGAAACTGAGAATTATACGGGAGTGCTTTCGCTAGCGATTCCTCCAGAACGGATTCAAAATGAACCAAATAATAAAGATTACCAATCGCTGTGCCGGTGGCGGTGGTGCCAGCTGTAGTGTTTACGGTGTACATAATAGGTCTTGCGATTCCCATAACGGGTCCACCTTCCCTGGAAGCAACTGCTTAAATTTACCAGCAACAACAACAGTGCAATTAGTCGGAGTATCTTATATTTCATAACAGTCAGTCTCAAAAGTATTGAATCTTGTGATACTTCGGCTAATATCGGGCATTTTTTTTTCTTTTTATAATTCTGTGCGCCATTTAATTGAGCAAACGGTAGCTCACTTGACCTCACCCTCTCCCTTGGAGAGGGCCGGGGCGAGGTCCCCTGCTTTCAACATCATTAATTCCACAAATACCACACACCATGCAATTATACAGGGCACAGCCTTTATCTTATATGGATAAATGAACTGCTTTTTAACGAACATGGGGAATATATCTGTCGTAGCCACGCAGGTAAAGATGAATACCAGCCAGAACAACGCCGTCCTCCATTTGGCTTGCGGCATCGCAAAATACCATATCGCCACACCAGCTACAGCAATAATAAAAGTGGAAGATTCCGCCTTGTGGTTAAATATAATAACCCATATGAGCATAGATGCAAGTATGAGTAGCTTAAAAACTTCATTGCTATAAAGCCTGAAACGCGCAAAGGGTATAAGAAACAGGACTATACCTATCCCCGTCACATACATCTTCACATTCTCAATACCAAACCAGCTATACAACCACCCAGCCACCGAAAGGCCTCGGGCAGCGGCAGCATCTGCAATCATCAGGTTCGCCCAGTTCTGGTATTGCCAGGCCAAAGTGTGCATTGGTGTAACCAACAATGGCAGGGCTGCAAAAATTACCGTCCACAGCATTGCATAAAGTATAAACTTCAGCTTGCCGGGATAAAACAGGAAGAGGCAGAAACCGATAGCGCCATACACCTTTATGTACATAGCCAGCACCAGCCACAGCGTAGCGAGCACTATTTTCTTTTGTTCCATGCACCCATACGCGGCTATTATAAGACCGCACATCAGGCCATTGCTCTGGTTGTTCTGCAGGCAGGTAAGCAATTCCAGGGCTACAAACCATAAGATCAGGCATTGCTTCCTCACGCCGAAGGGCAACATCCGGATAGCAAAGAATACGGCTATAGCATTAAGTATGTTCCAGATGGAAAGGCCAAGGAAGTCAGGCAGGTATGCAATGCTGCCCATAAATAAAGCGAACGTGGGGCTGTATTTATAAAAATCCCAATGCTCAGCAGGATAGAGCCCGTACAGGTCTGTGCCGTGTATAAGGTGAAAATATGAGCATTTAAAAATGACGTAGTTATTGTATTCAGTAAGCTGTCGCCCTATGAACTGGTTCATATACTCCGGCTTGTTCATAATATCCGCCGGGAAGACCTTTGGCATATGAAAATCGTGCAAGCCCAGCATGACTGCCTGTATTGAGGCAATAACGGCGAGGGCTATGTACACTACCAATATAAAATGCGGCTTAAAAAGTAAAGCCCGAATATTTTGCAGCATTAGAAATGGGATAACGCACTAAAAGTACAGTTATACCTTTGTTCCTGCAACAAGGGCAGCAGAAGTTATCAGCGATTCATGGTTTGAGTCTTTCATTGTCATTAGTTCTATCCATATCACACACCAGGCCAATATACAGGGTATGGCTTTAATTGAATACGGGGCAAAAAATTTATGAATAACCGATTGAGGGAAAAGGTCTGTTGGCGACAGGCACGTAAAAACAAAGACGGCTGCTAACAATAGGTTGCACCATATTCTTGCCTGTTGCCGCTGGTAACATGGTGTTGCGAAATGCCAAATACCGATTCCTGCAACTGCGATAACATATGTTGGAGACTCAGCCATATGATTAAATATTACCACCCAGGCAAGCGTAGCGCAAAATATCAAAAGCCTGTACGAATGATTTGAATATAGTTTCCATCTTGAGAATGGCAATAGAAATAACAGTATTGCGACTGCATTTACTATACCCTGGCCGCTGCTGATTCCAAACCATGTATGTAAACAACCCATGACAGACAACCCATACTGAACCGACTGATCGTAACGGATCACGTCTATCCAATTCCAATATTGCCATAAAAGCGTATGGCTCGGTATTGCAATGATTGGGAGCATAACCAGCAGGGCGGACCATAAAACAGCGTACAATACAAATTTCATTTTACCGGGATAGAAAATGAACATGCATAAACATATAGCTCCATACAGCTTAATCAACGTCACGATCACTATGCACAAAGCAGCCAGTGCCAGTTTCCCGGTGTTCCATACAGGCGTAGGCAGCTATCATAAGCCCCGCCATCAGGCCGTTGCTTTGTGCATTTTGCAGTGATGTGAGCAATTCAATCAGCACAAACCAAAGCAGTAAAATGAGCGTATCTCTCTTAAAAGGGAGCATGCTGATAGCTGCGAATAAAGCGAGCGCATTTAAAAGATTCCAGGCGCAAAGCCCCATAACATCAGGCAGGTGGGCCACAAGGCCTATTGTCAACGCAAAAGTGGGGCTATACTTAAAACCATCCCATTGCTCGGCGGGATATAAGGCATACAGGTTTTTTCCCTCAATGAGGTGAAAAAAAGACTGGCGGAAGATTACGTAATTATTGTAATCGGTGTAAACATAGCCCCCTGCAATGTGTGAGCCTATAAGAATTAATTGCAAACTTGCGGCGATTGCCAGCAAAGTATAAACGATAAAAAGTGTATGTCGGCTTAGTAAAAAAACACGGGCAGCCTGCCGCGTAGCAAACGGGATATTCATGATAGGGTTTTTAGAAGGGTTTACTATAAAAAAGTTGGCGACCTACAACTGGAAAGACATTTATCTACCCAAACTGTAAATCGCCAACTGCAAATTGCATATTAAGTCAATTACATCAGCTCTATCACCACCGCACTTGCACCGCCGCCGCCATTGCATATACCGGCTGCTCCATACTTGCCGCCATTCTGTCGCAGCACACTGATAAGGGTGGTAATAATGCGCGCGCCACTTGCCCCTAACGGGTGTCCCAATGCCACAGCGCCGCCATTTACATTCACTTGTTCCGGCTTCAGGTTCATCTTTTGCGTGTTCACTATGCCTACTGTACTGAATGCCTCGTTAAGCTCGAAATAGTTGATATCTTCCATCTTCAAACCCGCTTTGGCAACCGCTTTAGGTACTGCCAGGGAAGGAGATGTGGTGAACCATTCCGGAGCCTGCTCTGCATCTGCATAACCTATTAATTTCGCTATAGGTTTAATGCCGAGTGCATCTGCTTTTTCTTTGCTCATCAGCACCAGGGCCGCCGCGCCATCATTCATTGTGCTGCTGTTGGCTGCTGTTGCTGTACCTTCTTTACTAAATGCAGGGCGAAGGCCGGCTATCTTGTCAAACTTCACATTCCACGGATCTTCGTCTTTGCTTATTTTTATAGCATCGCCTTTTTTCTGCGGCACTTCCACAGGTACCACTTCGTTGTCAAATTTACCGGCATCCCAGGCAGCCCGGCTGCGCTTGTAGCTGGTGATAGCAAATTCGTCCTGCGCCTCGCGGCTTATGTTGCACTCTTTTGCGCAAAGGTCAGAAGCATTGCCCATTGCGTAGTTATGGTACACATCGGTAAGGCCATCTTTTGCCAGTCCATCTATTAACGTCACGTCACCATACTTATTGCCCCAGCGCAGGTTAGTGTTGTAGAAAGGTACATTGCTCATGCTCTCCATACCACCGGCAACAACTACATCATTATCGCCCAGCATGATGCTCTGCGCACCCTGCATTATAGCTTTCATGCCGCTTGCGCACACTTTGTTTACCGTGGTGCAAGGCACATTGTCCGGCACACCTGCAAAACGTGCAGCCTGCCGCGCAGGCGCCTGGCCCAGGTTCGCCTGCATTACGCTACCCATAAGCACTTCATTTACATTATCGGCACTTACACCGGCACGCTCTAAAGCTGCTTTAATGGCAATTGAACCAAGTTTCGTTGCAGAAAAATCTTTCAACGCTCCACCCCATGCGCCTATTGGTGTACGCACGGCGGAGACTATATATACTTCTTTCATAAAAAAAATTTAGTGGCGCAAAGGTACGGGAAAAGCACGTTAAGGAAATATGCTTTGTCTGAATTGTTCAATCAGTGTTAGTTATGATGTAGTATCAGGAAGTAACTATCCCGCATTAAGAATAATGTCCATGACAACTATAAATGTAGATAATACCTTTTTCCACGCAGTAAATAAGCCGATGCTCATCGGTAATTCTTCTTGACCAATAACCCTTAAAATTCCCTTTCAACGGCTCAGGTTTGCCCAATCCTTTGAATAAATTTCGATCAATATCAATAATCAATTTGTTGATCTTATCAAAGATATCTTCATTAGCTTTAGCCCATTCTATATAATCGAGGTAGGCAGACGATTCAAATTGGATGGGTTTCATTTGATACCGGCAAGGACTTTAGTCAATTGAGTGAATTCAGCGCCAGAAAAAGCAATGTTGTCTTTCTCCATATTTTTAATGGCTTTCTCAATTCTTGACTTCATTTCTTCCGGGCTTTCTTCGCGCAGTGATCTTTTTTTCGGAGTTGAAAAGCTGATAGTAATTTCTTTGGCGTTAATTGCCTGGAAATATTTTCTCAGGCCATCCACCAAAGACGGCTGTAACTCATTGGTTTTTATTTTTATCGACTGCTCCATAGTCCAACAAAGTTATAAAATAAACAGGATGTTTGAACCTGAAGATACGTTCTCACCTATTCAAAAAATACTCCCGGAACTCGATCATTTCTGATAATTCAATTTCTATGTATTTGTCAAATATCTTATCGCCTACTTGTGCCTTTAAAGCCGAAATGCCTACGTCTATGAGGCGAAGCCCTTCGGTAGTAAGCAAAATATTATCGAATGCCAGCCCGGTAAGATTGGAAGGCCGCTTGATATCTCTGTGTACAAAACCCGCTTTGTGTAATTGTTTTAACTCATCTTCAAACACTTCCCACCATAGTTCACGTTTCTCCACTTCGTAGGCTCGGTAGTCGATAGGGTATATCCGCTCCATCACGAGCATTTCAGCCTGTAATGCTTCGTCAAAATCAAGTCTGACAAATTTCGCAACCAACCCATTTACCGTATTGGCAAACTTCATTTTCTCTGCTTCCGAGCCGATATCCGAACGAGTATCGCCAATGAACAATTTGGCTACTTCTTTTTCAGAAACAGCTACTACCCTGTTATTGGCACCTGATGAGAGAAGTCGGGGATATTTCATTTTGTTCTGCTAAGTTAATTAAAGTTGTAGTATTCCCTGTCCAACAAAAAAACCACCCCTCAATGAGAGGGGTGGCCAATATGATTTAGTTTGTTTCAGGAAGATTACTCCCCAGCTACTTCAAACTCGATTTCTACAACATTGTCTTTGCCGAAATCGATGCTTGCTTTGTGCATACCTACTTCTTTCACATCACCTATGATGCTGATACGGCGACGGTCAATTTCGTAACCTTTCTGCTCACGGATAGCGCGGGCTATTTGTATAGAAGTTACAGAACCGAATATCTTGCCGCTGGTGCCTGTCTTGGCGCCAACTTTAACAGGCGATGCTTTCAGCACCTCAGTAACATTAGCTACTTCGGCCATCAGTTTGTCTTCTTTCTTCTGCAACTGCTTGCGGCGCTCTTCCATTATTTTGGTATTGCTGGCGCTTGCTTCAATTGCATACTTCTGTGGTATCAGGTAATTGCGGGCATACCCCGGTTTTACTGCTACCATTTCATGGGCTGAGCCCAGGTTGTCAACGTCTTTTATAAGAATTACTTGCATGATTTTCTACTTTAAAAGGTCAGTAACGTAAGGTAAAATAGCCATCTGGCGGGCTTTCTTTATCGCCTGTGATACTTTGCGCTGGTATTTCAGCGAGTTTCCGCTAATGCGGCGTGGCAGCATTTTGCCCTGCTCGTTGAGGAATTTTTTCAGGAATTCTCCGTCTTTATAATCTATATAACGGATACCCATTTTCTTAAAACGGCAGTATTTCTTCTGGCGTTTTTCCACACGCTGTGTGGTAAGGAATTTTATTTCGTTTTGCTTAGCCATTTTCAGTTTTTTTAAGAAGCGTTCTCTACAGATGCGTTTTTATTACGTTTTCTAAGATTGTACGCAACTGCGTACTTGTCGAGGCGGGTCACCATATGGCGCATGATGCTCTCATCACGGTTCATCTGGATCTCCAGTTTCGCGTTAGTATCAGCCGGGGCTTGATACTCTACAACGTAGTAAAGGCCTGTGGTCTTCTTTGCGATGGGGTAAGCCAGTGAGCGAAGGCCCCATGCATCCTGGTGAATAACTGTACCTCCGTTCTCTTTCAGGAAGTCCTGGTACTTTTTCTGGGCTGTCTTGTAGTCTTCATCCGCAAGTACGGGAGTAAAGACGAGCATGAGCTCATAGCTCTGCAGCGTGTTTTCTGTTGCCATAATTTTTTTTAAAGGTTAAACCAATCGTCCGGCAGGAACATTGGATATCTCAAAAACCAGGTAAAAGCTGTTAGTATGAAAACTGCCAACTGAAAACTGCCAACCGAGATAGCCGGACAAATTTGGGATTGCAAAAGTATAGGATAATATTATTTAATCCAAAAAAAATCTTTCACCCAGCATATCTCTTAATATGTTGTGCGTAAGTTTTTATAGCTACTTTGTATTTGTACCAGCTATGTATCATTAGTTTTGCAATAATAAAACAGATGCAGCGTTATTCCATTATAAACTATACCCCTTATTAAATACAAACATTATGAAACCCGAAGATAATCTGAAACCAGAGAAAAAACACACAATCGGCCTTCTCAAAAAAATCAGCAATAAAGTAGCTACCCTGTTCCAGCCGGAAGAAGTTGAGGTTACTTTCAAAGAAGAAGGAAACACAAAAAGCTATACTTATATAAAAGTGCCGCATAAACAGGTAGCTTAACGTTTAAGGAATCGATTCTGCAATACATCGTTAAAATGATCATTTCTCTCGTTTTTAACGATGTATTGGTGAAAACCGGCACATAGTTGGCATTAAATTTATAACACCAATGTTATAAATCTATCCTTATGACAACGATAGCGCTAAAATACAAAACCGGGCTGTGGCATAAGCTGGCAGCGGCTTTTAGAAATTGTATAAAAAGTATAAAAGACCTGTTTTCCCTTGAGGAAGTGGAAGTTACATTCACCCAGGTGGGACAGTCAACCCGGTACACCTATACCAAGGTACACCACAAGCATGCCGCGTAGCTCCGGTTCCAATTGCGTTGATGAGATAATGCAATAAAAAATTACTTTTGCCGTTTTGTAGAAATAATGGTACAAATTTGCAAAACACTTTTAATAATTATATTATTCGTAACTGGCGCATTCCAGTTGCAAGCCCAAAAATATTACACCGCTGAAGAACTAGGCATATCTGCAGGTGGCTCACAATATTTTGGTGATCTCAACGAGAATTACGGTTTTCAGACCATTCATCCAAGTGGCGGGCTTTACCTGCGCAAACGTATGAATATGTACATAGCTCTTAAAGGAGAGATGACCATTACCCAGGTAAGCTATGACGACAAGTACAATACCGATCTGTTCGACAAAACCCGCAATCTTAATTTCAACAGCCAAATATTTGAAGGCTGCCTGCAGGCCGAATTTAATTTCTTTGGGTTTGTGACAGGTGACCCTACCCATAGATTCACTCCTTATCTCACAGGCGGCATCGGCGCGTTCTATTATAGCCCTTATACTACCTATAACGGTCAAAAATACGCTCTTCAACAACTTGGCACAGAAGGTCAAAACGTAAGCGGCTACAGCAACCGGAAATATGGTTCCGCGGCGGCCTGCTTTCCCATTGGTGTTGGTATTAAGTATTGGGTAATCGGCGGCGTAAACATTACCGTTGAGGTTGCCGACCGGCTTACTACCACCGATCACCTGGACGATGTAAGCGCAACCTATGTAGGCGCCAGCAACTTTAAGACAAATTCGGCTGCTCTGGCGCTCCAGGACCGCTCCCCGGGCCAAACACTCGGCATAGCGGGTAAGCAGCGCGGCAATACGGCCAGTATGGATCAGTATTTGGTTGCCGAGATCAGCGTATCATTCAACTTCACATCGTACCGCTGCCCATCTGCAGACAGAAATGATGACCAGATGAGGATCAGATAGAAAATTTCAAAAAATAAATCTCAAATTCCAAAAGGGGTGTTAGAAATATTCTTTCGTTACGCGGGCCTTGAAATTTGGAATTTGCACATTGGAATTTAGAAATCGAGTATCCCATTTACCCATTCATCATCAAAGCGGGTATTGTATTTGCGGTAAAAGTTGAGCGCAGGTTCGTTCCAGTTGAGTACCTGCCAGGTCATTCCCTGGAAGTTTTTTTCTTTGGCTTCCGCGATCAATGCATCCATCAATAACGCACCTAGTCCGCGCCCGCGGGCAGCTTCAGTAACAATGATGTCTTCCAGGTACATCTTCTGTCCCTTCCAGGTGGAGTAGCGGATGTAGTATAGTGCAAAGCCGTTAATAATACCCCCTTCCTCGGCTACAAACGCCCACCACACCGGGTTTGTGCCAAAACCACTTTCCGCAAAATGAGCTAACGAAACGGTTACCTCCTGCGGCGCCCGCTCATAGACCGCCAGCTCATTCACCAGCTCGAGCATACGGGTGCAATCTTCTATTTTGGCTCTTCTTATTATTGGCGGCATGGTATTTAACTTTCTGTATGCAATACTAACAGCTTAGGCACGTTATTCCAAAAGCAACCACTAATTTTCCGTTAAACTGCCCCAGCCTATCTCTCACGGAATACAATTTGTAATACTTTTATCTTCATTATAAAAACCAGCACACACAATATGAGCACACAAGGCGAAATACTATGGGTTGACGACGAAATAGACTCTTTGAAGTCGCAAATACTTTTCCTGAAAAACAAAGGTTACGAAGTCACACCGCTCAGCAATGGCCATGATGCGCTGGAACTGCTGAAAGATAAAATAGTAGATGTAGTGCTGCTGGATGAGAGCATGCCCGGCCTTACCGGCCTGGAAACACTGGCCAAGATAAAAGAGATGCTACCGCAACTGCCGGTGGTTATGATTACCAAGAATGAAGCGGAAAACATAATGGAGGACGCGCTGGGCTCACAGATAACGGACTACCTCATAAAGCCGGTAAACCCAAACCAGGTGCTGCTCTCCCTGAAAAAAATAATGGATACCAAGCGCCTCGTATCTGAAAAGACCACAACTGCCTATCAGCAGGATTTCCGCAACCTGTTTATGGCACTCAGCTCAAACCCTAACCATGAAGAATGGAAAGACCTATATAAAAAACTGGTGTACTGGGAGCTGGAAATGGGCAAAAGCAACAGCGATGAAATGATGGAAGTGCTGCAGTCGCAGAAAACGGAAGCCAATACAGAGTTCTTTAAATACATTTCTAAAAACTACGCCAACTGGATAAAGGACGACAAAGGGCCACTGATGTCGCACAGGGTGTTTGAGAAAAAGGTCGCGCCGTTCCTGAAACAGGGCAAGCCTACCTTCCTGATCGTTATAGACAATCTACGGCTGGACCACTGGAAGGCCATACAACCTATTCTTTCTGAGTCACTGCGCGTGATTGATGAAGACCAGTATTACAGTATATTGCCTACAGCTACCCAATACTGCCGCAACGCTATCTTCGCCGGTATGCTGCCGATAGATATTGCAGCCCACTTTCCGCTGGAATGGAAAAATGATGACGAGGACGGCGGCAAGAACCTCTACGAAGAGCTCTTTCTGCGTAACCAGCTCAAACATTTAAAGCTGGACAACCTCAAAACGCAATACATAAAGATCACCAACAACGATGACGCTAAGTCGATGGAGGAGAATATTCATAACTGCCTTTCCAATGACCTCACTGTTATTGTCTATAACTTCGTGGATATGCTATCTCATGCACGCACCGAAATGGAGGTGCTGAAAGAGCTGGCCGGCGATGAAATATCCTACCGCTCGCTGGTGGAGAGCTGGTTTGAGCATTCACCGCTGCACCGTGCACTGCGCAAAATAGCTGACAAAAACATACAGGTATTGCTTACAACAGACCATGGCAGCACCCGTGTGAAAACCCCCAGCAAATGTGTAGGCGACCGAGCCACCACTGCCAATCTGCGCTACAAGCATGGCCGTAACCTGCAGTATGAAGAGCGCGACGTACTGGCCTTCCGCGACCCAAAATTTGCAGGGTTGCCTCGGCCTAACGTGAGCTCTACTTTCATATTCGCTAAAGGGGATGTGTTCCTCTGCTATCCTAACAACTACAACCACTTTGTAAACTACTACAAAAATACCTTCCAGCATGGGGGCATATCGCTGGAGGAGATGATAATACCAGTGGTGAGATTGGAGAGTAAGTAGGACCTCTCCGAAGGAGAGGGAGATGCTACGTGCCTAAGGTTTTCGGTGCTTTATATATAGGTACTGTTGAGCAGGGCTCGCCATACATAATAGACTTGGCGACCGGCCGCAGGCGGTGGGTTACCATTACATAGGCTGCATCTGGTATTGGGGTATCTCCGCAACCTTTTATTACAACCCGCTTGTCGGCATATTCCGCGGTGTCTATCTCACTGATCTTTTGCACCATGAGCGCCTTTCCCATTTCTTCGGGAGTACCATAGTATATTGATGCAGCAACAGGTTGTAAGTAAGACGCGGTAAGCATATATGCCCAAACCGGTACTATCGCGTCCACGCTGCAGGTGATAGCCACATGCATTCCTTTATATTGATCCCAGTCGTGAGTTTGTAATGCTGCGCGGTAGTCCTTTTCTTTCAGTATCATCTCCCGGAACAGAAACGGCTTCAGATCGAAAGTAGCCATGCCCTGGGCGGCCGGGACGTATGGAGCAAGATCCAGGGTCACAATACCACTTTCCGCTACCTTATTTATAATTGTTTCCATAACTCCTTGCATTTAATAATATTCCAACCATTGAGGGTTGCACTCATTTTTCATCATTTCCACTCACGGCCAAAACAGTAGGTCAGTGTCCAGTCAAGTGCATTTTGGTATATTCACGTTGGTCTATTTCGGCTAAAGCCGCTCATATTGTCGCGTTCTCCCCCGACCTAAAGGTCGGGGCAACTGGATCATTAACTTGAACACCAGCAATGATATATTACCTTATTGACCTTAATTGCAAATTTACACCAAATGGCTGTTGTCCTCGTTATGGGTCAATAAGGAGTAGTAATAGAAAGGCAGCACCCAAACTTAATAATGGAAACCAGCCCCATGGCTAGTTATCGGTCTCGTACTGCAGATTGTAAACGGTAGTTCGGGTATTGGCCACACTGTCCACGATCTTCACGGTCATTTGTGTGATCTTGCTATAAGCATCAATATTATAATTGATGGTCGTGGTATAGCCAGAGTTGGAGATAGATTTCACCAGGTGGTTGTTGCGGTAAATATTATTACCCCACTGTGTGAATGACATGAGTTGCAGGTAATCGCCTACACGGTTGGCCATAGTGGTATAAAACGTGTATGTTTCATTACCATAAATATTGTTGCCCGGATAAGAGCAATAAGCCGTATCGTTAGCGGTATCAACTGCAAACAGTGTTATGGGCCACTCGGAATAACCACTTAGCTGATCGGTGTATGATGAAAGGCCGCCGTGCTGCGTATATACGTAGTAGCCATCATTCAGGTCGGGATGTGCAATAGCGCCATACAAAGTAGTGCCGGGCAGTGTAGGGAATGTCCAGTAATCTCTCATTGCATATGGAGACACCGTCATTGTGCTCGGGAAATTGGCTGTTAAGACACCATTAAAAGAATAATTAAGAAAATCACCGTTATCCGAGTTATATGTGCGCTCCTCGGAGATACTGGTAGTAGTTGTTACCGAGCTTGTGCCTATAGGTGCATTGTGATAGTATGTCTCTGATTTCCGGTCCAGAAGCTGGCCGTAATATTGATAAGTAGTAGTATGCCCTGGTTCATAAGTATTGGTTATCAATCCCTGGGCGTTCACTAAAAATGTATCTATTTCGAAGGTAGCATGATAGAAAGTATTCAGCGGCAATGTCATTATTGTTTTAACGATGGAATCGTTTGTATAATTAAAGGTTATGGTTTCGCTTCTCTGGTTGTTGGGAACCAGCAGGTCTGTAGAAGTGTACAATATCTGTGTTAACCGGTTACTCAAATCATAAGTGAACGTATAGTTGTCATTTATGGTGTCTGAAACAGGGAATGGAGTTGCCGAGTTGATCTGTGTGGTAGCTGTATAGCTATGCAGCCGTACATTGTTTGGTGTGGGTGCATTGGAATGAATTATTTTCTTACAAGAAGTATATAAGAAAACGGAAAGGGCTGCCAGGACAACCAGCGTATATAGCGCGGATAATTTCTTCATTTGAATATTTTTTTTCATTGCCCCCGAAACGATCGGCCGCAGATAGAACACCTGTTTCATACCTGCACAATTAACAATATTAGCCAAAAATAGTAAATACCCGCTAATAGTCAATATGTGCGGGAAATTAAACTAGAACAAAATATATGCCAATAATCTAAATAATTGCCCTTAGTTAATACTACCTATAAAATCTATCAACAATTTCGCAACGCCATCCACATTGGCCAACGTTGTTTCCTCGCCTTTGTCAAAAACATCGTGATAAAACCCTTTACCGCCATTTGAATAAAAGAAAAAAGAAGGAACGCCGGCTTCTGAAAAATGGTAATGATCGCTATTGGCCGCCTTGTCCCTGCTTTTGATAACAGGTATATAGTGACTGGCATCATTGATCTTGTTCAGTAGTTCAAATTGTCTTGGGTATTCGGTGGCGTTAACAACAGTGACGCCATCGGTGGCATCACCCATAATGTCTATGTTGGTTAGAAATTTTATTTGTGCGAGCGGCACTACCGGGTGCGCTGCATAAAAAGCAGAGCCCAGCAGCCCAGGTTCTTCGCCGCTGAACGCGATGAATAATATCGAATAATGCTGCGGATGGGTTGCAAAGTAGGAAGACAGATAAATCATCATTGCTGTGCCGCTGGCATTGTCGCTGGCGCCCGGGAATATCGTTGCATCGCCCATCATACCCAAGTGGTCATAGTGCGCAGTGATGGCGATGAAGGTATCCTTTACAGTGCCGGGGACACAGGCCATAACATTTTCGCTTCTTTCTTTTCGGATGAAAAGAGATGCTACATTCACCGCCACATTTTTTATTTCTGCGGGCAGTACATCTTTTTTTACATAAAATACGGTTGCCTCTATGGTATCCCGCGCAACATCCCAAATCAACTTATTTTTCTGCGGCAGAATGTAGCATCCTTTGGGCAGTGTGGCGGCGAACTTTGAGGGTTGCTCACCAAAAAACTTACAAAAACTGTCCACATGCTCCAGGCAGTAAACATATTGTTCGTTAAAGGAAGACAGTTTTTTACGCCAGGCGCCCTTACCAGTAATTGTAGCCAGATCGATTGTTTTGACCTGCTTGTCTGAACAGGTATAGGAAACGCTGGCCGCATCTATCAAAAAGTCTGCACCGGGAACCAGTTCCTTACCATCAACATTCAGTGACATCTTGCCGGGAAAGGTGTTTACCGGGAAACTGTATCCCTGTATGAACGAGCCATCGTTGGTAACGGCTTTTAGTTTGTATTCCCTGAACCTTCTCTGTATGAATATAGAAGCCTGCTCGGCACCATGCATTACATAACCGCGGCCGTGCATAGCCTCAGAGGCGAGTATGTTGATGTTGGCCTGAATTGCTTGTTTTTCGGTTTGGGCGTGGGTGGCAAATGCAATGAGCAGAAATAATATCTGCACGGCGATTGTCGTCTGAACCTTGATTTTCCTGATTGCCTGAACCTTGATTCTCCTGATTTTTTTGATTAACCTGATTATTAAGTCTGTCATTCGATGTGTAGATTATTTATGATAAGGCGATCTTTTCGGTTTTTGCCAGGTATCCCAAAATTAATAACACCTCGATCTGTTTCAAGCGGCTTTTGACTTTGTAGATCAGGATCACACGCTTATTTAGAACCTCATCCGCTCATTTGAGGATAACCCTATCACACCCTCTTCGTAAACCATTGAGGGTGTTTTTTCTTTACCTGCTCATGCGTAATTGTTTGCCCCCGTTTCGATTGAGCAATAGACTCTTCCAGTTCTGCTACAATTTCATCCGGCATTTCATTCCACAAATCTGACTCTGCCCCTGTTTCCAGCATTACGTAGATCTTCCTTATTATTTTTTCGTCGGCGTGGCCAATATCCCTCTTCACTTCCTTGCGTAGTTCTTTTAATTCTGCCGTACTCATACCTCAATATCTGCTTTACAAATATAACAAAAACGGTTGAAATTGCCCTGCCGTGAAAAGGTTTATCGTTTGAAATATCACACCTTTCACCAAAAAAAAATCCTGTGGAATTCTGTGGTTATTTTGTTGGTTTTTAATGGTTTGATCTTTAGAAAATATCACAAACGTATCGCAAACGTATCACAGATCAGGATTTCAGGATTTGAGAATTTTCAGGATGCTTTTTTTATGAAAGGGCTTCTCCCCTTGCTGGTATATTTCGCCATTCATGGCTGCTCATTTTTGTATAATTGCCGGATCGAAGAAAAAAAATCTTGTGGTATCGGAAGTGATTTATGCTGATAATCATGTGATTGTGGAAAATGGAGTTGCGGGTTTTCTTCCGGTTTCCTTCCGGTTTTTGCGGGGTGGTTTCATTGTTTGAGACGTTGCAGTGCCCTTATGTGTTAGCCGTTGCAGTGCAACGGCTCTGCAATTTAACCATGTTTACGTTTATCAATTTATACTCAAAAGGCAACCCATCGTTTGCGGGCTATTTAGCATTTTGTGGATATCTTACCGGGATTTTTAGAGTGGGATGATTTTGGAGGCACGAGGAGCTGGCCTTTGTGCTGAGCTGTGTTTAACCAACTCATTTCGGCATCCGCTTGAGTTCCATGATTGCCGATGAGTCGCGCCAAGGGCGGAGACGCACGGGGACGAAAAGTAAAAAAGCTATTGCCCAACCTTCCCACTGATATTAATTGTCTTTAATCGCAAAAACAAGTTGTATGAATTTACATTTTTTTCGAGGCAGTAAATTTTTGGTTGCTTTATTATTTTCCGTCTTTTTATCAAACCATGGTCTTGCTCAAGGTACATGGAAGGCACTTACTCACCAGTCTCCGCATTACAATAATGGAGTAGCGCTATTAATGACCGATGGCAGTGTTATCGTAAAAACCAACGCTGGAGGCGGTGACGCTTACGGCTGGGGCTGGGACCGGCTGAGACCGGACTCAAACGGCAGTTATATTAATGGGACATGGGATACCATTGCTTCTATGGGCTGGACAAGACAGTTTTTTGCATCGCAAGTGCTTAAAGACGGGCGTGTATATGTGGCTGGCGGCGAATTAGGTACCGGATATAATAATGGGGAAATATATGACCCTATAGCCAATGTATGGACACCGCTGCCCTCAAATGGCGTGTCAACTTACATTAATGATTGTATGTCTGAATTGTTGCCGGATGGGACTGTGATGCAGAATTTTGACCAGGGCTCTGTCTTTTTTTCATTCAATGGCAACCTGATCTATAACCCGGTTACCAATACCTTTGATACGACAGACAGGTGTATAGAAAGCCAGGAAGAAGGGGAATGGGTAAAGTTGCCCGATGGCAGCTTTCTTGCTGTAGATGCGAACAGCCAGAATTCCGAGCGGTATATCCCGTCCCTCGGCCAATGGATACCCGATGATACTTTGCCTGTAATGTTGTGGAGCCCAGACATTGAACTGGGGCCGGGAGTATTATTACCGGATGGCAGGGCAATGTTCTTTGGCGGTAACGGGGCTACTGCATTCTATACACCATCAGGAAGTGTGAGCCCCGGAACCTGGGCTGCCGGGCCTGCGCTGCCCTACAGCACTATTGCACCCTATCATGTATGGGCAACCAAGGACGCCAATGCGGCGATGATGCCGAACGGAAAAATTCTTTTTGTAGCCGAGCCCTACACCGGCGCTGGTTTCAGCACTCCTGCTGCGTTTTTTGAATTTAACTATCTCACTGATTCGTTTACCAGAATCCTGACACCAAACGGTGACTCTACACTGGAGATGCTATGTGAGGAAGTACATATGCTGCAACTGCCTGATGGCAGTGTGCTAACAGGAACCGCAAATGGCTCTACCCAGTATTATGAGTATGTGCCCGATGGCACACCCCTGGTAGAAGGAAAGCCTGTTGTTGACAGTGTATTCAAAATAAGCTGTGATACATTTGTGGTTACAGGCCAGCTTTTTAACGGTATCTCTGAGGGGGTAACCTTTGGTGATGACTGGCAAATGGCGACCAACCGGCCGATAGTAAGGTTTACCCATGACAGCACTGTTTACTATGCCAAAAGCATCAACTGGAACAGAACCGGTGTTATGACCGGGACATTGCCGGACACAGTTACGATCATTCTTCCAAGCACGATGCCTGAAGGTATATACAATATGCAGGTAACCGCAAATGGTAATCCTTCTGCGCCGTTTGCTTTTGCTACATGCGGTGCATCATTAGCATCATTAAATACGGTAACTGTTAACCCACAGACGGAACGCGTGTATATTTACCCTAACCCGGCCAGTGAAAATGCAACTGTTACGTTCGACTGCGCGAAAGCAGGAATCTATGATTTGAAGATACTGGACATATATGGGCGTATAGTAAACGAGCAAACTTTGCATGCAAGGATAGGTGAAAACAAATACGCGATAAACTTAAATGGCATGGCTAAGGGCATTTACACTATTTTATTACAGGGCGGAGCGCAGGAATACCATGGGAAACTTGTGGTGGAATAGAATGTCTGAACTAAGATTTATGGGATGAAAGGATCTTAGGATGCGCGATGTATAGGTGTACTTTGTCTATTGTCGGCTGATTTGCCAATTTACATTATGATCTATAATGAGATAACGCACAAAATAATTAGTTGTGCGATGAAAGTACACAACACTCTGGGAAATGGCTTTCAGGAGGTGATCTATCAAAGGGCTCTAGCGATAGAATTTGAGAAGCAACGCATTCATTTTGCCAGAGAGCTAGAAATGACTATCTTTTATGAGGGTATTGATATAGGAACAAGGAGAGTGGATTTTTTCGTTGAAGATAAGATCATGGTCGAGCTAAAGGCAATTATTGCATTGAACGGATCCAACATTAACCAATGCAGAAATTATCTTGAAGCCTATAATCTGCCAGTTGGGCTGCCTATAAATTTCGGAGCCAATAGCCTTGAGTACAAACGCATTTATAACACCAAACATCCGGATTCAAAAAAGGATATGGCGTAATAACATTAATATTGCCACTCGCGCATCCTATTATCCTTTATGTCTGAACTATGATTTTTAGGATGGGAGGATTTTAAGATGCGCGGGTCTCTTATTTTTTATAGTGGCTGATTTGTTAATTTGCGCGGATGATCTATTTACTCGGATATCCTATTATCCCTTAATCGTAAAAATCTTAGTCAAGATGCCACTATACAAAGAATGGGAAGTAGGTAACCACGGGCTTGCTGCCATATGGAAAGTTGAAGAGGATGAGGCTTTTTTTATGGAGCGTACGGGCATGACCTCTGATATGAAGAATGAACGGCGGCGGATAGAGCACCTGGCGGGGCGGTTTCTGCTGAAGCACCTGGAGACAGATTTTCCGCTGCACCAGATTGCAAAGGATGAACATGATAAGCCAAGGATAGACAATAATGCTTTCTTCTTTTCTATTTCCCACTCGTGGCCTTACGTAGCTGCGATAATAGACCCATATGAGGAGGCCGGCATAGATATACAGACCTGGCACCCAAGGATAGAGCAGATACAGCACAAGTACCTCTCCGTGGAGGAGCAAAACCTATTTCAGAATGATCCTAAATTATTGACACTGGCATGGAGCGCTAAAGAGGCAGTTTATAAATGGAATGGCAAGCGTGGAGTTGACTTTATAGAGCACATCCCTATCGAAGTTTTCGGCAATCAACCACCAAATTATAACATGACGATTTATTTTAAAGCAAATAGGATGCCGCAAATGATATTGATAGAAAATATAATAAATACTGATTTTACGTGCTCTTACGTGGTTTCTGCTCAAGACTGGGCAATCTATTAATAACATTATTTTATTTACAATGTTATCAATTCATACAAAAAATAGAAAATATTTTTGAGAATTGCTGAAAAACACTAGATTTGCATAAAATTTAATATTATGTCGAATATACGTTTTCAGGCACTTCAGTCGGTAGCTACAGCCGAGGAGAAGAAGATCAGCGGATATGGGGAGAAAAAAATAACTGCCATATTCGCGAGCAATGTATTTACGGGCCGCACCATGCGGGAGCACCTGAGCGATGAGGCTTACAAAAGCCTGATGAACTCGGCAAAAGCAGGTTCGCGGGTTGACCGCCGCATGGCCGACCAGGTAGCAGCCGGTATGAAATCATGGGCGGAAGAAAGAGGTGTAACACACTTCACCCACTGGTTCCAGCCGCTTACGGGCACCACTGCTGAAAAACATGATTCCTTCTTTACCATAAAAAGCGATGGCACTGCCATAGAGCTTTTTGATGGTGATGCGCTTATACAGCAGGAGCCAGACGCATCCAGCTTTCCGAACGGCGGCATACGTGCTACATTTGAGGCACGCGGCTATACCGCATGGGACCCGTCTTCTCCGGCGTTCATTATGGAGTCGGGCTCCGGAAAGACACTTTGCATACCAACTATATTCATTGCCTACAATGGTGAAAGCCTGGATTATAAAGCGCCGCTGCTGAAATCTATAGCTGCACTGGATAAGGCTGCTGTGGATGTGTGCCACTTCTTTGATAAGAATGTGAGCAAGGTAACCGCCACGCTGGGCTGGGAGCAGGAGTATTTTGTAATAGACGAAGCGCTTGCAAATGCCCGCCCCGACCTGATGATGTGCGGACGTACACTACTTGGCCACGGGCCAGCAAAAGGCCAGCAGCTTGAAGACCACTACTTTGGTTCTATACCGGAGCGCGTATATGCCTTCATGCAGGATTTTGAGCAGGAGTCTTACAAGCTAGGCATACCGCTGCGCACCCGCCATAATGAGGTAGCACCATCGCAGTTTGAGTGCGCGCCGATATTTGAAGAGTGCAACATAGCAGTGGATCACAATACCCTGCTGATGGACGTAATGAACAAAGTAGCCAAGCGCCATAAGCTGAAAGCACTGCTGCATGAAAAGCCATTTGCGGGTGTGAACGGCAGCGGCAAGCACAATAACTGGAGCCTCGCTACGGACACGGGGGTGAACCTGCTCTCACCGGGCAAGACACCGCGTACGAACCTTATGTTCCTCACCTTTTTTGTAAATGCAATAAAGGCGGTACATGACTATGATGATCTGCTGCGCGGCGCGATAGCCTCGGCAAACAATGACCACCGCCTGGGCGCCAATGAAGCGCCACCGGCTATTATATCTGTGTATATAGGCAAGTACCTGAGTGATGTGCTGGACGAAGTGGAAATGAGAGTGAAGGAAAAATTCACAGAGCAGGATGAGGTGATACTGAAGCTGGATATACACAAGCAGATACCTGAGCTGCTGATGGATAATACCGACCGTAACCGTACCAGCCCATTCGCATTTACCGGCAATAAATTTGAGTTCCGCGCGGTGGGCTCATCGGCCAACTGCGCATCGCCAATGGTGGTGCTGAATACAATAATGGCAGAAACGCTCAAGCAGTTCAAAAAAGATGTGGACGCGCTCGTAGAAAAAGGTGATAAAAAGGAAATAGCCGTATTGCAGGTGCTTCGCGATTACATTTCGAAATCTAAAAAAATACGGTTTGAAGGCGATAACTACAGCGCTGAATGGGCAGAAGAAGCAGAGCGCCGCGGGCTGAATAATTTCAAAACGACACCGGAGGCACTCGATGCTTTTGTAACTGAAAAAGGGAAGCAGTTATTTTATGATAACGGCATCTACAGCAAGCGCGAGCTGGAAGCGCGCCACGAAATAATGCTGGAAGACTATGTAAAGAAAGTGCAGATAGAAGCGCGCCTGATAGGCTACCTGGCCACAAACCACGTGCTGCCTGCGGCTATTAATTACCAGAATACGCTGGTGGAAAATGTGCGCGGCCTGAAAGAAATAGGGCTGGACAAGAAAAGCTACAAAGCTCAGCTAAACCTGATAGAGGTGATCAGCGGGCATATACAGAACGTGAACGACAACGTGGAAGCTATGCTGGAAGCCAGGAAGAAGGCGAATGAGATAGCTGACTACCACAAGCGGGCATTGAAGTATTGCCACGAAGTGAAGCCATACTTTGATAAAATACGCTACCATGCCGATAAGCTGGAACTGGTGGTGGATGATAAGCTGTGGCCGCTGCCGAAGTACCGTGAACTGCTGTTCATGAGGTAGTTGCGGATATAAAAATAAGTGTAAAAGCCGTTTCTTTGCAGGAACGGCTTTTATTTTTTATCGGTATATCGAAATAAAGGCGCACGGGGCAACTGCTTCCGTATAAAAAATGATGCTGATGTGGGTGAAAAAAATCTTTGCTTACGTAGCTGTGCTCACAGGGATTACAGCCCTTGTCCTGTCCACATCAAAGAACCTATCAGAATGGATCCAGGACAGGAGGTCGTATCCTTTATTTCACGGAACATGGTGGGGCGAGCAAAGCGGCAGATGGGGCGACCTTACCTCAATGGCCTACCTGGACCGGATAAAAAAATTCTGTGCACCGAGGGATTACTCATTTGAACATCTGCCGGACAGCTCTTGTAAAAATATAGACCTGTACCTTTACGGAGACAGTTATGTAATGGATATCCCTAAGACTGCATTTACCGGCCTTGACAGCTTCTTTTTTCACTTCCGGTATGATACACGTGATTATACGCTGAACCCACGGAAGAAAAACATCCTTATCATAGAAGCATCTGAACGGTTTGTGCGGGAGCGGTTCAGAACGCCTGCTTTGCTGCAAAATCTGCGCGTGAAAGGCGAGCCTGATGCCGCAAAAGCCCTGGCCACTAATCAACAGAAAAAAAACTGCCGTTAAATACCGGCTTCAGCATAGCCGACCTGTTCAATCCCCAAATCAACCAGAACCTGGAATATCATTTGTTCAACTACAATTTCCTGATATTTCCGAGGCAGGTAAAAGCGGTACTGAATTACACTTTATTCAACCGGGCATCCGGGGATGTGGTGATCTCAGATGATGGAAATTATCTTTTTTATAAGATCACGACCATGCAAAACAATCTGTGCAGCAGTTATGACCGGCTTGGCAGCAATGAAGTAAGCACCATAGTAGCATCGCTGGACACCATATACGACCACTACAAGCAAGCGGGATTTGATGAGGTGTATTTTTCAGCTATCCCTAACCCAGCTTCAATCTTGCAGCCAGCGCCATACAACAACCTGATACCGCTAATACAAAATCACCCGAAAATGAAAATGCCTAGTATTGATATGTACACTCTTTTTAAACAAGCGCAGGAGCCCGCGTCATTGTATAGGGCTGGCGATACGCACTGGAGTAATAGAGGCTTGCATTTGTGGCTGCAACAGGTGAATAATATATTGAGAAAAAGGAAGCAGGAATAGTAACTTTATCCACAACCAAGAGGTTCGCCTATGACATTCAATTCGCTGCAATTCCTTGTCTTTTTCATGGTGGTCACACTCTGGTTTTTCAGGATAAAAAACCAGAAAGGAAGAGTATTGCTGCTCCTGATAGCGAGCTGCTATTTCTATATGTCGTTCATCCCGGAATATATCCTGATATTGGGAGGAACAATAATAATAGACTATATCGCAGGCCTGCTAATAGAAAAAAATGAAGGAAGCGCACGCAGAGCATGGCTGGTGGTAAGCCTCATTGCCAATATAGGCGTACTGGCCGTGTTCAAATACTACAACTTCTTCATTGACAATATACATGCCGGATCGCTTTTTTTCGGTAAGTCGGTGACGCTTCCTATGCTGAAGATCGCGCTGCCAATAGGGCTATCGTTCCATACCTTCCAGGCGATGAGCTATACGATAGAGGTATATAGAAAGAACCAAAAGGCCGAGAAGAACTTTGGTACGTATGCGCTGTATGTAATGTTCTACCCGCAACTGGTGGCAGGGCCTATAGAGCGCCCGCAGAATGTATTACCACAGCTAAAAGAATTCAGGGCATATGACTGGGATAATGTAAAAGAAGGCACATCGCGCATGTTATGGGGGTTTTTCAAAAAGGTCGTTATTGCCGACCGTCTGGCAATGATCGTAGAGCGCACATATGGACATACACATGAAAGCTCATCGCTGGCACTGTTCGCGGGAGCAGTCTTTTACTCTTTTCAGATCTATTGCGACTTTTCCGGCTATTCAGATATCGCCATCGGTGCCGCAAAAGTGATGAACATAAAACTGATGGAAAATTTCAATCAGCCGTACCTGTCGCATACTATCAGCAACTTCTGGAGCAGGTGGCATATTTCTCTTTCCAGTTGGTTCCGCGACTACTTATATATACCGCTTGGTGGAAACCGAAGGGGCGCATTCCGGAGCAAACTCAATATATTGATTGTATTCCTGGTTAGCGGGCTTTGGCACGGCGCCAACTGGACTTTTTTAGCCTGGGGCCTTATGCATGGGCTACTCGTCATATTACTTACATGGGGAAAAAAGCAGGATACAAAAAAGAAAACGGACCTGACCGTGCTGGCCCGCATACTATTCAATTTTGTGTTGATCACTTTTCTCTGGATATTTTTCAGATCGGAGAATATAGGCGTTGCAATCACATATATCCGCGAAATTTTTGCGTTCCACGGCGGGTCTAATTACATCGGTGTATCAAGGACTGAGCTGGTATTCTCGGCAATTATTATAGGAATATTACTGGCTCGTGAAAAATATCGGCCTGCGCACACGATAAAAAGCGATGCAGGGTTTTATTGTTATGCCGGAGCTATGATACTAGCTTGTTATTACCTGGGTGTATTTTCCGAAAATCAATTTATTTACTTTCAATTTTAAGGAATGTTCAAAAAGATAGCCAGGGATATTCTGATCGCGTTTGGGCTGATGGCGCTTACGCTCTCCACTTCCCGCACTGCGATGAAATACACCTCAGATAAAAGGGATAACAACTACTGGTGGGGCACGTATCAATGTCTTAACGGCGACCTGGTGAGCATGTCTTACCTTGATATTGTAAGCAGATTCAACCAGCCTAACCCAAGAGGCGGATTTAAGCACCCTTCTTTCAACGGGCAAAGAAAAATGGTGCTCTATATGGATGGGGACAGCTTCACGTGGCACCTCTGCGATTCCGACTTCGCCGGCCTCGAGTCATTTTGTTATTTTCAACGTAATCATGGTCTGAAATACCACCTTGATACAACTAAAAAAAACGTGCTGGTCATTGAAGTATCTGAGCGTTACCTGCAAAGCTATTTCACGGGCTTCCAAATGTTTAACGAAGTAATTGATACCACAATAAAAGCAAAAAAAATTTCAACCCTTCCAGTTCGCGCAGATGCCGGTATTTGCTACAGTTCGATGTTACCATCCATTTCGGTCAATAGCTTGTTTAATAAAAATATCAACCAGAATCTGCAGTTCAACCTTTTTAATTACAACTTTATGATGCCCATGTTCGAGTCAAAGGCCGCCCTCAATTATTATTTTTTCAACCGCGCCTCCGGCGATGTAGTAATCTCTGACGACAGAAAGTTTCTCTTTCTGAAAGAGACGATAAGCAAGACGGATATCGGCAGTTCATACCACCCGGTATCACCGGCAGACGCGTCAACCATTGTTGATGTTCTGAATGGAATATATGATCACTATAAAGCTGCTGGATTTGCAGAAGTATATTTCTCCGTCATCCCGAATTCAGCTACAATCATGCAGCCCGATGGATATAATAACCTTATCCCGATGGTTCAGAATAATCCTCGGCTAAGAATGAAGATCATAGATATTTATACAACGTTCAAACACTCCAAAGAAATCTACTACTTGCCTGGTGATACCCACTGGAACCACAAAGGCAAGCAATTATGGCTCGACTTGTTGAACAAACACCTCCTGACAGATACATCTGGTCGTTGATATTGAATTACATTTGGCACGGGCAAAATGATCAAAAAAGAGACATTTACGGTTAGCGACAGGCACATGCCATGGGTGGTATTGTTCCTGCTGTCGCTGATCGGTTTTGCGGTATTTAAAGACTACCTGCTTTTTCAAAAGGTTTATTTTTTTAAAGGCGTTGCCAGCGACTCCTACAATGGTATTTATCCCTTCCTGTACAATAATGCCGGCTACATTGCTAAAAATGGGCTTCCTAAGTGGTCATTCTATGAAGGCATGGGACAAAATACATTCCCTTTTATTCTTCACGACCCGTTCGACATCGCTTTATACATCGTAGGCCAGAAGCATATATATTTTGCTATGGTGTACAAAGAGTTGGCGAAAGTATTATTCAGCGGACTTATTTTTTACTATTATTTAAGGGCGGTGAGATTGTCTGCTTACGCATCACTTGCAGGTAGCTTGTCGTATGCCTTTTGCGGATTTATGATAATTGGCGGTTGTTGGTCTTGGGGGCATCCTGCTTTACGCCGGGTTGTGGCTTTTCGGCAGGCAAATAAAAAAATATTCATCCCGTCTTCCAAAAAACCTGCTTAATATGGTATCGAATCTCAAGGGTGCTTTTATGGATATTAATAAAGCGAAACTACATGCATGGCAAGGAAACTTTTGGGCACTCTGTGTCTTTTGGGCGTTTGTATTTATGCTGTATTTGCCAACTGCCAACGCGGGCCGCGTAGGTGATTTTCCCGGCTGGGTGACATTTTTGAACTCGGTTAAATTCACTGATTATATTAACAGAACCGGATCTGGCATACCCAGTATGTACCAGTTTACGCAGATCGTCACTTATGTTTTCTACAAGCTGTTTGGCGCAAATGCATGGTTGTGGCATTTATTGTTTATTACCATGCAGGCGGTAAATGCCCTGCTGTTGTTTACTTTCTGTAAAGTGCTGCTCCAGACTGCGTCTGTGCGTAATGCACCGATAACAGCTTACATGGGGACTCTGTTGTTTTGTGCATCACCATATATATCAGAGGTAGTGGTTTGGGAATCGGCATTTCATTACCTGCTCGGGCTGATGCTTATGCTGCTGATTTTGCGTTGTGTGCAGCAATACATGGCTTTGCAGCATAAAAAATATCTATGGTGTGCGGGCATCACTTTCCTGCTGTCCAGCTATTCGCTGGAAGTTTTTTACCTCACGCCGTGCTTTACTTTGCTGCTCGTGCTTTTTTATCGTTCGGCAATTGGCACAGACAAAAAAATTGTTTACAACGCCTTATTATACTGCGTACTGCTACAGGCTATATTTTTTGCAGCCCATTTCATTGCATTACATACATTATATCATGAAAGCATTGCCCACGTCACTTCAGCCTCCGTGCAGGCAAACACCGAGAATTTATCGAAAGCGCCAAAGTATATTTTTCACTTGCTTTTGCTCGGCAGGTTCTGGCCACAGGAGCTACGCAGTAAAATTTATCGGTTCACAGAATTGACCGGGGCACTGGTAAGCATTTATGGGGCAGTGTTTGCATTGCTATTACTTATTCTGTTTCGCTACAGGCAAATGAGTGCTGCCGCGAAGGCAGCAGTGTTGCTATTTATATACACACTACTATCGCTGGCACTGATACTGCCTTTGTGGTTCCCGGATTCCGGCTTGGTTATTTATGACCGATATACCTATGTGCTTGCCGCCTTCTTTTGCATATTGATAGCTTCAGTAATTAATTTAATAGCCGGCAAAAAACTGTTCATTGCTGTTATGGCGTGCTATATGCTGATAAACCTGCGCTTCACACATAAGGCGAATGCATACTGGCAGCAATCGGCGCAGGTGGTAAACAATCTACTAATGGGTTTCCCGAACGACCCTTCAAAAAAAATTCTGCTGCTTAACCTGCCTGAATGCCTTGACGGTGTGCAGATGGTGGGCACACGGGATGATGGCGAATTCCGAATGATGTATAATGCAATTATGCCCCAAAAGTTAACCAACCAGGTATATGATGTAGAGGCATTCTATATGCGCAGCCCGGATGACGGAGCAAATGTAACCGTCGTAAATGACAGCATGGCAACGGTAACCCTAAATGACTGGGGCAGATGGTGGCTCTATTATGGCATGGGCGCCACCAGTTACGAAAATGCCGATTTCAAAGTAGATATGAAAGATCCGGGACACTCGTACAACATAATATTAAAGCATCCCGCGGATGGGTACAAATTGCTGTACGTGACAGGCGGAGCATGGAAAACAGCGGACTGGAGCAAAAAAAATATTGCGCAATATTGACCTATATTTGTTTTATAACCTTACCGATTGAATACCAGCACAATTGAGACCAATAAAAAATCTTACACGCATTTCCTGAACAGGAACATTGTTGTGTTTGCTGCTTTATGGCTGATCACTTTTATTATTTACCTGCCGGCTGCAAAAGCAGGATGGGTCGCGGATTCGGAAGGATGGCTGCACAACATCAGAACCCTTCGCTTTTGGGATTATATTAATAATGCCCAATCAGGGATCCCAAGCCTGTACCAGTTCACACAATTCACTACCTACCTGTTTTACAAAGCCTTTAATGCCAATCCTTATGCATGGCATACGCTTATGGTGACGATGCACGCCACCAATGCTTTTCTTTTCTTCCTTATCTGCAGGAGGTTGTTTGATGACTCCGGAATAAAGAAGGGAAAGGAAACGGCTTTTGCCGCAATGGTTTTATACACGGTTTGCCCGCATATCTCCGAGGTTATTGTATGGGAAGCTGCCTATCACTACCTGCAAGGATTTCTGCTTATTTTACTGGTACTACACTGTGTGCAAAAATACCAGCACAGCCAGCAACCAAAATATGCCTTACTCGCCGGCTTCGTTTATTTCTGTTCTTCTTATTCCCTGGAGATATTCTACCTCACGCCGTGGTTCACGCTGGCACTGACAAGCTATTACCGCCTTGCGTTGGGATATGACAAACAAGTTTTCAGGAAAACATTGAGCCGCTTTTTCTTACCTCAGCTGGTGATTTTTGCATTGCACATCATTGTATTGCGCGCCTGGTATCATGGCCAACTGGCACATATCGGGGAAAACACCTGGCAGCCTTTCTCCTCCTACATTTGCAAGGCGCCACGATATATCTTCCACATCCTGTTTTATGGCCGATTCTTCCCGCAGGATGTTCGTATGCAAGTTTACGAGTTTGTCGGATCAAGACAGGCGCTGATCATCTTCTATAACATTGTGGTACTTATATTCTTCGGCATCATTTCGCAAACGGGCAAAATGAGCGCGAAAGGCCGTGCCGGTGTGCTCCTCTTTGTCTGGATAATGATGAGCATAGTCATTGTTATGCCGCTTGCTTTTCCGGTCATCCAACTGGTGGCTTATGACCGCTATACTTATTTCCTGGATGCATTCATTTATATGCTGCTGGTGCTGCTGGTAAGCTATATCCCGGTTAGGCTTATCCGTATCGTTATACTGGGCATATTTTGCCTCGTCAACATATATTTTACGACAAGAGAAAACCTGATCTGGAAACATGCCACCTATGTGGACAACAGGCTGCTGCACGAATTTCCCGACCCCGGCAATAAAACTGTGGTGCTGCTGAACCTGCCCCAGAACATGGATGGCGTACCGATGATCGGCGCTGAGTCTGACGGTCAATTTAAGATGATGTACGAATTGTACACAGGGAAAAAAGTGCCGAACAAAATATATGATGCCGCTGCATTTAATATGCTGTCGAAAATAGATGGCGCACATGTGAAAGTTGTAAATGACAGTACGGTAAGGGTTTATCTCAATCAGTGGGGCACGTGGTGGTGGTATGAATCGTATGGCTGCAAAAATTATGAAAATGCGGACTACCGGCTCGAAATGAAACCGGGGAATCTGTATGAACTGACTTTAAAGCATCCGGCAAACGGGTATATGTTGTTATACTCCATTGCTGGCCAGTGGAGAAACGTTGACTGGAACAAAAAGGAAGATCAATACTAATACAGTGAGAAAATGATCAATAGTCTGATAGCAAGGCTTCCCGGTAATAGGAACATGTGGGTATTCATCCTGCTGTGGCTGCTTACGTTTGTGTTATACATACCGGCAGGCAAAACGGGCTGGGTGATTGATGGGGCAGGTTTTTTATATCATCTGAAGCACCAGGGATTCTGGGATTTTATAAACCGCACCACATCCACCGATCAGAGCTTTTATCAATTATTCACACTGCATTATGTTGTGTTCTACAAGCTGTGGGGAATAAATCCGTGTTTGTGGACGGTGCTGTATATTACTCTGCAAGCAATAAACGCATTGCTGTTCTTTATTTTTGGCGCCCGTATTCTTGAAGATTCAACCGTTAAGAATGCCCGTCTTATAGCGTTTTGCAGTGTGGTGATCTTCACCGTATCGCCACATATATCCGAGATCATTGTGTGCAAAGCATACTATCATTACCTCCAGTGTTTCCTGTTCATTCTGCTGATCATGCTGTGGGTGCAGCAATACCAGCGTACACAGCGTAGCAAGTATATATGGGGGGCCGTCCTGCTGTTTGTAATGGCTTCGCTGACGCTGGAGATATTTTATCTCGTGCCAGTGTTTGTGCTGTTTATTGCGCTGTATTACCGCTATGCGCTTAATTATGACAAGGCTGTTTTCCGGCGAACTGTTTTGTATTTCTTTATACCGCAAGTCATTCTGTTATGCATTTATTTTATCGCGCTTAAGGCAACCTATAAACAGCTTCACCCGCACAAAATTGAAATAAACCAGGCACTGACGGACTATCTGTCGAAGCTGCCGAAATACCTTTTTCATATTCTGCTGCTCGGGCGCTATTTTTCTTTTGAAACAAAGAAAGCCGCCTATTCTTTTTTTGAGTCGGTATGGGCGCTCATTGCAGTTTATACTTTACTAGCCTTTGTATTTGGCTATACCATTATACGATTCAGAAAGATCAGCAGTGAGGGCAAAGCAATGTTCCTGTTCTTTGCTTTTTCTATTGTTACCATTTGTTTTGTGATGCCATTGTCCTTCCCCGGCCCTGCCTTGCTGATCTTTTATGACCGGTACACTTATTTTGCAGACCCATTTTTATATCTGCTGGCGGTGCTGCTTATCACCAGGCTGATCAAAAACAAGTACCTGCTCATCGCGCTATTTTGTGTCTATTTCGATCTCAACCTGTATTTTCTGATCGGCGTTAATACTTACTGGATAGAGTCGGATGTTATCAACACAAGGCTGCTACGAAATTTCCCTAACGATCCAAATAAGACCGTGCTGCTTCTGAACATACCAGAGAACATGAATGGCGCGCCTATGATAGGCGCCCAGCCTGAAGGTATGTTTAAAATAATGCGGGAGATATATACCGACACCGTTGAAAAGAACATGATCTATGATGTTATGTCCTACAACATGTCAGCCGATTATGATGGCGCACATGTGAAAGTGCTGAACGACAGCATGGTACGCGTCTTCATCAATCACGGCGGAAACTGGTGGTGGTATGAAGGGCATGGCGCACAGAGCTATGAGACCGCAGACTATAAAGTGAACATGATAAACGTGGGCTACTTCTATGACCTTACATTAAAACATCCGGCAGACCGCTACTTACTATTATTCAGCGTGGGCGACAAATGGAAAAAGGTGGACTGGGATAAGAAGGATGTGAACCAGGATTAATGCGTTTGAACATAAGTTATTGCACGAAAAGTGTTTCGCAAAGAATCTCTCGCAAATAGGCGCAATCCCGATAGCTATCGGGACGCTATTCCCTCATCGTGTTTTTAAGACAGCAAAACGAGTGTAAGACTATTGCCCGGTTTTCAATGTTGAAATGGTATATTGCCTCAGTCATTTTCTGTATTCATTTTGTTCAGTACATCCTTTACTTTGTCCCTGATCATGTTCCTCACTTTTCGGAATTCATCTTCATCCATGTCCCGAGGATCTGGAATGGTCCAATCCAGTCTATGTTTTGCACGGACAAGCGGGCATGCATCACCACAGCCCATAGTGATCGCGTAGTCGAACTCTATATCCGGCAGCTTATCCAGTGCTTTTGATTTATGCATTTGAAGATCGTATCCCAGCTCTTTCATAGCGGCGATGGCTTTGGGGTTTACCTTCCCTGAAGGCCTGGAGCCTGCACTATACGTCTTTACATCTCCTGAACCATACATATTAGCAAAGGCTTGCGCCATCTGGCTGCGGTTACTATTTTCAATGCAAACGAAAAGAATGTGCTTCATTTATCTTTTTTTAAAAATCCGGAAACGGGCACTGCGGCTACAGCACCTGCTACCGGAGCAACAATATATATCCATACGTGCTCCATATGCCCGCTGACAATAGCCGGGCCAAGTGAACGGGCCGGATTCATGGAAGCGCCGGACACTGGTCCTGCAAACATGGCTTCCAGCCCAACCACGGCACCAATGGCGAGACCGGCAAACATGCCCTGCTCTTTACTGCCTGATGCGACATTGATGATAACAAGCATCAGAAAGAATGTAAGGATCAGCTCCATAACAAACGACTGCATTTCTGTACCGGAAGGCATAGTGGCGCCCAGCATTTGACTTTCAGGAAATATAAATATTAAAGTAAAACTGGCTAAACATGCGCCGATCAACTGAGTAAGAACATAGGGTGCCATTTGTTTTATGGAAAATTTGCCAGCGACCGTAAATGCTATACTCACTGCCGGATTCAGGTGCGCACCGGATATATCCCCAAAAGCATAGATCATACTCATCACTATCAGACCAAACGTAATGGCAATACCAACATGAGTAATAGCATTGTGCGATAACTGATCTATCACAATGGCGCCAGTACCTGCAAATACCAATGCATAAGTACCAAGAAATTCCGCTAGTAACTTTCTCATGGTATCGTTTAGTTACAGCAGTCAGGCCCGCAGCAGGATTTGTCAATTGGTGTGATATCTGCAAAAAAGTCCCCAAACAGCTTTTTATACTTTTCCCAGGCTTTGGGATCAATGCAGTAACAAACACTGGTTCCTTCTATTGATCCCTGTATAAATCCCATTTGCTTCAACTCTTTAAGATGCTGCGATATAGTAGGCTGTGCAAGGCCCAACTCAGCCACAAGGTCATTGCAAATGCAGGCATTTATTTTCACCAGGTGCTGTAGTATAGCGATCCGCGCCGGATGCCCTAGCACACGCGCAATGTTGGCCAGCTCGTTTTGCTTTTTTGTAAATAATTCTGTTTTACTGATACCCATATCGATCGTTTCATTGCAATATTACGATAAATGAACAAACCGCTAAAATAAATACTGGCAATGAGCCTATTTATGATTTGACCGCCGCATTTTCTATTTTGTGTACCAATTCATTTGCTTGTCAATTTCTAACGATCACAAACTGGAACGGGGCCTCTCATTGGGCCAGGCTACTGCTATCAATATGATAGATATGGTGGGCATAGGGCCGTTTGTGACCATCCCTATGATCGTGACCATGATGCATGGGCCAGCGAGCATCATTGCCTGGCTAGTAGGCGCTTTGCTGGCGTTTATGGATGGAATGGTGTGGGCGGAGCTGGGCGCTAAGTGGCCGGAAGCTGGCGGCAGTTACGTCTTTTTACAAAAATTGTTTGTTGAGCGAAAGGGTGGGCGTTTGATGTCGTTCGTATTTATCTGGCAAACTACTTTGCAGGCGCCCCTTGTTATTGCCAGCGGCGCGATAGGGTTTGCCAATTATTTCTCCTACCTGGTACCACTTACCGCAATGCAAAAGAAAGCAGTGAGCGGCAGCCTTGTGATCTTGCTTGTCGGTCTGCTCTATAGGAACATCAAGAACGTGGGGAAAATATCGGTGATGCTGTGGGTGGTTACTGCCGGTACCATTATCTGGCTGATAGCATCTGGTATCCCACACTTCAATGCTGCGCAGGCGTTCAATATTCATTTTGATGGGTTCAGCAGTTCATCCTTATTGTATGTAGCTATAGGGCAGGCGTCGCTAAAGTCTGTTTACTCCTACCTGGGGTATTATAACGTATGCCACCTGGGCGCAGAAATAAAAGATCCCGCGAAAAACATACCCCGCAGCATACTGCTTTCGATCTCGGGGATCGCCATCTTTTACCTCTGTATGCAAACGGTGATACTTGGTGTACTGCCATGGCAGACTGTCGCAAATTCTGATTTTGTCGCCAGTATCTATTTCAGCCATATTTACAACGATACCGTGGCAAAGGTAGCTACCTTGCTTATCCTTATCATTGCGCTCTCTTCGTTGTTCTCGGCCATACTGGGCTACTCGCGCATTCCCTATGCAGCAGCGCTGGATGGTAATTTCTTCAGCGTATTTGCCACGGTGCATCCGAGGCATAAGTTCCCGCATATATCCTTGCTGGCAGTGGGTGGGGTGGGTTTTATATTCAGTCTCCTGTTCAAATTGGGAGATGTGATCACCGCCATCCTTACGATGCGCATACTGGTGCAGTTCGTATCGCAGGGAATAGGCGTAATAGCCTGGCACTATAAGAAACCAGATGATGAGCGGCCCTATAAAATGCCGTTGTTTCCCGTGCCTGCGATATTATCTATTGTTATCTGGCTGTTTATTTATTCTACCATCGACTATCATTATATACTGTCTTCGCTAGGAATTATTGCCGCGGGCGTGCTGGCGTATTTTATTTTTATGCGGAAGCCTGCACAGCCTATATAATTTTCGTGCCCTTCATAGCGTCCTTCAACGCTGCTTCCATAACCCGCTCTGCATAAGGGCGGGAAATATCATTGAGTATTTCTGTTTCGTGCTGTATGCGGTCTTTGTCCTTTGCGGCTATTGCTTCACGGAGTATCCGCATACGGTCGTTAGTTGTGGCTATCTCTTCTTCTGTTAACGCTTCGCGGTACTTGGTGAGGAATTTTGCAGTCGTGTCGAGCATCTGCTCCGCCTCTGTTGCGGCTTCTACTAATGCTCTTGTTTTGATATCATCTTTTGCATGCGTCAGCGAATCAAGCAGCATCTTTTCCACTTCGTCATCCGTGAGGCCGTATTGTGGTTTTACGTCTATGCTTTGTGCGATGCCGCTACGAAGCTCTGTAGCGCTTACTTTCAGTATGCCATCTGCATCTATCAGGAATGATACTTCTACTTTGGGCATGCCTGCGGGCATACCGGGGATGCCAGTGAGGTTGAACTCTGCGAGTTTACGGTTGTCCTGCACCAGGTCGCGCTCACCCTGGAATACGGATATGCGCATACCACCCTGGCCGTCTTTTTGCGTGGTGTACTGTCGTCCTGCCTTCATGGGTATTTTAGAATTGCGGGGTATCAGCACATCCATGAGGCCGCCCATGGTTTCTATGCCTAATGAAAGCGGTGTAACATCCAGCAACAGCATTTCGGTATTGTTACCGGCGAGTATATCGGCCTGCACAGCGGCGCCGAGGGCTACTACTTCGTCAGGGTTCAACTGATCATAAACTGCTTTGCCAAAGAATTGGCTCACGCTTTCTTTTACCAGCGGCACACGGGTAGAGCCGCCTACCATTACCACCGCATCTATCTGTTGAATGGTAAGGCCCGCATCCTTGAGTGCACTCTTGCACGAGTTGATCGTGCGGTCTATAAGCGGCTGTATGAGATCATTGAATTCTTGTTTTGTTATACGAACCTGCTTGCCATTTACCGCTCCTTCAAATACGTCATTGCTTGTCAAATGTATCTTTGCTTTTTCTGCAGTTACTCTCAGTTGCTGCATCAGTGTTTTATCAATGCTACTGCCAAAGCCGAGGTCTGAGCTACCTTCCCCTCCATCTTCCTGCCAGTACCTTACCAGCAGGTTGTCCATATCATCACCACCCAGGTAGGTGTCGCCATGTGTGGAGAGCACTTCAAATATGCCGTTATTAATCGTCAGTATAGATATATCAAATGTGCCGCCGCCGAGGTCGTACACAGCAATTGTTTTTTCTTCGCCCTTCTTAGCGCCAAGTCCATAGGCCAGGCTGGCCGCCGTGGGCTCGTTAATAATGCGCAGCACATCAAGGCCCGCCAGCCTGCCCGCATCACGGGTGGCCTGGCGCTGAGCGTCATTAAAGTAGGCAGGGACAGTAATCACTGCTTTGCTGATGCTTGCCTTCAAAATGTGTTCGGCGCGCTTCTTCAGTTCTTTCAAAATATAAGAAGACAACTCGATGGGTGAATAAAATTTTTGCCCAACCTGTATCTTCACCAATGCATCTGTATTATCATCAATGACGTGATAGGCAAAGAATCCTGCATCCCGGCCCACATCGTTATAAGATTTCCCCATCAGCCGTTTTACCGAGTATATGGTACGTTCCGGCTCTGCGATCAACAGTTCTTTTGCCGGGTTACCGACGGTGGTATTCCCGTATTCATCGAAGTGAACTATAGATGGCACCAGCGCCAGTCCATCTATTTCTTTGAGTGCAATAGGCTTGTGTGTATCTCCTCTTACAATAGCAATAAGGCTATTGGTAGTACCCAGGTCTATGCCCACAATGATCTCTTCTTTTTGTATGCTGCCGGTGGCTATATTAATGGCTATTTTGCCCATAATTTTATTTTGGAGCACAAAGGTAGTTTATCAATAGCTCAATACCTTAATTGCTCAATGCCTGAAAATGTCTATGCCCAAATAAAAACCGCCTATAACTCCGATTGCTCAAAAGGCATAAGCATTGTATATTTGGAAATGTTCCGAACTTTCATATCTGTTGGCGTGGCTTTCACATTGTTCTTTGCCTGCCTTTCGTGCAGCTCACCCACGAAAAAGGAGGCGCAAAAGCTCAGTAATACCCTTCTTGTTATTAACGACAGCGTTTTTGCAAGGGGAAAGGCCCTGGGTGTTTGTATAGGTGAAGCAATAAATAATAAAGATTACACGAAGATAGCGCCGGTGCGGCAATCTTATGAAGACTATATAGATTCCTGCGGGCGTTATGTAAAACATATGGATGATACAGGGGGATCTGAACAATTGAGGCGTGCCGAACTTGCGGTACTGGGCTATGAAAAAAATATGGTTCACAATGACCTCGCCATGTTCGAAAAATTAAAGCCTGATGCAAGGCCAAACGATATATCGATCTTATTCCAGATAGGGAAAAAGGATGCGAAGCGGGAATCTGACCTCATTTCAAAGTTTAGGGAGATACAGCAGGAGTATGCTAAGAAGAATGGGTTTTGACGTGGTCGTAAGTCATAAAAGGTTTATATTTTACTACTAGCATTAGCGTTTAAACAAAGGATCGAGTTAACACCCTTTTATTTTACCCCTTTTTTAAGGTATTCTATCGATTCTTTCACCCAATCTGTTGAATTTAGTGACACGTCGGGTTTTATGCCAATGTTATCAATAGGATGTAGTGGCAGCCTGCCCGACCGGGTGATGGGATATTCAAGAGTATAGGGTATGCATGGAAACGGTTTGGGGCGTTTATTGGAGTAGTCGAGGGTGCCGTCCGTAGTTTGCCCCATGATCACCACTTTACTGCTTTGCTGCGCTGCTAATAAAAACTGCTCGGCGGTACTGGCACAATTTCCATTGACCAGTATGGCTATTTTTTCAGGATACTTTTTAATGGATTTCATTACAATGGTATCATTTCCCGATGGTGTAAAATGGCCTAAATTTTCCTGCATCTCCGCTATATCTTTACGCAAATTGCTTTTTGTTTCCTCAGACTCAATTGTGGAAATGGCTTTTTTTTCTGCTTCAATATTATCTTTAGTCGCAAGCATTGACATCCCAACAGTAACAATAGGCCGGGTATAGAGATAAGGGATCAGCGCATTATAGGAACGATCGGCCCCGCCACCATTATTCCTGATATCAATAATGAGGTAAGGCGTATGACTGATAATGGTATCAACCGCTTTTACAAAAGAGTCAATTTTAAGCGCATTGTCCCCGTCAAAGCTGCTGATACGCATATAGGCGCAATTTTCATCCGGCTTGCTGAATTCCAGGAATGACCATGTATCTTTTTTAGGATTATTCTTTCGTTCCTGTTTCCATTTATCTCTTTTGGCCTGCTCATCTGCGGATTCCTTTAATCCTTCTTTCTTCCATATTCCACCATCCATACCGTAACCACTGAAACTGATCCGCTTGTTTGTAGTTAATGTGTGGTCATCGAAATAGAAAATGCTCGGATAATCGAACAACCATTTATCTTCATATTTTGAGCTGTCATTTTTTTCTTTAAGCTCAAATTTCACCATGCCGGGAGACCAGTTCTTATTTTTTGTTTCAAGTACTACTGCCGCATAAGTGCGCCATGTATTGGGGCTCTTTATTACCGCAACTTTAAAAACAGAATCATCTCTGTAGTAAACTCCTTCTATGCCTTTGTTTTCTTTTATTTTCTTTATAGCCTTGGGTGTTATGTTTATACGCTCCGCATTTTTTATCCGTTCTATAAGCGCCATGCTGTCATTCCCCTTCACCGGTGTGCGCGGCATCTGTATATGGTTATCTTTGAAATATCTTAGCCATTCTTTCATCAGTGCCATGCAGTAGGTATTGTTTTTCTCAAGGGCAGTCTTTGTTTCATATTGTTGGGTAAATTTTTTGTAATCAAGGCCTCCATATACAGGCATTTTATCTTTAAATCCGGGGTAATTATTTTCCATATATGACCGCAGGAATAAAAACTCCCTTTTACAGTTGCATTGCGACCATCCCTTTTGCGGAAACACAATACTGAAAAATAGCAACGCGAAAAGCAATGTGGATATTCTATAAAACATTAGCTATATGTTTGGTAAACATTTTCGTACCTCATAAAGATAACGGATTACTTACAATATTATTATATATCCGCTAAACCCGAATAATAGCTGCGAATTTTGAGTTTTAGTTTATTTTTGTTTCCCTCCTAATTTTTTTGTGCTTTGAGATTAAAGTCGATTTACCTGTTTAGATTATTTGACATGTCGGCGCAGGTAATCTACATCATATTGTGTTATTTATTTGACTCCATCACCTTATATCGGTCCACCTTCAATCACTATAGTGAATCTCTTTTAGAGAATATCTTTGACATGGTTACACTACATTTTATGATTTTATTTGTCCATAAAATTTTTTGTCACATCATAAGTGTATTATTTTTTAAATCAAAGAAGCGTTTTAGTATTAGCAATGGATTCAATGTAGCTTATTACCTGGCGGTACTTTTGATGCTTGTTAATCTATTTTTATGCATTGAACATATCGTGCTCAGTATTTTTATACCGATTGAGATATTCGTTGCAATATCATCGTTAACCTTATCCATCATAGACTTTAGAAAATCATATAAAGCTTGCCAAAGGGTATTTAATAAATTTGAAAAATTGCTTTTATATAGATGGTCGGAGCTTTTAATATTTCTCCTACTTTACGCATTTTCAGAAATTGTTTTGAAGACAATGGACTTTAGTATTTATATCCCATTTTTTACAGTGGTTTGTTATATGGCGCTGAGTGATCTCGTTAGCAGGTTTCAACAGAAATTCAAAGAAAGGTACTTTTTAAGGACTCTTTTTGAAATAACACTGTTAGGCACCCTAATTTGGTATTTTGTTCGCTGTAAATTAAGGATCTCGCCCGAACAGGTTACCGTAACCTTTTATGAAAAATATATCCTATTACCGATGCTGATGTATGTGTTGGCTATAATATCCGAGATCTTAATGCTTAGAAAAACAACAAAGACATTAACGTCAGTTAGTACGCACTCGTCGTAATCTATTTTCAGGAATTACTTACGATATTATTATATATTCACCAACCCCGAATAATAGCTGCGAATTTTGAGTTTTAGTTTATTTTTGTTTCCCTCCTAAATTTTTTGTGCTTTGAGATTAAAGTCGTTGGAAATAAAAGGGTTCAAGTCTTTCGCAGACAAAACCCATATAATACTGGATAACCCGATAACGGGTATCGTGGGCCCGAATGGTTGTGGCAAATCGAACATTGTGGATGCGATACGCTGGGTAATAGGTGAGCATAAGATCAAGTCCCTGCGCTCTGATAACCTGGAAGACCTGATATTTAACGGATCGCGCACGCGTACAGCGTCGGGCATGGCCGAGGTATCACTTACATTTGAGAACACCCGCAACCTGTTGCCTACTGAGTTTACCACGGTTACCATTACCCGTAAGTTTTATAAAAGCGGCGAAAGCGAATACCGGCTTAATGATGTAAGCTGCCGCCTGAAGGATATTCACAACCTGTTTCTTGATACGGGGGTGAGCAATGATTCCTATGCCATTATAGAGCTGGGCATGGTAGATGATATTATTAAGGACAAGGACGGCAGCCGCCGCAGAATGCTGGAGCAGGCCGCTGGTATATCCATATATAAGACGCGCAAAAAAGAAGCCAAGCAAAAGCTGGAGGCCACTGAACAGGATATTGCCCGTATCGAGGACCTTCTTTTTGAAATAGGAAATAACCTGCGCACACTGGAAAGCCAGGCCAAAAAAGCGGAGCGGTACTTCGCCATCAAGGGCGAATATAAAGAAGTGAGCATAGAGCTGGCCAAAGCATCGCTGGAGCACTTTAACGAACAGTACAAAACACTGAACGAGCAACATGATTCCGAGACCGATCGCAGGACGCAGCTAGAGGCTATCGTAGCCACTGAAGAAGCATCGGTAGAGCAGCAGAAGGTGCAGCTGATAGAAAAAGAACAGGAATTGAGCGGGCTGCAAAAACAATTTAATGACCTGGTGAACAGGCTGCGCCAACTGGAGAGCGATAAAAAACTGGCAGCACAGCGGCTGGAGCATTTGAAAGAACGCGAGAAAACACTGACGGACTTCCTTTCCGGTGCAGGTGGGCAATCGCAAAAACTGGAAGAGTCCATTGCGTTTTCTGAAAAGCAGATAGCAGAAGAAACCGCTGTCCTAGAAAAGATAAAGACCGAAGTGGAAACGCTGCGCACAACGGTAGATGAAAAACGCAAAGCATTTGATGAAAAGAAACTGGTACTGGAGCAGATGCGTGGTGAATACCAGCAGCGCCAGCGCAGCCAGTTTGATGCCGAGAAAAAGGTGGCCATTGCAGATACATCGGTAATGAACCTGCAGCGCAGTATGCAACAGGTGCAGGACGAAAAAACGCAGCGCGCAGCACAGATAACACAACTAAGCACCGAAAAGAAGACTACAGAAGAACAACTTGCCGGCAAGCAAACGGACCTGAAGAACCTGATTGCGAAACATGAGGAAGTAAAGTCTAAAATACTGCAGAGCCAGGAGCAGATGGAGAGCCTGCGCGCGAAGCTGGTAGAGGAAAACCGCAAACTGGACAGCCGCAGGAATGAGCACGATCTGCTGAAATCGCTGGTGGACAGCCTGGAGGGATACCCGGACAGTATTAAGTTCCTGAAGAAGAATAAGGAGTGGGATAATAACGCCCCGCTGCTGTCTGATGTGTTTGTGGTGCAAAATGAATACCGTACTGCACTGGAAAATGTACTGGACAACTACCTTAACTATTATATAGTCGCCAATACCGAGGAAGCAGCGAAAGCAGTATCGCTGCTGGATAAAAACAAAAAAGGAAAGGCCAACTTCTTTTTGGTTGACCATCTCGGCGCCTACAAAGCAAATGAATCTGAAGCGCCCCAGGGTGCCGTGCCTGCGCTGAGCGTGGTAACTGTAGATGATCAATATGCCGAGCTGGCAAAACACCTGCTCGGGCATGTGTACATTACGGATGATGACGCGGACATAAGCCAGGTAGCTTTAAAGAACGGAAATGTGCTGGTGGGCAGGAATGGTAAAATGATACGCGGCAAATACACGCTTGGTGGTGGATCAATTGGTTTGTTCGAAGGCAATAAGATAGGCCGCGCCAAAAACCTGGAGCGCCTGGCAAAGGAGATACAAGACCTGACTGCTACAACCGGGGAGCTAAAACAATATATAGCCGATACACAAACGCTGATAACCGGATTTAACAGCGAGCTTAACGATAAGGCCATAGAGCAGACAAGGCAAGAGATCAACCGGCTGCAGAACCATAGTGTGAACCTTGGCAATAAGGTAGAGAACTTTGAGCAACTGAACCAGAATGGAGATAAACGCCTGCAGGACATACAAGCTCAACTCGATGCAAACCACGAGAATATTAAAGGCACACGTGCCGAACTGGAAAAGATAACTGCGGAGCTACAAGCACTGCAACAAAATATACAAACTGCGGAAACTGATTTCAGGACGGTAGAGCAGGCATTTAACGAAGCAAGCGCGCAGTATAACCAGCAGAATATTGCTTATACCCGCCAGCACAGCAAACTGGAAAATCTGAAGCAGGAACTGCAGTTCAGGAACAACCAGCTTGCTGACCTGAAGCGCCAGATAGCAACCAACAGTGAACAACTACAGCAAATATCGGGACAGCTTTCTGAGACTGAAAAACTACTTCATGCCGGCGACAATGAGCTGTATGAGCTTATGAGCCGCAAGGAAAATGAAGAAAAGGCACTGAATGAAAAAGACCGCGCTTACTATGCTATGCGCAATAATGTGACCGCACAGGAAGGCCAGCTAAACCAGAAGCGCCGTGAAAAGGAACATGCTGAGGCGTTGCTGAATGGCATCAAGGATAAGCTGAGCACCATGAAGGTGCAGGTGGCGGGTATGAGCGAAAGGCTTGCGATAGAGTTTAAAGTGGTACTTGACGATATACTGGACCAGCCGAGAACAGGTGAGCAAAGCATAGAAGAATTGACTGCCGACTCTGAAAAAATGAAGAAGCGCCTGGAAAACATGGGCGAGGTAAACCCTACTGCAATAGAGGCATACACCGAAATGAAAGTGCGCAATGACTTTATTGTGGAGCAGCGGGATGACCTGGTGAATGCGAAGGAATCGCTGCTATCTACTATTGAGGAAGTGGAGAATACTGCAAATACAAAATTCCGGGAGACCTTTGACATGGTGCGCACCAATTTTGTGCAGGTGTTCAAGGCGCTGTTTACCGAAGATGATAATTGCGACCTGCGCCTGACTGACCCCGAGAATATGGCGGACAGCAATATAGAAATATATGCACAGCCAAAGGGTAAAAAGCCGAGTACGCTTACGCAGCTATCGGGTGGAGAGAAGACGCTGACCTCTACTGCGTTTCTGTTTGCGATATACCTTATCAAGCCCGCGCCATTCTGTATATTGGATGAGGTGGACGCACCGCTGGATGATGCCAACGTAGGCAAGTTCACACAGATGATCCGTAAGTTCTCGGATAACTCGCAGTTCATCATCGTAACCCACAACAAGCAGACAATGGCTGCTGTAGATGTGATCTACGGTGTGACCATGCAGGAAGCTGGTGTGAGCAAGCTGGTGCCGGTGGATTTCAGGAGCCTTAATTAGTGGAATTGGGAATTAGGAGGTTGGAATTGGGATTGTTGCCTGGAAAACTAACAGATAAAGTCTTTTTCGTAAATTCGTAAGATGAATTAGGTTTTATTTATGGAAACGCAAAGCATAAAAACAATCAGAAAAGAAGTAAAAGAGTATATAAACCATGCTGATGACCGCATGGTAAGGGCAATACATGCAATGCTGGAAGCAGACCAGGCGGGTGATTGGTGGGATGAGATCAGCGATGCACAAAAAGCATCGATAGAGCGGGGCCTAAAGGATATGGAAGAAGGCAATACAATTCCGCATGAGGAGATGGTAAAACTCTACAGCAAATGGCTTTCAAAATAATATGGTCTGCGGAAGCCAAGTTCACTTATCTGGGCATTATTGACTATCTAAACACTGAATGGACCGAAAGAGAAGTCAGGAATTTTGTGGAGCGCGTCCACAACAAATTAGATATTCTTAGCGTTCACCCAGAAATAGGGAAAGTACACAAGAAGAGATATAAAATCCACCAGACTTTAATTCACAAAAAGGTCACTTTGGTTTATCATATCAAACCACAAAAGAAAGAAATACATTTACTGAACTTTTGGGACAACAGGCAGGATCCTTCCAAACTCAGGTACTGAGGGTGAAATATTGACAACGTTATTTCCTAATATTTTTAAAAGCTGACAAATACTTATCAATATACACCTGCTTGCTCTTCGCTTTATACTGCATGATAAACCGCGGGTGCTCCAATGCGATGATCTTTTTGAAGAAATTATGCTCTGCATTTATCTCACGCAGGAACTTTTCATTTTTACCGGTGCCGAAGCAAAAGCAAATATCCGTTTCTATCCCGAGGGCTATTTGTTTATGAATGTTGTCTATGATGAAATCATAAACTGCGGCGGTTAGTTCTTTGCTGTCGTAATAATTGTAATTCACTTCTTTTCCGTTGTCATTGGTAGCGGTAAAGCCCAGCGGGCAGATGGAGTGAATATAGAAATGTTTGTAAAATTCTTCTGCCCTGCCAAATGCATCGATCATTTCATACACGAATACGGAAGATGGTTCGTGTGTTTCTTTTCCGATATAGGGTATGTGGCATTTGGCTATCAGCCGCTTCGGATCAGTAAATGGCACGCCGGTTAAGCCTGCTCCAAACCTGCCCGGATTTATGCCAAGGATCAGGTGCCGGCGCTGATGGTCGCTGTAGAATTTTTTATAAAAAGCAGAAGATATTGCAATGACATCCTTGTTCTCCTTAAAGGGATTCATGATACTAACCCCTTTGGGCAATATGCCATGAAATTCCAGTTTCTTATTGAAATCAATAACTCTATCCGCAAAGGTTTTCATAACACATTATTTATTGGTCACTTCAGCTTTCCATACCAGTACATTAGCAGGCATAGCCCCAGGGTAATCATCAAAACAAAAAATGGCAGGCGTTCTTCCATACGTGCCTTCCTCATCCGCCCTTCCACGTGTTCGTCAATAGTTTGAAGCATGTCCCGGTCCCCGTTAGCAATAATGATCAACCGCTGTTCTATTTCACTAAGATATTTCACTTGCAGCTTTTCTGTTGCCGCTATCAATTCTGAGATTATGGCATTATTGGATTCGGCATCTCCTGCCTGTTGCAGCACACCGAGGTGTGCGTCTGTAAGTATGAGCAAAATGTATGCCTGTAAGGCTTTCTGGCTCATGCGGTGTGTATCCATTGTGGCGAGGCTGGCATTGAGTTGCTTACAGATGGTGACCAGCCAGGCTGGTGTTACGGCCTCCTGGTACTTTGTTTTACTGCCCATGCCGGAGAGCCAACGTTCGTCATCATACTTCCCTCTTTTTGTGCTATCAGAAAGTGTAGCATACGCCTCCTGTACCTCCTTAAATTGTGCTTCTGACAGCGAGTTTTCCGGGTTTTTGTCGGGGTGGTATTTGAAGGCGAGGGTGCGGTATGCTTTCTTTATTTCGGCCGCAGCAGCCGAAGGTTTCACGCCCAGTGTTTTATAGTAGTCCTTCATGCCCGCCTATTTTGCATCCTTATATTTCCACAGATAAAAACAGGCATAGGTGCGGTATGGCGCCCACTTTGCAGATATCTTCAGCATTTTTTCCTTCATTGCTTTTTTGTCGGAAGCATCCAGTTTATAGATTTTCGTCATGGCTTGCTGTATGCCCAGGTCATCAACAGCAAACACATCTTCACGCCCAAGGGTAAACATCAGCAACATCTCCACCGTCCAGCGGCCTACGCCCTTTATCCGGGTAAGAAAATCGATCACTTCATCGTCGCTCATTTTATTTATGGCCTTGTCGTCTTTGCCGTTCTCCAGCAGGTATTTGGCAACGTTCTGCACGTAGTTCACCTTGGCGTTAGACAAACCGACAGCGCGTAATTTATCGAAAGGCGTTTCGATGATCTGTTGCGGAGTAGGTTCATTGCCGTCATACAATTCCAGAAAGCGCTTGAAGATAACTTCTGCAACGCGCGTAGATAACTGCTGGCTCATTATGGATGCGCATAGCCGCAGGCATATATTCTTCCGCTTTTTCAGTACGTAGGGTGTTACCGTGCGCAGGATCGGGGCAAGTTTTTTATCTTTAGATAAGTGCTCCAGATGCGCGGTATTTGTCTTTGCAGCCATGGATTAAATTTAGGGATTAAAACCGATTGAACGCCAAAATACTGCTCGGAAAGTGCTTTTGAAGAGGTCTCTCGCAAAGACGCAAAGTCGCAGTTGAACTCATTTTGTTTTTAAGGCCGCAAAGCGTCAGTACCTGTTTTATGCTGATTAAATGCTTAGCATTAAACCGCCAAAGAGTAAATATTTATCGCGTTTTTCGCACTACTTTATCACTAGGCTCTATAGCCTCATAATAGTGTAGCTGAGCAAATAAATGTATATACACGTAACTTTGCAAATGAAAGTAGTTTTTGCCTTTTGAATTTTTACTTTTGATTTTGCAAAAATGCACAGACGAACATTATTAAAAGCTGGCGGCCTTGCGGCCATCGCACAATTAACAGGTATGAGTACATTATCCGCTTTAGAAGCGCTAGGGAGCAGTTTGGCCCCTACAGAACGTATGCCGGTGCTGTTCATCGGGCACGGCAGCCCTATGAATGCTATTGAAGACAACACCTATAGCCAAAGCTGGAAGGCGCTGGGCAAGAAACTGCAGCACCCGCAGGCTATACTCTCGATATCGGCTCACTGGCTCACCAAGGGTACAAAGGTGACGGGCATGGGCAAGCCGAAGACGATACATGATTTCGGTGGTTTTCCTAAGCAACTATTTGATGCAGAATATCCTGCACCGGGTTCGCCGGAGTTTGCGCAGCTTACTAAAGAACTGGTTACCTACAGCCACATACAAACAGATGATAGCTGGGGCCTGGACCATGGTACATGGAGCGTACTGCTGCCGATGTACCCTCTAGCCAATATACCGGTATATCAACTCAGCCTCGACTACGACCAGCCGCCAACATACCACTATGAAATAGGAAAACAGTTGAGCAAACTACGTGAAAAGGGAGTGCTGATAATAGGCAGCGGCAACCTGGTACACAATCTTCGTGCGGTGGACTGGAGCGGCGGTAACAAGGTGTATGATTGGGCGAAGGAATTTGACAGCAAATTCACCGAATGGATAGACAAGGGCGACCATGCCTCTATAATGAATTACCAGAAGATACTCGGGAATACCGCCACCATGGCCCATCCATCTTACGACCATTTACTGCCGCTGTTTTACATCCTTGGCCTGCAGCAGAAAAATGAGAAAGTAACCTACTTCAATGAGCAGTTTGATATGGCTTCGATATCTATGAAGTCGCTGGTGATACAGGCATAATGCCTACGTGGGTCTATCGGTAAGCGTTGTTTGATTGTAAGTACAATAGTTACTTACCTTTGCTCCTCATAATAGCGTTAAATGCTTGTTTATAAATTCGGAGGAGCATCTATAGCAGATGCACGGAGGATGGCTGCGTTACTACCACTCGTTAGGGAGGCTAAAGAACCATTACTTATAGTGATGTCGGCTTTGGGAAAAACTACCAATGCGCTGGAAGTCATTGTTAACGCTGCTTGCCATGGCCGAAAAGAAGATGCATCAGCCCTTGCAGAAAAACTGGAGCAACAACATCTCGACTATGCGCGACAATTGCTTGATGATAGCCATTATGCGAAAGCAGTTGCCTCCTTGCAAGCACATTTTGTTGCATTAGAACAAGCTGCTAAAACTGCGGATCCCAAATTTTACGACCGCTCATACGACCAGGCAGTTTGCCTCGGCGAAATATTTTCTACCTGTATTTTTTCACACTGGCTGCTGCAAAATGAAGTGCCCAGTGAGTGGGTTGATATACGAAAAGTGATACGCACCGATAATACTTACCGTGACGCCATCGTGGATTGGGACCTGTCTCAGCAAAACGCGAAGGAAACAGGCAAGGTATTACAACAAGGTAAAATTGTGGTAACCCAAGGCTTTATAGGCAGTGCGCCTGATGGCTATTCCACTACGCTTGGCCGCGAGGGATCTGATTATACCGCTGCGATACTGGCTGCTATGCTGGGCGCTGCTTCAGTAACAATATGGAAAGATGTGGAAGGCCTGCAAAATGCCGACCCGAAACAATTTCCTGGCACCGTAAAGATCAATGAGATCTCTTATAATGAAGTGATAGAAATGGCTTTTTACGGGGCGCAGATCATTCACCCAAAAACTATAAAGCCGCTGCAAAATAACCACATCCCGCTTTATGTAAAATGCTTTCTTGACCCCAAACTGGAAGGCACTGTTATTCAACAGGAGGTCACAGCGGCCTACCCTCCCCTCATCGCTCTTAAGGAAAACCAGGTGCTGATACAAGCCACGACCCGCGACTTTTCTTTTATCACTGAAGATAATTTAAGCACGCTGTACCGTATTTTTCACGACCTTAAAATAAAGATCAACCTGATACAGAATGCTGCTATCAGTTTTGTTGCCTGCATAGATAACCGGGAAGATAAATTGACTGCGCTTATACCTGCATTAAGCGAAGATTATAAAGTAACGCTCAACGAAAAAGTAACCTTACTTACCATACGCCATTACACACCGGAGATCATAAATAAGCTTATAACTGACCGGCAAACATTGTTACGGCAGGAGACCCGCAAGACGGTACAGGTAGTTTACAGTTAGCAGTTCATAGTTGGCAGTTACCATTTTTACGGATGTCCATTGGCTGGTGGCTTGTAGCCAAGCGACTGTGCCCTCGCGGCATCCTGCGCGGCCTGTGTGTTGTTGCCCTTCGCTGCGTATGCCGAGGCCCGGGCGTAGTATATCTCACCCATCTGCGGGTAAAGTTCCACTGCCCTGTTGAAATCTTTTAGCGCGTCATCGGGGCGGTTCTTACGCATATACGCCCTTCCCCTGTTGAGCAAAGGGGCATACATATCCGGGTTCTGTGCTATCGCTGCACCGTATTCAATGATAGCCGAATCTGTCTTACCCGTCATGTCCAGGAAGTTACCATAGTTACTTACTGCCTCGGGAAAATACGGCTTCTCCTTTAGGGCCAATCTAAAACATGTACCCGCTGAATCGAAATTATTGTTGATGGCATATATAATTGCCAGCCCCAGGTAGGCATTGGGTGTTTCACTGGCATCATGCAGCGATATTGCTTTGTAATAATTCGCTTTCGCTGCCGCCCATTGGCCGGTGCTACGCTCCAGCTCGCCAAGGGAGATGTAAGGGTTCACAAAGTCTTTCTGCAGCGATATAGCTTTGTTCAGCAGGTAGTTAGATGAGTCGTAGTATATCTTCCGCTTGTTCACATCCACACTGTCGTTGAATTTGTTGAAGTATTCAAAGCCCAGGTTGTTATAGGCATTAGGCGCATCGGGCTGCTGCTCTATCTCATCGCGCCAAAGGCTGCTGGTATCGTACCATGCTTTGCAGCGCTCATTGCTCAGGTAGCCGAGATACAGGGAATAAACCAGCACAACGGCAAGGGCAGCATAGCCAATTTGCATTTTGGCACCGCGCTCAAAATATTCAGATACCCACCACCCTGCCATAAAAAACAAACCAAGGTAGGGGATGTAGGTGTAGCGGTCGGCCAGAATGGCGCCGCCTACCGGGATAAATTGCAGCAGCAGGACAATATTGACCAGGAAGAACATGCTGCCAAAAACGATGATCTTCTTTTTTCGGAGAAACGCCCATACCAGCAAACCGATCATAGCCACCGCAGCGATAGGATACAAATAATAAACAAATGAAATTGCGCCATCCACTTTTGCGGGATAAGGATAAAAGCAACTAAGTTGGCGGGGCACTATGGCCTTCCATAAATAGGTGATGAATGCATAGCCGCCCAGCGCTATACGCTCAATAAAACTATACTTAACATTTTGGGTATCCAGCGCGCCAAAATGCTTTTGATCAGATACCGACCTGAGGCCAAAATAAATCGAAATTGCAAACAACGGCAGCTTTTCAATAAAAAGCGCATAGAACTTTCTAAGGCCTTCACTACCCGGCAGCCCATTAATAAAGCCCGGGTATGTGAGTTCCCGTTGCTCAAAATAATCAACAAGCAATAGCGCAACCGGCAGCACCACTGCCACAGGTTTCGATAAAAGAGAGCAAACAAACAGCAAGACTACTGCAGCATACAACGACCATTTCCGGGAACCGGCAGCGCGTATATAATACACATACGCCACAAGGGATGCCATAAAGAACATCCCATACAGCACATCCTTGCGCCCTGCCAGCCATGCTACAGATTCCACATGCATAGGGTGCAGGCCAAAAAGCAAGGCCGTCACCGCAGCAGCTATGGGCCTCTTGGTGAGCACATTTACAAACCAGAAAACCAACAGGGTGACGGCTATATGAAACAGTACGCTATCCCTGTGATAAACGTAATAAAATTCCTGTTTTAGCTGCACATAGCTATACTCGATGGCATAGCTGAGAATGGTGAGTGGATGGTAGTTGCCCATTATAGGGGTAGAGAAGATATTCTTTATCCCTTCTGCCGAAATGTCTTTTATCAGCGGGTCGTCTTTTATGTATCCGGGATCATCCCAGTTGGTGATCTGGTTATCCAGGCACACTTTAAAAAACAACCAGGTCAGCAAGGCGATGCCGCCGGCTATAAGCAGTTGCACGCCGGGTTTCTGCAAAGCACTTTTCTCTTCTTTTGCAGGCTGCTTTGCCTGTGGCTTCGCCGGCTGCATGTACTGTTTTGCAGCAGCAGCGTTAACGGCGTTTGCCGGTTTGTTCGTTTTTTTTGCCATGCGGTATAAATATACTTTTCTTATGGCAAGCCGCAAAAAAAGAGCCCCGAAAAACCGGGGCTCTGACTATAATTGAATTTCAGAATAACTACTCTTTCACCAGCTTGCCCGTAAGTACAGCCTGTCCGCCATCATCATAGAGTGTAACGATGTACACGCCGCTTGCGAGGTCGGTAATATCCAGTTGCTTCGCATCTGCCTGGTCTATAATCATCTTGCCATCTACGGCATTTACGACAGCACGAACGGCCACTGCCGACTCAATGAACAGCGTGGTTGTAGCCGGGTTAGGATATATCCTCGCACTCGCAGCATTTATATTTTTAACACCGGTATAGTCATAGTAGAACCAGCTTGCAGATCCGGTACAACCGTTTGCATCGGTCACGGTTACAGAAACAGAATCATTTGCATGCGGCAACGAATAGGCAGCGCCGGTTGCGCCCGGTATAAGGCCGGTATTGTCATTATACCATTGATAGCTGCTGTAGAAACCGGAAGTGCTCACGCTGTGAGTACCGTAATTATAAGTAATGACCGGCGTAGGCAGCGGGTTAACTGTGATCGTTTCATTGGCATAGCAGCCTTTGAAAGCAGATACCATATAAGTGATAACTACCGTGTCAGGATATAAAGCAGTGAGCTTTCCGGCAGAATCCACTTGGGCAACATAGATGTTTGAGCTGCTCCAGGTACCACCCCCCGCAGTGTCAGCAAGGTTGACCACTGAGCCGCTACACACATGCGATGCGCCTATAATAGGCGCCACCGGGGGAATGCTTGTCTCCAGCAGAGAGGTGGAACACCCGGTAGGGAGCGTGTAAACAATATAGGTAATACCCGTAACAAGGCCGGTGAGCAGGCCGGTAGTACTGGTTATCGTAGCTACAGCAGGATTGCTGCTCGTCCAGTTACCGCCACCCACAATATCAGTGAGCCATGCCGAACCGGTAGCGCATATCGTATCCGTACCGGATATAGGCGGCGCGGCCGGGTTCACCGTTACCTGCCAGAGTACAAAACAACCATTGGGCATTGTATAGACGATGCTCGTGACCCCTAATGATACACCTGTTACCGTTCCGGTACCAATTGAGCCTCCTATCGGTGTTGGTTTGGCTACCGCTACAAACGTATCGATGGTGCTCCAGGTACCCCCATTTGTTAGGTCATATACTTCTGAGGGGATGCCGTCACACAAAGTCGTTACGCCGGTTATTGGCCCCGGAACAGGGTTTACGGTAACATTGTGTGTAACGGCTGTTGGACATCCGGGCAAGGTATAAGTAATGGTAACAGAGCCTGGCGCAATGCCTTTGACCGTTCCCGGGGGCGTGGCTATCGATGCACTGCCGGAAGCACTGCTACTCCAGACGCCGCCCCCCACAGAGTCGGTCAGTAATATGGAATCGCCAACACAAACAGCGGAAAGCCCGCCAATAACAGATGGGCTGGCTACGACACTGACAACCTGGCTTGCAGCACATCCGCCGGCCGTATAGAAGATGGTGGCAGCAGCGCCAGGCAAAATACCGGTAACATTGCCCGTAGGATCAACTGTGGCCACGTACGCAGCGCTGGTGCTCCAGGTGCCGCCAGCAGTTATGTCGGTTAATGGCAGTGTGCCGCCCACACAAACTACAGACAGCCCTATGATGGCAGACGGCGCAGGATTTACGGTCATGGGCTGGGTTACAGCGCAGCCGCCCGCAGTATAGGTTATCGTAGCTGTCCCTACAGCACTACCGGAAACAATACCGCTGGCTGAGCCTACGGGCGCTATACCAGCATTGCTGCTGGTCCAGTTTCCACCGCTGGTAAGGTCTGCAAGGGTGGTAACAGCGCCCATACATAAGGAAGTAGGGGCGGTTATTGCCGATGGATAAGCGTTAACGGTAACCACATAGGTAGTGGGATTGCACGCTATAGTAGTATACGAAATGGTTGCAGTCCCGGCAGAGTTGCCGGTTACTATGCCCGTAGAACCGAGAGATACGGTGAGGTCAGATGTTGACCAAGTACCGCCGGGGCTTGTTTCTATAAGGGTTATACTATTGCCTACGCATACAGTATTAGGGCCGCTTATTGAAGCAGGCGATGCTACTACGGTCATTATTGACGTGCTGGTACAGCCCAGGGCGGTATAAGAAATAATGGTAGTACCCGCTCCGATCCCCTCTACCGCACCAGATACAGGATCAACGGTTCCGACAGTCGGGACAGTACTAACCCAGGCACCCCCGCCGGGAGTCCCGTTGAGAAATGCTATCAGTCCCACGCATACTATGCCGGGGCTGGTGATACTTGGTGAAGAATTCACTGTAACAGTCGTAGTAGCGGTTGAGGTAAAACCATTGCCGTCGGTAACAGTAACCGTATAAGTAGTGGTAATGGTCGGCGTAGCAATCACAGATACGCCTGTTGCAACAGAGAGGCTGCCTGCAGGCGCCCATGAATAACTAAGGGTCGGATCACCGGTCGCAGAAGCCACAGAGATCGGAGTGCTGTAACCAGCACAGATCGAAGTGCTCGCTGAAGCGGTAACAGTAGGGCCAGCAGTAGATATGCCGCTGATGTCTCCTCCAAGTGCTGTTATTGTACCGGTTGTCAGGGTATGGGTAGCTGTATTTGTCACACCATATTTATTCCACGGCAGCGCCAAGGGATATTCCCCGGCAGAAATATTCGCCTCGGTTCCTACTACATCACCTGGTACATAAGTAGCTACAGCAGTATATATAGGTGTTGTAATAGCAGATGTAGATATATTCCAGTAACGGTTGATATAGTTTGAAACATCAGCATTGTTAGGGTCTTTTACATTGTTCATCTGAACACTCATCCCGGAGCTGCTTATGAAAGCGCTTCCGGTCATATTAATTGTAATGGGTGTGTAATTCCCTGCCCCGTCTCCTACAGGAAAGGTAAACGAGCCGCTTCCACCCATACCCTTTCCTACAATACTCGACGGAGTGCAAACGATCATATTTGCTGATGAAAGCGTTCCGGCAATAGCGGGAGTCAAAGGGCCAAAAAAGATAGCTGTGGAGCCAACATTCAAACGGCCATTTACAAAAGTAAACGTTCCGTTCACATACTCAGGAACTCCGGCCAGAGACACCCCAGCAGCATTATTTATCGTAAAATTATTAAAAAATGAGCTGTTGGACCCTCCGATAGTCTGAGGTGCTATGCCATTCATTGTTACGGTCCCTGCTTCTGCATTAAAGGGGAAAGCGGAAGAAAGCTCATTATTGATCCAGTTACCCGTAAGCGAAATATTATAACTAGTGGCGGAAACATCCAGAGTACCTGCATCAAGTGTTATCGGCCCCGTAACTGCTTTGCTCCCATTAAGAGTAACAGTACCTGTGGAAATTGCTTTATTGACTACTACGTTGCCAGTAAACGCAGCCGGCCATTCGTTACCTGTAGTTACAGCAGCAGCGTTTATGCCTAAGTCCATATAAGTCAGGTTTACGCCGCTATATGTTGTAGCCGCTACAGCTATATTGCCATTGTCGCAATTCACATTTGAACCGGATGCCATTACAAGGTTGGCAGCAGTATTGATTAAGGTGCCATTCTCCAGGTTCAGGTTAACACCGGAAGCAAAATTCGTTGTCTGCGATAGGGTTACTCCGGTACTGCTATTATTAATGGTCACTGATCCTCCGGAGTTAATGGCAGTTGGTAACAAGGTGCCTGTTACCTGGGCTACAGCACCATTGTAAATGTAGTTGGCCGTGCTGCTGAAAGAAGTCGAAGACATTGCAGTCACGGAGCCATTGATACCACCTGCGTTTGCCGTGTAAAAATTAGCGCCTGAAGATACGGTAAATGCGTCTGTTGTGCCAGAGCTCATAACAAATGTGCCGCAGACAAGGGAGCCGTTAACTGTCATACCGGTTGGTGAGCCGGTTGGCAGCGGTACATTGCTAAGCAATTGTACATAAGTACCGGTATTTACTGTCAACGAAGTATTCGTGCTTGTACCGGTGCTGGTCCATGTTATTGTTTGCGGTGCCGCCAGGGTGCCTGCGCCGCTGAAGTTGATCGTATTCGTCCCCGTTCCGGGATTGGTAATTGTCGAAGTGCCGGTGAGGCTCAGATTACCCGCCAGGTTAATGATAATGCTTCCCGCAGGTGCGGCAGCATAGGATATAACGCCTGTTCCTGCCAACGTGAGGTTTCCGCCAATGGTGATCGTATTGGTACCCGCAGCTGCGCTTTTCCTGATACTGGAACCAGTATTGATCTGCAGTGAGCCACCAAGTGTCCAGGCTGCAGCGCCCGCAATAGTCATATTCGACTGTACTACCCATATATCTCCGGCAACGGCAAATTGCCCGGCGGGAGGAGTAACACCGGCACCACTGGCCAGGCTATTCCAGTTAGTAAGCGTATTAACAGCGCCCCCGGCAGCAATAGAATACCAGGTAGCAGAAAAGCCCGAAAAGCTCAGGCAACAAAAAACAAACAATAAGTAAATTTTTTTCATAAATCTTATTATAAAAATTGAGGCAATTTATAGCAGAAACCTAATGATTCCAAAGCTGTACAGATAGCTATCTGCACAGCGTAGTAAAGCAAACTATTGTTTTATTATTTTTTGCACCATCAGCCTTACGCCGCTGTCATTGTATAGTGATATGAAATACATACCATTTGCCAGGCTGCTGGTGTTTATTTCTTTCGCATCAGCCTGCTCCATCTCTGTCTTTCCGTCTATGCTGCTGATAACCGCGCGTACCCTTACTGACGACTCAATGTACAGCATATTAGTAACCGGGTTAGGATAAACACGCAGTAATGTGGCAGCCTGGTTTTGCACGCCTACCATGTTTATGTTGTAATGCACCGGTGTGCCGCTTGCCATACAGCCATTGGTATCGGTAACCACTACCCAGTAGTTGCCATTGTAGAGCGCTGCGGTCTGGTAGGAGGTAGCGCCGGGTATCAATCCCTGCAGGCTGTCGTACCATTGGTAGCTGACATAAAAAGTATCCGTGAAGAAGGAATTGGTAGCAAAATCGTAGGTTACCGTAGCTGCTGGCAAAGTGTTCACCGTCACAACTTTGGTTGCGGCGCAGCCGTCACCAATTGTGTAGCTGATCAGGCTGGTGCCGCCGGTAATGGTAGTTATTACGCCTATGGGGTCTATGGTGGCTATGCTATGGTTACTGCTAGACCATGTGCCGCCTGGTGTAGCATCAAATACGGTGTCTGTGCTCGAAGCGCAGGTGGTAATACCGCCGGTGATCTGCTCAGGAGCGGGATTTACGGTTACGGTAGTGCCTATGCTGCAGCCGGCGCTGTCTGTGAACGTGATATTGGCGGTATCAGGTATAATGCCCGTCACGATACCCGTAGTGTATCCCACACTGGCTATATAGGTCTGAGCACTGGTCCAGAATCCGTGCAGCGAATTGGTCAAAGTCGTGGTTGCGCCGGGGCAAACCTGCTTAGTGCCGCCTATGGCCGCCGGTGCCGGATTGATGCTAACCAGCCTGCTATTGGAACAGCCCGGAGGTATTGTGTAAGTGATGATGGCTGTTCCGCCGCTCACGCCGGTAACTATGCCTGATCCCGAAAGTACGGTTGCTACTGAAGTATTGCTGCTGCTCCAGGTGCCGCCAAGTGTAACGTCTGCAAATGTGGTAGTTGCCCCTACACAGGCGGTATATGGACCAATGAGCGAATCAGGAGCCGGAATTGAAACATCTACTGCCGAATCTGAACCACATGCATTTGTATAGATAATTATGGTAGTGCCGCCGCTGATACCGGTAACTACTCCGGTCACGGGATCAATAACAGCAACTGATGGAGTGGTACTGCTCCACGTGCCGCCGCCAATGGCATCAGAAAGTGTAATTGAAGTTGCCTGGCACTCATTTAATGCCCCCAGGATCGGCCCTGGCAACGGTTCAACAGTAACGACCGTGCTTATATTGCATCCAAGTAAAGTGTAAGTGATATTCGCGGTTCCCACAACAAGCCCGGTAATCTGGCCTGTGTTAATGCCGGTTGTCGCAACAGGTGCTACCGCAGAGTTTGAGCTGCTCCAGGTGCCGCCAGCCGAAGGGTCGCTTACTGTTACTGTTCCACCGCCGTTGCATACAGTGGGGTTAGACGGTGTAATAGCGGGGGGGATCGGGTTGATCGTTACAACAACCGAAGCGGGAGTGCCGCAGCTATTATCATATACGATTGTTGTTGTTCCTGCTGCCACACCGGTTACAAGGCCGGCGGCATCAACAGTTGCTGTACCGGGTATGCTGCTGCTCCAGGTGCCTCCGGTGGAAGCATCTGCTAATGATGTGGTGGTACCAGGGCAGGCAACGGGTGTTCCGGTAATAGCAACAGGAGCCGCATTTACCGTTAGTGTAGCGCTGGATGTGCAGCCGGAAACATTGTAAATAATAGAGGTAACTCCCTGTGAGAGGCCAGTTGCAAGCCCGGTAGGGTCAATAGAGGCAATTCCGGAACTGGCGCTCCAGGTACCCCCGGTAGCCGTACTGCTGAAGGAGCCCGTTGAGCCCACGCACAGGCTCGATGGCCCGGAAAGCGTTCCGGCATCATTAACGGTGATTGTAACCAGGTTCGAATATAAAGTTCCCGAGCCTGCACCACTTGTATAGGTCAGGTAAATGAAGTAGTAATAAACCCCGGCGGTTGCGGTAGAGATACTGGTGCCGGCAAGCGGGATAGAAGCGGCAGCAGCCCCGGCTGTATATGTCCCAGATGTTACGGCCGTAGCCCCGGCAAGCGTACCTGTAGCGCCGCTGGTGTTGTAATACCAGGTCCAGCTTACCGAAGCGCTGGGGGCAGTGGTGGTACCAGCGGTTGGCGCGGTACCTGTGAGCGCTGCAGCCGTAGCGCCTACGCAATACGTAGCATTCGAGCCTGCGGTTACAGAGCTTGGGTAGTAATAAGTTGTCGTAATTGCCAGCGCTTTATTGCCCGCGCTCCCAAGCAACAACAGGAATCCGGCGATCAGGAGCCTGCAATTTTGGGTTGTGAAAAGATTGCGGCGAAACGTAATAATAGCGGCAATACTTTGGGCAACAAGCGAACCAGCGCCTCCAAAGCGATGCAATGTAGAGTTCTTCATTATAGTCCCGATTTTATATAAAATATAATCAATTATTGTGCCAAGTAAGGCTAAAGATATAAAAATATCCTAAAATTCTGGTCGAATATTAAGAATAATTTATTTTTTACTATGTCAAAATCCTGGATAGAACAGGCCAGGCAAAAAATATAAACCCGGAGTTAAAAAACGGAGGGCCGGACAAAAGTAGCGCTACAAAATATATTAAAGCATCGCTGCATTTTATCTGCGTGGCGCCGGCTCAATGGATTTTACTAACGCTGTCTTCCGGTACATTACTCCAAACACAAATATTTGTGTTAGCAAAAGAGGAGTGACCTCATGTAAAGGAATGGTTTGTATCCCTAGCAGATGAATGACAAGGCTTACCCCGATTAAGACCAAAGCCACAATCGAATATTTCGACTTAATTCGTGAACTGCAGAAAGGGAGCAGGAGGTTGGTCGGCAGCGCCCAAAGGACATTGAAGTTATCTTTCCAGCCCGGCTCTGCATCTATTGCCCAAAAGTATATAATACAGCATCCGAGCAGGCCGGTGAATAATAAGGTGATTATGCTCATTACGCTCCCCAGTAAAGACAGTTGCCGCATCACCAGCCCTGCAATCGTAACTAAAGCAATTGTCCAAAACAAGATGAGTGGCCCATCCGGTACATCAGGCCACCGCACATTGTCCACAAAAATCGTTATTGTCGGGCCGCACAATGGATGGCCGTCAATGGTGGCCCTCGTCATCCCGTCGCGAAAATAATCTGCGATATACATGGATTCCGTGTTTGTAGCCACTTTGTTTGCGCGGCAGCCATACAGGATGTTCATAGCAGTAGAGAACCAGTACTTGTGCTGTATCGTTTCCGGGCCGCACCGGTCGGTAAATTCCCGGAGCCTTAGCTTTAAGCCGCCTGGCAGTGTTGGCCCCGGTACAAAGCGGTTTCCGAAAACTTTGAAGAAAATGCCGAGGATCCGGGTGCAGCAATTGTCATATGCACTGCTATATTCATAATACCGGTTCTGGCGCAGCGCATTATTTTCGAGTGCTGCAACAAGCGCCCTTTTATCGCTATCGCTGAGCAGGAACACGGCCTCTTCCACCCCCCTTTTTTCATCGCTGTATTGATAATTGAATTCTTCGATGGTGTTTGTAGCGAGGTAAACCTGGATGCGGCCCGTCAGAAACTGATGCGTTACCGTATTATCTGGTGATGAATCCAAAAACCCATAATTATAAACCACATCTCGTTGCCGCCCGGTCTTGGTACTGTCTATGACGCGGATGGCACTGTGCCCGAAAGTTTCGTATATCTCCTCCCCGGGGCCGCATGTGAGCAGGCTGATCCGCAGATGGCTCCCGCTCGCGTGCGATGTGTCTGCTGTACCATTAGCTGTTGTATCATGCTGTGCATAAACAGGCAGGTAAACAGCAAGAGCAAATAAAAAGATCAGCACACGTTTCAGCATACTTCAAAAATAATAAAAGTGTGCTGATAAACCGGAAACAGACTGTTTCAGTTTTTGTAAAATTTGAATCGGGCAGCCGAAAACAGCTATAAATGGGCATAGACGCCATGAATGGCGTCTATGCTAATAAAACGGTATCTCTGCGAAATAGAATAATTCCGGAATTTACTCCTTCACCAGCTTTTGGATAGCAATACGCTCGCCGGCATCATTGTACAGCATGATAATGTACAGGCCCTGCGAAAGGCTGCTGATGTCCATATCCGTTGCATTGCTCTGCTCCAATATTTTTTTGCCATCAACACTTGTAATTACGCCGCGCACGCTAACAGCCGATGCTATGTGTATCATTGTGCTGGCAGGGTTGGGATAAATACTAACCCCTGGGTTGGTGATCTGGTTCACCCCTAGGGTTGTGTTGAGTACATTGAGTATATAAGGGCTTGAAAAATTGTGGCAGCCGTGTACATCTGTTACCACTACACGGTAGCTGCCTATGTTTGGCGCAGCCAGAGTATAATTGGTAGCACCCGGTATAGCAACGGTATTTAAAAACCACTGGTAGCTGCCGTAAGCGCTGCTGGTGGACAATATGCCCGTGGCCGCGTCATAGGAGATCGTTGGTGTAGGCAACGCGTAAATGTTCACGGTAGTAGCCAGGGAGGTGTCGTTGCAGCCGGGCGCCATGATGATGCTGGTGTATATGCCGCTGGTGCCAGTGGTGTAAGAGGTGTTGGTAGCGCCGGGTATGCTTGTCCCGCCAGACTGCCACTGGTAGGTAACACCAGGCAGGCCCACAGGAGTGATGCTCAGCGTAAGGTCGCTGCCGCCTGCACACAAAGCGGCGGATCCTGCAGGTGAAAGCGGCAGATGCGGCGTTAACACCTCAACTACGGTAGCTGCTGATGTAGTCGAACAGCCATCCGGCGCAGTAACCTTAACAGAATAGCTGCCGGCGGTTGTTGATGTGTATGTTTGGTTTGTCTCCCCGCTTATTGCCGTGCCGGAATTATACCACTGATAGGTATCGCCTGCATCCGTGGCTGTAAGTGTTAATGTTGCTGCGCTGCACAATACCGTGGGACCGCTCGCAGTTACCGTACCGGCAGGAGAGGCGCTCAAAGATAAATTAACTGTGGCGGTAGTGCCGCAGCCAGACGCATTGTATGCAGTAACCGTATATACTCCAGCCGATGCGGTTGTAGCGGTAAACACAGGGTTTTGTGATGCCGAACTATAACCGCCGGGGCCAGCCCATGAATAAGATGTAGTGCCGGTACCATTGCCAAACAGCGTTACTGAAGAACCGTCGCATACCGGGGAGGCGGAAACCAACGCAGATACGCCGCTCACACCCGCACAGGTGTAATTGATGAGGAGATATGGTGCGTGGTTAGGAGGGCTGCTTGTAAGAGTACTCCCGGTTTCCCCTTTAAATAAGTAAACAGCGTTTCCCCCACCGGTGAAGCAAATAGACACTTTTGACCCTATGTTACTGTGAATAAAGTTTGTTGTTGCAATTGCCGACGGCAAAGTAATATCACCGGTGGCTGTGCCATAGGTGGCATTGCTCAGCAACGTACCACCAACCATATCCGCATAAAGTGTGGCTGGAGTGGTAACTGTGGACAGGTCTCCGGCATAGCCGTAAGTAGCCCATGGCCCCGGAGTTCCGATAGCTATATAATCCGAATCATTCACGCCGATCACACAACTGGTTATAGTAATGCCGGCTGCTGCAGGAAGGGTGCTCAGATCAAACACCGCATAGCCCCTGGAAGTAACAAAAGCACTGGCTGATACGGCAATAGTACCATCGGCACGTGTGCCTGTAGAAGTGCAGCTACCACTGGTATAGGAGCCCGCAGCGCCCGTGGAAAAGAGTGTTACAGTTTGTGCAAACGAGGCAAAAGCTAAACTGCACAGTAGGGATAAAAAGTAAATTTTTTTCATGTCCGTATTCTATAAAAGTGAATAATTTACAACTCGCAATAAACTAAAATAACCATTATGCAGGCAGTCAAATACCCACATAACAAATCAATTAATAAAAAGCACACTCATTTAAACATCCGAAAAATAAGAATTCTTTGCGGAATAAACAAATCAGGTTACTTAATTTTGAAACTTGCGGCTATTTTTTCAAATACGGGGAAAAATTTGTTAAACGTCCCTTCCAGCGCTGAACAGGTAAGGGTATATGCTTTCCCGTCTTTCAATACAAGGTAATAGGCATCTCTCAAAACAAGGTCCTTCATTTTGAATTCATAGATCATACGGCAGCAATCAAGGCCGTCAATTTTAATGTACTGGCTTTGCAGCTCTTTAAAACCCGGTACGTTCTCGCCCAGCTTCTTTCGTGCGTCAGCAAGGTATTCCACGAGATAAAGGTCATATGCAGGCGCGACTATCATATGTATATTTTCGCGGTACTTCTGCCCGGCATGATCATATGGGGCCATGAAAAAAAACAGGGCGTTCTCCACTTTTTTCTGCTCCCATGTGGCAGGATAACTAACCGACACTTTTTCTTTTGCGTCCGTATATGTTTTCCAGGCAACCTTCTCTTTAGCCTGCTTTTGGCCAGAGACATTAATCGCAAAGAAAAGGAGCAGCGCACCTGCCAGTATCTTCTTCATTAGCTAAGGGTTTTAATTGCCTTGGAGTTTGGAATTTGATATTGGGTATTTAATTTCTTTTGTCTATCCCCCAATATAATTTCTTGCGGAGGGTATTCAGAAAATTATGCTCATCGGGCCGCACCAGCGATACAGAAAAGCTCTCCTTTTTTACCGCGAGCTGCACATTGCTCTTTATCGTTTCTGTACGCGCGTCCAATGTGCACAGAAACTGATCCGAACGGCCTTCTATCTCGAAGGAGATGACGTTGTCGTCAGGCACTACTATGGGCCTGGTGTTCAGGTTGTGAGGCGCTACCGGTGTGATCACAAAACTGGATGTCTGCGGAAAAACCACCGGCCCGCCACAGCTTAATGAATACCCTGTAGAACCTGTAGGAGTGGCTACGATCAGCCCATCGGCCCAGTAGGTATTCAGGAACTCGCCGTTCAGATAGGTATGTATCTTTATCATCGATGAGCTATCCTGCCGATGTATAGTAAATTCATTGAGCGCAAATGGCGATCCGTTGAACAGCGGCGCACTCGAATCGAGGTGCAGCAGGGTTCGCTTTTCAAGTGTATATGAACCCCTCACCAGCGACACTATGGCGTCTTCCACTTCCTCTTCCGGTATTGCTGCCAGGAACCCCAGCCTGCCCAGGTTCACCCCTATCAGCGGGATATTGGAACTGCCCACAAAACACACCACGTCCAGCATAGTGCCGTCACCGCCCAGGCTAAACAGCATATCCGTATGCGGCGGAAGGTCCCGCTTGCCCGTAAAGAAACGGGGTGTACTTTTAAGAGACAAATGCGGCTCCAGTCGCTCATAAAATTCCTTATAGAAAACCATCTGCAGTTTATGGTCCTCCAGCATCTTCAGGATACGAAGCAGCAATGGTACATCCTGCTCGGCAAATGTTCGGTTATATAAAGCGACTAACATTTCATTTAGTTTACAGTTTGCAGTTCTGTTTCAGCAGGAAGGTATTTACCGATTCGCAACAATCCAAATTCCAAATAACCAATTCCCAATTCCACAAACGTCATTCGCTATTGAAATGTAAATATAATCCATTTTGTCTCAAATGGTTCCAGGCGAATTCTATACGTATTTTTATATCATATAGCGTCACAATGTCTATACCAGCCCCCAGGCTATATAGCAGCCGGTTGTTCAGAAAGCTATTGCCTGGCTGAGGGTTTCCGATATAGCCGGCATCTGCGAAAACCTTTGGATAGATGCGTACAGGGACAGCGGTAAAATATTTTACCGGGATCGAATAAGTGTTGTTAAAGATCTCCCGCTTCAGGTCCAGGCGCAGCAGGCCATAGTTATAACCATCAATGACATAATATTCATATCCACGCACATAGTCAGTTTGTGTGCCTAGCCCGCCCGTGAAATAATACGGCTGGTTCATAGGATACATGAGCCTTCCACGAAAAATGACGGAAGTGTACCACTTAGGAAATATGTTGTTAAACATTCCTGCTTCCACATTTGCATAGCTCTGAAAATTCAATCCCTGTATTCCTTCCCGCGCTACTCCTTGTGTTACTAATTTAAATCCTTTCAAAGAATAATTCCAGTTGTCCACTCCGTTGTACTCAAAGCGATAATACAATTCTATGAACCTGGCGCTTGTGCTGTTGTTCGCATAGTAGTCCGGAGTCAGCTTCAATATTGTATCGCTCACCCTATAGTCTTTATAGTTAAGCTGAAAAGTATGTTTTGTGGCATAAGCCGGGCGGTAAATATAGCTGATACCCCCTTCCACCTGCCGCAACATGACAGGTCCCCCATAGGTACCCACGTAAGCCAGCTTGTCTGAATCTGTCGCATAATAAGTCTGCCTGCTCTGGGCGTAGCTCAGTGAAAATCCAAGCCCCCGGGTTTGTCCGTTGTTCACATAAGGGCGCATATAGGTAATCCCCAGCTTTTGGGTATAGCCATCCTGCGCGGTTATGGCCAGTGTCTCCAGGTTGCCCCTGAAATTCTTATCTGTGAGTGTGAGCCCTGCCGATGCCCGCCGGAGATCATGGTTTTCCTGCACCCACCAGGTGTTAAAATTCCTGTCGGCAAACTGTACAATAACAGAAGGAATAATGTACCAGCGCTCTTTTACATGTATGTACCAGGTGATGGCATCGCCGGTGCGCTCAATGTGCTGATCCACCTCGTTGAACAACTGCATGTTAAATAACCTTAGCTTGTTTTCCTCTGTTAGAAAAGAAACTGAGTCTGCGGATATGGCCTCTCCCTCATGTATATCTATTTCTCTGAGTATCACAGACCTCCTTGTAACATTGTTGCCATCAACTATTATTCTGCCGATGGTCACTTGCCGTCCGCCGCCACTAATGCCCTTTTGCTGCCCCGCTACGTGGGAGCAAACCAAAATAAGCGATAAAAGGGCAGGAAGGAAGTATCTCATGTTAAACCTTCGCAAGATAATATAGTTTCGAGCAGCGTTACCAGGTGCATTCCGGTAAAAAAACCTAACTTTAGTCTTCATTATCATACGAAATGCGCCGCGCAATTATACTTCTATTCCTGTCTGTGGCTATCGCTGCTATTTGCATCACCTCGTGTGTGCATAAATCGCAGGTGCAGGTTACTCCTGCCTACGGCAATTTCCCTGATTCGGTGGGCAAGATATTTCTTGCAAAGTGCGCTACCGCCGGATGCCATAATGCGGCCAGCTACCAGAATGCCGCAGACCTGGAACTGGACACATGGGACCACTTGTTCAACGGCGGCGTGAGCGGCGCTGTGGTAGTGGCATATAGCCCTGCCTATAGCCCACTGTTGTATTACATCAATGCCTATGACTCTGCCGATGTGATCGCTTACGACCCCGGCCATATAGCCACCCCGCTTACGCCCACCGAATATGCCACTATAAAAAATTGGATAACGAATGGCGCACCAGACCAGAACGGGAATATCCCATTTGCAACCAACCCCGATACCCGGCAAAAAATGTACCTCACCAACCAGGGCTGCGACCTGCTGGCCGTGATTGATGCAAAGAGCAGGCAGGTGATGCGATATATACAGTTAGGCGTTAATACTACCGGCAATACCCAGGCGCCGCACGATGTGGCAATAACGGCAGATGGCCTGACGGGTTATGTTTCGCTGTTTGCCGGCAGTTACTTACAGAAATTCGATACACGGACTGACGCAATAACCAGTAACCTGGACCTCAGCAACTATACCCTGCCGGGAACTGACGGATGGAGCATCATTTATTTTTCACCGCTGGATACTGCACTTTTAGTGACCAGTTGGCTGTCAGGCGGATCCGCATTGTGCATCAACACAGCCAACTTTGCTGTTAACCCAAGGTTGTCTATCGACATTGCAACTACCGGCAACAGTTTTTTTCCTTATCCGCACGGCGTTGCCGCTAACGCTACCTTCGATACTTTTTTTGCTACACTTCAATACGGTAATGAAGTGATGAAGTACACGTTTAAGCCGCATTTTGTGCCTATGCCTGTCAGCGTTAACGGCAGTGCACCCATTACCACTAACCCTACAGACGCTACCAGCCCCAATCCGCACCAGATACAAATGGCCCCTGATTACTCGAAATATTTTGTTACCTGCCAGCAAAGCAGTATTGTGAGTGTAATAGATGCCCATACCGATTCGATCATAGCGCAGATACCGGTTGGTTTTTACCCGCAGGAAATGGACATCAGCACGTCAAAAAACTACCTGTTTGTAGCCTGCATGGGCGATGCCACAAACCCGCCCCCGCACCTGGGTTCAGTTTATGTTATCGATTACAATACGCTACAGGTAGTTAGTGTTTTAAGAGGCGATTTTTTTGCGCCGCACGATATTGCTGTTGATGAGCAGGACGGACTGCTATATATAGCCAGCCGCAATGTAGGTGCGGGCAGCATCGCCGCCCACCACTCCACTACCTGCGGCGGCAATGCCGGCTGGTACTCCGTTTACGACCTGAACACGCTGCAGCCCGCCGACAATAAGCGTTATGAAGTAACCAATGACGCGTATGTTATTTCACCCAGGTTCCGGTAAGCCACGATTTTTACTTTTGAATTTTTACTTTCGCACTTATGTTATCAGTCTCGCTGCACGGAATAAAGATACACGCACCTCACGGTCTCTACCGCGAAGAGCACATCCTCGGCAATGCTTTTGAGGTGGATGTAGATGTATGGATACCCGATGCACAGCCGTGGCCCTTTGCAGACTATGTACTCATCCAAAAAGTAGTCGCTGAGATTTTCAACCAGCCGGGGCAATTACTGGAGACGTTTACCTACAACATCCATACCGCCCTGAAAGAAACATTCCCCATTTCAGAAAAAATAAAAGTCTGTGTACGGAAATTTCATCCGCCCATGCAGGGGGAGGTGAGGTTTGCGCAGGTGTGCTTTGAAACCCCAGTCACCCCCTCCCCTAAAGGGAGGCTTTAGGGGGCGGGGGGCTTACTTATTTATAAACACCGGGTTTATCATGTTCTCAAATGAGTATATCTCATCCCATTTCTCCTGTGTTATCAGTTTACGCTCTGTAACGGCTATATCATGTACCGATTTGCCGGAGGCATGTGCTTCCTTGGCAATAGATGCGGCCATCTCATAGCCCAACACCGGGTTAAGCGCTGTAACAATCCCTATGCTGTTCATGACATGATCGGCAGATATTTTTTCATTGGCGGTTATGCCTGTCACGCATTTCTCCACAAGCGTGTTAATAGCATTGGTCATATATTGCAATGAGGTAAACAGGCTGAAGGTGATGACCGGTTCCATTACATTAAGCTGCAACTGGCCTGCTTCCGCAGCCATAGTTATGGTAAGGTCTGCACCCACTACATAAAACGCGGTTTGGTTAACCACCTCTGGTATAACAGGGTTTACCTTACCTGGCATAATAGACGAACCGGGCTGCATCTCCGGCAGGTTTATTTCATTTAGCCCCGCCCGTGGCCCCGACGACAGTAACCGCAGATCATTGCATATCTTGGATATCTTGAGCACATTGCGTTTCAGCGCACCCGAGACCTGCACATAGTCACCCGTGTCTGAAGTGGCTTGTATCAGGTCAGCGGAAAGCGTCACCGGAATGCCGGATATTTCTGCAAGGTATTTCGTCACCATCGGCGCATACCCATTGGGTGTATTTATTCCAGTGCCGATGGCCGTACCACCCATGTTGATCTCCGTGATTAGCTGCTGCGCCTCGCGAAGGCGAATGATATCTGAACTTATTGCACTTGCAAAACCATGAAACTCCTGCCCAAGCGTCATAGGCACAGCATCCTGCAGTTGCGTGCGACCCATCTTGAGCACCTTAATAAACTCAACACCTTTTTTAGAAAATGCTTCTTTCAGTTGCTCCAGCGCTGCGAGGTAAACATCTATTTTCCGGTACAGCGCTATCCTGAACGAAGTGGGGTAAGCATCATTAGTGGACTGGGAGCAATTCACATGGTTGTTAGGGTGCAAATATTGGTACTCTCCTTTTTTATGCCCAAGGTATTCAAGCCCTATATTGGCTATCACCTCATTAGCATTCATATTCACAGAGGTGCCTGCACCACCCTGTATAAGGTCGGTAATGAACTGGTCTTTGTACTCACCGGCGATTAGCTTATCGCACGCAAAAATTATGGCTTCCGCTATTTTGGCATCAAGAATACCACAATCCCGGTTAGCCATTGCAGCAGCCTTTTTTACAAATCCAAAGGCTTGTATGTACAGTGGCTCTTTATCATTCGTTATACCGGTAATATTAAAGTTCTCCAGTGCGCGGAGTGTCTGCACGCCATAATAGGCGTTTGCCGGCACCTGCCGCTCTCCCAGAAAATCATGCTCTGTTCTTGTTTCCATTTTTTTATCTGTTTGTGGTGTTGGGTTAAGTTTCAAATGGGCCGGCTATTATTTACTGTTCGTTTAGTACAAATTTCCTTTCAGTTATAAGGTATTTACAACCTTCAGCAAGTATATGCACTTTTAGGTTCTCTATGGCAATGGGAGTAATGTCATCGGCGTTTGCAATATTTGTTGCGCCTATGTCGCTGCCATCTATCACGATCACCATGCCCGACCCTACGCACTTTGCCTCATTACCATTGGTGATGATCATTGCCGCATCTTCACCCAGCCCTATGCCAACGCGCGCATTAGGCATTCGTGCCACTGCATGTGCCAGCCGGCCAAATCTTCCGCGCTTTACAAAATGTGTATCTACGATCAGGCCATCTATAAACCCTAACCCATCATTCATCTCCAGGTCGCTGGCCAGTAGCGCCTCTTCAATTACACCGCGGCTATCATATGCGCTGGTATAGACATAGCACCGGCACTGGTACCCGCCACTATAAAATTCTTATCGTCGCGGTATTTACTTTTTATTGCTGTAAGCACTGGCGTATCGCCTAACAACGAGACCAGCTTTTTTTGATCGCCTCCGGTAAAGAAAACGCTGTGTGCATATTTTATACGCCGCACATAGTCTTCATCACTAGCCTGCTCCCGGCTATCTATCCGAATAATTGCCACTTTTTTAAAGCCGGCGTTTTTATAGGCATTCATATATAGTTCCTCCATCTCGGCAGGAATAGAAGAAGCCGCGGCAATGATCTCAATTACATGATGCGCCCTGGGCACAGCGTGCATAAGCGATCCAAGTATTTCGAAATGGGCAGCGTGGATCTCATGGGTGTAAATATCAGGTATCTGGCCTGCGATCCCTTTGTCCTCATGCCCGCCTATGATAAATAATGTGCCTTTTGGTGTCATGTTGTTTAAAATGCCGGAGCAAGGTACTCATATTTGGTGCAGTAAAAATCGTGCTTTTAAAAAGCAAAAAGGCTTTGATTGCTCAAAACCTTTTTAACTCATTTTGTAAAAGTGGTGTATCACGATCATTTACGCAAGCATCTTCTCCAACGCCATATCATAAGCATCCTTCCAGTCGCTCACAAAGCCCCAACTTTCATCATCTATACAGATCTCCTTGTTCGCATTTACAGTACCTATTTTAGTAAATGGCAACCCTTTCAGCTCTGCTTCAAACAAAGTGTGCAGGTCCGGGTTAACGCTCACAACTACCCGGCTCTGCGCTTCCCCGAACAGTGTTGCATCCTTACGAATGTCATTATCGGTATGAATGGTAAAACCTAAACCATTGGCCATGCTGCTTTCCAGCAGGCAGGCGAACAGCCCACCCTCAGAAATATCGTGCGCCGACTTTACCATCTTCGCACCGATAAGCCGGGCCAGTGTCTGCTGTAGTTTGTATTCTTCTTCCAGGTCAAAATGCGGCGCAGGGCTATGTGTTACACCGCACAGATGGTGCAGGTATTCAGAGCAGTTAATATCGTTCCTGTTTTTGCCCAGCAGGTATATGCTATCGCCGGCATGTTTAAAGCCCAGCGACATTTTCTGATGCACAGAATCAAGCACCCCTACCATCCCTATAGTAGGCGTTGGGTAAACCGGCCCATCTTCGCTCTGGTTGTAAAAGCTCACATTGCCTCCGGTCACTGGAGTATCCAGCTTCAGGCAGGCCTCGCCCATGCCTTTTATGGCGTTTACAAACTGGAAATAAACCTCGGGATTGTATGGATTGCCAAAGTTGAGGCAGTTGGTAATAGCCACCGGCAGGCCGCCGCTGCAAACGATATTACGCGCAGCTTCGCTCACCGCTATCATCGCACCCTTGTATGGGTCGGCAAATACATAGCGGCTGTTGCAGTCGGTTGTTACAGCCAGCGCCTTTTCCGTGCCATGCACGCGGATCACTGCTGCATCGCTGGCTTCGTTGGTATGAGTATTGCCGGTCATCACCATGCTGTCATACTGTTCGTAGATCCAGCGTTTGGAGGCAATGTTAGGCAGTTGAATCAGTTCATACGCCACGCCACGCATATCGCCTGGCGCAGGAATAGTATCGGGGTTGAATTTCTTGATCTCTGCAAAATAGCGCGGTTCGCTGTATTCCCGCTCATAGATCGGCGCACCGCCGCCCAGCACCAGGCTTTCTGCGGGCACATCAGCTACCAGTTCACCGTTCATGTAGTACTTCAGGTTGGTGTCTTTCGTCACCTCTCCTATCTGCACACAGTGAATATCCCACTTATCAAATATCTTTTGCACTTCTGCTTCCCTGCCCTTCTTCACCACTATCAGCATACGCTCCTGGCTTTCGCTCAGCAGCATTTCCCACGGTTTCATATCCTTCTGGCGGGTAGGTACTTTATCCAGGTGAATGATCATGCCATGCTCACCCTTGGCACTCATTTCGCTGGTGCTGCAGGTGATGCCCGCCGCGCCCATATCCTGCATACCTATCAATGCACCCGTAGGTATCATTTCCAGGCAGGCTTCCAGTAATTTCTTTTCTTCAAACGGATCGCCCACCTGCACCGATGGCAGCGACTCTGCACTGTTCTCACTGATATCAGCCGATGCAAACGATGCCCCGCCTATACCATCCTTACCCGTTGACGCACCCACAATAAACACGGGGTTGCCCGCGCCATGTGAAGTAGCAGAAACCGTTTGCCCCACCCGCACCACGCCCACACTCATTGCATTCACCAGCGGATTGGTCTGGTAGCAGCTTTCATAATACACTTCACCAGCAACAGTAGGCACGCCAAAGCAGTTGCCGTAATGGCCAATGCCCTTTACCACGCCCTTTATCAGCCACTTCGTTTTGGGATTATCCACCTTGCCGAAACGCAAAGAGTTAAGCGAGGCTATAGGCCGTGCCCCCATAGTAAAAATATCGCGGTGAATACCACCAACACCCGTAGCCGCCCCCTGGAAGGGCTCAATAGCCGATGGGTGGTTGTGGCTCTCTATCTTGAATACACAGCCCCAGCCGTCACCAATGTCTATCAGGCCTGCATTTTCTTCCCCGGCTTTTACCAGCATTTTTGCGCCATCACGCGGTAGCGTCTTGAGCCATTTTATAGAATTTTTGTAGCTGCAATGCTCGCTCCACATTACAGAGTACATAGCGGTTTCATTAAAATTCGGGGTGCGTCCCAGTATCTCGGTTATCTTTTGAAATTCTTCTTCGCGAAGGCCCAGTTTGGTGGCTTGTTCGAGTGTGGCAGTCATGCTGCAAACCTACAAAAATTTCGGGAGGGATATATTTGGAAATAGGAGAATATAATTGGGTTACTACACCTAAGCCCCTTTGCTACTCAAACCATACTTCTGTCTTAACCTTGAAATGACTTCTGCAACAGGCTTTGTATTTCCAGCATTGGTCTGCTCAATACCTGCTTTTATTTTTTCTTGCTGTGTTGGGGTGAGCTTGTGCCAATCTTCAACGGCATCATTACTAAATCTTTTCTTTTTGATCATTTCCTTTATCTCCCCCCAGCTATATGATTTGCTCTCACCATTAAAATGTTTTCTTCGCTCTTCGTCTAAAAAAGCGAGTTGTAGTGCTGTCAATGGAGAGGATGTTTTTTGTTTTTTCATTGCTGGATTTGCAAAAATTAGTCTTAATAAAATTACCAATTTTTACAACAATAAACTTTTACTAAAATCACTGTATGGGGCAAATAATATTTTAGAAAAAAAACAGTAGCCCCGGCCTTTAGGCCGGGGCTACTGTCGCAAAATATAAGGGGCTTTAGCCTAACAATCGCGGATTGTGTTATCAAACAATTTTGGCTAAAGCCGATGCTATTTTCTTTTTTCAATCCCCGGCCTGAAGGCCGGGGCTACTAAAGGCTGGGGCTACTGTGGGAGCGGGCAATTTGCATTCCTGCCTACATAAAAATATAACACCACCTCACCCCAATATTATAGCCGGTCATTGTTACGCCGCTGTCTTTGGCCATATTGGTTGCGTCATAGCCGAAGAACAAGCCCATCAGGGCGCGGCCGCTAACCACAATTGAGCCGTTGAGCCATTTATACTTTTAAAATATTGTTAACTGTCATGCTATGTTTCAATTTGTCCTGGCGATTCTGAAATTTTTTCAGTTTTTCAGTGCCAGATTTTCGTTTTTTAGCGCTGGCATTTGGTTTGATGTTTTTAGGGTAAAAAACAACACATTATGAACACGCTAGTAAGAAAAACAAACGGCAATGGCCAAGTGCCAGTAAACACTTTCAGCGGCCTGGTTGACAAGATCTTCCAGAACAATGTGAACCGCTTATTTGATGACGATTTTTGGGGCTTTAACCATGTATCCCAGAATGTAAGCGTTCCGGTAAACGTGAAGGAAACTGATAAGAGCTACGAGTTGGAATTGGTAGCTCCGGGCCTCAAAAAGCAAGACTTTAAGATCAACGTACACGGCGACATGCTCACCGTAAGCTTTGAGCACCAGGACGAACAGGATCAGCAAAACAAAGAGGAAGGCTGGCTGCGTAAAGAGTGCCACAAACGTTCGTTTACCCGCACCTTCAATCTTGATGAGGCGATTGATGCCAACAAGATCAACGGGAGTTACACCGATGGTATTCTGCACCTGAGCCTGCCCAAAAAAGAAGGTTCACAAACCGTCTCCCGCACTATAGAGATAAAATAAAAGCAAGGGAAAATAGCAGAGGAAAACAGAAAACCAATGCAGGCGGTGTAGCTGTACGCCGCCTGTTTTTGCTAAAGCACAAAATACTTATCGGTTATCAAAAAGATATTTTTGGCAGGGTTGATGGCAGTGACTTTTGCAGGCTGCCATGCACAGGAAAGGGGAGTTAAGAAAGATATTTCATCACCCCAGGATACAACCACGCAGAACAAGCCGCAGGCGAGCTGGAAGGTGAATAAACGCTATGACGATAATGGCAACCTTATTGGCTACGACAGCACTTATTCGTGGTCATATTCCAGCAAGGCTGGGGTAACCAATGATGCAGAGACAGACAGTATCATGAATGCATTCGGACAGCAATTCGGCGACTTTCCTTCTTTTTTCACGCAACGCTTCGGCGCTGATGTATGGAATGACAGCTTGTTTTACAACGAGCTCACCAGCCCCGGCGAACTCATGCAAAAATGGGGAAACACAAATTTCGATATGGGAGCAATAATGCGCCGCCTGGACTCCCTGGGGAGTTCTCTGTTGGGCGAATTTCCCCGGCTTGGAAACAAAACCGAAATTTTAACCCCTCAACGCATGTAAAGTGGACACGGTGTATAACATAGTAGTAAGCATAAGGACATTGCAAGGCATGATGGAAGCTGGCACCTTTTACCTGGGCGCAGACAAAGATTTTGCGAACAGCGTATTTGACAGCCTGGAAGGTGATCTTACGAGCGATGAGGATGTGCTGATACGTATAGACCTGGAAAAGAAAGAGAAAGACATACTGCCTGTGCGGCTGCAGCGTATAAGCTGCACACTGAACCAGTATGCAGAGAATTGCAAAATAATAACGCGCGATGTCTTTAAATTCTTTGCGCTGGAAAAATAAAAAATAACCGCCTATCCGCAGGAGCAAAAACGAGCTAATGGAACAACCCACAGAAACACAACCCGCAGAAACAAATATCCTGGACGACCGGCGCATAAAACTGCTTAACTTCCTGCTGCAAAAAAACAAGATACCCCTGCAGGGAGATTTCAACCTGGAGAAACTGATCGCAGATATAAAGCCAGGCGAATATGAACAACTGTTTGCCGCCAATCCGGAATTTGAATCGGTATGGAAAGATGTGGACATGTCCAAATCGCTGTCGAATTTTTTAATTGAAAACGGCCTTGCAAAGCAGGACGGCGAAAACCTGAAACTTACCGGCCTGCGTGGCCGCGACCTGCAAAAACAGGGCAGCTATGGCAAACTGCTGGAAGATGAAAGGCATATAACCAGTGAGGCGCGCCGTGTGAGCGAGCTGGAACTGGAAGCACACCGCATGGCACACCGCCAATACAAGATCAATGCCCTTATTGCTTTTGGCACCTGCATGGCCGCGCTATATTATTTGATGGAGATACTGAACGGATTTTTCGGCTTCTATCACTACTCACATTAATGTTCCTAACGCTCCACAGTAAATTTGCACATGCTCAAATTTGCATATTTCCACATTATTTCCTTTTCAGCCACCCAGTCACGCTCATGCGCTGACGATTGGCTACCGCAACTTCATGCTCCAGGATATCGCTCTGGAAGAAGATCGCTTTTTGATTGGCGGGAAGTATCTCCTGTGTAGTCTCATCATCATTGTGTATGATAAGCTGGCCGCCGTCTGTTGCTACCCAGTTCTCATTCAGGTAGGTCATCATAGAATATTTGCGGTTGTAGTCGTTCTTGAACTGATCTTTATGCCTGATGTAGCCAGTCCCTTCTTCATATAGTGCGTAGTGAAATTCGCAGCTATTAATACCGGTAAAACAGGTTTTATTGAGGTGGCCGGTGAACTGTGCTATCATGTCGAGGAACTCCATTTCGGCAGTGTTCTTGGTCTTGCTGTCTATCCAGCAGGTCTTGTCGCCGCGTATCTTTTGGGTCTTATCTTTTACGGCGATGTTGCCGATACCTGCTTTCTCCATGCGGCTGTCGCGGTTAAGCCTGTGTATATTTTGCAGCAGCGCCGCAGCAAGCGGAAGGCTCAAAAAAGATTCAGATATACCGATCTTATTCGTAATAAACCCCTCGATCAGCTCCTCAAATTTCGCCTCCATTATATCTAAAGGTAGTCTTTAATACGCAGGAAACCGTTATATCCGGGGAAGCGCCACTTTTCAACCTTTGAACTTATCACTTATCAACCTATCTCTTATTCACCGTTTCACTCACAATCTTCCCGTCCTGCATAGTGAAAACGCGGTCGGTCATTTGCGCCAGCGCTTCATTGTGTGTGATCATGATAAAAGTCTGCCCGAATTTATCGCGCAAGTCCAGGAACAGTTGGTGCAGGGAATGGGCGTTGGCACTGTCCAGGTTGCCCGTGGGCTCATCTGCCATCACCACCGATGGCCTTGTTACCAGCGCCCTTGCAATAGCAACGCGCTGCTGCTCCCCGCCCGACAATTCAGATGGTTTATGTTCCAGGCGCCCTGCAAGGCCCACAACACCCAGCATTTCAGCGGCCTGTTGCAAGGCCTCTTTTTTTGAGGCCCCTTTTATCCATAACGGCACAGATACATTCTCTATCGCGCTGAACTCCGGCAGCAGATGATGGAACTGGAAAACAAAACCTATATGCGTGTTCCTGAATTTAGCTTGCTTTTTTGAGGGCAGTTGTAAAATGTCTGTACCATCTATAAGCACACTGCCGCTGTCGGGCTTGTCCAGCGCGCCTACCAGGTGCAGCAATGTACTCTTACCTGCACCAGATGGGCCAACAATAGAAACGATCTCCCCCTTGCCCACATGCAGCGACACATCATTTACCACTGTAAAGTTTGCGTATTTCTTAAACAGGTTTTTAACCTCAAGCATAGTGTCTAAAGGTAATTAAATTTTTATTTGCTGCCCTGCAAAGCATACATTGGTATTACATAATAAACACTATCACACCACTAATTTTCAGTTAAGTTTTTAATCTATTTTTGTCCCGATAGCTATCGGGATGTTTTGTTTTGAATTTTCCCTTACATTTGCGGGAACAGAATAAAAATAATCTATTTATAATATGTTTTGGACACTTGAATTAGCATCACACCTCGAAGACGCCCCCTGGCCTGCCACCAAAGATGAGCTTATAGATTACGCCATTCGCTCTGGCGCTCCGCTCGAAGTAGTGGAGAACCTGCAGGAGCTGGATGATGAAGGCGAAATTTATGAAGGCATCGAAGACATCTGGCCCGACTATCCTACGCAGGAAGACTTCTTCTTTAATGAGGATGAGTATTAAACCGGCACATGCAAAAATGTTATTGATCCCGCTGTAAAGCGGGATTTTTTTATGGAACAATTTCCCGGCAAAAAGTGCTGCACTTTTTATCTCACTCCCCGACTTACGACCCTCCGGCAGGCAGGTTATGACTTACGACTATCGCAGACTTTTACCTACATTTGATATATGAAAAGCATCGTTGTTTTCTGCGGGGCCGGAGATGGGTATAATGAATGTTACCGGGAGGCGGCTTACGAACTTGGCGCTATGCTCGCCGGGCGCGGCATACAGATAGTGTATGGCGGCGCTAAAGTAGGCCTTATGGGTGCACTGGCGCAGGGCGCACTGGAGAACGGCGGTAAGGTAACCGGCGTGACACCCGGCTTCCTGAAAACGCAAGAGGTAGCACATGACGCCCTTACTGAACTGATCGTTGTTGACACCATGCATGAACGCAAGCTGAAGATGCACGAGCTCAGCGATGGCATTATCACTATGCCCGGCGGCTGGGGCACTATGGAAGAAATGTTTGAAATGCTTACCTGGGGCCAGCTTGGCCTGCACGAAAAACCCGTAGGCCTGCTCAATGTAAATGGCTACTACGATGCCCTCAAAGCGTTATCTGACAATATGGTTACAGAAGGCTTCCTCGATGAATTTGTAAACACCTCGCTGCTCATCAGCGAATCCGCGGAAGAGCTGCTCACCAAAATGGAGGAATACACACCGCCCATTCCAACAAAAAAAATAATGACACGGCAAACAACCTGATACAAAAAATAACCCCGCATTCGCGGGGTTAAAAATACAGTTCAACTATCTTGGTTCTATCTCACTACACTTACTTTTCCACGCTGCACGATGTTGTCCTTGCCGGTAATAGTATAAAAATATAGCCCTTCCGGTAGTGCAGAAACATCAACAGCATCATTAGCACTCAATACTTTATTGGCAACAACCTGGCCGTTTACAGAAAACAAAGTAAAGCCTGCACCTTCATTTCCTTTTGCATCTATGTACAAAGTTTCTGAAGCAGGATTAGGATAAACCTTTACGTCATTAGCAACAACATTCTTCACACCCAGGCCCGGTACATAGGTCATCGTTACATCGTCCACATAGAGTGTGCTGCTGTCCGATACGTCACTCTGTCCGCTGCTCGCAACCAATATGCGTACTGTATCTGCGCCATCCAGTGAATCTGTATAAACCACGTTCGCCGTCACCTGGTGGAAACTGGTAGAAGGCCCGATATTTACAATACCTGTACCCACCATAGAATCTACACCGTGTATTGTGCTGAAAACATTCACTGTAAGCGAGCCGCTGTCCAGGCCTACGCTGCCCGTGCTGTCCTTACCGGGGGTGTACTGTACCCATGCACTTACGGATGCAACCCTGCCAACGACAGGTGTGCCGCCCGAAAAAGTAACGGCACTGCCAGCAGAAGCTCCGCCCATTAAAGCAGTAACATTTATGTTCACTACCGAGTTGGAAAGCAGGCCCGCAAAATAATGGAGAGTGTCTTCATACTTGGTCATTACCTTGGCGGAATGAGCACCGCCATGAATAATAGTTGACTCCTCAAATATCTGGGCAGAAACATTTGGGCTAGCGTGCCCGATCAATGGCCCGAATTCCTGCAACAGGGCTATAACAGTTGAATCCAAACCGTACCATTGTGAAGGTGCCTGGATATTTATCGGAGTGGTACCACCCGATGTACCAGTCCGCCAGGTTTCCATACCTGCGTTAGGAAGTGTTTGCGCAAAAGTGCAGCCTCCGGCTATAAGCGCAATCAAAAGAAAGTAAATTTTTTTCATACTGTTTGTTTTGAGTTTTTATTTGTTAGACTTTTAAAAAAATATGGGCCTGGCAGCTATCGCTGACTTACGACTCACGACTTACGACCAATTCTTCGCAACTTACTGATTTATTTCTTTTAAACATAGCTGCACAGCATCAAAGTTAGGTATATCCGATGCATTTTCCAGCACTTCGGCATAGCGAACTATCCCTTCTTTATCTATCACAAAGGCCGATCGCTTGGAAACACCATCCATGTCATTGAACCAATGCTCGTAAATAGTATCATAAGCCCTGGAAGCTGCTTTGTTGAAATCACTGAGCAGCGCAAAATTCAGGCTTTGCTCCGCCTTAAATTTGCCGAGGGAAAACAACGAATCGACCGATATACCATACACCACGGCATCAAGCCCGTTGTAGGTAGCTATATTATCGCGTGTCATGCAAAGCTCCTTGGTACATGTACTCGTAAACGCCAGCGGGAAAAACAGCAATACTACATTCTTTCCTTCCTGCTCGCTCAGCGTTACTTTATTTTTCTCTGTATCCCGCAGCGTAAAATCCGGTGCCGGTTGTCCTGTCTGTATCGCCATTAGTCGGTGTTTATTATTTTTCTATTTCTGCTATCAGTGCCGGGTTGGTCGTCCTTATTTTAGGGTCGAAAACAGCCACCAGCTCACCGCGCTCATTCAGCAGGTATTTCTGAAAATTCCATTTCACCTCGCTGTCTTCCAGGTTATTGTATTTCTTCTGGGTGAGCCATTTATAAATGGGTTCCATCTCCGGCCCCCTTACCGGGGTTTTAGCAGCTATCGGGAAAGAAGCGTTGTAGTCTTTGCGATAATCGGCATGTGCCTGCTTCTCGCCGGGGGGTATCCCGAAATCATCAGAAAGGAAACCGATCACTGCCAGCTTACCCACATATTTCTTAGCCAGGGCATCAAGGTCGGCATACTGCCGGTCGCTCACCAGTTGAGATGGTACATTCACAATAAGTATTTTTTTGCCTTTATATGCTGCAAGGTCTATATCATTTCCGCTATTCAGGGCCGCTGCCTTACACTCATATATACTTGCCGGTACCTCCTTTGCTGCAGGCGCAAAAAGAAACAGCATTTGAAACAGCACAGCTATACCGAAATTCATAACAAACAATTTATTTGAATAAAAGTAAAGATTTTTCAGGAACGGAGAATATAAAATCTTCTTAGTGCCGATATTTGCGGAGTAAAAAATATAAAAGTTGCCGTAACCCGCTAAAAATCATTCTCGTTTAAAATCGTTTCGTTACTTTTAACATATAAAACCATTAAGGAAATGACACTTTTTCAGACCGGCAAGCTCAGGAGCGGCCTTTTGTTGCTTTTACTGAACATTATTTTTTTCAGCAGCAATGCCCAGGGCACTTTTACTCCGCTCATTAGCCAGGCGCCTGATTACAACGACGGGGTAATGATCCTGATGACTGATGGTTCTGTAATGTGCAAAACCTCTGGTGGAAGCGCCGACCCTTATGGCATCCGGTGGGACCGGCTGTATCCGGACATTCACGGCAGCTATGTTAATGGCACCTGGGCTGTAGGCAGCCCAATGTATAATTCAAGGCTTTATTTTTCCACCCAGGTACTTAAAGACGGTACCCTGTATGTAGCTGGCGGCGAGTATGGCAGCGGCAGGACAGTGGGCGAAAGATATTACCCGCTTATTGACAACTGGACAGCGCTGCCTGGCCTGGCAAATATCACCGATACCATTTCAGATGCCAACTCAGAGATACTGCCCGATGGCAGGGTGCTGCAATCCATCGTGAGCCAGGGCGGCGCTGCGACCAACCTTATGGTCTTTTACGATCCCATTGCCAATACTTATACTTCGGCGCCCCATTGCATAGGCATCCCTAATGAATCGGCATGGGTAAAACTGCCAGACAACAGCATCCTGTTTGTAGATATTGGTGGCTTGCATGCGGAAAGGTATATTCCTTCCTTAAACGCCTGGATACACGACACCGACCCGCCAGTGGAGCTTTACGACCCGTATGGTGAAGAAGACGGAGCGGCGTTCCTGCTCCCTAATGGAAAGGCTTTCTTCCTGGGTTCTACTCCCGTCACGGCTTACTATACGCCATCAGGCGATACATCGCACGGCACCTGGGCTGTGGGGCCAAAAATTCCTGATTCGCTCGGAGCGCCGGATGCTGCTGCGGCTATGATGGTGGATGGTAAAATACTTTGCGCATTTTCTCATACGCCTACTGCAGACACTGTTTTCCCGAGGCCGACCGAGTACTACGTATTTGATTACACAGTAGATTCCTTTACCAGGCTTTTGCATGTGCCGTACATTATTGGTGACAGCCTTAACATATGCGCATTCCAGTCGAATATGCTATGCCTGCCTGACGGGAACATACTCTATGCAAGCCAGGGCAATGATCAATATTATGTATATACCCCTACCGGGGCGCCGCTTGCCGCAGGAAAACCAACCGTTACCGGGCTGATAAAACAGGATTGCGATACTTTCCTTGCGGTGGGCACCTTGTTTAACGGCATTACCGAAGGCGCAGCCTATGGTGATGACTGGCAAATGTCTTCGAATTACCCCATTGTGCGGCTCACCAGCAATGATACGGTGTATTACTGCACCACTTACAACTGGAACAGCACGGGAGTAATGAGGGGCGCGGCCGCCGATACTACGCAATTTGTTATTCCTGCCACTGTACCCGGTGGCACCTATTCACTGCAGGTAGTGGCAAATGGCAATGCATCAGACCCTGTTTCCATAAATGTCTGCCCCACAGAGGGCATCAGGAACCTTGCTGTGGCTCATAGCATCAACGTATTCCCTAATCCTGCCAGTGGCCTCGTGACCCTGGAGTTTAATTCCAAAAGCAGCGGCGCATACAACATAAAGCTCGTAAACATTTACGGGCAGGCAGTGCGGTCTAAAGATGCTGTTTCCGTAACAGGAGATAACACTTACCAGTTCCCATTGCACGGAATACCAACCGGGATATACACCATTATCATTCGCAATGGCGATGGCGTATATACAACCAAATTGGTGGTTAATTAAGGAAAATATACGCAGACCCGAAAGGCCGAAATATATTAGCCCGGGGGGTTGAAGCCCCCGGTATAAAACACAACATGCACAAAGCCCTGAAAGGGCGTAATATTTTTTAGGTTAATTCAATGGCCTACGTTGTTCCCCATCTCAGAACGGTAAATATCGACCGTTATATACTGCCGTTGCGTGAAGGCGGTTCTATGCCAGGCCTTGCGGAAGCGGATGATGGGCATAAATATGTGATCAAATTCCGTGGTGCGGCACAAGGCCCCAAAGTGCTGATAGCAGAGCTGATAGGCGGTGAAATAGCGCGCGCACTTGGGCTCAGAGTACCCGAATTAGTTTTTGTTCAGTTCGACGAAGTATTCGGCCGCACGGAAAGCGACGAGGAATTGCAAAACCAGTTCAAAGCAAGTACGGGCCTCAATGTTGGCCTTGCCTACCTTACCCGCAGCAACACATTCGATCCGGGAATTACGAAGGTCAATGCCTATCTCGCATCCACCATCGTTTGGCTGGATAGCCTGGTGATGAATGTGGACCGAACGGTGCGCAATCCTAATATGCTGATCTGGAATAAAGACCTCTGGCTCATAGATCATGGCGCCTGCCTTTATTTCCATTACAACTGGGCAAAACCGCCCGCAGAGCAGGCCAAAACGCCCTTCCCCCGCGTTAAAGACCATGTGCTGCTCGCCAAAGCCGCGCAGCTTGACAATGCCGACCGTAAGTGCCGGAAGCTGATAACACCGCAGGTGATACATGATATAGTTGCCCAGATACCGGATGACTGGGTGATAGCAGAGCCGCACTTCCGGACAGCCAAAGAATGCCGGGAAGCCTACGAAGAGTTTTTGCTGGCAAGGGTGGCAAATTCACATATTTTTGTAAAAGAAGCGCAGCATGCAAGAAAAGAAGTCATATGAGTATGTAGTGGTCCGCCTGGTACCGAGAGTGGAGCGTGAGGAGTTCCTCAACGTGGGAGTGATGCTGTATGCTGCCAGCCGCAAATTTTTGCAAATGAAATTCCACCTGGATAAAAAACGCCTGCGCAGTTTATATCCGGATGTGGATATTCGCCTCACCCAAAAATACCTCGAAACATTTAACCTCATCTGCATCGGTGATGCAGCAGCCGGCCCCATAGCCAAACTGCCCGCCCCCGAGCGTTTTCGCTGGTTATCTGCCACGCGCAGCACCACCCTGCAAATGTCCAAAGTGCACAGCGGCATGTGCAACGACCCTGAAGGCAAACTTATGGAGCTGTATGAGCAGTTGGTGTTGCCGGTGGTGAAATCGTAGTGGGAGCGATGAACTGCAAGAAACTCATTCTGCTTCACCCTCTCTTTGGGAGAGGGCCGCGGAGAGGCCACTCTACTCCAAAAAAGCCATATCCGCCCTGGTAAGCGTAATATCATCTGCCTTCATATTCTCTTCAAAGTGCGCTAGTGAAGAAGTGCCGGGTATCGGCAATATCCACGGCGATTTATGTAGCAGCCAGGCAATGTGTACCTGCGCTTCTGTAACGTTATATTTTGCCGCTATCTGTGCCACGCGATCGTCCTTGCGGTGCAGGGAATGCAACAGTGAGAAATAAGGGATCAGTGGAATTTCGTGCTCTTCGCATATATCCAGCACCTCTGCCCCGCCCATGCTTTCGCCATGTGCCGAGTGCATGGTGGTACGCTGCCCGTGGCCATACATATTCTCTACCGTTGCTATGGTGCCCATTTTCATGGCTGTTTCCAGGTCTTCGCGGCTCACATTGCTCACGCCCACATGCAATATCTTGCCCTCACGCTGCATCTCGAACATGGCCTCCATCGATTCTTCAAAAGGCGTCTCCCCGCCATGTATCGCCCTGAAGTGCACCAGTTGCATCTGGTCTAGCTTCAGCGTGCGCAGGTTGTTTTCAATACTTGATCGCAATTCGTCGGGTTTGTTATAAGCGTACCAGCTTTTATCAGGCCGACGGTTGCCGCCCACTTTTGTGCATATGATCAGGTCGGCCGGATATGGGTAGAGCGCCTCCGCTATCAGGCGGTTAGTTACATCTTCTCCGTAGTAATCTGCTGTATCTATAAAGTTCACACCGGCCCTTATACAACGCTTTAATATTTCCAGCGCTTCATCGCGGTTCTTAGGTTCCCCCCATATTCCTTCGCCGGTCAGCCGCATCGTGCCATATCCCAGGCGGTTTGCTATAAGCGGCTTACTGCTGTTACGGGCTATTACTATCGTTTCCTTGCTATCCATTCTATTGTTGTGGTGTTTTTCAGGGTACAAAATAGGTTGTTATCGTAATGGAAGCAAAAAAAATAGCCTCATTACTTCCTGATTTACAAAAACATTACACAATATTAATGCCAACTAAGAAAATTGCGGCCTAAATAGGCACATGGCTGGAAATATTACCACAACAGGGCCTTTGCGCTAATCTGCCCGTTTTTTGTCGCAGCATTGATAAAATATACTCCAGGCGGGCTGTCCAGTGCTATCTGGATCTGCTCGTTCGTTTTTGCAGCTATCTGTTTCACTTTTTCACCCACCGCGTTCATAACAGTGATTGTTGCATCTTCGTTGGTTGCTGAAGAAATATTAAGGCTAAACGTACCGCTATTGGGATTGGGGTACAGGTTAATTGAAGCAGATGATTGAACGCTGTTTTTCACCCCCGCAGGAAATCCGTACTTCATTACTGTTGCCTTGTTACCCCTTGCGGTATCTTCGAAACAAACATAAGGTGTACCACCTTTATCAACAGCCAGTGTGCGCACATTACCCATATAGGGCGTTGATATTTGCCCGAAAGAAAAATCGAGGCTCCCTACTGGTGCCCAGCTGCCATTGTAATCCATTACATTATTCTTTTCACTGTCATCGTCGTCAAGGAAAAATACAAATGGCTTGCCCGTACCATCAAGCGCAATAGCCATTTGACTTGCGTAACCCGGAGAGAACGGTGACCCAACATTTACCCAGCTGCCACCATCAAATTTCTTTACCATCCCGGAAGTAGTTGCATCAAAAGCGCAATACACCAGGTAAGGCGCACCTGATTCATCTATAACGATCTGTTCATACAGCGACCTGTCGTCGGTAAACCCGGCGCTGCCCACAATTCCCCAGCCGCTACCATTGAATTTCTGCACAGTGGCCGCACCGTCTAATCCGTCCTGGTAGGCTATGTAAGGGGTACCTGATGGATCTATCGCAATCGAAACATATGACACAGGCGTGGTGGTAAATGCGGCGGTCCCCGTGTACGCCCATCCGGTGCCACTATACTTCATTACGCTGGCCGCTCCACCCCATCCCCCTTCTATGAAAACAACATATGGAGTGCCTCCAGGGTCAAGTGCCAATAAAATATCAGCAGCGGTATTGGTCGAAAACCCCGCGCTGCCCACGTTTACCCAATCCGCGCCATTGTATTTCATCACGGTTGCCTTCCAACTGTTACCCCCATCGGAGTAGCTCACAAACGGCGTACCATTAGTATCGACGGCAATAGAAGTGGAACTAACCCCTCCTGCCGAAAATCCTTTAGCCCCTACGGCTATCCAGCTTGAACCGTCGAACTTCATAACGGTTGCTTTGCCGCCATAGGCTGCATCCGAATATACAACATAAGGGATGCCATTTTTATCAGAAGCTATAGATACGCCATACGCTGTACTGTCCGAAAATCCAGGACTGCCAACGGGTACCCATGATTGGGCGTGCGAAGTAATTATAGCAAATGTCATACAAACGGCGATCAAAGATCCTTTGATGATTTGTTTCATATTTCTTAAAGTGTTTTAGATTTATAATTTCTGTTTGTTCAGCAAAAGTATAGGCATTAAATCCTCATCCATCCAGGGTTCATAGAAATATTGTTTTGTGAACACAGCTTTAAACGAAAAAGTCGCCGGCAAATTGCCAGTCACTTCGTTTTTATTTTCAATGCTTTATTTTTCTATCACAAAGTGGAATATCTCATTAAGGAATTTGTTTTGCCTGAGTCAATTGCCCATACTAAACAAATAGAGTAATTTGCTCCCACAGTTTGCAAATGATCAAATGGGATAACAAAAGAATAGCTTTTTTATGCCACCCCTACCACAGGGGCGGCGTTACCCGCTGGATGGCAGACGCTGCCGTTTGTGCAGCGAAAATGGGCTTTGAAGTCTATTTCATCACCGTGAAGCCCGTAAAGAAATTTATTTCCGCCGGCAACAGGGAAACAATGTGCGAGCTCATAGATAAGAATGCGGCCGGCGTCAAGCTGGTATCCGGGAAAGTCAATTTCACCTTTGAGTTTGGCACAGAAGCATACCGGTCAAACGTATATAGCCGCCTCGTACAGAAAAATGTACCCGAAGGAACGCCGGTCATAGTATCTGATGATATGGCGGTATGGTCGGCGGCCGGCGCTATTGCAGACAAATACCCCATGATCGGCGTGCTGCACAGCGACGACACTGTTTATTATGAGCTTGGGGGTAAATACTACGCGCAAATGTCGCTCTGTGCTTGTGTATCCAACCGGATAAAAAAAACGGTAATGCAGAAGTATCCCCAGATGAACCCGCAAATTCTGCATACTATTCCGTGCGGCATCATTCTTCCGGAGTTTGCTCCCACCACCAAAAAAAATGATCTTATCCGGCTGATATTTATTGGCAGGATCACAGAATACCAGAAGCGCGCTGGAGATCTCATTCTGATCTGCGCGCTGCTGCACCGGCAAGGCATAGCCTTTCACCTCAATATCGCAGGCAATAGCCCCGGCTCCGAAAAAGATTTTGCGCAACAGTTCGAAGAAGCCGGTGTGGGAGATTTCGTCTCTTTTCATGGCTGGCTCTCGCAACAGCAGATACAGCCACTCCTGAACCAATCTGATGTGATGTTGCTGCCCTCCAATTTCGAAGGCATGCCGCTTGTTATGATGGAAGCCCTCGCATCCGGCTGTGCGTTCACGGGCACAAGGGTCAGCGGCGTAGAAGACTATGAAAATGCTCCAGGCACCGAAGACTGTTTGTCGGTATATACTATCGGGGACATTGAAGACGCAGTATCCAAAATAAGAAAGTTGGCGGCCATACCATTGCAAACACGGCAACTCGCCGCACGAAAACTAGCAGAGGCAGAATTTAGTATGCAGGCTTGCCTGGATAAATATTTTAGCGCCATTGCCGCCATGCATGGCATTGCACCAGTAGCTCTTAAGGTCAGGCTTTCCGCCGGTGATAAGATCAAGTCAAACGCGCTCGCAATAGCCCGATATGCAAAGATGAGCCTCAAGACAAATAAACATTGATAATAATTGAACGTCGAAAATCGCCATGAATTTGTCCTTTACTGCCTTGAAAACAAAACATAGGGACCGCATCTCTGAAAGAGGATTATCAACGATATCAGGTAACTCATTCTACTTCACCCTTTCCTTCGGAGAGGGTCGGGGAGAGGCTCCCTACTAACCCTTGTTCTTTTTATACTTCCCGATCAGCTCCGCAACAGGTGTGCGCAGCAGGAATTCAGGATTCAGGTCCGTAAATATCTTTACTCTCGCCGGGGAGAGCTTCAGGGCTTTTTCCAGTTGCAGCAATGCCTCCTTGGCCTTACCCAGCTCAAAAAGTACAGCAGCCTGGTAATAAGCAAAATCTCCCTTTTCGCCACAGTGCTCCCGGGCCACAGCCAGTTGCGTCAGGGCTTCATCATAATAGCCGGTTATATACAGTCCGCGTATCAGGGCCACCCAGGTAGTTTTATTGCCTGGTTTCAACCGCACAGCGTTCAGGTAGCATACCAGCGCCTCGCTCTTTACATTCATCTCCATCAGGCAGTTGCCTATGGCCATGCAGTAAGAAGCATTATCCTTGTCAAGGTGCAGTGCCACAGAGTAAGACTTAACAGCCTTCTCCCATTGTTTTTCGCGGGCGTAGGTTTCACCTATTTTATAAAAGATACCATCATCCTGCGGGCTTAGCTGCGATGCCTGGCGGTAAAACTGCCGCGCGCGTGCAAAATCTTTCTGCTTTTCCCAGCAGTAGCCCATTGCTTCAAATATCACATCTTCGGCTTTGGCTATTTCTATGTGCTTCTCCAGAACTTCCAGCGCCTTTCCATACCATTTCAGCCGCATATAGGCGTCCGCCATATTGCGGTAGGCAAATTCAAATTTTTCATCGATCGCTACACAATATTCATACGCGTCTATACATTTTTCGTAGTGCTTCAGCCCCTGGTAGGCAGCGCCCAGGTTGAACCAGGCCAGTGCATTGTACGGATCATCGTCTGTAAGTTGGGTATGCAGCGCTACACTCTCTTCCAGCCGCTCGGTGAATTCTGCCCAGAAACATATTTTCTGCAGTGCTTCCTCATTCCGGCGGTCTATCTTTATTACACGCTTCAGTGTATCGAATACGGCGTCAAATTCTTCGCTTTCGTCATATACATCCGATAGTTCGAGCAATATCTCAGCTTTATCTTTTCCGCCATATTCCCCTGATTTTTGTTCCAGCCAGAGTGCCGCCTGGTCATATTTGAACTGTGCCAGCAAAATATCAGAACGCAGCAATACCGCATCCAGGTTATTGCTGTCATATTGCTCCATTTCATCCAGCGCTTTCAGCGCCTGCCCGTACTTCTGTGCCTGTGTAAATATCTCTGCTTTAAGCAGCAGTATCGTGCCGGAGAACGGATAATACGTCCTGGCTATATCGCAAGCCAGTAAAGCCTGCTCTTCGTTGCTGTTCTGGAAATAATATTCTATCACCCGCTCAAACTCTTCCTCATCCATTATACTGACCGACCTTCCTTTTTTCACTTCTTCATACTTGCCCAGTGTTTCTTCCATTGGGCCCCACTCGTCGTCATTAAAATCGTCATCAAACATATGCGTCCGGTTTTATCAAAGTTACTGAAAATAACATGCCATACTAGCACCCCATTGTTACCGCATTGTAAAAATACACAGGTTATTAACATTGTGTTTCGTGCGCTTCACCCCAAAGTATAATTGCGCCATACGTAAAATGTGCTTCTCTATACTTTTATAACTGCATTTTATTATCTTGCAGTGTGTTGGATACCATTTGTGGTGATCTTATATATTTCCCCTACGAAAAGAAATAAAGTTATGACAGAGACCAACAATTCATTTAAACACCGCCGGGCAATGGTGATCGATGATTCCCGTATAGATCGCTTCGTTGCAGACCGGATCATAAAAAGATCTTTCTTCGCCGAAGATGTACTGCTGATGGAATCTGCCATATCAGCGCTGGAATACCTGCAGTCAATAGAAAATTCTGAAGAGTTGCCGGAAGTCATATTCCTGGATATCCGGATGCCCGTGATGGACGGCTTCGGCTTCCTGGAAAGTTATAATTCACTGCCAGACAGGATAAAAAGAAATTGCATCATTGCCATGATCTCCTCTTCTGCCGATGTGAATGACCACCTGCGGGCCAGGTCTAGCCAGTACGTTTCTTGTTTTATGGAAAAACCGCTCGATAAAGAAAAGCTGGACCAGTATTTCGTAGAGACTGCTGCTAACTCCTGATGAGGCTGCTTAAAAAAATCCTGTTGTGGACCGCCGCACTATTGCTGGTCTTATACATAGGAGTATGTTTTTATTTTTATTCCAAACAGTCGGATATTCTTTTTGCACCCACCAAACTGGCGGCCAGTTACCAGTTTAAATTCCATGGCAATTTTACCGAAAAAAAAATTAAAACCGACGGTGCCATTTTAGATGGCCTGCTTTTCAGATCCGATTCCTCAAAGGGCCTCATCTTCTACTTGCATGGCAACGGCGGTGCATTGGACACGTGGGGGGACATCGCATCCCTGTACACAGATCTTTGTTACGACCTTTTCATGCTCGACTACCGGGGCTATGGAAAAAGCGATAGCAAAATATCGTCCGAAAAACAGTTTTTCGATGATGTACAGGTCGCTTACGACAGCCTCCGCTCCCTCTACCCTGAAAATAAAATTATCATCCTCGGGTATTCCATTGGCACCTGCCCCGCAGCTATGCTTGCCGCTCACAACCACCCTGAAACGCTCATACTGCAGGCGCCATATTACAGCATGACCGACATGATGAAAAGAACTTACCCTTTCTTACCTACTATGCTCCTCCGTTTCCCCCTTAACACAGATAAATATTTGAAAGAGGTGAAAGCTCCTGTGTATATTTTTCACGGCGATGCAGATAATGTTATCTATTACGGCTCATCTGTGAAGCTCATTGCAGATTGTAAACCCGGCGATGAACTGATCACTTTACCTGGCCAGGGCCACGCCCGCTATACCCACAATCCTGACTACATAGCGGCATTGGAAAAAATACTGGAATAAATATTATTTTTAAAGCCCCTACACCCAGCTTATTCATGAAGAATTTTTTCTTAGACAAAAAGGTATGGATCATTGGCAGCATCTGCCTGCTCACCTTTATCTGTTTTTCCTACACCCTGCATAACCAGTTCACCAACTGGGACGATGATTTTTATGTCACCAACGACCCTTACATAAAGGCATTTACGCCGCATAACCTCAAAGTTATTTTCACCGAGGACATTACTAAAAACAATTACCACCCGCTGTGCATGTTGTCGCTCGCGGTCAATTACTATTTTTCAGGGCTCAACCCCACGGCCTATTATTGCACCAACATTATTATTCATATAGTCAATGTAATACTTGTATTCCTCTTCATACTTGCACTCTGCACCCGGCTCAATATAGATGAAACCGGAAAACTGTTCATTGCCTCCTTCGGCGCATTGTGGTTTGGCATTCACCCTATGCATGTGGAATCTGTGGCATGGATCGCCGAGCGCAAGGACGTGCTGTATGCTTTTTTCTACTTCTCTGCATTGCTCTGTTACCTTAGGTATATTGATACCGGGCAGCGCAAATGGTACCTGGCCACGTTCTTCCTCTTCATTGCATCCTGCCTGTCGAAGCCTATGGCTGTGGTGTTGCCGTTGTCATTATTATGTGTTGATATTTTATTGCAACGGCAATGGAATAAAAAACTGCTTACCGAAAAGATCGTTTTCTTCCTATTCTCGCTTATATGCGGCTCCATGGCCTTTTATACCCAAAACAAAACCGGCGCCATCGCATCTTTCAGCACCCTCACAGTAACAGAACGCTTCATGTATGCGGCCTATGGTTTTGTGATGTACTTATCTAAGGTGTTTAATCCCACTTATCTCTCCACTTTTTACCCATATCCCTACCGCTATACTACTGGCTACCTGCCCGGCATCTATTATGCGGCGCCTTTCCTGGCCTTCGGCATACCGGCAGCATTGCTTTATCTCGCCTACAAGTCAAACCGCTTCTATTTCCGGATAGTTGCTTTCGGTTTTGGGTTTTTCTTTGCCAACATTGTCTTTGTGCTGCAGTTCATCTCCGTTGGCGCTGCCATCATGGCCGACCGTTATTCCTATGTAGCCTATTTCGGCCTCTTTTTCATGATCGCATTCTTCCTGTACGAGCTCATTAAAAAAGTACCGGTTTTAAAAACAGCCATGATCACCTCGCTGCTGCTGGTATCCGGTATATTGGCCTGGGGTTGCCACGAGCGTACCTATGCCTGGCATGATGCAGAAACCCTGCTTTCAGACGCCATTGAAAAGTACCCTTATCGCGCATTGCTCTCTTACAAATGGCGGGGCAACTACTACATGGATAAAAATATGCCTGACAAGGCCCTTGAAGATTACAATGTACTGGTTAAGCTGCATTCGGCAGATGCAAAAGTATATAACAATATAGGCAAGGCATACACCATGAAGAATGATTACAAAAGCGCTTCAGATGCGTTTGAGCAATCAGCGCAGATGCGGCCTCAGGGAGCGCCGGCCCCCGTACCCGCATTGCCGCAAAGCATAGGCGGTGCGAAAGGCTCGACTCCCAAATTGAGCACCGATATGCAGCAGAAAATAGCAGCTAAAGGTTTTGAGTTTGTGCAGCAGCAAAAATATGATGCCGCCTTAAATCAGTATGACGTACTTATTGAAATGAACCCCGACAATGCCGGATATCACTTTTACCGGGGAGTAGCTCACTTTGGCAAAAACAATATGCCAAAAGCCATTGACGACTGGAGCAAAGTATTGACACTGAACTCAAAAGAGATACAGATGTCGGCTGCTTATAATCTCAGTGTTGCTTACGATTCTGTAGGCAAAGACTCTATGGCCGTCTATTGCATGGACCTCGCCCTCAACCTTGGCTACAAAGCCGCCCCTGATTTCATTGCAAAACTAAAACGCAAAAAGGCAGAACAGGCGAGGAAAAAATAAGGAATGATAGATGGCTTGCAATTGGTGAGTATCGATCGTATTAAATACGTAGAGACGTTGCACTGCAACGTCTCCCAGATTATAAATATTCAGCTTTTCGGTTTGTATTACATAGAGGCTGTATCAAAAGTAAAATGAAGCCTTTGACAATCGCGTAAATGAGTATCTTATTCGATCAGGTATCCGGATAAAAGAAGGTGTCTCGGACTTTTGAGACATCCTCTGCTTGTTTCGGGTTTCACGGAGTGCGGTTGCTCAATTTTATTTCGCCCCTCCTTGGTTCAAACTCCCGCTCACCTTTTCACTCGGCTTGCTCTCATTCCACAACCGGTCCAGGGCGGTAACTATATAGGTGCATGTTTTGTATTTTTCTATGTCCGGGTCCACATACTCCATGCCCTGCTGTATCGATAATATGCGGTCGCTCCGCTCCAGGTTCACAGCTTCATTATTCACAAATCGGTACACCACATAGCGCAGCGGTTCTTTTTTAGGGTTGTCCTCTTTCCAGTTCAGTGTTGCAGTATGCCCGGTGATCACCATGCTCACCCGTGGCGCAGGCGGCGGTATGCTGTCCAGCCATTCCATAGGCGGTATCAGCGCGGGGTATTTGTTGAACCCATATTGCAGGCTGTCTTTCAGCGGCGCCTTTACCTTATCAAAACTGGCTGCGCTGAAAAAAGCATATCCCGAATTAGGGCAGCCCCCGCGAATATCCCTGAGCTGCCACATCAGTTCCTTCACGCCCACCCACGCGCCGCTTTTTGCGGTCACCATGCGGTACGGCGCCAGGCCGTAATAAACATGCCTTTTGTAGCAATGCCCGTACCACCAGGGCATCAGCACAGAGAAGGGCGCGGCATGGCTGGTGTGCTCCCAGTATAGTTGCGGCAGCAGGTAGTCCACCCAGCCCTTCTGCATCCACAGCAGCACATCAGCATACAGGTCATCATAATTGGTTTGCCCTCCCTTTGTGTTCGATCCTTCGGGGTCTTTATCTGCATTGCGCCATATGCCAAAAGGGCTAACTCCCAGTTTCACATACGGTTTTATGTGCTTGATGTTCGTGTTCAGCAGCGAAATGAACAGGCTTACATTATTTCTCCGCCAGTCGTCTCGGTTTGCCCCTTGTCCATACTTAGCGTAGCTTTTACCATCCCCGAATTCTGAATGCGCCACGCGGTACGGATAAAAATAATCATCAAGGTGCACCGCGTCTATGTCATATCGTTTCACCACATCAGTGATCACATCTATCACATACTGTCGCGCCTCAGGGATGCCTGGATCTATAATAGACTGCCCGCCGTAGTTGATGATCCATTCGGGATGGGTGCGTGTCACATGTTTCGGCGATGGCGAATGCTGCTTGCTGTCCATAAGCGCCCGGTACGGGTTGAACCACGCATGAAATTCCATATTGCGCTTATGCGTCTCTGCTATCATAAAGAGGAGCGGGTCGTAATATGGGAACGGCGCCTCTCCCTGCCTGCCCGAAAGATAGCTGCTCCAGGGCTCTATTTTGGAATCATACAGCGCATCGGCGCATGGGCGTATCTGCACGATCACCGCATTGCAGCCCAGTGCCTTTAGCTGGTCCAGCCGCGCTATGAACTGTTGCTGTTGCTCCATGGCGGGCAGGCCGGGCTTTGAGGGCCAGTCTATGTTGCTCACTGAGGCTATCCATGCCGCCCGGAACTCACGCTTTGGCGATTGCGCGTGAAGTGTATTTACCGTCAGCAATAAAAAAAGAAAAGTGACGAGCGATCGCTGCATAAATTAAAAGTTACAAAGGAGAATTTGTGAGTGTAAAATAGATAGTGTCATGGTAAGCCCCGCCGAACCATGACAAAGATGAGGTTTAATTCGGATTATAATCGGGGTACCGATCACGAATTTGCTTTTTGCATTATTCACGAATGTGAAAGTATAAAAAAGATACCAAGGTGGCGCATGGTGTGGCAGACTTCAAAAGTGTGCTGCACCTTTCTTTTATAACAAACCGCTATTAATTTTGTTAAAAAGCCGAACGAATATTGTCATGGTGAGCCCTGCGAAGATTGTCATGGTAAGCCCGCCGAACCATGACTTGCTGATTTTCGATTGAAAGCTAAATGGCACTTTTGGTAGCGGTT
>CAISPO010000017.1 GCA_903887415.1 uncultured Bacteroidota bacterium | reverse complement strand
TCACTCTCTGATACATAGCAGCCCAATACCACTTTGTTGCCGTCTGCGCATACACCTAAGACGTTATACAAGCACCGGGTCGTCACATGCCCTTCGTCCCCTTTTACCCGGTAATACATTGCATCCAGCCACACTATCGGAATCAGCGTCAAAAAATGATTCATGAAATAGAACAACATTTCCTTCAGAAAAAATTTTCTTTCTTTCTACATCATCCTGCACTTGGCTATATTGATATATATTAAGAATAAAATCTTCGTATTTATCGAATTTTTCACCTGTCCAATTGTATCCAACTTGACGGTATCTTTTATCATCAAAAATGTATATCATGTGCCATTTTATTTAAAAGCTAACTGGTATTCAACTCCTTTGAAGTCACTTAATTTTTCGGCTTTTCTTTCCTCACCATTCCATAAATTTATTCTTGCAAATTCATTATTCCCAAAATCCGCCTGGATATATAGATCACATAATCCATTTATTTGTTTTTCAATAAGACCTGAATGCGATTGGCCGATTCTTTCTAGTTACTGGTGATGGCTACGGGTACAGGTAAGACCAGAGTTTCTGCATCCATCATAGACTTTCTCAGCAAGGCTGGTTGGATAAAGAGGGTGCTATTCCTGGCTGATAGGAATGCCTTGATCACCCAGGCTAAAACAAACCTCAATGATTACCTGCCACAGCTACCAGCTGTTGACCTCACCAAAGAAAAAGAGGATGATAGCAGCCGTATAGTGTTCTCTACCTACCAGACCATCATCAACATGATTGATGGGGAAACCGATGGCGATAACAGGTTCTATAGTGTTGGTCATTTTGATCTCATCATCTTTGACGAGATTCACCGAAGTGTATACAACCGATACAAGCACATCTTTAAATACTTTGATGGTATTCGCCTTGGATTAACGGCAACTCCCAAATCTGAGGCGGATAAAGATACCTATGGCTTATTCGGGTTGGAACCCAACAATGCACAGAAATAATCTGCGACTCCACTAGACACTGGCGCATATCTTAAGTTAAGCGTTTGCCTGAACGGGCTTGGGATTGAGTCCAGGAAGTTCAGATCCTTGTCATACGTGCAAAAACCCCAGTTTGGTGTAAGGTTGGAAACAAAAATATACTCATCTTTTTTAAGTTCAGCACCAGACCACAATTGGAGACCAACCAGAAATGGTGCCAGATCGATCCGGTGATCAAGCGCTCCTGAAGCATTGAATTTGTATACATGTTCCGCAGTATCAATAAAATTGATTACAGCTCCTGTGTCCGACGTGCTAAAAATCTGAAAATAACTTCCCGTAGGAGGAATAATCCCGGCATTATCCATCTCATAGGCAGTAGAGCCATCTGAGTTTATTTTCCCCTTTTTGTCTCGTGTAAAATAAATTACCCCTTCATCGGCTAATCTCGTGGAATAAAGATCTGTGTATGGTGGGTTTGCTCCGCTACTGGCGGCAGTCCGGAATTCTTTACTCCAAAGCAAAACGTTATTGCTATCATATCGCTCTATATAGCTTTGGGCAACGGTGCTAGTACTGGTAAGAGAAGTATAATAAACCGAGTCAACAGAATAGGATAAGTAGTACCCGCCGTGATCGGTTTTCATAACTTTCATATCTTCTGCGTCAGCATTGTCAAGCCCACGGGCAATTACATTGGTCTTATTGCCATTTGAATCAAGTCTGTAAAACATTTTTCCTTCGTCATAATACCACTGGGTTGTCGTCTCTGTAAGACAGGTGCCTAATATGTAACTGCCATCCGAAAGCTGCGCGATAGACATCACTTCTGAACGATAACCAAGTGTATCAAAATAATCAAGCTTGGTCCAGAGCGTGTCGCCGAGATTGCTGATGCGCACAATGTAGTAGTCTGATATAAGTGGATAACTTGCTGAGTCCATTGTGGAATAACACAATAACCCTCCGTAAGCCACGCTATAGTCGTAGCATAGTAAATATGAACTGTTTCCTGACGGAACAGGTAAAGAATAGTCTTTGTCCCAGGTTTGGGCACTTGCTGAAGAGATCGTAATCGTCAGCAGTAGATATAGTAAGGTTTTATATGGCATAAATTACACTTGGTTATAAATATAACAATAGAATCATTAATAGTGAAAATAAATTATTGACTAGCATTTTTATCGGAACAATTATAGGCGTCTCTCTTCCCCTACCTTCGCGCATGGATTATTTCAAAAAGCTGCTGGAGCTGCTGAAGATGGAGCGGGAGGTGGACAAGCAGGCTTACCTGGAGCTTACCCGTTCTTCTACTGTCGCCGGGCGCAGGGCCAATGGCCTAGCCTGTTACCCCATAGCCATCAGGAGCACAGAGCTCAACAAAGCAGAATACATAACCGTAGAAGTAGAGCGCACCACCCATACAGATGTCTCCCACCAACTACGCTTTGGCGTATCGGCTATGCTATTCTCCAACCTCGATGCTAAGAATAATTTCCTCGAAGGCACCATTACTTTTTCCGGCGGCAACCGCCTCAAAATATCCTTCCGCACCGATGAGCTCCCTGACTGGGCCAGCGATGGCAAGCTAGGCATAGACCTGCTGTTTGATGACAATAGCTATGATGAAATGCAGTCAGCCCTGAAGCTGGCAATGACCCTCAGCGAGAAGAAAGAAGAAGGCCGCCTCATCAGCATACTCACCGGCGCTACAGCACCAACATTTGATAAGGACGCACCTCTTTACGACAACCCAAAACTAAACAGCACCCAGCAGGCCGCAGTAAACAAAATAGTGCAGGCCAATGAACTGGCCATAGTTCATGGTCCGCCCGGCACAGGCAAAACCACCACACTGGTACAAGCTATAAAGACGCTCATAAAAGCCGGCGAGAAACAAATACTCGTCGCAGCCCCCAGCAATACCGCTGTTGACCTGCTGAGCGAAAAGC
>CAISPO010000016.1 GCA_903887415.1 uncultured Bacteroidota bacterium | reverse complement strand
AAATATATATTTATGGAAAAGCTAAGAAAAGATGAGTTTGTAAGATTAAGAATCAACAAGGTGGAGAAGAAGAGATTGGATAATCTGGTAGGGTTAACCTGCCGAAAAAGATCTGATCTTTTTCGTGATGCAATGTATCATTTTATCAAAATCCAATATCCTGGTTGTTTGGAATAACTGATGATAAACATTAAGCAGCTTCAGGCAGCTCGAATATTAGATAAAACATCCGCATTTACGAAATACTTATCTCTATCGAAGTTGCTTTCATTTAATTGTTCTTCTATGGATTTCTGAAGACTATCGATTATTTCATTACCAATACGCAATAGGTCAACAGAGGAATTATTGGAAATGAATGACAGCATTTTTATGCGTTTTTTGTCTTCAGAAATATCGCCAAGTAAAAGCCCTTCCTTGCATTTACATAGGACATATTGCTCATCGCCAATGGATATTGATCCTCCTGAATAATAACCGTTATTGATAAAGAAATGTTTTGCCAATTCAATAGGGTTTTGCAGGTTCAGGTTCATTGCTTCATTGTATGTGTCGAAGAAATTACTATCGTAAAAATCTAATCCGTAATTGCCATGGGTCTTTACTTTGGCGAACATGACACCATCAGTTTCCAACGGTAAACACTTACCAAAAAGCAGGTGCATGGAATATTTGAAAAAAGCTCCGGCACCTGTTTCTGAAAATATAACGAACAGCGTAGTTGTATTAGCTGAGTTTTGAAATATTCTGAATGTGTCGTTTAAGCCGGTAATTCAAGCAGAAGTCAATGATATTGATTCACCTTTATCCATATAGGAAAGTTCACCAGAACACTGGAAACCCATTATTATGCTGGTATCTGGTAATACTTTGAAGTCGCCTGCTTTGTCTTCTTGGATAAAAGCAAATGATTTAACAAACGGTTTTAGTATATCTGAGGGGAGAAAAGTTCTATTGATAGGCACATATCAGAAAGGATAGAATAAGAATTAAATTGAGTAATTATCAGAGAAAAGGGTATATCTAATGGTAGTCATGTTGATGAAATTTGCTTTACTAATTCATTTGCCCTCTCTTGAGCCTTTGTTTCGTTTTTAGCTTTTATTAAAGCATAGATTAGAAAACCATTATGTTTTTGGCATGTAAAGCTACCTTCCATTACGGTGTCGTCAGATATTTTACAGGAATCTATTTTGTTCTTAATGAAGGTTATCTTATAAATGTGCATAGACATAAAAAGTGCTTGGTCATACTTTGATCTGCAAATCTACTAAATAGAACAGGTATCATTTAAGTATTCTAAATACCCGGAATCATACACGTAAATATCCATATTCACATTTATCCATTCAAGTTTTGCCAGTTTATTTAAACGGTTGCAAAGGTACTATAAGTGCCTGAGTTTAATCTATTTTGAACCGGGTTGTGTACATCCGTCCTGCGATATAAATTCCTCAATAGCCTTCAAATCCGCTATAAAATAGTTCGAAAGTTGTATCTTTGGGCGCACATCAACAATAAAACCCGCTTTTTTGCGGGTTTTATTGTTTTTTGGTTGAATCTGCAGGGAATCAGGACATACTGATATTTTCGATGTCGTCAAGGTCTTTATGGCGTCCTGCGGCTTTCCTGGCTTTGATGAGGTCGCGTAATTCAAGAACTTTTACTGGTACATTGTCCCAAGTCGCATCTAGCGCGTGAATGAATGCCTCATCGAATGTGCGACCCTTCATGTTGGTGAGGATATCAATTGAAACAGGTGGATTGCCAAAAGAAAAAACATCCATTTTATCATTGTGCAGGAAATTGTCTTTAGTCATATCAAATACGGGCATTCCAAAATGGAGGAATGCCTGTGTTATTTTGATATAGTTCCGGGATTTCCAGTAAGCTGATTGGTTTGCAGCCTCTTCGTAAGAACGTCCTTTTCCTATTGTTCTGTCCAACTTAAACATTGCTTCAAAGGCAGGGTGAATAGTGCTAAATTAGGTGCAAAGCGGGCAAATCTGATGATTAATACCATTCCATCATGTACTTTTGAATATCAGTCAGCAAACAGATGAAACCGCACCTACGGATATTGCTATTGACCGCCTTATTGATTGGCGGTTGTAGCCAGAACAATACTAGATATACTTCCGCTGAGGATAGGGCGGCTGCTGACGAGAAGGAGCAGATAAAGGATGTGGTAAGGCAAGTGTATAAATGGCACGAAGCAGATACCTCAAAAGACGAGATCGCTGTATTAACAGATAGTAAAGACAGCATTTATATTGGCATAGACCTTCGCCGGCATAACGAAAGGCTTAACGAATTGCGCAGCGCCAAATATTTTTCAGATGAGTTTGTAAGCAACTACGATAAAATTGTTCGGACAATTGACAAGAAGTTGAAAAATGGGGAATATAAGTGGTTAGTTGGAGACCTGCCGCCATTTGGTAATGATGCAGACCCGTGGTGCAACTGCCAGGATGTTCCGGACAGCGGATGGCAGGATAAAATCAAATTTACATTTGTCAGCCTTGACAGTGAAAGGTCAAGTTTGACCTGGACCTGGGACGACCCTTCGTTTAGTAAAGGGTTTGCGTATGCAATAAGAGTCGTGAAGGTAAACGGAAGCTGGAAAATTGCTTATCTGCAAGGGTTTGACTTCAATCAGTTCGTAGAAAAAAACTAGTGACTGTCACCTACACCTCCTCATTAATAATCTCCTTGGCCAGGATCCTTTCCAGTTCCTTCAGGTCGTCAGTGAGTGGATGCTCTGTGTAAAAGACCAGCTCGCCCGCTTCATCATAGCGCATTTCCATAGGAAAGGACTCGCTTTTTGCCCCGTCCACCATTAAGGGTGGGTCCACTTCTATTTCATAGCGCAGCACTTCGTTTTCGTTGTGTACGGTTACATCGCACAGCCATTCGCCGCCGCGTTCCAGTTCTATGGCAAGTTCGTATTGGGTCACTATCATTTTGCGAAGGTATGAATTGAGGATGATTTTTAATTTTGTTGTGAAGCACTGCTATCGCCATCTGAGAGTCCAGAACATATGCTCTATGTCTCGCTCCAGGAAGTCGGATGCGGGTTTCAGCGAATCAGCATTGGGGGTTACATCAAAGTACAATGCGCCATAGATAAAGCGCTTAACAGAGTCGGTCAGTATGAACTGGTACTGGGATGCGGCATTTCCGCCAACCTGGGAAAATAAAGTGCCGCCGGCATAGGGGGTGTGGATGATCTTCTCTGCGATATTGGAGGAGATCACTTCGTGCTTCGATGCCAGTTTATAGCCCTCGTTGACCAGTGCGAGATATTGGTCGTTATTACTGAATTCTTTGTAGGTAATATTAACGACAGCCGCCAGCCCGGGAAAGTTGATATTTATCCAGTAGGCGTTTCCTGTTTTCTCGTGGCTGAAAACGGTATCGGCGGAAACGATGCCATAGACCGGGTATTCAAAAGTGAAGGGAAAGCCCGCTTTATCGAAACGCTGGTATATATGCGCCGCAGGCGTATCTATCCTGAAATAGCCGGACGGCTTGGGTGGATAGACAGCGGGCCGGCAGGAAGCTATCAATACTAATGCGAAGAGAATAATAATTGTAGTGCGGTACATAGAGGCCAAAGATAAGTGGATTGGTTAAAAGGTTAAAAAGGTAATTGGTTAAAAAGGAGGCAGTATTAAATCGATTAATATATTTGTGCACATTGCGGTTTATATCCTTTGACTATTTAACCTTTTACCTTATTAACTCATTATCTCTTTACACAAATTAGCCTAATTTCGCAGCCTGATAAAAACAAATCTTATGGCAGATCAATTAATTCCTGAACAACCGCAGCAACAACTGAATATCGAGCTTTCTGAAGAGATGGCTGATGGCGAATATGCAAACCTGGCTATTATTACCCATTCTTTTGCTGAGTTTGTAATAGACTTTGTAAATGTAATGCCCAATGTGCCAAAGGCAAAAGTGAAATCACGTATAGTAATGACACCGCAGCACGCTAAAAGGCTGATGAAGGCGCTGATAGATAATGTGAAGCGTTTTGAGGGGCAATATGGTAATATTAAGGACCAGGAGCAGACGGCGATGCCGTTTAACTTTGGGACGCCAACTGCACAAGCCTAGGCCAGTTCGCAGTTTACAGTCGGCAGTTTGCAGCGTGTAGAATAAATAATATTGTTAACGAAACAAGTAAGCTCCGCCGTGGCGGATTTGGGGGTGGCAATGAACGACAAAATACTTATACTCGATTTCGGGTCGCAATACACACAGCTTATTGCGCGCAACATTCGTGAACTGAATGTGTATTGCGAGATACAGCCTTGTACCAAGGCAGTGAATTATGATAGTTCCTTAAAGGGTATCATACTTTCCGGGAGCCCGTTTTCGGTAAATGACCCTGCCGCGCCAACACCCGATATAGCTGCTATGGCTGCGAACCTTCCCGTACTGGCAGTATGCTATGGTGCACAACTGCTCGCAAAGCAAGCGGGTGGCGAAGTGGGGCAGTCAACACACCGTGAATATGGCCGCGCTCATCTGTACGACATATCAGACGATCCATTCTTCGCAACAATTCCTCTGGGTTCGCAGGTGTGGATGAGCCACAGTGACACCATAAAACGCCTGCCAGATGGGTTTCAATTGATAGCACGCACCGACAGTATCCCTGTTGCTGCTTTCAAAACAAGCACCGCTTATGCAAAGCACCCTGTTTATGCGATTCAGTTTCACCCCGAGGTAACGCACAGCACCGATGGCAGGCAACTGCTGAAGAACTTTGTCACTGATGTATGCGGTTGTAAGCAAGACTGGACGCCTGCGGCATTTATTACCGAAACAGTTGCCCGCATCAAACACCAAGCAGGTGATAAAAAAGTAGTTATGGCGCTTAGCGGCGGCGTGGACTCCACAGTGGCCGCAACGCTTATTCATAAAGCTATAGGGGATAATCTGTATTGCATATTTGTGGATAATGGCCTGCTGCGCAAAGGTGAGTTTGAGCAAGTGCTGGAAGGCTACAAACACCTTGGGCTGAACACTAAGGGTGTGGACGCGCGCCGTAGGTTTTATAAAGAACTGGACGGCGTTAGCGACCCCGAAACAAAGAGAAAAATAATTGGCCGGTTGTTCATCGATGTATTTCATGAAGAGTCGTTGAAGCTCACGGACGTTAGTTTCCTTGGCCAGGGTACTATATATCCGGATGTGATCGAGTCTATGTCCGTGCATGGGCCATCACAGACTATTAAGTCGCACCACAATGTGGGTGGGCTGCCGGATATTATGCACTTGTCGCTGATAGAACCGCTGCGTGCACTGTTCAAGGATGAGGTGCGCAGGGTAGGGCGCGAGCTGGGCATAGATGAGATATTCATAGGGCGGCATCCGTTCCCGGGGCCAGGCCTGGGCATACGCATATTGGGTGCAGTATCCGAAGAAAAAGTAATTATGCTGCAGGAAGCGGATGCCATATACATACAGCACCTGCGCGACAGTGGTATGTATCAGCATGTATGGCAGGCTGGGGCAATATTGCTGCCGGTGCAGAGCGTAGGCGTAATGGGTGATGAACGTACTTATGAGTACACCTGTGCATTGCGCGCTGTAACATCGGTTGACGGCATGACGGCAGACTGGGCGCATCTGCCTTACGAATTGCTGGGGAAAATATCCAACGACATTATCAACCGTGTTCGCGGCATCAACAGGGTGGTGTATGACATTAGTTCCAAGCCACCTGCAACTATAGAATGGGAATAGTTATCTGAAATGATAAAGCATAAACTTACTATCGTATTAATTGCTGTGGTGCTGGCAACGACTTTAGCTGGCAATGCGAGGACTGCCTTCAGAAAGAGTGATCAGCCAACCCTGCACAAAAAAAGCCGCTACCGTGTGGATATTCTTGTGCCGCTGTACCTGGACGAACTGCCCAAAAGTGCTGCAGCCGCGAAAGAAAAAATACCCGAAAAAGCGCTGCCGGGTATGGCATTTTATGCCGGTGTGAACATTGCAGCCGACAGCCTCAAGAAAGAAGGTTTCAATATTGATATTTATGTGCACGATGTAGCGTCTGTGAATGAATCGCCGGGGCAGCTAATTTCAAAAGGAAAGCTTGATTCTTCCGACCTCATAATTGGTGATGTGCAGCCGCAGGATATACAGCCGCTTTCTGGTTTTGCAAAGACGAAGCGCATTAATTTTATCTCCACAGCGCCGGCCTTTTACGGGGAGACAATCGACAATCCCTATTTTACTTTACTACAGCCATCCCTGCAAACGCAGTGCGAGCGTATAGTGGCAGAAGTAGTAAAAAATGCTCCCCATGATAAGGTGACGGTTTTATACCGTAGCAAGGATGCTGCTGACAATGCGTGTTATGATTTTATTACTGACGCAGCAGAGCGCAAGCTGCATTTACAGTATATGGCATGTGGCAAGCCGCCGAAGAAGGCAAATCTTGAGCTTTTTATTGCTGTGGCGAAGCCTGTTGTTTTGGTGGTGCCTGTGAGTGACACAGGCTTTGTCACAGGGCTACTGCATAGCCTTTCAACAGATTTTCCTGATACTCATTTTGAGGTTTATGGTATGCCCTCCTGGGCTGCCATTGCCGATTTAAAAAAGAAAGGCGCATTCCCGAATGCTACTGTTCACATTACTTCATCACTTATCCTCGACCCTGCCAGTGCAGCCGGCCAGTATGTGCGGCATACCTTTACCGCTTTTTATACCGGCAAAATCTCAATGCCCGTTTATGATGGCTATGAAGCCCTGTTCTTATTTGCAGGCTTGCTGAAGAAATACGGCACTCATTTTAATGAGGACTACGAGCATATTACATCGCCCGCGTTGGATATTCATGCCAAAACTGACAGATCAGGGGATGTTCGTTTTTACGAGAATCGGCAAGTGGTTATGGAAGTGTTTGAGGGTGGGGCGGTAAAGAAATAGGAGCTGATCAATTGTGCTTATTCTTTCTCAAATCTCATTGCTGTTGTACCGTTCACCTTCACAAAATACATGCCTGCCGGTAAGTAGGCTATATTTATCTGTACCATGGTTGCATTATGGCCTTGATCGTAAACTGTCTGTCCCGAAACGTTGAAAATCGTAACATTGGTTATATTATCAGTACCGGAGATGATAATTCTATTGTTTGTGGGATTAGGATATATATTAAAGTCATGGCCAACCATATTAACAGTCGCAATACCTGAGGGCAAATAGCCATATTTTGCGAGGAAAATATCGTAGTTAGGCGCTGCGGAATCGGAAAGCGCTATTGAATCCAGTTTAATCGGGCTATCAAATGCGCCGGCTACATAAATATGTCCGAAATTGTCTTTTGCCAATGGTGCTGCCCATGAGTTAGCATCAGCAACTAGGCTTTCTTTTGCCATTACAGGATCGCCTTCCGCAGCCGTATATTTTGCTAAAAAAATGCCGGAATTCGAAAGTGTAGTGGTGCCAAACGACAGCGATGAGCTAAGAAATTGGCCGGTTATGTATAAATAACCTGCTCCATCTAATACAATTTGAGCTGGATAATCACCATCCGTTCCTCCCGCCCGAGCGGCCCAAACAGGAATGCCGCCAGCGCTGTATTTGGCCAGGAAAATATCGTCTGTCCCCAGCACCGCATCGGCATTGTTTAATGTAATACTGCCAATAATTAGCTGGGGGCTTTCAAATGAACCTGTAATGTAGATACTCCCCGAATCATCTATAGCGAGGCTGTTTGCTTGCGAAACACCCGAATCGCCTGCACTTTTTGCCCATACAGGATTTCCGGAAGGATCATACTTTGCCAGAAATATCATGGAAGTAGTAACCGGAATAGGATTGGTAATTGACAAACTGTCAAAATACATGGTATCACTTCCGAAACCTCCGGTAATGTACACGTTGCCAGACCTGTCTGTTGCAACAACGCCAGCCTCGTCAAAACCCACATAGCCGCCGGTGTGCGATTGTTTCGCCCAGAGAACATTACCAAGTGGGTCGTATTTAACAAGATACGTCTCAGCCCCAACCGTATTGAAATTTTCTATGCCAACACTGCCGAAAACAAGGCTGCCCGTAAAGGAGCCGACAATAAAAATATTCCCTGAAAGGTCTGTAGCAAGGTTGCCGATTCCATCGGGCGAGGTGCCGCCGACTCCTTCAGCGCTCCTTACCCATGTTACTGCGCCTGAGCTGGTTAGTTTTATCAGCGCAAGTGCATTGCCTGTAGGGTTGTTGATCGTGGTAGTGCCTATTGTTATCACGGGGCTGCCTATTGAAGCTGTTGCATAAAGATTGCCGAAAGCGTCAACGGTAAGGCCATCGATACCATCTGGCCCGCCATTGCCAAAAGTCTTTGCCCATTGTACATTTCCCAGTGAGTCGTACTTGGCAATAAACATATTTTGAGTACTGTTAAACGGATTAATGATGGAAGTGGTGCCAAAGATCATACTATCACTGTTATACGAGCCGCCAACATATACATTGCCAGAGGCATCGGTTGCGATAGCGTATGGGGAAGCGGTATAATCACCACCAGCGCTTTTTGCCCAAATACACTGCTGGGCGCTTGAGTCAATTATGCCTGTAAATATGATAAAAGAAATAAAGAATAGCCGGGTAAATATCGCTTTGCGCATTTGTAAAATTTTGTTTAAAAATAATTTAAAATCGGGTATGATCTTAAATGTTTTGGTTTTCAGGAACAATATTTATTTCGATAATTTCCTTTGCCTCAATCGATAAACAATAAACAACACCAGCGACGCCACTAACGTAATGCTTAACAGCATAAGGTATGGGTTCACATCCTGCATAATGTACGCAAGCGCCATAATGGCAATATTTGTTCCCACAATAACCAGCACTGCTTGGGTATGCGTAAATCCAGCATCCAGCAGGTAGTAATGCAGATGGGTGCGGTCGGCTTTGAGGGGGGAGATACCACGGGATGCCCTCAGAACGAACACCCGTATGGCATCAAATATGGGCAGGAACAGCATTGCAAATATCAGCAGCAACACCTTTTGCGGGCCATGTATCCAGGTCAACTCAAATTGGCCCTGCTCGCCAAACCAATTGAGGAACAGGAGGGAGAAGATGAAAATGCTAAAGCCCAGGAACATAGACCCGGTATCGCCCATGTATATTTTTGCCGGCGCCAGGTTGAAGAACAGCAACCCAACGATAGCACCTGCCAGTGCGAAGGAAATACCAGCTACTGCCTGATGGCCGGTGCATGCAAACAGGGTCCCGAGTATGAGCATGTAAAGGGCTGCCAGCAACCCTGCGAGGCCATCGATGCCATCCACAAAGTTGAATACGTTGATAAAGAAAGTGCAGCAGAGTGTGGTAAGTATTACGTCGGGCCACCAGGGGAGAATATCTATTCCAAACAGGCCATATAAAGAACCAAAACGGATATGCGCAAAAACAACGGTGACCAGCGAGGCAATGAGCTGGGCGATCAGTTTTTTTGACGGCCTCATGTTCATAATGTCGTCATAAATGCCGGTAAAAAACAGGATGGCCGATGAAGCCAGGATATAAGGCATAAAAAAATGCGCATGTGGCCAGAAGAAAGCCGCAACAATAACGTAACCTATGAAGATGCCTATGCCGCCGAGGCTAGGTATCTCTGCGCCGTGTATCTTGCGTATATCATCGGGCACATCATATATTTTATGGTTTTTGGTGATGAATATGATCTTCTTAATGGAGTACGCACTAACGATGGCCGATAGGGCTATTGCAGCAAAGTAATATACATATACGGGTATGGAAGCTAGCATTTGGTACCTAAACGGGTTTCACTTTCTTTTATTGGAACCAATAATAAATCATTTTACAAAGCGGCTCAAAAAATCTTTAGTAAATGCGTATAAATTAAAATCATCTTTCTGCATGGCTGTTGCCAGTTCCTCTTTCAGGCGATTGTGGTCCATGTGTTTCATGCGCTGAGCTGTGATGAGCTGCCAGCATTTTTCGGTCATGAGGTGCAGGTGTTTTGCGGGCTGTTGTTTTTGGGTATTTAAGTATTTATCGATCTCTGTGGCCAGCTCTTCTATGCCTTTATTTTCCGTAGCTACCGTTTTTACAACAGGTGTTTCATCTGTATCGCCTGCTTTTTCATGCGCCAGTATGCGCAGGTTGCGGTATAGCCCTTCCGCATCAGGCCTCTCTGCTTTGTTAACTACAAATATATCTGCTATCTCCATCACGCCGGCTTTCAATGTCTGCACCTCATCGCCTGCTTCCGGCACCAGTGTTACCACCGTGCAGTCGGCAAGCCCGGCTATTTCTACTTCACTTTGTCCTACACCTACGGTTTCTACTAATATAATATCGAAGGGGGCTTCCCTGATGACGTCCGTAACTTCGATGATCTTACTGCTGAGGCCACCCAGCGCACCCCGGGTTGCCAGCGAGCGGATAAAAATATTAGGGTTAGTATAGTATTCGCTCATCCTGATGCGGTCGCCAAGCAAGGCTCCGTAATTGAATGGCGAGGAAGGGTCAACGGCGAGCACAGCTATTTTCTTATTTTCTTTAAGCCAGTGATGCAGCAGCGCACTTACCAGTGTGCTCTTGCCTGCACCCGGTGGCCCGGTAATACCTATCACACGCGAGTGGCGGGTTTCGTGCAGGCTTAGCAGTAACGCTTCATAGCCCGGCAGCGAATTTTCTACTATAGTCACACCCCTGGCAATGGCGCGAAAATCGCCTGCTTTTATCTGCTCATGAAGTTGTATTATATTGTGCTGCACTAAATTTCGTTTTTGCCCGTTATAGAGTTACAAACTCCTGGCAGTGACCTCCCAATGAACAAAAGTAGTTTTCTAAATAATAAAATCTTAGACAAATCCAATATTGCGATATTCTGCATGTGCGGAATGTTTGTTGGGTATCTTTTTCCGCCGGCCATATTGTCTATTTCTATGATCGCATTTGGGATAAATGCACTATGGAATGTGAACCCCCGCCTTTGGTTCAAAGATAAGTGGTGGCTGATGGGTGTAGCCTGGGTGGCAATGTTTGCAATAAGCTGGTTTTGGAGCGAGAACAAAGGAGATTGGGAAACCCGTTTCCAGTTAAAGCTCCCTTTTCTCATATTGCCGCTGGCATTTACTTTTTTGCCCAGGTTTACGGCAAAACAATTACAATGGCTTATATTGATAGTAGCCGTTATGCTCACGGGCAGCGCATTCTATAGCCTGTCTTTCCTTCTGCTTGATCCTGTACACTATATCGCTGAGTATAAGCAATCGCACATACTGCCTACGTTGCCAAAGGGCGACCATATTAGCGCGAGCATGGGCGTGGCTGTTTTTATTATTTCGGCGGTTTACGTCTGGCCCAGGTTGCAGGATCGTTGGGTGAAATGGGTAGTTGGTGTATGCCTTGCGGTACTAGTGATTCACCTTCATGTTCTTGCTGTAAAGTGTGGATTAATATCTTTTTACCTATTTGTGGTGGGCTGGAGCGTATATGTTTTAGTGGCCAGGAAGAAGATCATCGGACTTGCCATTCTGCTGGCGTTGCCGGTTGTGTTTTTCCTGGTAGGGCGGTTTGTTCCTACGCTGCATGAGCGGGTGGCCTATACATGGTTCAGCTATTTCATGTTCAAAGCCGGAGATCACTCGGGCAAGTACGGAGATCTGTCGCGGCTGATGTCTTATGATCTGTCAGTACAACTTATAAAGAAGCACCCCTGGCTGGGAGTGGGCGCCGGCGATATTAAAGACCAAATGGACAGCCTATATGCAAAGGTGTACCCTGATGTGCTGCAGGCCGACAGGCTATATCCGCATAATCAATTTCTCGTGAATGCACTCGGCTGTGGCATCCCGGCTATGCTGATCTTTGTGTTCTGGTATTTTATGCCACTTGCCATGCTGAAGCGAAACCGGCAGAGTTTCTTTTTCTTCATGGTATGGCTCATGGGCTTGTTTGAGTTGATGATAGAGCCGCACCTGGAGGGGCAACTTGGGATATTTGTGTTTATCATTTACCTATTGCTGCAGAAGCATGAAATGGAGAAGGAAGTCTTAGTTGAATAGTTCCAACGTAAGGAAAATATCTGTAGGGAAGATGTAAAGCGCTCTCGCAGGGGAGGCGCAAAGGCGCAGTCCCACTGATTTTGTTTTTAAGACCGCCAAGCGCGAGTTAGAAATAAAGAAGAAATTTTTCTACGTAGCGTCACATAATTTCTTTTTTGCAATTCAATCTTCTTCCGTATTTTTGCATCACAAAAGAAAAGTGAAGTGAATATAAACGCGAACGTGAAATGGCAGACCGAGGAACAGCACGACACGGATGTCATAGAAGAGGAATTACACAATCTTATTGTCTGGAATGATGATGTAAATACCTTCGACTGGGTAATAGAGTCATTGGTGGACATTTGCGGGCACGAGACATTACAGGCAGAGCAATGTGCGCTTATCATTCATCATAAAGGCAAATGTGGCGTAAAGAAGGGCAGCTTCGACGATCTGCGCCCGCAGGCCGAGGGCCTTATAGACAGGGGCATACAGGCTACTATTGATTATTGAGTTTTCAGTTTTTCAGTTTGCAATCTATTATTGATATTGGTACATACCTGCAGAGGTATGTGATGCAGGTGAATTGTGAGGCGGAAAGGTTTGCAATAGGCAATATTATATTTTTATGAAGATATTTTTGCTCATACTGCTACTGTTCCCAGTAATTGCCTTGGGGCAAGAAGCCGATTCGGTGTTAAAACTACAGACTGGAATTGATCGGATAATGATTGTGAAAGTTAATTTTTCTTTCGATGTAGTTGTTAATGTCGATTGTGATGAATTTTACAGCCAATTTGGTGGCATATGTGATACTATTATCATAAACTCACAGAGGGATATCAAAAGTATTAAAAGTTACCTAGATAATTCTAAAAAGTCCGACTTATACGTTGATGCGCGAGGTAAAATGTATATATACTACATTTCAGGAAGGACGGATGTTTTGTGTATAAATTCAGGAGAGAGTTATAGGCTGAACGATGAAAGTATGCTATTCCCTGATACTAAGCTTATGGAGTGGGTTGACAGCTTAAAGCAAGATCACGAAAGACATTGGGGTAACTAATGTTTCAACCTGTAGCACTATGAAACTTTTTGAATAGTGTGAGGATCACTTTGAATTTTGCAGTTGCTGGGCCTTATTTGCTCGGTGTGCCTAGCAGGGTGTAATCAACCAGTACGCGATTGCGGAAAAACAGCCGGAGAACGCTATTTGAATAGGCATAGTGCATTTCCTGGGTGGCGCCTTTTATTTTCATATCTGCTGGTGTACCCAGGATAGCCAAAGCCTGCAGTATATCGGTAGATCCCGATTTTAGCTTGCCGGGAATGCCTTTGTCAAATGTGCATTTTTGTCCCGGTTTGCAGGTGAATGAAAAGTTCTCGAACACGTCTGAATTTTTATTCCAGCAGATTACCAGGTCTGTATTGCCTTTGCTATAGTGCCACCATACCCTTTTTTTGTGCTCCTCGATCTTCATAGGTTGCCCAAGCAAGGCGGTGATCTTTTCCTGTGTAGCTGTTTCGCGGGAAAGGTTAATTAATGACAGCAAGCTGCCTGATTTGTCTATGGCAAGTGTGCTTTGGGTGGTGAACAAAAACAGCGCGAAAAACAAAAACAGTATCTTTTTCATAAGCGCTTCATTTTAATTTTATACTTTGCTTTTGTTTCTAAAAACGTATGCTATCTAAATTTAGTATTATTTTTCGTTATAGCCCCATATTTTTTACAGTAGCATGAAAAAATCACAAAATATTATACTTTCTGCGGTGCTGCTTACCGCTATTTCATCGTGCAGTGGGCATAAAGATGAATGGAGCGATGGCCGTGACGTCAGCGGCCGCACACACGACACATCCATTTACAGGAATGGCGGTTACCATTACTATCGGTACTATGGCGGCGGCTGGTACCCGCTCAGCAGAAACAATATGATAAATACCGGGCGTTATATACCGGCATCTTCTGCTGAGATTTCGAGCGGCTCATTTAGTCCACGTGCCGCATCTGGTGGCATCCGGTCGGGCGGCTTTGGTAGTTCGGCACACGGAGGAGAGTCAGGAGGAGAATAAGTTCACCATAAATGTATTAACCGTTGAAAAGACATATCATAACACCGCGGCCCGACTGGGAAGAAAAAGTAAAGGCGCAGGGTTTTCTTTTTTATAAAATAGAGTCCTATTATACGGAGACAGCGGCCTATGAGTTTACAGCCGCAGAAGTGGACCTGATAGAAGCCGCTACTGCTGATATTTTTGAAAAATGCTGTGCGGTAGTGGAGCATGTGATCAAGAATGACTTGTGGGATAAATTCTTTATCCCGAAAGAGTATGCCGACCTGATAAAATGGAGCTGGCAGGAAGATATGCCCAGCTTCTACGGCCGCATGGACCTCGCCTTTAACGATGGTGATATAAAGCTGCTGGAGTTTAATGCAGACACACCAACATCGTTGCTGGAAGCCAGCGTAATACAGTGGTACTGGCTGCAGGAATACGATAGCTCGCTCGACCAGTTTAACTCCATACACGAAAAGATGATGGCGCATATGAAGGTGTGCGCGCCATATTTCTACGACCCGAAGGTGCTCACCTTCGCCTGTGCAGAGGACAACCTGGAAGACCTGATGACCACGAAGTACCTGCAGGATATTGCCGACCAGGCAGGAATACAGACGGACTTCTTGTACATGCACGACATAGGCATGGACGATAAAAACGAATTTTATAAAACAGACGGCACACCCATCGGCAATATTTTCAAGCTATACCCATACGAGTGGCTGTTTCACGAAGAGTTCGGCAAATTCCTGCCATCGACAAGGGAAAGTACGATGTGGATAGAGCCGGCCTACAAAGCCTTGTGGAGCAATAAAATGCTGCTGGTGTACCTGCATGAATTATTCCCGGATTGTAAATACATACTCCCGGCTACCTACCGCGCTACAGAGGTCGTTTACCAGCCCGGCCAGTATGTGCAAAAACCGGTTTACTCGCGTGAAGGGGCCAATGTGAAGATCGTGAAGAATGGGGTAGTAGCAGAGCAGACAGGCGGGGAATATGGGGAAGAAGGCTTTGTGATACAGGACTATGCAGAGCTGCCCACATTCGATGGCAAGCACCCGGTGATAGGTAGCTGGCTGATAGGCGGCGTGCCTGCGGGTATGGGCATACGCGAATCGGATGGGCTGATAACGGGTAATACCAGCAGGTTTGTGCCGCATTTTTTTAAGTAGATAATGCTGAAAGTTCGATGAGTAAATTTTGGAGTCTAAACAAAGTGAAGGTTCTTTGGGTAGGTGCGATGGTGTTTATTTTGATTTTTAGTCTAGTGATTTTTCTGAACAAAATTGAGCATTCTGATTTGTTGGGCGGAGCTTTTATTGTGCCGGTTATAATCTCTTCTTTGTTCACTATCGGTTATTGCATCAAAGGCATAAATTACTATAGAATTATCGCAAGGCTAATAAATGATACCTCTGAAAAATCGATCATTCCTCTCTTTGATGATGGCTTTTCAATTGAAAATGCAGACGAGAAAGGTAAAATTGAATATACAAAGGAAAATTTCAAGGGAACAATCTCAGGCCTGCCTGTTGAAATAAGGTTTTTCCCGGCTGATAGGGCCACTTGGTCTTCTTTATCTTTTTCATTTTATTCACTGTCAAAAGAGGGGTTTGGCAGTAACGTTAGTCGATATATTAGTTTTAATATGAATTGGCGAAACAGGCTGAAAAAAGATGTCAAACCTGAAGTATTAAAGTTTGTTGCCGATCTTAAAGAAAGGGGATATTCTCCCGCACCACAATAATTTCGTGCCTGCAATAATTTGCCATTTCGATTCGTTTTGTCGCGCTACCATTACCTTTGCGCTCTAAAACGGGCATCATGAACAACGCAACAAATAAGACATTCAGAATAGGTGGTGATCTTACGCTGAACCGCATGGGATATGGCGCTATGCGCATTACCGGTAAAGGAATATGGGGCCAGCCCGAACACAGAGATCAGGCTATCAAAGTGCTGCAAAGCCTGCCAGCCCTGGGTGTTAACTTCATAGATACTGCCGACAGTTATGGGCCTTATGTATCTGAAGAGCTTATTGCGGAAGCGCTGTATCCGTATCCTGCGGGTATGGTCATTGCTACTAAAGGTGGTTTTATGCGCACCGGCCCTAATGAGTGGCATATCAACAGCCATCCCGATCATCTGAAGAAGGCCCTGGAAGGCAGCCTGAAACGACTGAAGGTGGATAGGATAGACCTTTACCAACTTCATAGGATTGACCCAAAGGTACCATTTGAAAAAACACTTACTTTTTTACAGCAGGCGCAGAAGGAAGGGTTAATAAAACATATCGGCCTTTCGGAAGTGAGTATTGCAGATATAGAGAAAGCAAAAGAGTTTGTAGAAATCGTGTCGCTGCAAAACAAGTATAGTATTGTTTATCGCAACTGGGAGAAAGAACTGCAATATTGCAGTGAGCACGACATTGCTTTCATTCCCTGGAATCCGATAAATGCCGGCAACATACTTTTTGTGGAAAAACTAAAGGAGATAGGTGCAAGGCATAATGCCAGTGAGCAGCAGGTGGCGCTAAGCTGGTTATACCATCATTACCCCAATATCCTACTCATACCGGGCACTTCGAAAGTGAGCCATGTTGAAGAAAATGTTAAAGCAGCAGATCTGGTGCTGACGGATAGCGAAATAAAGGAGCTGGAAGAAGTGAAAGTGTAATATTGTGTAGTATTTTTACGCGATATAACACTTATCTATGCGCACAATTTTATCGCTGGTTTTTATCGTGTTTTTTGCACAGGTGCTATTTGCACAAGGCACAAAACAAATTACCATTGACGATCTCTATAAGAACAATACCTTTAATGTAAAGAGTGTCCCCGGCTTCAATGCCATGAAGGACGGCGACCACTACACACAGACAGATGTGGACGGTGGCCATCAAAGCATCCGCATGTATGACCTGGAGACGGGCAAGATGGAGAAGAACATTTATACCAATACCCTGAAGGGTACTGATGGCAAAGACCTGAACATAGAAGAGTACAAATTCAGCAAGGACGAACAAAAATTGCTGCTGTCTGTGGAGGCAGAGCACATCTATCGGCATTCCGCTTCCTACCACGTATATGTGCTGGACATTGCAACCGGGGGGCTAAAGCTGGTGGATGCTGATAAAATACTTCATGCTACGTTTTCACCGGATGGTAAAAAGGTGGCTTTTGTAAAGAATAATAACCTGTATTACAAAGACCTTGTGAATGATAAACTGGTGCAGGTGACCAGCGATGGCGAGAAGAACAAGATCATCAATGGCAATTGCGACTGGGTGTATGAAGAGGAATTTTCCTTTACACAGGCGTTTGAATGGTCAAAGGATGGCAGCTACCTCGCGTTCTATAGGTTTGATGAAAGCCTGGTGCCGGAATATACGCTGGCAAAATACACAGGCCTTTACCCGGAACAATATACCTATAAGTACCCCAAAGCAGGTGAGCGCAACTCCGTGGTGCAGATCAAAATATTCAATGTACAAACCGGAAATACAATTGTTACTAATACCGGGGAGACCGACCAGTATATACCGCGTATAAAGTGGACTGCCAATCCATCTAAGCTGTGCATTTACCGCCTTAACAGGCTTCAGAATAACCTGGAGCTACTGCTGACCGATGCAACCGATGGGGGCACCAGCACTATTTATAGCGACAACAATAAATACTACATCAACATAAACGATGAGATCACTTTTCTGCCAGATGGCCACTCCATGATCGTGAAGAATGAAAAGGCAGGATACAGCCATTTGTTTATGTGGGACTGGCAGACACTGAAATTAAAGGATCTTACCGAAGGCCTTTTTGATGTGGATGCGCTGGTGGGTGTGGATATCGAGAACCAGCTTGTGTACTACACCGCTGCAGAAAACTCACCGCTCGAAAGGCAACTGTATGTGGTACAGTTGAACGGCAAGAAAGATAAGTGTCTGACCCCGGAAAAAGGAACCCACTCCATAACACCCTGCGAAGGCTATAGCTACTTCGTGGATAAATATTCACAGCTTAATAAACCACCGGTCTATTATCTGCGCGATGACAAAGGCAAGATCATACGCACACTGGAGGATAATAAAGACCTTGAAGACAAGATGAAGGAATATGCAATGGGCGCTATTCACTTAATTAAAGTAAAGGGTACAGACGAAATGCTCAATGGCTGGATGATAACACCGCCAGGCTTCGATAGCACTAAAAAATACCCAGTGTTGATGTACCAATACAGCGGGCCTGGATCGCAGGAAGTGGCTGACCGTTTTCCGCTGGGCAACTATTTCTGGCATCAGATGCTGGCACAGAAAGGTTATATAGTGGTATGCGCTGATGGCACGGGCACTGGCTTTCGCGGTGAGGAATTCAGGAAAAAGACCTACCTGCAACTGGGAAAGATGGAAAGCGACGATCAGATTGCGGTAGCGAAAGAACTTGGCAAGTTGAACTATGTGGACAAAAGCCGAATTGGTATTTGGGGATGGAGCTATGGCGGGTTTATGAGCAGCACCTGCCTGCTCAAGGGTAATGATGTATTTAAAACAGCTATAGCTGTGGCCCCGGTTACCAACTGGCGTTATTACGATAATATCTACACAGAACGGTACATGCGTACCCCGCAGGAAAACCCCGGTGGTTATGACGACAACGCACCGGAGAAAATGGCCGATAAGCTAAAAGGGAACTTCCTGCTTATACACGGCACGGGAGACGACAATGTGCATTTTCAAAATTCGGTAATGCTTACCGCGGCATTGATAAATGCCGATAAAGAATTTGAAAGCGAATACTACCCGGACAAGGCGCACGGCATATCTGGTGGCAATACTCGGCACCAGCTTTATAAGCGGATGACGGATTTTATTTTGAAGAACCTGTAAATGGGATGACCAGACTTGAGTTTAATGTTCGCAAATCGGTGCTGGCGCGCTTTCTTTCCCGGAAGGCGCATAATGTAATTCTTCCCGGCATGAGGGGTGCCTCTTTATATGATGTGGTCCGTTTTTTTGTTTGGGAAATAAGGACTTTGAAGTTACAGGAACGTGCAGCCGCGGTTACTTATAATTTTCTCATGGCTTTGCCGCCCACCTTTTTATTCCTGTTCTCGCTGCTGCCGTACCTGCCGGTAAGCAATGTAGAACAGGCGATACTAAACTCGATAAAACTGATCACGCCCAATCACAATATATATGTAAGCGTGCGGGATGTAATGAAAGAATTTATGTATAAGCAGCATCACAACGTACTTTCATTTGGTATCATACTCGTGCTGTTCTTTTCTTCAAATGGTGTGATGGGCCTCATGCGCAGCTTCGACAAAAGCCTCGCACTGTACAAAAAAAGAACCGGTTTTCAGCGCAGATGGACCGCTATACAACTTACCATTATGTTGATAGCTGTCAGCATCATTGCTTTTGCTGTACTAGTATATCAAAGCTCCAAGCTAAACCCTATAGTGCTGAAAACATTTCATAGCATTGTCGCATTGAAAGTGATCAGTTTTGTGATACTGGCAGCGCTGTTATTTATCGCTATATCGCTTATATATACTTACGGTTCCTCGCTTACCGTGAAGATAAAGTTTGTTTCTGCCGGCTCTGTGTTTGCTACAATAGCTTCGGTGATCGCAACGGCCATTTTCTTTTTCCTGGTCAATAATTTCCTGAATTATAATAAGGTTTATGGATCCATCGGTTCCCTTATCGCCTTCATGGTGTGGGTGTGGCTCAATACAAATATCATCTTGCTGGGTTATGAGCTGAATGTGAGCATAATGCTTGGCCAGTTATCGCGCAATGAAAATGAATAGAGGGAGAACAAATATAGCGTTGAATGTGCGGCGTGTTGCGATATACATCGCTGGAATACTAGCGTTATCGTATGCTGCATGTAACGACGGCGGGCGAATTCCGGCTACAGTGACATTTACGGAGCACGTGGCCCCTATATTGTATGGCAATTGCGCTATTTGCCACCGGCCCGGCGGGACTGCGCATTTTTCACTGGTTACTTATGAAGATGCAAGAAAAAATGCGGGAGCCAGCGCATATGTAACGAAGGAGCGCATAATGCCGCCATGGCCTGCGGATCCGCATTATACTTCTTTTAAAGGTGAGCGTATCCTTAGCGAGCGGGATATAAAGATATTGGGAAAGTGGGCGGATGAAGGTGCGCCGCAAGGGCCTGCTGATAAGATGCCTCCCTTGCCAAAATATCCTAACGGCTCTGAAAATGGCACACCTGATATGAGGATTGCCGTGCAGCCGTATTTTCTGAAAGCAAACAGCAGTGACCGGTTTCTTTTGGTTAAGGTTCCCTTTGAATTGCCCCGCGATACTTTTGCCAGCCTTATTGAATTTGTACCCGGTAAAAGCAATGTAGTGCATCACGTGAACGGCGACCTCATATCTTACGAGTTCGATAAGAAGAAAGACGTATATGGAGGCGAGCGGGCGCTGGATATGCAGGCAGATACTGCAAAGTTATTAGAAGCGTTTCAGCGGCTGGACCTGCCGAATGATGATGGCACTTATCCGGTACTGCAAAAGTCAGTGGTCAATTATCTGCCCGGCGCAGTAGGGCAGGTATATCCAAATGGCATAGGCGGATACAAACTGCCGCGCAAAGGGGTTTTTTTACTCAATGACCTTCACTATGGCTTCACCAACAAAGACGATATCTCCGATAGCTCTTACATCAACATCTTCTTTTCAAAGACACCGCCAGACCGGCCATTGCAGGAATTTCAGCTTGGGACACTTAGCTCATTTGGCAACGCACCCGTATTGCCAGACCTCATCATTCAGCCTAATACCGTGAAGCAGGTACACAGCCAATATACGGTGCCAGAAGATATTTCAATCTTGACCGTAAACCCGCATATGCACTTGCTTGGCAGGAGCTTTAAGGCCTATGCATTAAAGCCAAACGGAGATACTATAAGGCTCATTTCTATACCCCGGTGGGATTTTAACTGGCAATACTTTTATACGTTCAACAAAATGGTGAAGATACCCAAGGGCAGTACCATAGTGGCAGAGGGTGTATATGACAACACTAAGCAAAACCTCAACAATCCATTCAGCCCGCCGCGGCTTGTGCGCGACAATAATGGCAGTATGAAAGCTACTGATGAGATGTTCCAGTTCATCGTATCTTATCTGCCTTACCGCGACGGTGATGAGCATATCAGTCTTGGTGTTAAGTAATTTTAAGTTTTTGATTTGCTGCAAACAACTATTTTTACAAAAAAACATAAACATGAAAACAACACTATTTGCGGCATTATTTGCCATGATCGCAGCAGCTCCGGTATCAACCTTCGCTCAGGGCGCAGACAAAATGAACCCGGGAGACGACCTCCCGGCTATTGCAACAACACTCCAGAATGCTAATGGGAGCAGCACAACTTTAAAAGGGGCTGAAAAAGGGAATGGCCTGTTGGTCATGTTTTCCTGCAATACCTGTCCGTTTGTGATAAAGAACGAACCGATCACTAAGAAAGCAATGGAGTATGCTGCTGCTCACAATGTGGGTATGGTGATCATTAACTCTAATGAGGCACAGCGCGGGGAGGCAGACTCTTACGAGGCAATGAAGAAATTTGCGAAGGAGCAGGGCTATACAGTTCCTTACCTGGTAGATGAAAACTCTAAACTGGCAGATATGTTTGGCGCAAACCATACACCGGAGGTGTTCTTATTTAACAGCAAGCATAAACTGGTGTATAAAGGCGCTATGAATGATAATCCCGGAGATCCTAATGGTTACAAGAAGATGTACATAGAAGATGCGATCAATGCTATGGTGGCAGGCAAAGAGGTAGATCCAAAGACTACCAAGTCGGTAGGGTGCAGTATTAAGAGAAGGGCGTAATGCCTGGAGTTGATAGTAATACTCAGCCCCGGTTTCCGGGGCTTTTTATTGCAAGTGGTACAATAAAACTGCTTATTGAAAACTATCTTTGCAAACCATGCCCGAACCGCACAAACAAGTCTTCCTGACCCAATCACCTACGCGCTGGCAGCGTTTTAAATGGTCGTTCCGTATCGTGTTGTTTATTGTTGTTGTGATAACGGTGATACTGGGCGTTGCGGTAATGAAACAATTGTTTGTACCGGCGATACCGCAGCTCAAAAATGACAATGGCGGCTATACTGCAATTATTAATAATGGCAAGAATGCTGCTCTTAGCGCCATTGATAAAAAGTATGATGGCTTTGGCAAGTATATAACCAGCCGGGCCGGGCAAACAAAGCATATCAGGTATGTGAGCAAAGCGGATAGCCTGCGGGCCATTACGGCTCCGGTGCGGGCTGGTTTTTATGATGCCAGCGATGAACAAGCCTATTTCTCTTTGAAGAACAATATCTCCAGCCTCAATATGCTGCTGCCGTTGTGGATGACTATCGATTCAACAGCAGATACTGTGATCGTGAATACAGATATTCGTGGCCGGGAGATAATCAAGGCATCTGGTGTGCCGGTCGTCGCGGTCATATCCAATTTTTCCGGTGAGGATTTCAATGGCACACCGCTGCACAGGATACTCAATGATAATGTTAAAAGAGAAAAACTGATCAGCGAGATAATTAACGTCATTCAGCAAAATCATTTCGCTGGGGTGAACATAGACTTTGAGGAACTGCAGGAAAGCACAGATGAACCGCTTGTATCCTTTATGAGAGACCTCTATGCGCGTATGCATGCCCTGCATCTGCTCGTGACGCAGGATGTATCGCCTTTCAATACTGACTATAATTACAAAGAGCTTTCGAAGTACAACGACTACTTGTTCCTTATGGCTTATGATGAGCATAATGGTGGTAGTGAGCCGGGGCCAATAAGTTCGCAACGATACATACAAGCGGCTTTGGATGAGGCGGTGAAACAGGTTGATCCGCATAAACTGGTACTGGCGATAGCAGGCTATGGCTATGACTGGCCGAAAGGAGATAAAGGTTCCGATGTGACTTATGCGGAGGCCTTGAGTGTTGCGGCCGAATCTGATGCCAAAGTTATTTTTGACACGGACAGTTACAACCTGCATTATGACTATGCTGATGAAAATGGCATAGATCATACCGTTTTTTTCACTGATGCTGCCACTAACTATAATACGATGCGTTTCGCGTCTGAGTATAATGTAGGTGGCATAGCGTTGTGGCGGCTAGGCTCAGCAGACAGCAGGCTGTGGTCATTTTATAACAAAGACCTGAGCGATGATGCGGTTGACACATTTGATTATAGTGTGCTGCACAACATTGATAAAAGCTACGATGTGGACTACATAGGGGAAGGCGAGATACTAGATGTGATCAGCACACCCAGCTCCGGCCAGATAAACACCACAGTTGATACAGCCGAAGACCTGGTGAGCAACGAAGAGTACGAAACTATGCCGTCCATTTTTGTAATCAAGAAATATGGTAAGAAACCAAAGAAGGTAGTACTCTCATTCGATGATGGGCCGGATGAAAGATATACGCCGCGCATACTCGATATATTGAGTAAGGAGCATGTGCCCGCTGTTTTCTTTATGATCGGAAACAATGCGCTTAATAACATACCTATCGTAAAGAGGGTGTACAACGAAGGTTTTGAGATCGGCAATCACACGTTCACACATCCTAATATAGCCGAGATCAGCAGGCAGCGGGCTTTGTGGGAGCTTAATGGCACGCGCTTGCTGCTGGAAAGTATTACCGGGCATTCCACGGTTCTGTTCAGGGCACCATACAATGCCGACTCAGAACCGGAGACGATGCAGGAACTGGAGCCAGTGGCCTTCGCAAAGGAAAACAAGTACCTCACCGTGGGCGAATCGATAGACCCAAATGACTGGGAAAAAGGTGTGACTGCAGATTCTATCTTCAACAGGGTAGTGCGGCAGGAAGCGCTTGGGAGCATTATACTGCTACATGATGCCGGTGGCAACCGGGAAGAGACCGTAAAGGTGTTGCCGCGCATTATTAAATATTTTAAAGACAAAGGCTACACTTTTACAACCGTTGCAGACCTGCTGAATGAGTCGCGCGACCAACTGATGCCAGCAGTGCCTAAGAACAACAGCTATTACTACATACAGTTCAGCTACTACGTGGCAGAGTTTGGCTATTGGGGCAGCAATATGCTGGTGTTTCTTTTCATTAGCTGTATCATACTATCTGTTTTAAGGATACTGATATTGGCTTTCTTTGCGATCAAAGAATACCGTAAAGAAAAGAAAGAGAAACTGCAACCACTTGCCGGTAGCCCGATGATCAGCATTATAGTACCGGCATATAATGAAGAGATCAATGCCGTACGATCTGTAAACAATCTTCTGAAAAGCACTTATCCGAACTACAATATCATCTTTGTTGATGACGGCAGCAAGGATACTACTTATGCAAAAGTCTCAGAGGCATTCAAGACTAATAGCCGCGTTAGTGTATTGACAAAGCCCAATGGCGGCAAAGCATCGGCGCTTAATTATGGCATCTCGCAAACCACTTCGGAATATGTGCTGTGCATAGATGCAGATACCAATCTTATGCCCGATGCGCTGGAACTGCTGGCAAGACATTTCATTGATGGCAAAGTTGGCGCGGTAGCCGGCAATGTGAAGGTGGGCAATGAAGTGAACCTGCTTACCCGGTGGCAGAGTATAGAGTATATCACCAGCCAGAACTTTGACCGGAACGCGTTTGCGAGCATCAATGCCATTACTGTGGTGCCGGGGGCAATCGGCCTGTTCAGGAAGAAGGCAATTGAAGAAGCGGGCGGCTTCACCAGTGATACTTTCGCCGAGGATTGTGATCTTACCATGAGGATGCTTCGCGCCGGCTATCTGATCAAAAATGAGAATGAGGCTATAGCTATGACCGAGGCCCCGGAGACACTTGGGCAATTCCTTAAACAGCGTTTCCGGTGGAGCTTCGGGGTTATGCAGTCGTTCTGGAAAAACAGGGATGCGCTGTTTAACAAAGACTATGGCACACTTGGCTGGGTCGCATTGCCCAATATTCTTGTGTTCCAGATACTGATACCGCTGATAGCACCGCTGGCGGATGTGTTCATGATCATTGGCCTTGTTACCGGCAATGCAGCGATGATACTGGAATATTACGGGTTGTTCATGCTGGTAGATCTGTCTGTGGGCATAATGGCATTTGCATTTGAAAGAGAGAACCTGTTTAAATTGGTTTGGCTGATACCGCAGCGAATCATATACCGCTGGCTGATGTTGTATATACTATACAAGTCAATAAGGCGGGCGATAAAGGGCCAACTACAGAGCTGGGGCGTACTAAAGCGTACCGGGAATATGCTGGAAAACGCAAGGTTGAAATCGTTTAAGATTTGACGGCCAACTCGAAACTGCACGGACAGGTTTTGACTTTTAACTTTTGACTTTTGAATTTGAAATGAGCACTTCTGAAAATTCCATACTCGGCCTGAAAATGCCCACTGATCCGCGCTGGACCGATCTTGCATCTGTGTCTCTTGAGGAGATACTTACGGACCATGCCTTTTGTGAGCAGAAAGCGGCGACACAGTGTATTACTCTTATCCAGCGGTATCCCGAGAAAATTGATTTGGTAAATGCCTTGTCTCCGATTGTGACAGAAGAGTGGGGGCACTTCCGCATGGTGTGGGCAGAGATGAAGAAAAGAGGGTATAGCCTTGGCCGCCAGCGTAAGGATGACTATGTGAACCTGCTGATACAGTACACACCCAAAAACATACCGGGAGATGAAAAACTGCTGCATAAATTGATGCTGTGCGCCCTGATAGAAGCCCGTAGTTGCGAGCGCTTCCGCTTGTTATCCGAGAACCTGGAAGAAGAGGCGCTGCGCAGCTTTTACTATAAATTTATGATCTCCGAAGCCGGGCATTACCGCCTTTTTATTGAACTTGCGGAACAATACTACCTTGTAGAAAAAGTACGCACAGCATGGAAGCAATGGCTGGATATTGAGACGCGAGTGCTGCAATTATTAGCACCCCGCGGCGACAGGATGCATTAATATAATGTCAATGGCATTTTGCCGAAATCACTTGGCTATTTCGGCTAAAGCCGCTCATATTATTGCTTTTCACCCCCGACCTGAAGGCCGGGGCAATTGATAATATTGGCTGGATTACACTAAGGTGTAAGGCGGTACAATGCACCCGCATCACCAGCCATGAGCAGGTCGCCGTTAGGGCGCCGGGCAATGCTGCGTATGGCGTTTGTGGTAAACTGTTTGTATTCTGCCCAGTGCCTGCCGCCATCCGTAGAATGGATCACTTTGCCGCCTTCCCCGGCAGCCCAGCCACTGTTATCGTCGGTAAATAATATACACAACAGCCGGTAGCGTGGCAGGATAACATCATTCCCGTTGCGGTAGCGCGTCCAGTTGTTGCCGCCATCTGAAGTATAATATATACCGCCGTTGTAGCCGCACATCCATATTTCATCGCCATGTATATCCATTGCCATGAAGTTATCGCCCTGCACATTCTGAAACGCCCATGTCTTGCCGCCATCTGTCGTTTTTTGCATAGCGCCATAGCCGCAGATATAGCCAGTGCTGTTTGACGTCATTGTTATTTTGTTCAGCTCATAACCAAGAGAATCACTGCTGGTTACCTTACCACTACTGTCCATGTATTGCAATGTGCCTTCATTGAAGCTGACCCCGCCCACGGCTATAGCATGTGCTGCATCGGTAAACGCCATGCCGGAAAAAGCGAAATAGTACATCTGTGTAAACAGCCATGTATTGCCCTGGTCATAAGAGCGGAGGAACTTACCATCGAACCCGCAAGCGCATATAGCGCCGGAAGGTGATACTACCATGTCGTAGAGGCCTTTGCCCGCTACGGGGAATGACATCTTTTGCCAGGTATAGCCGCCATCGTGTGTTGCGAGTATTACTGCGTCGGCAAACCGCTCGCCGCCCGCAATAAAGCCATTGCTGCTATCAATGAATAATATCTTGTTGAGCCGGTCAGTATCGGTATAGCTGTTTATTTTCTGCACACTTTGAAAATAAAGCATGTCTTTTTTACAGGCGCCCAAAAGGAAAACTACAAACAATAAAACTAAGATAAACAGCCGCTGCATTATTAGTTGCTTCAATTATCCTGCAAAATAATTAACTAATGCTATACTACCACTTTTGAATCGCGGATTAGCTGATTTTGAGATTTCAGGGGTTGTCAGTTTTGGGATACCCCACTGATTTTATATTTTTTCTGAGGAAATATGGGGCATTTTTGTTTGGTAATGATTCGGATGTATTCCTTTACGGTGGCTGGTTTTGGGGATGTTATTATATTTTGTTTGTATTTCCCATTTTGCCACAGGGTGGGGCAGGTTTGAACGTCGATTCTTTTGCTTAAAAGATTCTCCTGATGTGCTTTTGGTTACAAAAATGTCCCGCTTTATGCCCCAAAATGCCCCACTGTCTGAACCTCAGATTAGCCGAGATTAACTGATTTACTGTAAACTTTCTGCGGTAATCCTGACCTTTGTTTACAGTGGGTATCGTCCTGATTTTGGGTTACCCTTGCAGGTGCATTTCACGCAAAGGGCGCGAAGAAAATCGCAAAGGACGCATAGACTTTTTTATGAAATATTGCTTTTTTTTGCTTTTGGCATAAAGGTCGTATGATTTTGGTTCAGGACAAAAACGGATTTTTATGACGGTGCGTTTTTCGCACTGTCATGTGCTGTTGGCGGGATATGATGTAAAATATTTTCAAGATAAGGGGTTGGGGTTGAAGACGGTATATGTTACATGGGCTGTAGTGCTGGTGAAGCTGGTCGGAGACCGGTTTATATACTCACTTCCCGATGCGCTTAACTAACATCGGGAAGAACGGAGCCACACCAAAGCGAATACTACAAAGAAGAAAGGATAGCAGAACGCACTATAATGGCAACTGGCTGGTATGTCAAGCCGTAGCACGTTACCCAAAACCGCCTGTTTCGACGGGTGGTTTTTCATTTGCACCCTGCGTGTCATTGGGTATTGTTACCCATTTTAGTTATGGCGGACAACGGTTTGTTTATAAAGGGAATTGTATTAGGATCAATCTTTAATGAATGTTGCGCTCTTTTGCTGATCTCCTTTTCGGTACAATACATGGTACGGGCCCGGCGGTAATGGGCTTATATCAATAGTATCTTTTGTATTACTCTGGTTGATTGAAACATACATTACCTGTCCAATAGAATTATATATCGTTACAGATTCGTCACCAGCTGCGCTGCTTTTGTTTTCAATATACAATTTATCGTGTGCAGGGTTTGGGTAGATGTTTATAGCGTCTAGCTGTGCTAAACAACTAACTGAACTCGGTATCGAGGGTGGCGGATTAAAGTAATCTGCCCAAGCGGTGTCGGCGACAATGCCGATACCATTAAAGTTAGCAAACGGGCAGCCGCCAGCCAACGTGTCTGTAACAATAAGTGCAAACACCACTTTTTGTGTGCCTCCGGCAGATAGCGTAAAATCATTACTGGAAAGGACATAGCGTCTATCACCTGGAGTATTATTGCAAGCACATTCTGACCACTCTGTAGTAATAGACGGGTCGCCGGGAAAAACGTAGTTACAATCTGGGCCTGAGCCATATCCGATAGTTGGCGTACCTGCCGCCGTATAGTCATTAGTTAAGCGACCACCATACTTGTATTTTCCACGCATGTAGTTATTATATTCCGTGTCAACGACGGGGTTGCCAACTATTGAGTTATCATTATTGTAGTACATAAAGTTGCCAGGAGGAACATAGCTTGTGCCCGCATCGCCAGGCAGAACGATCATAGTAATACCTGAGACTGGCGGGTTAAGCCCGTATCCTCTCGGATTTGTGAAACCGCCATTATCGTTAGTTCCATTATAAGTAATACTCATCCGCCATGCTGAATCAAAACCAATGTAGGTTTCAAAATCGCTGCCAGTCCCTAATATCGACATATCAAATTGCGCCATCCTGAAATTACTGTAACTATTCGGAGAGCGGTTAATGATGCTGTATTCATAATAAACAACATTATCTATCAGTGTGTTTCTTTTATAGGCATAGGCCATTGCATGTACTTCCACATCAAGCGGCCTTCCATTTGTTGTAGTATGAGCAGGGCCGTTGTCACTAAATACCCACCATAATGCCTCATCGCCTTTAATATCCGGATATTCGCCAGATAGTGGTTCGTAAATGCCATTCCCGTTGAGGTCAACAAATGGTGCCATGTCATTTGTAACAGTCAGCGAAACACCGGCATTGCCTTGCGCATTTATATTCCCTCTTCCCGGCCACGTTAAAATTGACTGGGGCGTGTTAGCTATAGTATGGGTGGACAAACTAAGGAAATACTGTATATCCGAATTGCTGACTTTCCATATTTTGGCCCAGTTTTGCGATGTTGCATAGGTGAGTGTGTCGCTAGTATCCAACGGTCCCGGCCAATAATCGTTGCCGTTTTGGCTGTATGTTTGGGCAGCTATATGTAGCTGTCCGGCAGCATCATAGCCACTCATCCATATAGCTCCCGGGCCTGAAATATTTTTGGTTGAATCCGCAGGAAAATAACAATGATATTTAAAAGTATCTGGCTTACACCACATATCTCCGTGTACAAGCACCGCGGCGTTAATGTTGTTGACATTAATGGAATCTGTTGTATTGAACGGCGTTTGCGCGGACAGCCGGGTGAGTGCAATACAGAATAAGAAAGCAGAAAGTAGTGATCTTATCATAAGAAATTAACCAAGGTATACCTATATAGACGTAAAATCGAGCCTGAATCTTGGGTAAGGAGACATTTTTATTATCACTCTACTTTTACAAACTTCACTTTTTTTTGCACGTTGCCATTTCTATACTTTACATAATACACCCCTTCCGGCAAATGACTCACATCAATTTCTTCCCTGGTAATGAATCTGGTGACATCGACTACCATTTGCTGCCCTATAGAATTGTAAATGGTTATAGCAACTTCGCCAATTGTATTGCTGTTGCTTTCGATGTATAGTTTATCGTGCGCAGGATTTGGGTAAATATTCACAGCGTTCAGCTGCGCTATAGAATTAACAGAGCTAGGTATGGTGGCTGGCTGGGTAAAGTAATCCGACCAGGCGGTGTCGGCGACTGTTTTTATACTGTCAAAAGTGAGGCCCGGGTCACCGCAACCATTACTGGTATCAGGATTTGTGGTCACTAATGCCATAACTATGTGCTGGCTGCTTCCTGGCGTCAATGTGAAGTTATTGGAAGTAATAATAAAGCGCCGGTCGCCTGGGGTGTTTTCACTTTGACACTCCGACCATTGGGCGGGAATAGAAGGGTCGCCGGTGAAAACATAATTACAATCCGGCCCCGACCCGTACCCATGACTTGGTATTCCCGGGCCCGTGTAGTCATTACTAAAATGCTCACCATTGAGGATCTTTGACCGCAGGTAATTATTGAATTGAGTATCAACGATAGGGTTCCCTATTATTGAGGCGTCGTTGTTAAAATAAGTGAAGCTACCTGCCGGCGAAAATGTTGTGCCCGTATCTCCGGGCAATACTATCATTGTGATCCCCACCATTGGTATATCCGTGCCATAGGAGTTTAAGGGATGCCCGCCTGCCGCGCCGTCGTCAGTTGTGCCATTGTAAGTTATCCCCATTCTATGTGTTGAGTCAAAGCCGATGTAATCGTCATAGTATCAACCTAAATCTATATCATCCCACAGCCCGATTCTCATATTGCTGTAGCTATTTGGAGACCGGTTGACTACTGTATAGTCGAAATAAATAACGTTATCTATCAAAGTACCCCTGCTGTATGCATAGGCCATTGCATGTACCTCCACTCCCAATGGTTTTCCATTGCTTTGGGTATGCGTAGGGCCATTGTCACTGAATACCCACCACAGGGCCTGGTCTCCTTTAATATCCGGGTATTCACCAAGGAGAGGTTCATATATGCCATTACCATTTAAGTCTATAAACGGCGCCATGTCGTTTGTTATGGTGAGGGCTGCCCCTGCATTGCCTTGTGCATTTACATTGCCTTTTGCAGGCCATGTTAAAATAGCCTGTGGCGTATTAGTGGTCGTATGCGTTGTGAGTCCCAAAAAATATTGCAGGTCGCTATTATTTACTTTCCATATTTTAGCCCAGTTTTGCGAGGAGGCGTAAGTAAGGGTATCACTTGAGTCTAGTGGCCCCGGCCAATAATCGTTTCCATTTTGCCGGTAGGTCTGTGCTGTCAAATGCAATTGTCCGCTGCCGTCATACCCTGACATCCACAAGGCGCTTGCGAAATTAATATTCTTGCCTGAGCCCTGTGGGAATTCGCAGGCGGCGACACCGGTCGCCGGATTCCAGAACATATCGCCATGCACAAGCATCCTTGCGTTAATTCTGTTGACGTTGACTGAATCGCTGGTAGCGAAAGGCGTTTGCGCATGAATCCCGGCAGTGCCCGAGCAGCATAAGAATGCAAAAAGCAGAGATCTTTTCATGAAAAAAATTTTGGTCTATATATATAGACGCAAAATCAGCGGTGAACCTTGGGTAAAGAAGAAAATATTTTTACTTGGCATGGTTTAATTTGTGAGCTTGTACTTTGATTAAAATTCAATTTAAACATCAACAGTCATGGTTCGATGGGGCTGCGATAGAAGTATTTTAAATGAATGACAAACAATTTATTGAAAATGCGCAGAATGAGCAGTCTGTTCAGCTCGAGCCAACCACCCCAGCTCAAAAACACCGCTTCGCTATGTTTTTGAGCGTCCCCTCCTAAAAACAGGAGGGGAGGTGTTACGCGCACACGTTTTCTCTTTCGAAGAGCGTGCCTGCCGCAGTCTGGCTTACACCATCGGCCTTGCCTTCAGTTCCAGGTATTTATTCACCACGTCCACGCTAAGGTTTTGCGGGGTTGTGAGAATGGACAGAATGCCGTGCATGCGCAGCTCTTTTACGATAAGGCGTTTCTCCAGGTCGAACTGGTCGGCGATGGTTTTTATGTAGATGCCTTCTATGCTGTCGGGTGTTGATTCGTGTATTTCTTTAAGGAGCGTGTTTTGGAAGAAGATAACACAAACGAGATGCCGCTGCGCTATTCTTTTAAGAAACGACAACTGCCTTTCAAGAGAAGAGTAGGTCTCGAAATTAGTGAACAATAGTATGAGGCTGCGCTGTGTGATGCGGCGATGTACTATATTCCATACCGCCTCATAATCGCTCTCCTTAAATTGTGTCTGTTGTTTGTACAATGTTTCCAGTATGCGATGGAGCTGGTCGTTCCGCCTGTCGGCAGCTATAATGTCATTTATTTTGTCGGAGAAAGTGATGAGCCCGGCTTTGTCTTGTTTCAGCAGTGCTACATTCAGCAAGGCAAGGCAGGAGTTGATAGAATGGTCGAGCAGGGTCATGCCTTCAAAAGGCATTTTCATATTGCGGCCCTTGTCAATGAGGCAATAGATCTGCTGCTGGCGGGCATCGGTATAGGTGTTCACCATCAGGTTGCTGCTGCGGGCCGTGGCTTTCCAGTTTATGGTGCGCACATCATCACCCTGCACATAGTCTTTTATTTTCTCAAACTCCAGGCTATGCCCCAGCCGCCTTACTTTTTTTACCCCGGTAAGCGTATTGCCGCTAATAGCCAGAAGCTGGTATTTTCGTAATTGCTGGAAGGCGGGATAAACTTTGATTACAGCAGGTTCGGCAATTTTAAAACGCCTGCGGATGAGGCCAATAGGGCTTGACACAAAGCATACCAAGTAACCAAACCCATATTCGCCGCGCGATAGTGGCTTCAGGGAATAGACGACCGTGTCTTCCGAACGATACCCAACAATGACAGACTTTTGAAAGTTCCGCTCCTGGAATTGAAAAGGAAGCTCATCTATCAGCAATGCCGAGACCTTAAAGGGATAAGAATTAGAGACAATAAGCGAGACCTCATTCTCATCGCCAATGCTGAACCTGGGCGACATTATCCGTGCAGCTTTTACCTCCCCATTGACAAAGAATAGCAAAATATAGTCGAGCAGAGTCAGCAAAAGTATGACCAGTGTGGCAGCTACGGCCGGTTGAAAAAGAAATTTGATAAAGAAAGCAACGAACAACAGAACGACACAGCCGCCTAACAGGAGAAACCATCTCCTGTGAATGAATAGTGCGCGTATGTATTGTTTTTTGGCCAAACCGTTGTATTGCGCCCTTTCAGGGCTTATTTGTGTGTTGTTATTGCTATCGAGGGGCTTCACCCCTCGCTGATATATTGCGCCCATTCAGGGCTTTGTTATGTTTTCCTTTTTGGACCGGGGGCTTCACCCCGGCTATTTACATTGCGCCCTTTCAGGGCTGCGCTTACCTCGGTATCTCCAGTTTCGCAACGATCTCTTTTATCACGTCATCAGTTGTTGCCCCTTCCATTTCCCGCTCAGGTGTGAGGCCTATGCGGTGGCGCAGTACGGCCGGCGCTGCTTGCAATATATCTTCCGGTATCACGAAATTCCTGCCGCGCAGCACACTGTATGCCTTGGCTATCTGCAGCAGTGCGATGGATGCGCGTGGTGAGGCGCCGAGATAAAGCGACCGGTTGTTGCGGGTTTCCCACACTATTTTTGCCACAAACTCCAGCAGCTTTGGTTCTATATGTGTTTCGCGTACCTGCATCCGGGCATTGCTGAGTATTTCCGGGGTAATGATCGCTTCCATATTAGCCAGCAACTCGGTTATTGCCTGCTGGTTATGCCTTTGCAATATTTTTATTTCTTCATCAAGGGTAGGGTAGCCCACGGTTATCTTCATCAGGAAGCGGTCCAACTGCGCCTCAGGCAAGCGATAGGTGCCTTCATGCTCAATAGGGTTCTGGGTGGCGATGACCATGAAGGGCGACTGCATTTTATGCGTCAGCCCATCTACGGTTACCTGGCGCTCTTCCATTACTTCAAAAAGGGCCGCCTGTGTTTTGGCGGGCGCGCGGTTTATTTCGTCTATCAGCACTATGTTGCTGAATACAGGGCCTGGTTTGAACTGGAAACTGGATGTCTGCGGATTGAAAACGCTGGTACCCAGCACATCACTTGGCATAAGATCAGGCGTGAACTGTATCCTTGAAAAGCGAGTGCTAATGATCTTAGCAAGCAGCTTGGCAGTAAGTGTTTTGGCCACTCCCGGCACACCCTCTATGAGTATGTGCCCGTCTGCCAGCAGGCCAGCCAGCAGTTGGTCTATCATGCCATTCTGGCCCACGATCACCTGGTGAATGTGATCCTGCACCTTTTCTACCAACTGGCTGAGCGCATTCGTATCCTCTGGCGGAATGCTCTGCGGTATCTCCTCTTGCGGCAGCTCATTCGGGGGAGTAAATTCCTGTTCTGTACCTTCCATCATGTATGGTTGTTTTTATAAAATAGCTGAATCGTATTGTATAGCTTGTAAAGATAAGGGTCATCTATTTTCACTGACTTTAATCTTATTTCGTGTATCATATCCAGTATCTCGCGTACTGTTGTTTCGGGCTGGCCGGACTTAATAGTAAGCTGATGAATGAAATTTTCGTTGAGCAGATTGGTGTTGAGCAGGTAACGCGTCCGCACCCATTCCAGGAACTGCTGCACCATTTTGTCGGCCAGGTTGGCGTGGTTCCCTTTATTGTAATAGAGCCTGCCAACAGTTTCCACAAAAGAGACAGAATCATTTTTCAGCGGTGCAATTATAGGGATGATCCGCTGTTTTCTTTTCCCTTCAAACAAGACATACATGAGCAGTAAGAAGATAGCCAGCAGCAAAGCCCACCGTGTAGCCAGGTACTTCCACAAAATAGACAGCCCGGACTTTGATGCACTCCTTTTGTAATAATTATGCGTGTATATCTTATTTATATCCTTTGGCAGCGTTTGCCAAAGGGCATTCAGATAGTCAACATTGCCCGGCTGCAGCAGGAAGTAATTACTGAGCACCAACGGCGCTGCATGAAGTGTCAGGTGCCCTTCGCCTATGCGGTAACGCAGCATGTCTGGCATATCATTGGCATAGCCGAGGGTGTCGGGTACATAGATGCGCGTGTTGTCATCATTGTCATCATCTGAGCTGTCTTCTTTGTTGGTAATATTTGCCGAGTCAATTTCAACTGAGAAAAAACCTTTTATAGAGCGCCCTTCATAGCCATACCGCCGGCCAGGTGTGCCTTCTATACGCAATACGTCCATGTTATGCAGGTCTGGCTGCACATAATAATAACCGGCAGGTATCTCATCACCATGCTCTTTATAGCAGGAAAGGTCTTTTTCTATTTTTTCATCAAGGGAACTGCAAAAGATCATTACTTCGTTCCCGTTGTTTATAAACTGTTTCAGGTTGCGCCACTCCTCCTCCGACAGCTTAAAATCAATGCCGCAAAATATGATTAGGGAGCGCCCATCATCGTTGTGCTTCATTTTGCTGTCCATTTTGTCATACCGGAACCCGGGAGACAATGGCTCGAGGGCAGCAGCGGGAAAGGCGTATTTTATAGAGTTAGAAGCCAGGTAAGCACCATATGGGCGTTTATCAACAGCCGAGAGTGTCACCTGCCACTTTATCCTTTCCTGCTCCGCCTTGTTAGGCGAGCAACCGTACAAGGCAAGCAGCAAGATCATGATATGTAAGTGATATCTCCTCATGCCCCCAATTGCTTTTTCAGGTTATTGAAGAGGTTGCTGTATTCTGTGTATGCAGTCTCGGGCAAAACAAAATGGCCATACCATACATATTCATACTGGCGGCTTAGTTGCCTGAAGTGTTGCTTGTAGCTTGTGTCATTTAGCTCTGTATAATATTCGTAATTGGTTTTGTCATTGCGGTATTGTATCAGTTCCCGCCGTTGCAGTATTTGCAGCAGCCACATATAGCGGTACCGCACTGCCAGGCGCATGTCGTTACCGGCAATAGCCTGTTGCAGCAGGTCTTCCCAGTTGGTAGCAGCAATATCTTCTTCTTCATTTTTTGCGGCTCCGCCCTCCTGCATTATTTTTTTATCCTTGCCGAACATAAAGCTGCCACTGCTGGCAATAATTTTATAGATCACAAAAACCAGGGCTGCAATAATTATGACCCAGATCAGGAAACTCGCTGCTTTGAAAAATTCATAGATCGCCTGGAACAAGTGGAGCAGCCAGCTATCATGGGATGGCTCCGGCGGCGTCACAGTTTCCTTATCCTTCTGGTAATTAAATGCTCTATCGCTGGTCTGTTGCTGCCATTGGGCTGGGGTTATTGTCTCGGCCGCATAAACATTGGCGCCAATATGGCTGCATACCAGGAACAACAAACAGAATAATGATATGGTTGTCTTTCTTGAGAGCGGATGCATGGCCTTTTTCCTGGTTTAATTGATCCCTTTTTCGCTGTTTATTATGTCCATATTCACCCTCTTGCCAACTCTTACGGGAAAAATAACAAAATACCATGTAATAAAGCTGGCTGATGACAGCAGTATGGTAAGGCTGAGCCACAACGGCATACCGGTATGGCGCGTAACAAACCCCTCAAAAAATGCCGCAACAATAAATATGGGCACCAGGCTCACAATTATCTTTACGCTGTCTTTAGCAGCAGACTTCAGCGACTGCCCCCTTGTATAAGTGCCTGGAAATAGTAAGGAGTTACCTATCGTTAGCCCTGCATAGCCAGCTATAACTATCGCTGACAGCTCCAATGTGCCATGTATCATTATGACGAGCAGCGATCTGAAGCCCATATCATGGTGGAAGAACATAAATTCAAATACGCCCACCATTAGCCCATTGGTAAATAGAAAATAAAGTGTGCCTACGCCGGCAAACAGGCCCATAGCATACACTACAAAAGCAACCCTGATATTGTTGAACGCTATGTAGAGAAACATAGATAACTCGTTGCCGCTTTTATACACACCGAATGGGTCGCCATTGGCTATGTTGCGTTCGGTCATATCCACATAGCCATCACCGAGCACAGACCTCACGAACGTGGGGTCATTATATGCCGAGAATACACCTATAGCAACAAATGCAAGAAAAAACAAGAAGGTGAACAACAGCAGTTTATGCCGTTTTCTTATTACCAAGGGCAGCTCGGTTGTCCAGAAGGTGATGAGCCGGTGCTTTTTTTCTTTTTTGTTTTTATAAATAGAGAGGTAGATATTGGCAGCCAGGCCATTGATGTAACGGGGTGTATTGCCATATGGGAAAAAGGTCTTTGCATAAGAAAGGTCATCTACCAGGTAGGTAAATCTTTTAGCCACTTCGTCCGGGTCTTCGGTAGGTTGCTGGTAGTTCTCCCAACGCTCAATATTTTGCTTAATAAATTGGCCTTCGCGCATATAGGTTTGAAAAAATAAAGATAAATGAAAAAGGGCAAACCCATAGGAAACGCATTAAAATCAGATAGCCATATTCGATATTGCCGGCGAATGATCATTATCATTGTCCGCCCATATTTTTACGATAACTTTGCCGCCCATAAATCATTTCCTAATGCGGTTCAAATTCAGTTTACTATTTCTTGCTTTTGTGTGCGCTTTTTGTGTATTAAACGGCTCGAGGGGCTTTGCGCAATCGACAAAAAAAGAGTCTTCAAAAAAAGAAAAGAAGAGAACAGGTTCTATATACTTTAGCTGGGGCTATAATGAAGAGACCTATACCCACTCCACGCTGCATGTGAAGCAAGAGGGGATGGGTAATGATTACGAGCTCATTCACGTACACGCCCAGGACCACCAGGGCTGGAATGACGGTGTGCTGCATAAAGCGCTCACCATACCGCAGTATAACTACCGCCTTGGCTACTACTTCAATGAAAAACAGGATCTTGCTATAGAACTCAACTTTGACCATACCAAGTATATTATCTCCGGTATGCAAAACATACATCTTAAGGGTACGCTAAACCATAGGGTGGTGGACTCAACAATATACTGGAGCGACCAGAACGGCGACTACTACTACCTGAATAACGGAGCGAATTTCTTCCTGTTCAACATTGTGAAGCGGCTTGGTCTGTACCATACCCATAGCAATAATATCCGGCTGGACCTGACCGGTAAAGCGGGCGTGGGGCCGGTAATACCACATGTGCAAAATAGCTTTTTCGGGTATGTAAACAACCAGCAGTTCCAGTTTGGTGGCTGGAATACCGGTGTGGAACTGGCGCTGCGCCTGACTATTATGAAATATGGCTACCTCGAATTCTCGCAGAAACTCGACTACGCCCGCTACAGCCATTTGCTAATAAATGATGGCAGGGCCAGCCAGAACTTCGGCACTTATGAAACTATACTTAGTATAGGAGTCGTACTGCCAACTACCAAGGGTAACCCGGTGTTTCATAAAGAGCATGCGGCTTTGGAGCCAGTAGCCCAATAGCCTATTTAGCGCTGTTGATAAATTCAATAATTGACGGCATCAGCCCCGGGCTGAGCGGGAGTTTTGGGTTTGTGTAAGTCGCTGCATTCTTTCCCCTGTCTTCAGGCGCTTGCTTCAGCGGGTGGTTCATGCCTTCAATAACTTTCAGCGTAGCTTTAGGATATGCTTTCTTCAGTTGTTCTGCCTCGCTGGCATCCACCTGCATATCCGTTGTGCCTTGAATGATAAGCACGGGAATCGTCAGTTTCTTTATCTCTTTTGCCGGATCATATTTCAGCCATGATATCATATATGGTTGTATAGATGGGCGGAAGAGGGGTGCCAGTGCGGGATCTATACTTTTCACGAGGTGGCCGGCATCAAGGCTGTCCAGTATTATGGTTGCCTGTGCCGCGAGGTCACCGGACTTAGCCCGGAGCTGTTTTTCTATTATTTTGTCTGCCCGCTGTGCCGCACCTGCTATAGAGATAAAACCGGCAACATGCTCTTTTTCGGCAGCTATCATGCCTATCAGCGAGCCTTCGCTATGCCCGGCGATGATGATCTTTGAGAACCGGGCGTCTTTATTCAACATTTTCACAAACCCTATCGCGTCGGCAACCATATCTCCAAACCGTGTGCTGTCTTCACTTAACGCTGCTCCGGCACTTTCTCCCACGCCGCGTTTGTCATAGCGGAGCGAAGCTATACCCGCCTGCCGAAGAGAATCTGCAACCATTTTATAAGCATCGGTATTTAAGCCGCCAGCCTCTGAATTGCAGTTGCGGTCGGTGGGGCCGGAACCTGCAATTATAAGTACTACCGGTACTTTTTTATCGCGTTCCGGCAGTGTGAGTGTGCCAAAAACTTCGCCAGCCTTCGTTTTAAGGCTGATGTTTGATTGCTCTTTTGGCAAGGTGTCTTCTTTATAGGGTATGAAGCGAAAGGTTTCCAGCTTATTGTCTTTGCTGAGCGAGACAACAAGTGACACGGTAGCATGAGTGAATTCGGTTTTATAAAAAGTAACGCCTTCTACAGTTTTTGTGAACTCGTAAGATTTCATATCGCCGAGCTGTTTGTATATCTGTGCGAATACCCCTTTGGTTTTATCCAGGGACATCATGCCCTTCGACCGTTCAGAAAGCATCTCGTAGATACTATCCGTTTGCCGGTTGTTGTGAAAGTGCTGGAACCTGCCAACTGCTGCATCTAAATCTGTGCGGGACTGCGCTTTGCAGGTTATGGCTACCGCCAATACGGAAAAAAAGAGTGCGATCTTTTTCATGGTATATTTATTAAATCGATTGCAAGATTATTTTTGATAAAATCTCCGCTACTATCAAGCCTATGACGAATGACCAAACAGCTTTGCTGCCTTTAAGATTGCAGGAGGTAGTAAAGGCATTATGCATGAGCGCCACCATCCAGGCCACAAAAGCTATACCCACCAGGCCAGATAAGATTACCGGCGCGGTCATGCTTCTCTTTATTAGTTCATCAACTGTCGTGGGATGGTTGGACTCGGGCACATAAACGCAGAATCCAATTAACGCAGGAAATAGCATCACCCAGCGGGCAAATGCCAATGTCCCAGCTACATCTATGAACCGTATAGACGATTTTGAAAAGATACGTCCAGAGATATAAAAGATTGCAACCGGCAGAGACCAGTCAACTATTGCATCTTCCAGGTAAAACCAGAGGGGAGACGAATGGCCTGTATGCGCATCTAAAACCCCATCAAAATGGGTTTTGCTGAAATAACCAATAACTGCTGTGACCAGAATGCCTGCCCAGCCAATGACCAGGGCCTTTGTCCCGGCCACATATACAAACGGGTTGAACAGCCATTTTTTCATTTGGGCGTTGTTTTGTTGTTCTTTTGGTTGGTTTCTATTTTCAGGATAATGTCATCGAGCAGGTTGCGCACAGTAGGGTAGCTCAGGCCCAGTTTCTGCGCCATGATCTTGAGGCTGCCGCTACTGATAACAAAGTCAATTATAAAGTCCTGTTCCTGTTGCGTGAGGCTGGCCAGTAGTGGCAGGCTGAACATACCTGTTACCTCGGTAGTACACTTTTCGCACACCAGGCTCTTCACCTTCAGTGTAGATGAACAACTAGGACAGATATGTGGCAGGTTTCTTTGCATAATTACTGCACAAAAGTAATTGTTTTT
>CAISPO010000015.1 GCA_903887415.1 uncultured Bacteroidota bacterium | reverse complement strand
GTCTTCCTGCGGATGTCTTTGATGAAGTTTTCCGTAGACTGCTTTTTCTTTGATTCCATGCTTACATTTTTTGTTGGTTAACAATGGAAACACTATCTAAAGTTAGATTCTTTTCAGTCCACTTTAAGCTGACGATTTACACCCGCACGACCTGGGTATATGGAAAGATGGGCATATAGAACCGCTAAAAAAGATAACACACTTTATAGAGCAGCAAGGCGCTGTACCGGGTATGCAGCTAGCCCATGCCGGCAGAAAGGCCAGTGTCACCGAGCCGTGGAACCATGATAAGCTGATACCGGTACAAGATGGCGGCTGGAAGACTGTAGCGCCAAGCCCAGTAGCATTCTCTGATGAAAAAGATACACCACTGGAGTTGAATGTTGAGGAGATAAAAAAGATAGTTAGCGATTTCAAGGCTGCTGCAGTACGCGCATTAGCGGCAGGGTTTAAAATAATAGAAATACATGGCGCACACGGCTACCTCATAAATGAGTTTCTGTCGCCCCTGAGTAATAAGCGCACGGATGAATATGGTGGTAGCTACGAAAACCGCGCCCGTTTCCTTTTAGAGATCATTGCGGCAATCCGCAGCGTGTGGCCGGATGAGCTGCCATTGTTCCTGCGCATATCTGCAAGCGATTGGTCCGATGGTGGCTGGACTGTAGCAGATTCGGTAAAGCTTGGCGAACTCGTCAAGAACAGGGGTGTTGATCTCATCGACTGTTCATCAGGTGGTGTAGTGTCTTATGCTAAAATACCAGCAAAGCCCAACTACCAGGTACCCTTTGCCGATGCAGTGCGCAAGACAGGCATTCTTACCGGGGCAGTAGGCATTATTGTATCACCGGAACAAGCCGAAGAAATACTCACCAACGGCCAGGCCGACCTCATATTTATGGCCCGGGAACTGCTCCGCGATCCATATTTCCCGATGCGTGCTGCCCGCGAGCTTGGCTATGATGAAATGCCCTGGCCGGTACAGTATGAGCGCGCGAAAAGAAAGAAGTAATAGTATATAATAGTCGCGCTGAAGTTAGTTTTCATGGGGGTACTCACGCTTGGCGGTCTTAAAAACGAAATAAAAGAATAGCGAGCTTTGCGGCTTTGCGAGAGATTTTTTACATGAGAAGATTTTGCTTGCTAACCTTTACTTTAGTAGCTTGGTGTACTCTTTAACAATGAAACAATTCGTCTCCTTAATCCTTATATTATTTCCCATCATGGCAAATGCACAGATGGATACCTTAAAATGGCATGTCCCCGCGCCGGACCATTACGCTTTCATACACTATGATGAGAACGCGATCACGCACCACAATGAACTCGACAGCGTATTTAAGAAACTCGTAGCACTCCACGCCACCCACAAGGGCCGTGTAAACATAGTACATATCGGCGACTCTCATCTGCAGGCTGATGGCATTACCAGTGTGCTGCGCAATGGCTTCCAGGCTTACTTTGGTAATGCGGGCCGTGGGCTCGTTTTCCCGTACCCGCTGGCAAATACAAACGGTCCTAAGGACTTACATGCTTCCTCCAATGCCACATGGCACAGCAACCGCATCACCAATAACACATCACCCATAGAAACCGGCATCTGCGGCTACGGCATGGTATCTGCCCATAAAGACGCCTCTGTATCGGTATGGCTCAAAGACGAAAACGGCAACCCGGAATATTTTAACCGGATGGTCTTCTTCCTCGGCAAACAAAAAGAAGACTACCTGCTCACCGACAGCAGTAAAGGCAACCCAGTGTCACTTTCCACACTGGAGGAGGCAAACAGTCCATCCCTCGTGTACGAAAGTGATGCCCTCTTATCTGGCTGTGCCCTTACCAAGACCACCTTCGGTGATTACCAGTTCTATGGCGTTTCGCTGGAGCGCAAGGATACGTGCGGCGTAGTCTATCACACCATTGGCGCCAACGGCGCCCGCTACGACCAGTGGGCAAATAGCAACCTTTTCTGGCAGCAACTAAAAGCATTGAACGGCGATCTGTTCATCATATCAATGGGCACCAACGAAGCACAAAACCCAGACCTCAGCGAGCAGACCATGGCAGCGCTGTGCGATTCTATGATCCACAAAATTCACCAGATCGCGCCCGGCGCACCTATCCTCATCACTACACCCGCAGGATCTTACTATAAAGGCAAGCGGCCCAACGCAGTGCTCACCAAAGTAACAACCGGCCTCATCCGCTCTGCCGAAAAAAATGGCGCCGCCTGGTGGGACCTCTACGATATAAGCGGTGGCAAGAAAAGTCCCGCAGCGTGGAAACACAGCGGCCTCCTCGGCCACGACCTGGTACACTACCAGCCTAAGGGTTACCAACTGCAGGGGCAGCTACTGCTCAATGCATTTGCGAAGGCGTACAACAACTACGCAAAACTGCACCCTTACAATCCGGAGCCAGTAGTGCACAAAAAGCCCACTCCAAAAACCATTTCAAAACCTAAGGCAGAGAAAAAGGCAGATGCTCCGGTAAAACCCGCGCCAGCAAGCGAAAGCAAAAAACCAACCATCCAACCAGATTCTATGCCCGTTCACCAGAGTAAGATTCGCGTGAAGAATGAGGAGTAATAATATAACTCGCGCATCCTGAAAAAACCTCCAATCCTGAAAATCGTGATCTAAAACTTCAAATAAATCGGCATCACCGGCGTGCTCGATTTGAACTGTGCATACAACACAAGGAACACAATAAAAGCCACCACAAATGCCACCATGGGTGCTTTCTGAATTCTTGCGATGATCAGGCCCGGCAGGGTTTCTGGCACCATGTGCAGCGCATAGCCGAGGAGCATGATCCAGATCACATTGTGATAGGTACCCCAGAAAGTGGGCCATACACTCAGCGAAAAATCAGTGAAGATCTGCGAGATCATGATAGATGCCGTGGCATAATCCGGCGACTTAAAGAATATCCAGCAGAAGCAGACGAACAGGAAGGTGACCAGGCCTGCTGCAACATTGTAAAGCCTGTTGTTTTCGTTTCTTTTTATAAAGCCGCCTGCGCGCTCCATCCATACTTTATGTACTGCCAGGCCTATACCGTGCAGGCCTCCCCAAATGATAAATGTCCAGTTGGCGCCATGCCAAAGGCCGCCGAGGAGCATAGTGATAAACAGGTTCACATAAGTGCGCGCCCTGCCCTTCCTGTTGCCGCCCAGCCAGAAAATGTAGAGGCAATCCCTTAGCCAGCTCGACAGCGATATATGCCACCGTCGCCAGAACTCGGTGATCGACTTGCTCTGGTACGGCAGGTTGAAGTTGGGCGGAATGGTTATGCCCAGCCACTTGGCTATACCTATCGCCACATCGCTATACCCGCTGAAGTCGCAGTAGATAACGATGGCATAGGCAAACACAGCCACCGCGCACTCCAGCCCTGTATGCCGCGCCGGGTCGTCAAATACATAGTTCACCAGGTTCAGCGTCAGGTAATCAGAGATTACCAGCTTCTTTACCAGCCCCGAAACGATGAGGTAAAAACCCTTCGCAAAATCACCCTCCTGCAGCTCGTAAGGCTTCCGCAGTTGGGGCAGGAAGTCCCGGGCCCTTACAATAGGCCCCATCACCAGCTTCGGGAAGAACGAAAGGAACACGATGTAGTTAATGAACTTCTTCTCCGGCTCAAACTCGCCACGATAAACGTCTATAGTATAGCTCAGGTTCTCAAACGTATAAAACGATATGCCCACCGGCAGCAGTATGTTCAGCGGATTGATATGAGTGGCAAAAAACTGGTTGGATAAAGAGAGGAAGAAGTTGGTGTACTTGAAATAGAACAGCAGCCCCAGGTTCACAAACACGCTGAGCAACAATAATGCTTTCTTCTTCCGCTTATCCTGCTCGCGGTATATAGCGTTAGACAGAAAATAATCTGTAATGGCGGAGATGATGACCAGCCACACAAAGTAGCCGCTAGCCTTATAAAAGAAATACAGTGAGAACAGTGTCACCACCATATTACGCGCGCGTATATTATTGCGGCACACATAATACAGGCTTATGAACGCAGCAAAAAAGTACACGAAAAACCCATTGTTGAACAACAACGGATTTTTGGGGTCGTATAAAAACTGGTGCAGGAATTCCTGCGTATTAAAAATCGGCATCTGGTATTGATGAACTGCTATTGTACTTTAAACCTCATAAACCCATATATACTCGCGCTTGGCGGTCTTAAAACTAAACACGGAAAACCGCGCCTTTGCGCCTTTGCGAGAGGCATTTTCGCGAAACACTTTCCGCACATCACTTCACTTTATTATACTCATCCATAAACGACTGGTAAAACATATCGCCCATCACTATGCTGGCTTTATAATTGGGGTGTATGCGGTCGTCCTTTGCCAGGGGTGGGTTGCTGGTAGCCCATTTGCAAATAGTACCCTCGCCCCCCATGTTCAGGAACATATTGTAGAACGCCCCACCGTTGTTATAGGCCATCTCCGCCTGCACCTTTACCAGGTTGTAAATGCCCTTTGCAGTGCGCCATTCGCCATTATACATAAAGGCGCGGTCGGCAGTGCTGATCACCAGTATCTCCGTATTGGGCATTGCCTTTCTTAGTTTCCGCAGCACATGGTTCATGTTGGCGCCATACCAGCTATAGTCCATTTCGTTGGGTTGGTAGAGAATGTTGGCGCCATACTCCAGCACTATCAGGTCGTAGTTGTCTTCCTTACTCAGTGTGGCCAGGAACGAGCTGTCGAACCGGCCCAGCTCTATGCCGCTGATCCCGCGAAACGAGAAGTTGTCCACCACCACGCCGGCATCCGGCTCCATGCTGATGCCATATACCGGCAACTGCTTGTCGTGTACACCCACTGTTATAGAGCGGCTGTTACTGTTGTCCAGCACTATGCGGTTCACGAGCTTATCTGCGGGGTACTGTTTCTGTTTGCCATCCACAGTCAGTGTCACGCTGCCGCTTTTCGAGGGGCCGCAGATCAGGCTCTTCTCCAGCAGTTGCACAGCAGGTGTATCCCGCACTGTATTGTCTTGCACCATTACCTCGCCATCTGCTGTGAAGAAAGTGTGGCCCGAAAAGAACAGCGGCGCACTCACATCCTTCGTTTTAAAGTTCTCCTCCGCCCAGTCGCCCTTCCAGGTGTGGGTAGCGGTGATGCGGAATTTAGAGGTGATAGAAGTAGCTGGTATAAAGCCCACACCAAACGCCCCAAAGTATTGCTGCATCTGCTTCCGAAACTCCATAGACAGTATATCGGCCTCTACAAGGCTGTCGCCAAACCACGCTACGCGTATCTTTGCCTTCTTACCGTTCTTTATGGCGTGCAACTTGGCTATGAGCCGCGGCAGCGCCGGGCGCGTAGCATCTGCGCTGAAGTTGGTAATGATCTTAGGCTCCAGGTACTTGCTGAAAACTTTTTTGCCCGTATCCTCACCCGGCAGCGGCTCTTCGGCTACCCGGTCTGCCGGGGCTATCACCGTATCCGGTATGGTACTGGTGGGTGATGCCTTGCTTTGCTTATCATAAAACACATCGGCGAGGATGCTTACATTTTTCAGGTGCAGAAAATCTGAATGGGAGAAGGCTGCGAAAAAAGAATAAAACAATAAGATGCACGTGATCACGAGCGTGAATACTACTACATCCTTATTATGGCGCATACCGTGCGAAAGTTAACTATGTGAAATTAGCTCACCGGAAAGTAATAACGATAAAGTGGCGGGATTAGTTTCTAACGTACTTATTCACAATTAATACCTGATCTGTTAAACGCCGGGAGATAATACCTTTGACTTATCCTTTTTTGTTGAAATTCATTTACCGCGTAACTTTGTAAAAAAGGCCAGAGATGACTACGATAGCAAAAAAGCAAAAATTGCATCAATACATTGATCTTGCCAATAAAGGCGATATAGATGTTCTGCTCAGCTATATTGAAAAAGCTATGGAACCCGATGTGCCTTATAATAAGTGGGACGATGCCGAATTTGTTGCAGAAATGGATCGCAGGGTAAAAGCCCTGGAAGATGGCACAGATAAGGGATTTACGTGGGAGGAAGTTAAAGAAAGGGCAAGGCAGGCAATAAAGTCAAAAAGAGCAGAATGACCTACTCCCTCATCTTCAACTCAGAGTCCGGAAACCTATCATTTATCTAAGGGAACTTATCGTGAATCATTAATTAGTCATTTTCCTTTTACGGTGGTATATAAGATAGATAAGAGAAAGAAAACGATTTACATTTCTTCAATTTTTCACACCAGCCGCAACCCTAAAGGCAAGTACCGGAAATAGATTGGGCCGATATTTTTACTTCTTCAAATTTTCCGCTTCTGATATCATTTTGCCAGTTTTTCGAGTACAGAACCATATTTCAATTTAATGCTTTCGTAATGGCTGGAAAGATTAATGCCGCCCTTGTCTCCGGAGCTGATGCCTTTAAGGAAATCAAGCACAACTTTCAATGCAGCTTCATCATCCATCGATTCCACCTTGATAGCGAACTGGCGAATTGCCTCTTCTTTTAATGCTGCAACACTCATAAAACAATATTAGATCATAAAGTTACGGCTTTATGTGAATTCGGCGGTAATTGGTGTTCCACACTTCAAAAGTGGGGAACACCTAACCCCCGTCACGATACGTAATTTTGCCTAATGGCCGATGTACACAGCAAAGAAACCCGCAGCTACAACATGAGCCGCATAAAGGGCAAGGATACAAAGCCTGAAATGCTGCATGACTAGCTAGCGTTTATTAACGCGATAAAATCAGCTATATCCCCGTTCGTCGCATCCTCTTCAGTTTCTTCAACAAAATCAAACTCATGCCAACTGTGGTCAATCTCTTCATCCCATTGGTGCAGATGAAGGTCTTTTAGATTCCATTTATTGGCGTAAAACCATAATTCATCTATTAGTACAGTCTTCATTGCATCCTCGACTTCTTGGACCGTGTAATCGCTTTTATTTGAAAAAACCACGGAACTACATTGCTTATAATTTGCGCCATCGCGGTACAGGTAGTGGAATTTTATGTTCATATCCAAAATTAACGAATGACCCTTAAAGTCCGTTGACTTAAATGCCACATAGGTCTACCTTGTTTGCATGGATATAAAGTCGAAAGTGGGGCAGCGCATAAAGGAACTTAGACATTCTCTTAAGTTATCTCAAGAGGCTTTAGCTAATAAATCCGATGTTGATCGTACCTATATGACCGACGTAGAAAATGGTCGTAGAAATATATCCATTGAAGTTTTAGAAAAAATTATTGCTGCATTGGAGGTCTCGTTCTCGGAATTTTTCAACTCTAAAGAATTTAAGAAATGAGCCAAGCATATTATAGAAATAGTGTGCGTGGATTTTTGTCAGACAGTAATAATTTTATTAAGGGCAATCTCGACTCTGGCAGTACGCAGCATGCTCGAATATGGACTATTCAATTTGATTCTTGGGAAAGATCCATTGAAATTTTGAAAACACATTTAGCGAGCATTTGTTCCAAAAATGATTGTGCCTATAACTGGACGGTGCTACTAGAATATGAGATACCTCGGCTACTAACTAGAATTGACGTTGTAATTATAGCCGATGATTTAATTTTCGTTATTGAATTCAAGTTTGACCGAAAAGTTTTCGAGCCTGCCGATAAACGGCAAGTTGAGGATTACGCTCTTGATTTGAAAGACTTTCATTTACAAAGTAGGAACAAAATTATCATCCCTATTTTATTAGCTCCTTTAGCTCAAACTATTCCTTTTATAGACTTCAAAGACGATAGCAACTTAGTACAACCAACGATAAAAGCCAACGATAAAAATTTATCGGAATTAATTCTATCATCTTACCAGCTCCACCATAAGCATGCTAATAAAAATATAATTGCAATAGATTGGGAAAATAGTGCTTATAGCCCTACTCCTACTATTATACAGGCTGCGCAGGCTCTTTTTGCAGGACAAAAAGTTGAAGCAATAACAAAAAAAGGAGCGGAGAATTTATCGTTAACAACAGAGTATGTTTTAGGTATCATAGATCAAGCTAAGCACGAAAACAAAAAGGTAGTCTGTTTTGTCACCGGTGTACCGGGAGCGGGAAAAACACTCGTCGGATTGAACATTATCCATCGGGATGAATTCGTTGAAAAAAACAAATCGAGCACCGCATATTTTTCAGGAAACGGGCCTCTAATAGCTGTATTAAGAGAGGCGTTGGCAAGAGATGAGTTTGAGAGAGAAGATATCCTTTACAAGAATAAACAGCAATCACAGAAACCTTCAAAAACTATTTCACATCAAAAAATAGAGTCGAAAATTCAGAATATCCATAAGTTCATCAAGGACAACATTAGAAGCGATAAAATTCCTTTTGAGCGAATTACCATATTTGATGAAGCGCAGCGCTGTTGGGATGCAGATAACTTTTATAATAAAGCAGTACAAAGTCGTGTACAAGAAAAGAACCCAATAAGGAAATCAGAAGCTGAAATCATCTTTGAAGTGATGGATAGGCATAAGGACTGGGCGGTAATAATAGCACTGGTTGGTAATGGACAAGAAATAAATACAGGTGAAGCCGGTATAGGAGAATGGGGACGTATTTTAAAAGAAAAGTATAATCATTGGCAAGTGCATATTTCTCCTGAATTGTTGCTGGGAAAGTCGAGTAATTCTATTAATGCACTTTTTAATGAAAAGCCTGATATTGTGGATATTCAAACTAACAACTCCCTTCATCTATCAGTAAGTCAAAGGTCATTCAAAGCAAATAATTTAAATGAGTGGGTTAACGCATTAATTGACAATGAGCCCGTCAAAGCGAAAGAACTATATTCTACAATACGTGAAAATTATCCCATTTTTATTACTAGGGATTTACTACAAGCTAAAGAATGGCTAACAAAATTGAAACATGGAAACAAACGAATTGGTTTAGTTGCTAGTTCTGGAGGATTACGATTGAAACCTTATGGAATAAATACCAGAGAGGAAATTAATGTCCCGTATTGGTTTCTTAATGATGAAGATGATGTTAGATCTTCTTTTTATTTGGAAATTGTTGCTACAGAATATAAAATTCAAGGTCTAGAGATTGATTGGGCAGGTCTATGCTGGGATGGCGATTTAAGGAGAGACGGAGAAAAGTGGGCTTATAAAAGCTTTACAGGAACAAAATGGGGCAATGTTAATCAATCGCAAGACCAGCAATTTCTATTAAATAAATATCGCGTGTTATTGACCAGGGCAAGAGAGGGAATGATAATATGGGTGCCGGAAGGAGATACAGACGATATTACTAGATCGCCAAAAATTTATGACCCGATTTTTGAATATTTAATAGAGTGTGGGATCAAAGAACTCTAAATCTTCCATCGCTAGGAAAATAAAACCACAATCAACATTCCTGCAAAAGTGTAACTCACAATATTCTTTCTTATGAAGAAGATCATAAAAATCAGTCCGGCATCCACAATACGGACACGTCGTAGGCTGATCATTCAATAAATAAATTTCGGGGTTTTGCATTCAGCAAAAATAGTAACGCCACTGTTCCGCACATTTTACTATAAGTCACATTTTCAGAAAACGCGGGAATATATTTGTGCTTTTTCCTCATTTTGTGAGGTTGCTTCCTGCGTCGCAATGACGCCAGCGGGTTAATTAAACATAAACACAACCCGCAGCACCCATAGGTTGTTGTGCTGGCCGGGGGATGTGAAGTTACCGGGGCCATCTTCGCGGATGCGGAGCAGGGAATACTGGTAGCGCAGGGTGAGGTAAAGCTGTTGCCACAGGTGCACTTCGGTGCCGGCCAGCAACTCTATATCATCTTTATTAAAGGGGTAATTGCCCTGGCGGAGGTTTATGTTGCCGTCCGGAATGAGGGACTCTACAGCGTTCAGCAGGCGGGCATAGGAGAGGCCCACGCCAAAATGGTCGTTGAGGTCATCGAGGTAATTGATCATCACCGGCACTTCGGCATAGTTAAGGCGGTCATACATCCTTATAAAGCTCAGCCCCGGTACGTTTGTGCCCGTGAGCTGGGTGGTATTGCGGCCCTTCTGTGAATAGAGCGCCTCTATACTTAGATCTGTTTCCCCGCCAATGCGCACAAAGCCTGCGGCGCCCATGTTAGCGCCCACTTTGAAATAGTGTGAGAAATTGTGATTGTCTATCGTAGCGAAGTTAGCACCGGCAGTAATGCCATACATGAAGCCATGGATCTTCTGTTCCTGGTACACGTCCTGGGCGGTTCCTTTTTGCACGGCGGCCAGTAACAAAAAGAGTATTGAAATGCCGGTAAAGATATATTTGCTGTTTGTGTGCACTGTTCTGTACTTAATAATAAGTAAAGATAAAATACTTACGATAACAATGGCATTAAAAAATTGGGGGCGGGGGATGAGGAGCATTCACCTGTAACGTAGCGGAACACAAAAGATGAAACCGGGGGATAAGGGATTTGCTAATTGCAACGAAAGGTTGATATTAGTTTTGTGCTTTGAGCTTATTTTTTTTTAACCATGCCTGCAATTGCTCAAAAGACATATCAGCTATTTCTTTAGAAATATTGTCTTTGATCTCCCTGAACGTTTTTACAGTATCAAAGGTTTTTACTTTTTTATCTTTTGCTTTCATATACCTGCTATTTCCCTCGGTGAACGTATTTCAAGCGTGGAATACCCTAAACGCAAATTTACAGAATTATACCCACGAATCCGGCACACGTTGACTATGTGTTTGAAATTCCAGCTAACCAAAATATCAACTTCACTCAACGTTGCCACAGCGATGTGGATGCAGTCATCCATACTTGTTTTGCCCACCTGGTCGCCTTGCAGTACGATCCAGAATGTGGGCATCTTTAAAAATACTTTCCGCATCACACAAGCCTTCCGGCGGTTCACCCTGCAAGATATCCACAACCTCATTGCCGGCTCAAAACCTCATCCTACCTTTGTGCCAAAATGCACCCTTGTTCCCACTCACTAATCCTGAAAATGCTGAAACCTGCCTGCCGGTAGGCTGGTCCTGCAAATCCTGACCAGTTGCAGTGAGCCTGCCGAACTGTGATACGTTTGCGATACGTTTGTGATATTTTAAAAAACGCAGATCATTGATAACCAGCAAAGTACCCTCAGATATCCACAGAACATTTTTTTTTGCAAATTGTGATATTTCCGGGTTTGGTATATGACTTCTATCGGTAGGCTTTTTGAATTTTGACTTTTGAATTTTGAATTACCTTTAGCCTATGTCACAAGAAACACCCGAAAAGAAACTGTTTTTACTGGATGCATTTGCGCTGATATTCAGGGCGTATTATGCGCTGATACGCACCCCGCGCATTACGAGCAAGGGCAAGAATACAAATGCACAGTTCGGATTTACGAATACGCTGCTGGAGCTGCTGACGAAGGAAAAGCCTACGCACCTGGCGGTGGTGTTTGATACCGGCGCACCCACCGAGCGCCACACGGACTTTGCCGACTACAAGGCGAACCGCCAGGAGACGCCGGAAGACCTGATGGCTGCGGTGCCGGATATAAAGCGCATCATAAAGGGTTTTAACCTGCCGTGCCTGGAGCTGGATGGCTATGAGGCGGATGATATAATAGGCAGTCTTGCGCTGGAGGCCGCAGACCTGGGCTACACCGTATATATGGTAACGCCGGACAAGGACTACGGGCAAGTGGTGCGGGAGAAGGTGTATATCTACAAACCCAAATCGGCGTTCAGCGACATGGCCATAATGGGCGAGAAAGAAGTGTGCGAAAAGTGGGGCATAAAGCGCGTGGACCAGGTAATAGACATGCTGGGGCTAATGGGTGATGCCGTGGACAATATACCGGGCATACCCGGCGTGGGCGAAAAGACTGCGGCCAAGCTGATAGCCGAGTATGACAATATGGAGAACATCCTTGCCAATGCGGATAAGATAAAGGGCGCGCTGGGCGAGAAAATACGCAACAACAAGGACCTGGCGCTGATGAGCCGCAAGCTGGCGACGATCATCACCAATGTGCCGGTGCCGTTTCATGATGAGGACTTCCGGGTGAAGGAGAAGAACGTGGAGGCGCTGACGGAGGTATTTAATGAGCTGGAGTTTAAGACCATCGCCAAGCGCATCTTCGCACCGGCGGTTGAGACTGAGCTTTTTAGTAAACAGAAGGCAGGAGCAGGGGGCAGTTCGCAGACAGCAGGGGCAGACGGCAGGAGCCTGGATTTATTCGGAAACCCGATAAAGCAGAAGGCAGTTCCAGTCGGCAGTACGCAGGAGGCAGGAGCAGGAGCAGGAGCAGAAGGCAGTGAGCAGGGGCAGTATGCAGATGGGGAGGGTGAAGAGAAGGAGACGTTGCCGAGCAACCTGACTACGCTGGAGCAGGTGCCGCATGTATATACGCTGGTGCAGACGGATGAGGAGATAACAGAGCTGCTGACGCACCTGGAAGGTAAGAAGGAGATATGCTTTGATACGGAGACTACGAATATAGATGCTAACCTGGCTGACCTTGTGGGCATGAGCTTCTGTTTCGAGAAGGGGATAGCGTGGTTTGTGAGTGTGCCGGAAGAGCGCGAGGGGGTTATAAAGGTGCTGGAGCGGTTCCGGCCGTTGTTTGAGAACCCGGATGTGCTGTGGGTGGGCCAGAACATAAAGTATGATATGATGATGCTGAAGTGGTACGGCTACAGCCTGAAGGGGCCTATATACGATACCATGCTGGCCAACTATGTGATAGACCCGGATGGCAAGCGCAGCATGGACATGCTGGCCATGAAGTACCTGGCATACGAGCCGGTGAGCATAGAAACGCTGATAGGCAAGAAAGGCAAAGGGCAGGGCAATATGCGCGATGCCCCACTGGAAGCAGTGAAGGAGTATGCTGCAGAGGATGCTGACATAACGCTGCAACTGAAAAAGGCTTTTGACCCGCTGTTGATAGAGAAGGATGTGAAACGTGTATTTGATGAGGTGGAGAACCCACTGGTACCGGTGCTGATAGATATAGAGTATGAGGGCGTGGGGCTGGATGTGCCCTTCCTGCGGGAGTACTCGAAGGTGCTGGAGGTGGATATAAAGCAGGCCGAGGAGAATATATACAACCATGCCGGGGTGAAGTTCAATATAGGTTCGCCAAAGCAGTTGGGCGAGGTACTTTTTGAAGTGATGAAGATAGATGCGGGGCAGAAGAAGACTAAGACGGGACAGTATGCCACCGGTGAAGATGTGCTGCAGAAACTGCGCCTGAAACACCAGATAGTGGAAGACATACTTGCCTACCGCGAGCTGACGAAGCTGAAGAGCACTTATGTGGATTCATTGCCGGACCTGATCAATCCGCGCACGGGGCGGCTGCACACGAGCTTCAACCAGAGTGTAGCAGTGACGGGAAGGCTGAGCAGCAACAACCCCAACCTGCAGAACATACCCATACGCACAGACCGCGGGCGGGAGATACGCAGGGCCTTCATCAGCAGAGGCAATGGCTATACGCTGGTATCGGCTGACTACTCGCAGATAGAGCTGCGGATAGTAGCAGCGATAAGTGGCGATGAGAATATGATATCGGCATTTAAGGAGAACAAGGATATACATACGGCCACTGCAGCCAAGGTATATGGCGTAGCGGAGAGCGAGGTGACGAGCGCACAGCGCAGAGCAGCTAAGGCGGTGAACTTTGGCATCATATACGGGCAGAGCGCGTTTGGGCTGGCGGAGAATATAGGGGTAAGCCGCACAGAGGCGAAGACGATAATTGATAACTACTTTACACAGTACTCGTCGGTGAAGCTGTACATGGACCGGTCGATAAACTTTGCAAAGGAGCATGGCTACGTGGAGACAGTGATGGGCCGTAAACGCTGGCTGAAGGATATATACAGCGCTAACTTCACGGTGCGCGGCTATGCCGAGCGCAACGCCATAAACATGCCCATACAGGGCACCGCGGCCGATATGATAAAGCTGGCGATGATCACCATTCACCGGGAGCTGGTGAAGCGCAATATGCGCACCCGCATGATACTACAGGTGCATGACGAGCTTGTATTTGATGTGCCGCTAGATGAGGCCGAAGAGGCACAAGCGATCATAAAGGCGGGCATGAGCAATGCCATGAAGCTGCCGCATGATGTGCCGCTGAATGTGGAGACGGGTATGGGGAATAACTGGCTGGAGGCGCACTAATTTTGAACCTTGATTCACCTGGTTAAAGGATTTTCCTGATTTGGATTATTACTTTCTTAAAGATTTGTAAATTGGTATTAAAACACGGTTATGGAAACACTATGCGACAGGCTGGATGGTATTTTGAATAAGATACCGAAATACAGCGAAGCGGGCATTTCGGAGATAGAAAAGCAGCATGAGGCATACGATGCTTTGCTCAATGAATATGCAGACGGCAATGTGACAATAAAGAAGCACACGCCAATGTGCTATGATATAGGGCTGAACATCGGCAGGGCTAAGAAAGAGCCGGCAGGCAAGAAGCAACAGTTCTGGTTTGATAAGGCCCGGGAAGACTTCAAATCGGATATTGCTGCGCTGAAGGAGCAAATGAAGTGCACGGCTAATGCTGATGCCGCTGAATCTGATTCCAATTGGAGTTGATGGAAGGGTTGAAAGAATTTCTTGATGGCAAGGTGAAGCTATATAATCAGCCGGGCTTTATTGAGAAAGACCCTGTATGCATACCACACCTGTTCACCAAAAAGCAGGATATAGAGATTGCGGGGCTGTTTGCTGCAATACTGGCATGGGGCAACCGCACTACGATCATCAACAACTCGCGGAAACTCATGGCGTGGATGGGCGATGCGCCGCATGACTTCATCGTGAATCATAAAGATACCGACCTGAAGCCGTTCGTTCACTTCGCGCACCGCACCTTCAACGCTACCGATTTGCTTTATTTCATTTCATTTCTGCAGTATCATTACCTCAGTTTTGATTCGCTGGAGGACGCCTTTGTGCCCGGTAAGCATTATAAAGAGGAGACCGTAGAGCAGGCGCTCATTTATTTTCACAACTACTTTTTTTCTATAGAACACCCTGAAAGGACGAAGAAGCATATATCCACGCCGGCCCGCGGCTCGGCATGTAAGCGCATCAATATGTAAGTAAGGGTAATTGTTGTGGTACTAATCAAACAAATAAACCTCATTTTTTTCAAGCTTAATAATAGGCTGATAATGGACATGTTTTTTGATGCCCGTAGTATTTGAGGTTGTTGATTCTGAATTAACAATATTTTTTTTATCCAGGATGTTTTTTACGTCAATTTTACCTGAACTAATAATATCGGATAACTCATTATCCTTCGGTAAGACATATTCAAGAAGTTTAAACTCACTAAGTTTCCAGTCGGTTTGAAAGACTGAATAAGAAACACCTCCTTTAAATTTCACTTTAATAAAATAGCTACCTCCTTTGCTAAGTTTATTATGTGATATTTTTACCCAATCAATAATCTGATGAACCGCCTTTTTTATTTCATCAAAATCTGCATCAACGATTTCCTGTTTACTATCTAATTCTAAACTCCCAACTACATTGGCTATTTTCTTTTCCATGTTTTTGGTATTATTCTCCAATACTTTTTGTTCCAGAATTTCGATTGTTTCAGTTAATTCTCTTTTCTGTGATTGCAGTTTTGATAGTCTATTTTTAATTGGTTCATTGTCTTCAATTTCTGTATCGAGCAGTAAATCAAATGCATTTTTTATTCTTTTTTCAACGGTTGCTAACTTAACCCTTTCATCATTAAGCCTTTCATCTATTATTTTATTATTGTCCTTATCTGTCCTGAAATTCTTAAAGTGTTTTTTGAAATCTTTGAAAACAAAAACGTACTTAATAATAAATGATTCTAAGCGGGGAATACTTATACCCCTATTATCACATTTTGATTTAGGGTATCTTTTCCCTGTACATTTATACGCATTGTCATTGCCCTTTAGCCTCTTTCTGCCTCTGTATTCGCCACCACATTTATCACAATACAAAAGACCATTTAACAAGTAATGATACTCGTCTTTTCTACCTACATTTTTTCTATTCTTTTCTAAGTTTAACTGAACTTTTTCCCAAAGTTCAGGATCTACAATTATAGGAACCTCTGCTATAATTAACTCAGCTTTAATCCTTGTCTTAACCGATTCACCATCTATGTACTCCAACTTATCCTCGTGTCGGTTCCATTCCCGTATTCCTTTGTAGATTTTATTTCTAAGCATATCGCTAATAACATTACCACGCCAGATAACATCACTTTTCTCGAAGTATTTAATGTTATTAGTGTAAGTGTCTTTACGTGCCATTCTACCCGTAAAATTCTTCTTGAATTTAGTTGGTATTCCTTCATCATTAAAAATATTGGCTATCGTGTAGGCTCCTTTCCCCTCCAGGGATAGCTGGAACATCCTCCTAACAATTTTTGCTTCTTCTTTGTCAATAGCATAGTTATTCCTTTCATCACGTTGAAATCCGTATGGTTTTAAACCATGTGTTTTACCTTCTTTTGCTTTTTGGGCATTTGCTAACCGTACTTTTTTTGAGGTGATCTCAGCATAGTACGAATTAACTACTGACATCAATTGGGCGTACATTCGATTTGTAGCATTATCCAAATCAAATTCTGAACCACCAGGGTAATACTTAATTTTATTATTTAGACATAGTGCAACAAAGAATTGCCACGTCCTGGTGTCCCGTTCAATTCTTGATTGATCTATACAATAGATGGCAGCAATGCTCCCTTTTCTAATGTCCCTAAACAGATCGGATAACCCTCCTCTTATTGTTTCATCAAGAGTTCCACTAACTCCATCATCAATATAGATCTGAAAACCAAGCCCTAATTTTTTGGCACAATTAATACCAGCGTCCTTTTGATTCTCAATCGTGTATTTCTCGGATCTGCTTTTTGATGTCCGACAATATATACCTAACATAGAAAGCAAAAATAGCAATATTTTGAAAGGTAGTTACGGGTAATTGAAGTAGTATTGTTCAAATCATAAATTTCACTGCCGTATATTAATATGTAGAAATATATTTTATGAGAATTCAAATGCTTAGAATACCTTTAGGCTGTTACCCTTCGTTTTTTGATTAAAATAGCCGCATGAATAACAGAATGTTATTTTTATCAGTTTTATTTTGTTGCTTTTTTAACAACAGTGCTTTTGCACAGCCCAATTTAGCTGCAATCTCTGGTAGCATTATTGTAAATCGTCAGCTTAAAGTGGACTGAAAAGAATCTAACTTTAGATAGTGTTTCCATTGTTAACCAACAAAAAATGTAAGCATGGAATCAAAGAAAAAGCAGTCTACGGAAAACTTCATCAAAGACATCCGCAGGAAGAC
>CAISPO010000014.1 GCA_903887415.1 uncultured Bacteroidota bacterium | reverse complement strand
TTATCTTTTGCAGCTGTCAGCCTTTCTTTTAATTGTGTATCAGTAAGATGACCTGCTAATTGTAAAGTGCGCATAGTTATCTATTTGCACACAAAGATACTAAAATATCTTTTTAATATTTTTGATAGCGGTTTATTATTATGCATATCCATGATTGTTTGCAATATACTGATTTTAGCAAAAATGTGCGTTACTTTTTCTTCATTTTTAGAAACCAGTTTCACGAACGTAGAATAGAAGGCATCATTTCATGGAGAAACTGGATCTCCTGATAGAGTGTAATGAACAATCACGTTTAAAAATAGCAGCATTTCTTCGCTAGTCAATCCGCAAGGAACGCGTATCTTGCTTTCCGGTTTTGCATTTCGCCCGTTCGCCGGCACTATCACAAAACTGACCACCAGATATTTCGCGGGGCCATTTTACCCCAGCTTTTAAAGCTCTCCTGCAGTGTTTCGAAGAGCTCTTTTTCCGTTACTTTTTTTCCTTTATCAGGAAGCTCAAAGTCTGCTTCTTTTGGTGCTGCCAGCTCTACTTTGTCAGCAGTCCAGGTGGTGTGCAGGCGAGGTATGGCCAGCTCCATGATCATACCTGGCAGGCCGCCAAACATTTCCGGGCCTCCGCTCACAATAATATCTTCGGTATAAAACGCCACTACATATACTGTGTCGCACATCCTGCCCACAGCTTTGTGGCATTTGAAATTGGCTATCGTACGGATCTCATCTTTCACGGTCCACTCTATATTCCGTATGGTATCTTCTACGAAAAACTTCTGGTCGAATATCTTCTTATTGGCCTTTATCTTGTTAGCTGCGAAGTCAGTAAGAACAATGTTTGCAGTTGCCGGGCCGCCGCCAAACATTTTGAACACATTCCCCTCTACTTCTTTTCCGGGTTTGTAAATGCTCCTGGTGCTATCAAACAAAAGGTCGAAATACGAGCTGTTGAACTTCGGTATTTTAGCCTTCATCTGCTCCATAAAAGGGTTTGGGCCATCTTCTTCCATCTCCTTCATTTGCGCATAGACATTTATCTTGCGTTCATACTCTATTTTCCCTACAGTGGTGTACTGTGCTTCCGCCGCCATCGCCGCACAAAGCATAATGCTTGCCGTAATCAATATCCGTTTCATGTCTCTAATATTTGGTGTTTCGCAGAGCAGATGCAATGCAACCTCTATTGCCTGTTCTACTCAAAAACCTATTAACCATTTAACCTTTTCACTCTTTGACCTATTAACCCTTAACCAACCACTACCTTCTCATCATCATCATTCCCCCACCCGCTGGCGGTGGTGCGCCTGCGGGGGTATGCGTGAAATTCCATACCAGGCTCAGCATACCATAGCGCCTGATGGTATTATATGTTTCCTCGGTAATGATGCCTGCCTGTGCGGTGCGGTTGTATCCTATGTTCTGGTTGAAAAGGTCAAACACAGATGCGCGTATCTCTATGTCGCTCTTCTTGCGGAGCTTCTTCCCTATATATGCGTTGCACAGCAGCACATTATTGTCTTTGTAGAAAAGGGTGGTCTGCTGGCGCAGGAACCAGTTCACAGTGGCTCCCAGCTCCAGTTTCCAGGGCAGTTGCACCGATCCGGTCAACTCATTGCTGCTCGTCCAGTAGCTGGTGCTGTAGGCTGTGATGCTCGATTTATTATCATTGTACGTTACCGATGGATTGAACTCTACGGTAAATTTTTTATCCTTATAGTATTCGAGGTCCAGCGTGAAGGTGTAGGTGTTATTGTTACTATGGTCCAGCGTATCATTTATGTAGCTGTTAATGTGGTTGATACCCGCATTCACATGCGCACCTATCTGCAGGTCTATCTTCTTCAGCTTAAAGCCATAACCAAGGAATGCAAAACCATTATAGTTGCCGTTTACGTTTACATATTTGGTAGTGCGGATACCATCAATATTGGTAGTATTGGTGCTGATTGCATTTGTGATGACATTGAAACTGGCGCTGCCAAATAAATACCGCTGTGACAAAATCTTGAAATTGTTGAACCGCAAGCTGAAGGCATGAGTGAATTGCTGTTTAAGGCTATCGTTACCTACGGTTTGATTAGTAGGATCGGTATTCTGGTGCTGCGGCGATTTTTCATCGATAGTGGGCTGTGTAGTGCTGCCCAGGTAGTTAAACCTGAGATTGGTCTCGCGACCTACTTTATACACAAAAGTTGCTTTCGGAAAAAGATTCAGGTAAGCATATTTACGCGCCGCCGTATCGGGCCGCAGGGCATCATACTGGTAGTATTGCGAATTGGATACATCACTGCCAAAGGAAAAATTAATGTCCTTATAAACGAAGCGCGCGGCCAGCCCGCCCATATTCGTCAGTATGTTATACTTATAATTGGTGCTGTAATAGGTGTCCAGGCTATCAAACTTTCCACTCTTGGCACTGCTGTCATAAGAATTGTTTGTCGAGTTGCTGTTGTTAACGGTCACTCCATAGTCAACCTCCAGGTAGGCTACTTTGGAAAGCGGCTCTGTATAAGTAGCCTTGGCAGCAAACGCCAGTGTGCCTACGTTACTGGTTTTCTGTTGGCTGGTATATTCATCGGTGTCTGTAATGCCGGTGGCAGGCCGGTACTGGTAAAGGTCTGTATTTGAGGTAAGATGCCCGTCGCTCTTGGAATCCTTGTAATTCTCCTTTATATCTACAGACAGTGTCCTTCCTTTCTTTGCGAATTTCCTCCTGATCAGCAGGTCTGCATTTACAAAATCGGCATTTGCATTGCTGGTTACCTTTCTGTTGTTAGTGTTAGACAGGAGCGTATCCCCAAACAGTGTTGTACTGTTATACATGGTCGAGATATCCGTGTTTTTTTCACCGGCTGTCATGGTGAGTTTTATGGACGTTAGTGAATCTATCTTCCACTCGTACATCGCATCCAGCCCATGCCGGTCGCCGCGGCTGAATTGGTTTTTATTCTGGTGTATTACACTTTCACCATCATTAGGCAGCGGGCTTTGTGTTACTGTTGTGCCCGTTATATCTACATTCTGCATGGCATAGCGGTAGTTTCCGGTAAAGTGTTCTTTATCCTCATCCCATTTATCAGCAAAGTGTACACCGCCTGTCCATATTTGCGGCAGCCCCTCGCCGTTATACTTTCCGTCCCAGCCGGCAAGGTCATCTGCACTGTTGTTGGATGTAATGGTCACCTGCCCTTCATCCGTTATTTCAGTAACACCACTGCCACTGCTGAAGTTGTTATTGTCCTGCCAGCCCAGCCCTACCTTATCTGTGTTCGACATTATGCCAAACACCGATAACTGCTCTTTTGCTTTAAATGCATTGATCATGCCCTGGTCCTGGAAGTAGCCGTCAGTACCACCTCCCGCATCTATCTTCCCGAAGTAGCCTTTCTTTTTGTCTTCTTTCAGCTCCAGGTTTATGGTCTTCGTTCGCTGCCCGTCATCAATGCCTGTAAATTCTGTCTGGTCGCTTTTCTTATCATATACCTGCACCTTGTCCACAACGGCCGCCTGCATTCCCTGTGTCACTACTTTAGGATCATCAGAGAAAAACTCCTCACCATCCACGAGTATTTTTTGCACTGTTTCGCCTTGTGCGGTTATCTGCCCGTTCTTGTCCACCTGTATGCCCGGCAGCCGTTTCAGCAGGTCTTCCACAGTAGCACCTTCCTTTACTTTAAAGCTGTCGGCCATGTATTCGGTAGTATCTCCCTTTATTTTTATAGCCGCTACCTGCTGCCTCAGCACAAATTCTTTGAGCAGATGTTCTTTAGAGACCATCGGAATCGCTCCATAGTTAGTCACGCTTTTTTTCACGTTTATTACATCCGTGTAGTCAGCAAAGCTCGGAAAGGTAACTACCATTATATACTTGCCCTGGGCAGGCACTTTCAGCTCAAAACTACCGTCTGCCTTTGTCCGGGTAAATGTTTGTATCACGGAATCCGATGTACGGATGAGCACCACGGATGCCCGCTGCAGTTGTGCAGCATTCAGCGTATCTGTTACTGTTCCTTTGATAGTATAGGTTTGCCCGAAACCATGCGACAGCGCGCATAAGCATAGCAGGCTTGTAATAAAAAAGTATTTCATAAAATTGTGTGTGTGAAGGCAGTTTGCATTCCGCAAACCAATTGTCCTGTAAAGAAACGAAACTACCGTTAATTAACCCTAAATGAACGAGGGTTAGAAATAGGGGTAGAGAACTGTTTTTAACAGTTTCTTACCAGAACCGAAAGAAGCGTTATAAAAAGAGAAAGTAAAATAGCCAAATTATTAAACACAGTGGAAATTCCCGGCCAAAAGCTAAATGCCTGGTTCCCCTTTAGGGGACAGGGGTTACGGGTTCACCACCCCCCTATAAACCACCGCCCGGTTATGATCCACCGGCACACCCAGCGCTTCATAAATATAGTCCTCCGCGGTAGTGCGCACACCTAGTTTGGTGATTTTGGTATTGGCACCTGAGGGGAAAACACGGTTAGATAAAAATACGAACACAATACCCGTAGCCGGATCGGCCCATACACAGGTACCGGTAAAGCCCTGATGGCCAAAAGCGAGACCGCTGCTGCGCTCACCCGCAGGCCCTGCATCATCCGGGTCTGGCAGCGGTTTATCAAAGCCCAGGCCACGGTGGCTGATCTTGCTGTTGTATGCGGTGAACATATCCACGGTAGCTGGTTTAAAGTAGCGCTTGCTGCCATATACGCCTTTGTTCAGCAACATCTGGAAGATAGCTGCCACATCGTGCGCATCCGCAAACAGGCCTGCATGGCCACCCACGCCGCCCAGCATGGCCGCACCAGGATCATGTACATATCCCCACAATGTCTGCGCCCGGAAGGTGATCTCTATCTCCGAAGGCACTATCTGCGAAGTGTCGAATTTATTGAGCGGCAAGTAAGTGATGCGTTTCAGGCCCATTGGTTTATAAAACTCTTCTTCAGCATACTTATCTATCGTTTGGCCGGTTATCTGTTTCACTATAGCTGCAAGAAAAAAATAATCGAGGTCGCTATAGACCATCTTACCCGCATTGCTCAGCGGGCTGGCATATATCCGCGCCCACATAGTATCTGTATAGTCGCTGCGCAGCCATACATCTTTTGCCACATGTATGTCAAAGCCGGGGCTTTGTGTTTTACGGTACAGTTCCGGCTTCAGTTTCCCATCATCGTCAACGGTTTCCTTATAAAAGGGTATCCATCCCTTTAGCCCCGCCTGGTGCAGCAATATGTCCCTTATGTGCAGGCCTGCCTTGTCAGTGCCTTTTGCCTGCGGCAGGTAGTCGCCCAGGGTTTTATCAAGGTCCAGCTTGCCTTGCTCATAAAGCCGCATTACCGATATGGTAGTGGCCAGCACTTTGGTGCAGGATGCCATATCGTAGAGCACGTTGGTGTCCACAGGGTGCATCTTGTCGTAGCGGGTATAGCCAAACGCCTTATCATAAAACACCTTTCCGTTGTGTGCTGCCAGCACGCGGCATCCCGGAAACACACCATCAGCAATGTTCCTGGCCATGAACATATCCAGCCGGTCCAGCGCTTTCTGGTCCACTACCCCGGCATCACTTGGATAAAATACTTTCCTCAACTCGTTAGATGCTTCTTTAGCAATTACCGGAGCTTTCACGGGTGCAGGGCATATGCTCAGTCCATTCATACAAGCAGTTACGGGTAGCCTGCCCTTTGCTTTTGTTTTTTTCAGCAGCAGGTTCGCCATTGCCTGCTCGGTAAGTGTATCATCTTCATAGCCTATCACAACGGAACCGGCCCCACAAAAATATTGCGCGGCATAGGCATTGCCCAGCAGCACCACAAGCACATTGTTTCTGCAGCCTGCCTGCTGGAGAAAATTAACCGCTTCGTCACTGAGGCCATAGTTATTTGCCGGGGCAAAATTCAGGTTGTGAACGGCAATTATGGTCATATCATACCTGGGCATACCATCCAGCACTTTCTGAACGGTATCCGCCGGACTCCCCTTGGGAAGCCATTCTGCTTTTACGTTATTAAACTCATCGTTCAGTCGTTCATACAGTGGCGTAGATGTGTTTGCATTCACACCTATGTAGCCTATACGCATATTCTCATTTATCTTTTTCAGCGCCAGGTTATCATCCCGTACTACAGTTATTGCAGCCTTTGCTACCTGCGCGCGCATGGTGTCCACATACTTATTCAGGTCCGCAGTGATGTTGGTGGTATCAATATCTTTCCATCCGGTACTGAGCCCTACGTCATACTTAGCAGCCAGTATTTTTTTTACACTTGTCTCCAGCATAGCCATTGGGATGATCCCGCTGTCTATAGCGTTCTTTATTTTACCCAGCGCGGCTGGCACATCCTGCGAAAATAGCAGCACGTCATTACCCGCTTCAAATGCCCGCAGGTCGGCATCTCCGGCAGGAAAGTATTTGGTTACGCCCTGCATATTCAGCGCGTCCGTGAACACAAGCCCGGTAAAACCAAGTTTGTTTTTCAGCAATCCGGTCACTGCATTTTTTGATAGTGTTGTAGGCACATGTGGCGTAGTATCCAGCGCAGGCACCTCTAAGTGGGCTACCATCACGCTCCTCACCCCGGCTGCTATCAGTTGTTTGAAAGGATAAAGCTCAGTGCTGTCCAGTTGCTCCACCGTTCTTGGCACCAGCGGCAGGTCTTTGTGCGAGTCCACGCTTGTATTGCCATGCCCGGGGAAGTGCTTGGCACATGCCAGCACACCGTTTCTTTGCAGCCCCCGCATAAAGGCTATTCCGAGCTTTGACACCCAAACTTTGTCCTCACCAAATGATCGCGAATTGATAACCGGATTTGCTGCATTGTTGTTCACATCCACATCGGGTGCAAAATCTATATTCACACCAAGCCTTTTGCATTGCTGCGCTATTGCAGCCCCAACCTTATACACCAGGTCGGTATCATGCGTAGCGCCTAGCATCATCTCCCGAGGAAAATTCTTCAGGCTGTCCAGCCGCATACCCACGCCCCACTCGGCATCCATAGACAGCAGCAGTGGTAGTTGCGCAAGGTGCTGATACTTGTTGGTCTGCATCGCCTGTCGCACCGGCCCGCCCTGCATGAATATGAGCCCGCCTACCTGGTGATCGGTTATCAACTTCGTTACCTGTTCTTCATTATAATTTTTGCCACCGGAATAAGCGGCTACCATAAAGAGCTGCCCTATACGCTCATCTTCGGTAAGCTTATCATACACGCTATCTGTCCAATGATTTTTGACGGCGGTGTACTCCGCCAGTTTCGATTTGCCTTTCGGCTGTGCATGAACAGTAAGTGCAATAAATAAAACACCAAGCGCGGCTATAACAACCAAGCGGAATGAACCCATCGAATAGAAATAATCTTATAAATTTCGTTTACAACTGCCACATTTCAAATTTTCATTCAAATATTAACGGATATAATGGCTTATGCATGAAGTTTAGGGAAAACAACACGGCCAATAAACCGCCGCTTATTTCTAAAGTCTAATCCACCATAAAACAGAAGGCTATGAAACGTTTACTATTGTCGTTGCTCACGCTTCTTTTATTATCTGCAGTTATGCCCGCCGCGACAGCAGCCATCGTGATAAAAACACCGGCGGCAGCAACCCGCATAGATTCCGCAGCAACTGATGATGCGGCAACCGTTGCCACCAAAGATCAAAGCACCTTCATGAGCAGGCTGGAAAGCAGGTTCCTCCCGGGCGGCTACCGGCACAATGGCGCTAATAGAGACGCCCGGCTGGCGCTGACCTTTGGTTTATGGGGGCTTCTTTTTGCACCATTAGGTATAGCAGCTATAATCTTCGGCGCCCGGGCACTGAAAAAACGTACCCGCACCCCGGACATTGCCGTCATAGGTATTGTGCTCGGCAGCCTTGAAGTGCTGTTCCTGATCTTCTTTATTGTCTATTTTATTGCGTTTGCGCCGTTCTTCTATTTTTATTAGTAAGGTGAATTTTTGTTACGATCCAATTATCTCGTGCTTTTTATAGCCGCGCTTTTACCAATGAAGTAATTTATTTATTACCTTTGATTGTGAAGTCCAGTGAACTTGTAAGAATACTAAAAAGAGATGGCTGGTATGCTATACGGCAGTCAGGCAGCCACATGACAATGGTTCATCCATTTAAAAAAGCAAAGTGGTTTGCCCTTTTCATGGAAGCAATGAAGTAAGCAAAGGGCTTGAAATAAAAATTCTTAAAGACGCAGGTTTGAAATAGCTATAACATGAGAAAGATAGAAATGGTTGTGGAACGGACAAAGACTGGCTATAGCGCTTATGCCAGTAAGTATGCTGTATATACTCTAGGGAACGATTTCCCTGAGCTAAAAGCAAATATGCTGGAAGCGCTTAATCTTTATTTTGAGGATGAAGGCAAGACGATAACCGAAAAAGACATTAAAGTATCCCTTGATCTGCCGCAATTTTTCGAGTTCTACAAAGTAATTAATGCTAAGGCATTAAGCCAGCGTATCGGAATGAACCAAAGTTTGCTTGCGCAATATATTAAGGGCAACAAGAAACCATCCGCATTACAAACCAGGCGCATTCTTAAGGGTGTGCAGCAAGTAGGCAAGGAACTTGCAGAGATGCAGTTTTTGCTTTAAGAAAAATCCTGATCAAAACCTGTATCTTAGCGGTGCGGAAATACCTATGAAAAATTTACTGGTTGTTTTTTTATCGGCACTACTGTTATCTGCGTTTGCAATAAATGCAGAAGCTGGTTTTGTTATAACAAAGCAATCTGCAGGCGCGAATATATCTGCCGCAGCCGGCCATAAAAGAGCGGAAAGAAGAAAGCATAAAAAATGGGAGCAGTCTAACGATAATAATTACCACATCCAGCAGGCGAAGATCGCGTTCAAATTTGCGTTATGGGGCTTGCTTCTAGGGCCACTTGGTATCCCGGCCATCGTTCATGGCATCCGCAGCCTTAAAAAAAGAGAGTGGTATTATAAAGATATGGCTATGATGAGCATCTTCTTTGGCGTCCTGGACATGCTCCTTTTTTCATTTTTCGTTGCCCTGCTCATTTTCGTACTGATATAGAAGCCGAAAGGGAAAACGCATGAGCTCGTTATAAATCCTGAAAATTCTTAAATCCTGGAATCCTGATCCTATCGCGCATCAAAATCTATCACCACCCTTTCCGTTCTTGGATGTGCCTGGCAGGTAAGCACGTAACCTTTTTGCACTTCATGCTCATCCAGCGCGTAGTTTACTTCCATTTCCACTTCACCTTCGGTCACCAGTGCGCGGCAGGTACAGCATACGCCTCCCTTGCAGGCGTAGGGCAGGTCTGCCCCTGCTTTTAATGCAGCATCCAGTATGCTTTCACCCACGAATGGCACTTCCATGTCAAAAGTGGTGCCATCAAGCGTAATGCTCACTTTACTGGCCGGGCCATCGCTGCTTTTGTGGCTGGCCACCCATTTTTCATGCTCTGCTTTGGGCTGGTCGGGTGAAGTGAAGAGCTCTATATGTACCCTGTTTTGCGGCATTCCGAGGTCCACGAGCTGTTGACGCACAGAGAGTATCATTTCTTCAGGCCCACAGATAAATGCCTCATCAACAGTACTTACATCTATGAGCGACTTGCAAAATTCCGCACACTTTGCTGCGTCTATACGGCCACTGAATAAAGGAATATCCATATACTCCCGGCTCAGCACATAGTACACCCGCAGGCGCAGCATGTATTTATTCTTCAACGCCTCTATTGCCTCGCGGAAAATGATCGAGTTCTTGGAGCGGTTGCCATACACAAGCGTAAAACCGCTATTAGGCTCATCTTCCAGCACACTCTTCATGATGCTCATTATGGGGGTGATGCCGCTGCCTGCTGCAAAAGCTACATACTCCTTGTGTTTCGCCTCTTTGTGCTTAATAGTGAAATTGCCCATTGGCGGCATCACATCCAGCTCATCACCTGCCTTCAGCTCGCCATGTGCGTAGCCCGAAAATTTGCCTTCTTCTACTTTTTTTATGGCCACACGCAGCTCACCATCCTTAGGGCTGGAGCATATAGAATACGAGCGGCGCACCTCAGCATCATTAAAATGACGACGAAAAGTGAGATACTGCCCCGGAGCAAACTGGAATTTCTCCGCAAGGCCAGCAGGCACTTCCAGCGAAACCGATACGCAGTCAGCCGTTTCCGGGCGTACGTCCTTAACTTTTAACGGGTAAAATTTGAGCGCAGACATAAATGGCTGCAAATGTACAAAAAACAGGCTGCGAAAAAGGTAAAAGGGCAAAAGGTTAAATGGTAAAAAGTTCCGCGTTAGGTGCGTGGCCTCCTTGTCATTACCCTTTTACCCTTATCAGCTTCATCTGCTTTTCAACCAATCTCTCTTTTAACCAATCAACTTTTTAACCTTTTAACCAAATTCGACTATCTTGCTATATAGCAATGAAGCAAATCCTGTACAAACTGTTTTTTGGGAAACCGGAATATAATAAACCGGTGCGGCTCACAGCCTATCAAAACTATGTTGTGAACCTTAAGCGGATATGGAATAACGCGAAGCACCATGATATAGGGTTTGAAAAAATACTCCGGTTATTCCTGGTATCTGTGCAGATCATATTTCCGGGTATCCATATCCGCAATATTTTCGGGCGTTATGGTATCATAAAACGAAATGTCGCAGTCGAGTTTTATGTATTGTTTAAGACATCCTTGCCGATTATTTTTCTCTTGACCGGTTTTTATAAGCATGCGGCAGCCATTGTGATCTCGTCATACCTGCTTATTGAGACCATTTGCTATGTAACCTCGCTGATCTTTGTATCAGACATGTTCGTAAAACCCCGCTCATATCGGCGTAATATACTAATGCTTTTTTTCAATTACATAGAGATCTCTCTGTGCTTCGCGGTTATCTACGCCAGCCTGCATCTGTTGGGCGACAAACCTTATGCAATAATGGATTACATCTATTTCAGCATTGTTACGTCCACGACTATAGGCTATGGAGATATGCATCCCGCCAGCCACCTTGGCCAGGTAACGGTATGTGTTCAGGCTATTATGGTTGTTGCATTCATCGTGCTGTTCCTCAACTTCTTCGGCTCAAAGGTGGAGACCCTGCATAATGAAGAAGAATAGCACAATATGCGCTCAAAGCTATTTATGACCCTTTCCTTGTTTATTTATATTTAACAAACTTATTTAGGAATACCAGATATTTTGATTACCTTTGCGCTTTCTTAATCAATTTATTTAAACTACAATGCAAGAAGGAACAGTAAAGTTTTTCAATGAAACTAAAGGATTTGGTTTTATTTCTCCGTCAAACGGCGGACAAGACATCTTCGTACACGTATCAGGCCTGGTGGATGAGATCCGCGAGAATGATAAAGTGAGCTTCGAAGTTCAGAATGGTAAAAAAGGTTTAAACGCTGCTAACGTTAGAGTTATCTAATTTTAATACTGCTTTAATATCATTTCCAAAACCCCCGTCTTCGGGGGTTTTTTCTTGCGATCTATTACCAAGCTAAAAGAATATTGATTATTTTGCGATGCTATACCAAATTAATCACAGGTTTTATTACTTTTACCCGAAGAAAAATTTTTTATGATAAAAAAATCGCTCAAAAAGATACTTATGGCATGCCTTATAGCATTGCCGGTAAGCGTTTTCGCGCAAACCAATACCCCACCCGCCAACACACTGCCTGTTAACAGGTATGAGCTACTTGATAAAACCTGGTGTTTTGTAGCTATGAAATGCCCGGATAAAATAGGCTCTGAGGGCGAGTATATACATTTTCTGTCCACATTGAAGCTCACCGCTACTAACGGCAACAACATCAACTACGGCACTTACGTAAAGACCTACCGTGATATGCGTGATAACCCAAAAGAAATGGGCACCTATTCCCTTACAAATGATGAAGTAGGAAATGTAGTGCTGACACTGAAGAAAAACAAAACAGGTACCACTGCGAAGTATATGGTGCCAATGGTAGAGACCAATCACCTTACTTTAATAAGGACTGACGAAGGCGAAAAATGCAATATTACTTATGCTGTAGCTCCTTAAAAAAATCATTTTTAATGACAAAAGCCCTGCAATTGCGGGGCTTTTGTTTTGACCAGTAATGAGGATTACCCTATTTAGTAAGCACATAGCCCCAGTCCTTTAGCCAGGTAACAATTTTGTCTTTATAATCACCCTGGATGATGATGCAGCCATCCTTTACGCTTCCGCCAGTGCCGCACTTGGTTTTCAGTTGTTTGGCCAGGGCCTCCATATCTTCCAGTGTGCCTGTGAAGCAATCCACAAGGGTCACCACCTTGCCTGCGCGCTGTTTTGTATCCAGCTTCACACGCAGTTTTTGCTTGTCTTTAGGTAGCGTTTCGCCGGGTTCTTCCTGCGGGAAATCATTGAAGAAATCCTTGTTGGTAGAGTACGCTAAGCCATCGGGGCGGGCAGTGTTTTTCTTGGACATATTGCAAAATCAAAAGTAAAAATTCAAAAGTAAAAAGGCGAGTGCGATTTTTAGTTATCCTTATCCAACTAATCCACTAATTTAGCACTCAAATTCCAAATAGATGAATAAAGTAGTTGCAGGCGCTGATGAGGCCGTGAAGGATATACCATCGGGTGCTACGCTGATGCTGGGCGGCTTCGGGCTGTGCGGCATACCGGAAAATTGTATTACCGCGCTGGTAAAAAGCGGTATCAATAATCTTACGTGTATCTCTAACAATGCCGGTGTTGACGATTTCGGCATAGGCTTGATGCTGCAGGGCAGGCAGGTGAAGAAAATGATCGCTTCGTATGTAGGTGAGAACGCAGAGTTCGAACGGCAGATGCTGAGCGGCGAATTGGAGGTGGAACTGGTGCCACAAGGCACGCTGGCTACACGCTGCATGGCTACCGGTTATGGCATGCCCGCTGTGTTCCTGCTGGCCGGCATAGGCACAGAGGTAGCACAGGGAAAAGAGGTACGTAATTTCAACGGCAAGGACTATTTGCTGGAGCATGCCTTCGACTCTGATTACGCGATAGTAAAGGCATGGAAAGGCGATACTCAGGGCAACCTGATCTTCAAAGGTACGGCACGCAATTTCAGTCCGCTGATGGCTATGGCAGGGAAGATTACCATAGCTGAGGTGGAGCACCTGGTGCCGATAGGCGAGCTGGACCCTAATGCGATACATGTGCCGGGCATTTATGTACACCGGATTTTTGAAGGAAAGAATTATGAGAAAAGGATAGAGCAAAGGACGGTGAGGAAAAGGAACCCCTGACCCCTGAAGGGGAACCACGCATCTGGCATTGGGTACGGTTTTCAGCTTAGCAATATTAATTGGGCAATACTATTTTTTAAACGCTCTTCACATAACACTACTAAACAAGAGGAAGCCCCTTTAGGGGTTTGGAGTTTATGGCACTTAATAAAGAACAAATAGCGCGCAGGATAGCGCAGGAACTACAGGATGGGTTTTATGTGAACCTGGGCATAGGCATACCTACGCTGGTGGCCAATTACATACCAAAGGGTGTGGACGTGGTGCTGCAAAGCGAGAATGGCCTCCTGGGCATGGGCCCGTTCCCCTTTGAAGGTGATGAGGATGCCGACCTGATAAACGCAGGCAAGCAAACGATCACTACTATACCGGGCTCAGCTTTCTTTGATAGCGCCATGAGCTTTGGCATGATTCGCGCAGGCAAGGTGCACCTTACCGTGCTCGGTGCCATGGAAGTGGCCGACAATGGCGATATAGCCAACTGGAAGATACCTGGCAAAATGGTAAAAGGGATGGGCGGCGCCATGGACCTTGTAGCCGCTGCGAAGAACATCATCGTAGCCATGCAGCATACCAATCCGAAGGGCGAAAGTAAATTGCTGCCAAAATGCTCACTACCCCTCACCGGTGTGGGCTGCGTGAAAAAAGTGGTAACCGACCTCGGCGTTTTTGATATTACACCAGATGGTTTCAAGTGTATAGAATATGCACCCGGCGTGACTATTGACGAAATAAAAGCCAAGACCGCGGGCAGACTAGTGGTTGCGGATGATGTGAAGGAAATGGTGGTTTAACCTGCTTACCGGCAGGCAGGTTTGAAAATGTGCCGATTCGACAATTTGACAATGCCCCTATTTGAAGGGGCATTTGTTATTATCTACGATCCATAATTTCCATTTAGAATTTAAAGCCCACCGCGAGTACTAATTCCGCATCAAATACAATGTAATCCCTTGCCTGTGGCGCTAAAGACGCGTTGTGCGTGATCTGGTGCGTCGTGGAGCCGTCCATGGATAGTGATATGTATGGCCCCATACCCCGCTTGTTGATCCGGACACCGTATCCGAGACCTAAACCGACGTACAGGCTGTTGGGATTAAGCGAGGCTTTATCAGGCTGTGGTATCCGCCCGCCGTAAAACATCATTCCAATATCTGCTATCCCGAAAAACAGGTTTCGTCTAACCACACGGTAGGGGCGGAAATCAAGGAATGTGGCAAACTTAATATTGTGGTACTGATCGGAATTAAAATCGTTCACCGAGAAACCTATGCCCATATCAAAATGCTTCACTATTCTGCGGTCATAGGTCACAGAAGTACCCAGATTATTTATAGTAAGGTCTGCGTATAAATTGTTTTTGCTTTGGGCAAATACGTTGCTTTGGCAGCAAATGATCAGGAGGATTACTGCGATGATTTTTTTCACGTGCAAATGTATTTAATCCACAAACGGGAATTTTTCTTTGTTATTGCCGGGCCAATATATTTTGAGGCTGCTTCTTTAGCAATAGCAGATAAAATAGTTATCTTTACTATATAACGTCGGCCCTATGAAAAATATACTGCTAGCGATCGTCTGCATCTGCTCTTCCATGATCACGCGTTCGCAAAGTTGGAACTGGGCTATTGGCAGTGCGGGCTCGAACAATACTGTTGAAGCCACTTTGGTAGCGGTCGATCCCTCTGGAAACATTTATTCGGGAGGGACATTTGTCTGTGAGTCAGGAGCGGTTACTTTCGGTCCGATCACATTACCGGAATCAAATGCTTACCTAAGAATTTTCCTTGTTAAAGCTGATCCTACAGGCAACTTTCAATGGGTTGTAACTGTTGATAGTTCGTCGGGACGCCTGACGGCAATCACCACCGATAGTATTGGGAATCTATACGTATTAGGCATTTACGACAGCGCAATATGCGTTATTGGGTCGCACACCCTACATAACCCTTCGGTTTACCCAATGAATTTCCTGGCAAAGTACTCGCCAGCCGGGAACGCACTATGGGCGGAAAATATTGCTGCTGGTATTGATCCCAGCGGGGGGGTGTCATATCCTTCGGGGGGTGTAGCTACAGACATGTGGGGCAATGTATACGTTACTACTACCTTCAGGACTGATACCGCCATAGTTGGTTCTTTTGCGCTTATCAATAAAGGGCCTACTACCGGAACTGCGGATATCATTCTTGCCAAGTACAACACGGATGGGAACAACATTTGGGCGAAAAATTTCGGAGGGCAAAGCGATGATTATTCAGCGGTACTGTCGGTCGCTAAAGGCGGTGATCTTTATTTGTCCGGGCAGTATACTTCTGCAACGATGAACGTGGGCAGCGATACCCTTACAGATTCTTTCTTTGCCGCCGGTGCTCCATACCCATATCAGTACTCCTTCCTGGCGCGGTTTGACAGCAGCGGAGCTCCCCGGTGGGCGTTCGATATGCGCAAACATGTTTCTGTGTTCGGCATTACGACCGATGCCCGGGAGAACCTCATTGCGGTGGGATTGGCCGATTCTAACTTCATCATCGGCTCGGATACAATGAACGCGATAGGCCCTAAGAACGCATTGCTGATAAAATACGACTCTTCGGGCGAGATGCTTTGGGCTAACTCAGCAAGCCCCGGCACAGCAGCTTGTGTTTCTGCAGATACCTGTGGCAATGTGTGGATCGCAGGTATGTGTTATCCCTGGGGAGCCATGCTATTCGATGGTCATTCTGTGTTTGAGCCATCCATACTTACAGACCCGATGTTCATTGCAGAATACGATGCCTGCGGAAAGTATGTTGATGGGTCTGCAAGTATTTATATCAGCGGGGGCGATGATCTGATGGGCATGCAACTGGATGGGAAGGGAAACCTGATCATTGCGGGCGATTATGAAGAAACGCCGATCTATTTTGGAGCAGATACGCTTGCACTTGATACCATGGTGGGAGAGGCGTTATTTATTGCGAAATATACCTATGCCCCTTTGACTGTTCCCTGTATGCTCTGTACTCCACCCGAACAAATAGTCGCTTCCCCAAAAACAGAAACGATCACTGTTTTCCCCAACCCTGTAAGTGAACAGTTGACGATCGAAGCATCTATAATTATCAGGCAGATAGCCATTACAAACCTTTTCGGACAAACGGTGTATTCCCGTCAGCACAACTCCGACCGGGTAGCAATCGATGTAGCCGATCTGCCTACAGGCATCTACTTTGTTAAAGTCAACGGTAGTTATGTTCAGAATTTCGTAAAGCAGTAATCCCCCCTTTTTCAACAGGGTGCGGCCGCATTCCTGCGGTTTCAATGTTTTTCGACAAAGGTTTTACGTTTCATTTATTTCTGGTGGTCAACACCAAATGGAAAAATAGTTATCTTTACTATATAACATCAACCCTATGAAAAAGATATTACTCTGTATCCTATTGTTCACGGCTTTTTTTTGCAATGCTCAGAACTACCGATGCCTGCAGGCGGGCTTTAAGCATTATTTTACCAACAGCAATGGATATCTAAGAGGAATACGGATCGACTCCACAGCAATTAGCGCTGATTCAATAATTTACTACCCCTACCATACACCAAGGGGATATTATTCTCCTTCCGGAAGTGGTACAGTTCTAGATTCCACGAGTGGTAGCTGGCTCGGGAAACATGTTGTACAACGAAGTGACGGCACATTTATTTTTGATAACCTATGGAAAGATTCAGTCGTTATCAAAACGCAGGCAAATATTGGAGATTCATGGACTTTTTATCATGACACTACTACATTGTATTATGTAGCAACGTTAACCAGCATCGACACGCTTACAGTTTTAGGCGTTGTCGATTCGGTAAAGACAATATTGATCACGGCACATAATCCGGCAGGGATAGTAGTAGCAGATCCTGTTGATAGCTTTCAGATTGTGCTTAGCAAAAATCATGGGTTTGTAAAAGTTTTCGACTTATATACTTTCCCTTACCATGCGCCTGATTCGGCTTACAGGCAAGGGCTGGATTACTATTTAGATTATGTGCTTTCCTTTTCATCAGCACCAACAAAAGCCAATTCTGTCTTCTCTTTGATAGCGTTTGTAAACCCCAGCATTCAGGATTTGTACGGCTGGGATGTTGGTGATGTTTATGAGTATAGCTCATGCAATGATTATTTTGAACATTATGGCGCGAGTTGTTATCCTGTAGAATATTACTACCTCGATACTGTTACAGCCGTAAGTACATCAGCATCAGGAACCAATTATTCCATTAATTCTCAGGTCTCGACTTATATAGCGCCCTGGCCTGTAAACCCGCTCTCATGGCCTGCTGGCCCATTTATTTACTCATCTGCGGAAAATGTCGGAGCGCTGAATTGTGATTCTAGTTTGTTAATTGATACGGTGGAAATGCCGGAGGAATACAATAATGCTAACTTGTATTCCATAGTGCCTGACGACACGACTTACTGCGCGACAGGTACGCTATACAGCGTCTTAGGGTTCGGCACTAGTGGCAGTATCAATGGGGTTCTATACTTCCCGATTTTCGAAAATTTTGTAGGCCCTACAAACTACAAATATCCGCTTGGGTTGCTAAACCATTACGCTTCCGGGGCTGGGACTGACGGATTTCTTGTTGACTCCAAAAACCTAATCTATTATGAGCATGATGGTCACACATGCGGCAATAGGTTCATACCGCCTACTTCGGTTAATAATATTAATGTTCCCGCTGAAACAATTACCATTTCACCCAATCCCGCTACATCAGAACTAACCATTTCCTCATCCGATAAAATAGCCTCCGTCTCCATTTATAACCTCCTTGGCCAAACTATCTACAACAATCAATACAATTCCAAATCGGTACAAGTAAATGTTGCCAGTCTGCCCCCAGGCGTGTACTTTGTTAAAGTCAATGGCAGTTATGTTCAGAAGTTCGTAAAGCAGTAACCTTTCCGCCAAAAACCCTAACTTTATTGGTTCCTAATTATTTTGAATGAGGTATTTTGTTGGTTTTGTTTTCACTTGTTTGCTGCTTGCCGGGTTTTTCAGTGCGTCGGGCAACAAACACAGGCACCGGGGCGAGCCAAAGACAGAAGTGGAATTGATGAACAGTATCGTAAGCTGCATGCGGCATAAGGATACTGCCGGCTACTACTACCTTTTCCCTCCTTTCGATACGTTGTGGCGTATGGTGACGCATAATTCAGACCACTCACCGGAGGCCGAAAAACAGTTAAGTAATTTAAAGAACCACCCGCAGTCGCTCATAGACTTTGACCCGTTCTATAACCACCAGATAATGGGCAGCTTTTGCCATGTACTGGCGAAAGGGGAAGACTCTGGAATCAACTGGAAGGGCATTGTGATAGCCCGTTATGAGCTGCAGCAGGAGCGGCTTACCAACGACCTTGCGGGCTTTGACAAAATAGTACCCGACAGGCTGATGGGCTACCTGTTTGTAAAGGATGTGGCAGGTCGGGGTGAGTTTTGCATTACCATCAAAGAGATACAAAAGATACAGGGCTTTTATTTTGGCGGACAGGTGGTAAATATCCTGGAGGCATCTACTATAGACCAATACCTGGCGAAAGAAGAAAAGGAACGCCAGTATTTTGAATGGCTGGCAAAGCACCCGATAATAGATACTCCTAAAACGGACTCCAGCGCCCTAAACCTGGATTCCCTCAGCGCGGCGGCTGATGAGGATGGCACCAAGGTGCGCAAAGAGGTGGTGGAAAGAAAATACTACGAAGGCAAGTTTGACAACGAAATACCGGTAAGCCTGTATGTGCGGTATATGAAAGACCTGCACACCGGCAAAGTAGCCTTTTATGACGGGCTGTATAAATTTGGCGACCAGAAAAATTATGTGCGCCTGGATATAACCCTTGCTGATGGCAAGTGGCTGATGGAGGACGACCCGCCGGTGGGCACCTTGGAGCTGGTGCTTAAAAACCGCACCTATACCGGCTCGTGGCTCAACAACGACAATGCAACAGGCTACGATGTATTGCTGCAGCAGGCCGACCTGCCTCAGCGGAAAATGGAACAACTGGAAAAGATATTGGAAAAAGGAACATCGGGCGCTGCAAACCAGGATACAGCGCCTGAAAAATCGCCGGAGGAAATAAGAAAAGAAAAAGAAAAAAAGATGAATGATGACAGGGGGAATGACGGGAATTAAAATCGACAATTCGACAATTTGGCAATGCACTTAAAAATTTGAAAATGTGCTCCCGATAGCTATCGGGATTAAAATGGGCCGATAACAATATATTATTGAGCTAATTCTTTTATTAAAGCGAATATTGCAGGACAATTATGAAACAACCGGAAATAAAGAATTTTGGCGACCTGAAAAAGGCTGGATATGCTCCTAAGAAGATAAAAGATGAGGTGCGCAGCAACCTTATAGAGCTGGTGCAGAAAAAACAAAGCCCTTTCCGTACCATACTGGGCTACGAGCACACGGTAATACCTGACGTAGAACGGGCGCTGCTTTCCAGGCATAACATACTGTTCCTGGGGCTGCGCGGGCAGGCAAAGACCCGCATGGCGCGCGAAATGGTAAACCTGCTGGATGAATGGATACCCGTGATCACCGGCAGCGAGATAAATGATGATCCCTTTGCTCCGGTTTCGCTATATGCACGGCAGTTGCTGGAGGAGAAAGGGGATGCTACACCTATATCATGGCTGCACCGCAGCGCACGGTATGGCGAGAAGCTGGCGACTCCCGATGTATCCGTAGCGGACCTTGTGGGCGACATAGACCCCATAAAAGCCGCCAATATGCGGCTCAGCTTTGCCGATGAGCAGGCGCTGCACTATGGCATCATCCCCCGCTCGCACAGGGGCATTTTTGTGATCAATGAGTTACCCGATCTGCAGGCCCGCATACAGGTTTCCTTGTTCAATATTCTTCAGGAAGGCGATATACAAATACGCGGCTTTAAGCTGCGACTGCCGCTGGATATACTGTTCATATTCACCGCCAACCCGGAAGACTATACGAACCGCGGCAGCATAGTGACGCCGCTCAAAGACCGCATAGAAAGCCAGATCATAACCCACTATCCCAAAACAATAGAAATCTCCAGGGCCATCACCGAGCAGGAGGCGCATTTGCTGCCTGAGCAGTTGAGTACTGTAGCGGTGCCCGATATCTGCGCTATGCTTATTGAGCAACTGGCTATGGAAGCACGCAAAAGCGAATTTGTGGACCAAAAGAGCGGCGTATCTGCACGGCTTACGATCTCGGCCTATGAGAACCTGGTGAGCACGTCCGAGCTGCGGGCGCTAAATGCCGGCCTCAAGCATACTATGGTGCGCATTGCAGACTTTATTGGCGTAGTGCCATCTATTACTGGCAAGATAGAGCTGGTGTATGAAGGCGAACAGGAAGGCCCGCTGAACGTGGCTTACCGCCTGTTGGGGCTTGCTATACGTGCATCATTCGCCACCTATTTTCCAGATCCGCAATCTTTCAAGAAAGAAAGAGGCCCGCAGGGCGCCAAGGCCAAGCCAAGCCCCTACCAGCCGGTAATAGACTGGTTTGGCAAGGGCAATGACCTCGTGATACTCCAGGATGAGAGCGATGCGGCCTACCTGGCACATCTGTACCAGGTGGACGGCCTGTATGCTGCTGTAAAGCAGTTTTACCCCGCTGCCGACGAAACACAGGCCGGCCTCCTCATGGAATTCCTGCTGCATGGCCTCGCTGAATTTTCGCTCATCAGCAAAAAGGGCGTGGAAAGGGGCGGCTACTCATTCGGCGATATTCTGGGTAGTATGCTGAATATGAACTTTGAGGAGGAGTAACCCCCGCCCCCTAAAAGGGAGGTACTTGTGAACATGCTTTCCGGCTTTGTCTCAGCATTCAACTTTCCCAAGTTGCGAAAGCTAAAGAAAACAATGGTGCCAAATTGTTTGCAGCCGTTGACAATTAAATTTAAAGCTAAGTAGTTGGTTCATCGGAACAAGGTCCCGATTTTCATCGGGACGGGACAGGGGTGGGTTTGGGGTTTTAGGTTTATTTACTTAGATTTGACTCTAATTTCTAAAATCTGTTTATAATATGAGGGCATTGTTACTCACTGTTGTGGCTTTTCTGGCTTTGGAGGGCAGCCTGCTGGCGCAGAATATGCCGCCTGAGTATAACTGGGAGGTTGGCATTAACGGCGGCCTGAGCGTTATTACAAGGCCATTGGGCCCAGCTATTGGGTACCAGGGCACCAGCACCAATATTGTACATGATTATTCTGCGCGTATCACTCGTTACTTTAACGAGCATTGGTTCCTGACTTTTGACCTGGGAGACCGCAAATGGGAAACTTTTGGAAACTGGACCCCAAATACTACTTACGGGCAGACTCTGCCAACAACACAGGTATCATTTCTTGAGGCCAGTAATGCGATCACAGAATCGTTTGAAATGAATTACACTATTCCATTCTACACTCATTTCCATACATTCAACAGGTCTAACCTGTATGCAGGCGTCATGGTTGGCATGGTGACTACTATGAATGATGGCTCCAAGGGCTACATTAGGGATAATAAAACGGACTCCGGCAATGTGAATAGCTACCACTACGGTTACGGCGTAGGCCTAAGCTATGGCATCCAACTGGGATATACCTACTATATAATTCCACGGCTGGGTGTGACTGCCGAAATCGCTATGCGTTATGCAGGCGTTGCCACACATACCACAGAGTATGCTGGTGAAAACAACAACTTCCACCTGCTTTATTTTCCTGAGACACTAGGTATCCGGTGGCGTTTTTAAGCCCTTCCTGGATCAGGTCCCGCGAAAGAAATGTCTATCGTAACTTACCGGAAATGCATCCGTTTTTACCACTTAGATCACAAAGAAATTCACTAAGGCCGCAATGCTCACTTTGTCAACTTAGTGTTTCAGCTTCGTGGCCTTTGTGTTTATTTTCGTGCAGCCATACGCTTACCAGCAATCGCTGAGTACAACACAACAGCCTTTCGGAATTTGTTAAAATCCTTTCCTCATATCATTACGGTATGGTTTTTGAACTATAGTATTTGCGCTTCCGAATAGTGTGTGTGTTTGATGGAAACCTAAGGTGCCGGAAGCGCCCAAATTTAGATTTCCACAAGAGGGTGCCTGTCGAGGTACCCTTTTTTTGCGGCCATATGCGCGAGGCCCTCTGCCCCAAAATAAATGCAGCGGCACTGATGGCCGCTGCAAAAAAAAATCTTGAACTAAGCTCTATAATCCCGTAATACAAATACCTGCCGAGGCAGGGGTGATGGGCGGCCCTGCGTTATCTTTAAAGACATTGGTAAGGTTGTAAGACGCGAATATGGAAAAATTGCCCCATCCTACGCGGGCGGTTGCCGCGAAGTCCCAGGGGCTCACATAGCGCTTGGTGTCCACCTTATACTTAATATTAGTGCCGGATACCGAAGTAAGGGCTTTGGTATGTGCGCCCAGCAACGTACCTATCTGTAGCCCTATGGCCGCCTTAAAACCTTTATTTCTGTTCAGCGTATTGCTGAAGTAACGCAGCTCGAAGGGAGCGGTAAGGTAGGTGGTTACAAACTTATACCGTTTATATCCGGTATCCACTGGGTCTGGGAGAAAACGGACTTGTGCTGCCAGTGCGCCGGTATCATTATTTATCATGCGCTGCAGGTCCAGGTATTCTACGGAAACCTTAACACCTAAGCCAGCCGCGAAGCTTAGCTTTGTTTTTTTGATTGGGAAGTCGTAACAAACAAAGCCGTTGAAACCGAAGCCAAAGGGTTTGGTTTTTACGCTGTCAGGCTTTTTTATCCAGTTGTTGTAGGTGAGCTGCATCATCAGGAAGTCCCTTGATGGCTTCACTATTGGCGGCGGGGCAGCATTGGCATTCATTTTATCATCCTGTGCCAGCAGCAGTGAGGGTATCAATAATATTGCCAGTAGGGCAAGGATTTTTCGCATAAGCAACTATTAGTGCGCAAATATAATGGGTGTGAAATGGAAAATTTGTTAAAAAAAGGATTAAACCTGTTTAAAGTTAAAATCAGTATTATGAATTTCACGCAAAGTTCGCAAAGCACTTATAATCTTACAAAAAACGCAAAGACCACAGTATCAAATTCTACTGTCAAAATGACTATCCTAATAAAAAAACTCCCCGCAACTAATGGCGGGGAGCAAATGATTATATCAAAAAGTGCTGATTATTGCTTAACAAAAGTACGCACCGATGTGCCAAAGCCAGAGAGGGAAATCGCATAGTTGAGTGTAGTACCGGAAGCGCCGCTACCCACGAGCATGAGCGACTCAGAAGACGCAGTTAACGTACCAGCATTAGTCAATTGAGTCCCGAAATCGATCGTAGAATCACTTGTCACTACGAAAACTGCCGGAACAATTGAAGCAGCCTGTGTAACGGTATCAACACCCCCAACATTAGAGGTCAAAAACATTCCGGTTGCTACTTTTGTGATGTACGCCACCTTGGTAGCAACCCCACTTCTTACATATGTACCAGAAATATCCAAAGAAGCTGGCTCATTGGTTACCCCAACATAAACGGTTTTGTTTGATACAAATCCATACTTATTTGCCGCTGAGGCAGTAACTGCATACAATCCTGGTGTCGTTGCATCCAGGGTGGAGAGATCCAATATTACAGGAACTGATTCGTTGTAAAACGAGTCATACGCAGTTGCCGAAATGCTCGGAAGCGTCCCATTTACCGGGATACTATAGTATTGCGCACCGGTTACTGTGATAGTTGGATAAGCCACCGTTACCGTAACTGACGGATCATTCGGTGTCTTTTTGCAGGAAGCAAAGCCGACAGCCATCAAAAGGGATAATATTATTATTTTTTTCATTTTATCGAGATTTATTTGTAATTTATTAAATACCTGCCTATTAATGATCGCCCGGATCGGAATCCCACCATACTTTCTGGGTCAATGGTTTTAGGCCCGGGAAAGATGAATTTACAGTGCTTTCGTTGCTTGGGTAAGTAAGCCTTTTGGGGAAGGTACTGCCTATAATGCTACTTACAGAATAAGTGAACCAGTTAGGGTATCCGGTACGGCGCCACTCATTCCATGCTTCAAAGCCCTGGTTACCGCACATTGCAAACCACTTCTGAACAATGATATACTGAACTTTCTGTGCAACGGTACCTGTTGCAGGATAAAGTGTCCACGGACCTGGTCCGGATCCTAATGCACCGGTGATATAGTCATTATAAATGCTTGTAGTAACCGGAGTACCATAAACGTCAGTCAACTGGGCAGCATAATAGTTAAAGCTGGCCTGGATGCCCTGGTAAAACAGGCTGTCGTCCATACCGGTTGCTGCGCCGCTCCATCCCCTTGCAGCAGCCTCAGCTTGCAGGAACAGGCTTTCGTAGCTGGTAATGAAGTTAACAGGTGCGTTTCCTGAGTTAAAGTTTGTAGTTTTATTAAGGTTCTGAGCATCACCGGCAACATATACTGTTGGGAAAGAATAACCAGTATAGGCAACACCATTATAGAGGCCCTGCGGAAGGCCTGCGAAGGAGCTGGATCCGGAAACAGGTTCATAGAATAAATAAAGCCTTGGGTCATTATTTGATTCCAGGGTATCCAGGCAAGTATTGCTGGCAACAAAATTCTGGTAGTTTTGCAAACCTGTTTCTTCTGCGTATAACGGATTGCTGTTGGCTGCGCTAAAACCATACTTGATCACGGCATCATCACCTGGGCCAATAAAGACAGATGTAGTAGGATTGGCATATAATGCGGCAATGCCAGCAGCAGCGGCTGTAGGGTTGATCTCACTCATCCTCATGTATATACGAAGGGCAAGTGTATTTGCAAACTTCTGCCATTTAGTCTGATCACCACCATAGATAAGATCATCAGACGTCGGTGCAATACCGCCCTTGGCAATTAGTACGTTCGCAGAGTCGATGTAAGCAAGGATACCGTTGTACACAACCATCTGTGAATCGTACTTAGGGTTTACAACGTGTCCGTCGGCATACTGTCCTTTGAGCGCCTGGGTAAATGGAACATCGCCCCATCCATCAGTGATCAGTTGGAATGTATATGCCTGCATCAGCAGCGATATAGCCATATAAGGTGCTGATTTCTGCGAATCGGCCAGCTTGTAGAGCTGGAAAAAATTCTCGTTTGCCGAATACAGGTTGTTCCAGGCATAAATGAACGCATCCTGGCCCGGAGCGTACTGGTCCAGGTTGTGGTACTGGCTTGCACCAGGGCTTTGCGTCCAATACTGGGCAAAAAATGAACCTGCTATCTCCAGATCGACACCTTGCGCAGTGCCAACGTAAAGCTCAGCAGCCGGCAGCAGCGTTTTTAATGTAGCCACTTGTGCCCCGTTGGGGTTTGTATTTACATCGAGGTATTTTTTGCAGGAAGACACCCCAAGTGCGGCACCTAATACTGCTAATATTGTGATTTTCTTACTTATAGACATAATAACAATTTTATACCAGGTTTAGAAAGTAACTTTAATATATGCACCATAGTTTCTCAAAGACGGCGTTGCGCTGAAGTTGAAGCCCTGGCCGTTTTGTGTAGCGCCAGAAGAGCCTTCTTCAGGATCGTCGTATTTGTTGCTCTTAGCTGTCCACAACACCAGGTTGTTGCCGAAGATACCGGCAGCAAGAGATCCAAATGGGGATTTAGCATAGTATTTCTGCGGGATCTTATATTCCAGCGCAATTTCCTGTAGCTTGATATACGAGGCATTAACCAGGTTTTGTGCGCCCAGGTTGTTCTGGCCTACCTGTGTTACCCAATAGTTGTACGGAATAAATTTCTGAGTATTTGTTACATATATCGGCGCTGCACCAGCAGGAGCTATGTTATTAACCGAGTTCTGCCAAACATATGGGTTGCGGTTGTTGGTTGCTGTTTCCGGAGCGCTGCCCACGAAATCCATAAGCTCTTTGTTCTGGCTGTAGAACAATCCGCCTTGCTTTGTAGTAAACAGTACATGCAGTTTTAAACCTTTGTAGCTAAGGTCCGTGCCCCAAGAGGCTTGGAACTTAGGCTGGAAAGTACCTCTCAGCACGGGCTTAGAAGTAGGCACCGGTAAACCTGATGCAGCGTCAACTACTGCGTGCCACTGCTTGGTGGTCGGGTCCTGCTCATAAGTGATGTCGTTGGAGTAGAAAGCGCCGTAAGGATGGCCTACCGCATCAACTATCGACATACCATTAAAACCACCCACTGTGATCTGCTGAACACCGCCGGCAAGGCTCACCACATCGCTCACATTGTGCGTATAGGTTCCGAAAAGGTCCCATTTCAATCCCCATTTTGTAGAGATCGGAGTGCCGCGCAGGCTCAACTCTACGCCTTTATTGCTGATGTCACCAACGTTAACCGTGTTTGAATAGTAACCGGAACTTGGAGGCAGGGGAACTGCTGTGATCAGCGAGTGTGTAAGGTCGTTGTAATAAGTGAATGAAGTGCTTATGCGGTCTTTGAAGAAAGAAAGATCTGTACCAACTTCAAACTCCCTGGTAAGCTCAGGAGAAAGCGTCTGCAAGCCAAAACCTGTACCCACCTGGTAAGTAGGAATGCTGTTGAACGGTGTATTAATCGTTCCAAAAGCGCTTTGGATCGGGTTCTGGTAGAAAAGCGCTTTATTATTTGCATATGCGATCGCATCCGCACTCACGCCAGAGGTACCAATGCGCACTTTGCCATAGTTCAGTACTTTATCTTTAAAATTGCCTTTCAGCCTTTCCGTAAATACCCAGGAAGCATTGGCACTTGGGTAGAAGTAACTTGCCTTGCTCCAGTCAAGTGTGCTTGACCAGTCGTTACGGCCGGTAAGCTCCAGGAACAGCTCTTTCTGGTAATTCAGCTTCACACTCGCATATATACCTTGTGTGCGGGATTGTAAAAGATAATTTGTTGCTACAAGCGGGCCTGCATTATTAGTAAAGTTATAGAAACCGGGTATTACAAGGCCACCGGTCTTAGGATTGATCGTTACGGTAGTTGTGTTATCATCTCTGAGTGTTGTGTTCTCGCCCATCAGCACATTGATACCAAAGTTGTTGCTGAGCTGATGCGTGAATGTACCTATCAGGTCGTTGTAGAAGCGGAAGCCGGAGTATAGCGTTTGCTGGTAGCCGCCGTTATTTGTATAGCCATACTGGTTATAGTAGGTACTTGTAGATTGGTCTTCAGCAACAGAGTTGATATATGGCGTCTCATAATAAGAACGGTCGTTAGTAGCGTCAACGCTTACACGGTCAAATACGTTAAAATCGCCCTTCTTATACCCGATCTTAATATCACCGAGCACCTTGTCTGTTTTGTTCTGGTTATTGTAGTTCTGAGCCATCCAGTATGGGTTTGCGGCAAAATCACCAAAATAGCCAAACCTGTGTACTCCTGCAGAGTCTATATAATCCATTGAGTTGAACTTGTTATTCAGGTTCTTCAGTGGCGCGATCGGAATATCCACCGGTATCTGGATAATGCTCTGCATGATACCACCTGTTGACTGGCCCTGTGCGGCAGCCCTCGCATTTGAGTTCGTATAGTTCACATTTACTTCAGAATAAAAATTGTTCCCGAGTTCTGTGTGCCCGTTAAAGCGGATGCTGTACCTGTTGTTGCCGGTATTAGGAATGATTCCGCTGCTGTTGAGTGCATTTAAAGAAAGAAAGTAATTTGACGTTTCATTTCCTCCGGATATAGATACAAAATTCGACAAGGCTTTTCCATGTTGGAAAAACTGCCTTTCAGGATACTCGCCGAGGGAAGAATATGGTTTCACTTGCTCTTTCCCGTCTATGATCTGGCCCCAGGGCAGCATATTGCCAGTAAATTTAGGGCCCCAGCTAAAGTTATCCGGACGGTCATCAGCAACACCAGGTGCGCCTTGTCCAAACTCTGTCTGGTATTGTGGTACTTTCAGCGGATCAGATTGCGTATAGGTCGCTTTATAGGTTATGTCCATTTTATTGTACTTACCGGTACCAGAGTGCTTTCCTGCCTTGGTAGTGATCATTATGGCGCCGTTTGCACCTGCCGAACCGTATAACGCAGCGGCAGCCGGGCCAGGGAGTACACTCACCGATTCTATTTCCTCAGGATCAAGGTCATTGGCGCTGTTACCGAAATCGATCTGCGCGAGGTTGGTCGCATCCTGTGTACGGTCGTAGTTGTTCATGATCACCCCGTCAATAACTATAAGCGCATTGTTATCTTTCGAGATCGATTTTTCACCTCTCAGTACAACACGGGTATCGCCGCCAGGGCCGCCTGTGCTGCTGGTGATATTCGCACCGGCAACTTTACCAGCCAGGCCGGAGAGCGCACTTGTATTCTCCCCTGCAGTAAGGTCTTCCGCACTAACTGTAGTGGAGCTGTAACCTAATTCTCTCTTTTCCCTTTTGATGCCGAGGGCGGTTACAACCGCACCTTCAAGCGTTTTAGCCGTTGGTTTCAGCTTTATTACTATGGAATGGCCTTCGTCTGTGATGGTTTGGGTAGAGTAACCCACGGCCTGCACAATAAAGGTATTCTTACCATCCGGTACATCCAGCGAAAAATCGCCATTCACATCCGACACGGTGCCGACCTGCGTACCCTTTACGGTAATGCCAGCCCCCGGGTATCCCTGCCCGTTCTCATCAAGGACTTTTCCGGTTACATTATGTGTTTGAGCAAAGGCCCGCAGTCCAACAGTAACTAACAAGGTAACAAGTAAGAGAATTCTTTTCATACTATTGTTTTTTGTAGCGCTAAAAAATTTAACAAAATATAGCTTAATGAGTTTGGAAAATAACCCCATGAGGGTGAAATTCGGGGTGAAATTATCATAACATTCGGAATTAACAAACTTTTCTGTGAAAAATCCTTAACAATTTTATAATGTAGGTTGAATTTGTTATTTCAATGTTAACCAAACATATTTTTATCGCAAAATCTGGCGCTTTTTTTACATGCAAAAATCCGTTTTTGACAGGATGATAACTGCCTCTTATGCGATCACTAAAAAGTTCCTTTTATTAGGATTAAAATACCCGAAATTTCGCCGCAGGCTTTTAATTGTCAAAATTATTTTACCAATTTTCCAATTGATAATCAAACAGTTATGTTACTACTGTGAAAATTTCTAATAAATTTTTTGGCTTTTTCAGTTCATCACTTTACTTTTGCACTCCCAATAAGAAAAAATAAGCTGCTTTAATGATTAACAGCAACAGAAAACGGGATTTTTAGTTTTAATTTTTTAACCTGCCTGTCGGCAGGCAGGTTTTTGACTGATAAATAAAATAGATAAATGAGACACCTAAGTTTTAAAACACAATCTGCCAACGAAAAGATCGTAACCCGCGACTGGCACGTTGTTGACGCTACTAACCAGACGCTTGGCCGCATGAGCTCTAAAATAGCATCGGTATTGCGCGGCAAGAACAAAGCTTATTTCACGCCTCACTTTGATTGCGGTGATTACGTTATTGTAATCAACTCGGCAAAGGTAGTGCTGACCGGCAATAAGCTGGAGGACAAGGAATACCAGACGTATTCTATGTACCCAGGCGGGCAAAAAATAGAAATGGCAAAGGAAATGCAGAGCCGCCGCCCAAACCTGATGATAGAGCGCGCTGTAAAAGGCATGCTTCCTAAGAACCGCCTTGGACGCGCGATGTACAAGAAGCTCTTCGTTTACGAAGGCGCTGAACATCCGCACAAAGCACAGGCACCAAAAGAATTGAAATAAAGGCCGCTCCCAGCCCTGCCGGCAGGCAGGCTCTCAGAAATTGAGGAGGCACAAAGTAAACAATATTCAAATAAACCATTAATAAGATAAAATGGAAAAACAGAAAAATGCCGTTGGCCGCCGTAAGGAAGCAGTAGCTCGTGTTTACCTCAACAAAGGCACCGGTAATATCATGGTTAATGACAAGGACTACAAAGCGTATTTCCCGATCATGTACCTCCAAAACCAGGTAGAGCTGCCGTTGAAAACAATTGATGTGCAGAACTCTTTCGACATTGTAGTAAATGTACAGGGAGGCGGACAAAAAGGGCAGGCTGAAGCTATAAAAATGGGCATCGCCCGTGTTTTATGCGAAGTGAACCCGGAATATCGCCCTGCTTTGAAAAAAGACGGCCTGATGACCCGCGACAGCCGCTCTGTAGAGCGCAAGAAGTTTGGTAAAGCCAAGGCACGCCGTAGCTTCCAGTTCTCTAAACGTTAGTATTTGCATGGTAGAGATGCCATGCATGGCGTCTCTGCGTATAGCGTTTCATCGCACAAAATATTTTTTAACAACAACGAAATTATTCAAATGGAAGATAATAAAACATTGCACCAGCAGCTTCTTGAGGCTGGCGTTCACTTCGGCCACCTGAAGAAGAAATGGAACCCAAAGATGCTGCCTTACATCTTTGCAGAAAAAAACGGCATTCACATCATAGACCTCAATAAAACCATTGACGGCCTTGATGAAGCTGCAGCGGCACTGAAATCTATCGCCAAGAGCGGTAAGAAGATCATGTTCGTAGCTACTAAAAAGCAGGCTAAAGAGATCGTGGCAGAAGCGGCAGCAAGGGCAAACATGCCTTTTGTTACAGAGCGCTGGCTCGGTGGTATGCTCACTAACTTCAGCACAATCCGCAAGAGTGTAAAGAAAATGTTGAGCATAGAAAAAATGCTGCAGGACGGCACAATGGACAGCGTAACTAAAAAAGAGCGCCTGACCCTGACCCGCAGCAAGGAAAAAATGGAAAAAGTGCTTGGCGGTATCTCCCAGATGGGCCGTACACCAGCAGCGCTTTTCATGGTGGACATCAGCCATGAGCATATAGCACTGGCAGAAGCAAAGCGCCTGGGCATCGCTACATTCGCTATGGTGGATACAAACAGCGACCCTACTAAGGTGGACTTCGCTATCCCGGCTAATGATGATGCTACAAAATCTATTGCCATCATTACTACGTACCTCACTGCCGCTATACTGGAAGGCCTTCAGGAGCGCGCACAGGTGAAAGAGAACGAAGAAGAGAATGTTGATGACAATACTGATAATAAAGGCCGTGGTTTAGAGATCACGGAAGAAGATAACGAAGGTGGCCGTGGCCGTGGTCGTGGTCGTGGCAGAAGTGCTGGCGCAGGCGCTGGTCCGGGTGCAGGCGCTCCTGGCAGGGGCCCGGGTGGTGGCAGAGGCAGCGCAGGTAGCGGACCAGGCAGAGGCCCAGGTGGTGGCGGTAGCCGCCCCGGTGGCGGTGGCAGCAGGCCTGGCGGACCAGGTGGCCGCCCAGGTGGTGGTGCCGGCGGAAGCAGGCCAGCCCCAACAAGGCACTAAGCCGCTTTGTTAAACTTTTGATACATAATAATTTACTAAAGCCCCATATTTGGGGCTTTAATAATAAAATACGAATTTCGCACCTTCTTTAAAAACCAATAAAAGGATTATTTAAAATGAGTACAGTAACTATATCCGCAGCAGAAGTAAATAAGCTGCGTCAGCAGACAGGCGCCGGAATGATGGATTGCCGCAAAGCCCTCACAGAAAGCAACGGCGATTTTGAGAACGCGATAGACTACCTGCGCAAAAAAGGCCAGAAAGTAGCTGCAAACCGCAGCGACCGCGAAGCGAAAGAAGGCGTGGTAATTGCAAAAGCATCGGCCGACAACACTTACGGCGTAGTATTGTGCCTGAGCTCTGAAACCGATTTCGTGGCTAAGAACGAGGAATTTGTGGCTTTCGCGAACCAGGTAGCAGAAATAGCTTTGGCTTCTAAAACAACAACAGTAGAAGACCTTAAAGCAGCTAAGATGGACGCTGCAACCGTAGGCGAAAAGCTGATGGAAATGGTAGCCAAAATTGGTGAGAAAATAGACATCAGCCGTTTCGAGCAGGTAACTGCTGCTGCTGTTGTTCCTTACATCCACTCCGGCTACCGCATAGGCGTGCTGGTGGGCATGAACGAGGCAGCAAATGACAACATCATAGGCGCTGGCAAGGACGTAGCCATGCAGATAGCAGCTATGAACCCTATGGCAGTGGACGCAGAAAGCGTATCTGCAGAAACCATAGCCCGCGAAAAGGCAATTGCCGTAGAACAGATCATGGCGGAAGGAAAAGCCGCAGATATGGCTGAAAAGATAGCTGCCGGCAAGCTGAACAAGTTCTTTAAGGACAATACATTATTGCCGCAGGCATTCGTAAAAGACAATGGTAAAACTGTAGGCGAATATCTTGGCTCCGTGGCCAAGGGCCTTACTGTTACTACCTTCAAACGCCTCGCAGTAGGCGCTTAATAAATTTTGAAACAAAGAAGGGCTGGCAATGGAAACAATGTCAGCCCTTTTTATTATTTCAGAAAAAATTATTTTGTTGTTGCGTGGAGACGCACTGCATTGCGCTTCTACATACCATAGGAAATCATTAACACCGCTGCAATTAATATTCAAAAAATACGCCACGACTCGTTTTTATCATTATATTTATCCTTCCATTTCGGGACATTATAAGAAATTAAATAACCGGGCAACATTAATTACATGAAGCAACTTAACAAAACAGCTGGCCTGCTGGCGGCAATTATGCTATTGGCGGCTTCTGTTAACGCGCAGAAGATAGCAGAACGGGTGAAGTATGATAGCATTGCTGCAAAGTATAAGAACGAACATGCAGTCTATACTAACTATACCGAAAAGCTGGAAATAAAGACTGATCCGGATGACGGGAGCCTTGAGGCCAACACCTATGTAACCATGGATAAGCTGTTGATCAGCGACCTGTCGCCCACTACCGAAAACAGGGATTATTTCACTTTTGATGATTTTAACCAATTGTCGGATGTGTCGTGTATATCCTTTATACCGGACAAAAAAGGCGGCTATAAGAGGGAAGATCATAATTATGGGTTCGGGCTTGCAGGGCAGATCACCGGCAGCTTTTATGATGCGGTAAGGCTTGTGATGGCTTACTACACGGCGCTTCCGAAGGGAACTGTAACCGAAACAAAATATACACTGTCTAATACGGATGTTACTTTGCTGAACAGCTTTTACTTTTTGCAGGACCTGCCTGTGCTAAGCGCCACGTATGAAGTAGTGGCTCCGGATTATGTGAATCTCAGCTTTTCAATAAAAAATACGGATGCCATTCACATAAAACAGGATAAGGAAATAAAAGATGGCAAGGCGATCTATACTTTCACTGCCACCAATCTGCGGGCTGTAAAGCACTACAACCTGGTACCATCCGCAAAATATTACTTGCCGATCATAACGCCATATATTACGTCATACCGGCTTACAGGCGCTAAAAAGGACTCCGTGATATTGAGAGATGCCGATGCGCTTTATAAACGCGACTATGCCTTTGTGAAGGATTTGAATATACGCCAGGATACAGGGCTGGTGCATGCTGCAGAGCGGGTGACCAAAAATGATAAAACCGACCTGGAGAAAGCGGAGCATATATACAAGTGGGTGCAGGACCACATACATTATATCGCGTTTGAAAGCGGGATGCAGGGATTTGTGCCAAGGCCGGCAGACACTGTTTACAAAAGAATGTACGGCGACTGTAAAGACATGGCCAGCATCACTATGGCCATGTGCCGGCAAGTGGGCCTTAAAGCCTATTTTGCAGCCATCGGCACTACTGTTATACCTGATATGATAGAAGATCTGCCCACCGAAGACTGTTTTAACCACGTGATCTGCGCGGTGAAACTGGGTGAGGAATGGGTGTTCCTGGATGGCACGGAGAATGTGCTCCCTTTTGGCGCAAACAGGCACGACATACAAGGCAAAGAAGCCTTTGTGGAGATAGACGCCAACCATTATAAAATAGTGAAGATACCTGTGGTTGACGCCGGGAAGAATACGACCACAGACAGCACTGTAATGCACATTGAAAGCAAAGACCTGAAAGGCAGCCTGAAACAATACACTACCGGCTACCCGGCATGGAACATAGCTTACCTCAAAAAATACCGCAATGGCAAAGACCTGGATGACGAAATGCGCGATATGCTGATGCGTGGCTCCGACAAGTTCACACAGGTGAAATACGAACTCAACCCCAGCAGCAAGGGCAATAAGGACGCTCACATCTCTGCCAGTTTTTCGCTGGATGATTATGCACATAAGGTGGGCGACGAGTATATCGTAAACATGAACCTGCAGCGTACCTATGGCGATGAACGGATGAACGACAGCGAGCGCAAAGTGGGCTATTACTTCCCGTACAAAGAAAAGATAAAGCAAGTAGTGGTGCTGGATATACCTGAAGGATACAAGGTGGCGCACCTGCCAGGCAACGCGCATGGCGGCCTGGAAGGCGTATGGAGTTACAGCATATCTTACAAAGCAGATAAAAAGCAGGTAGTGCTGACTAAGGAATATGAACGGCAATCATTGTCATTAAGCCCCGCCCGGTTTGCCAGCAATAACCAGGTCATTGACCAGCTTAATAAAGAATACAAGGAATCAGTTGTGCTCACCACAGAGAAAAAAAGCGGCAAAAAAACAGCCCGCAAAGATACCCAGATGTGGTCGGCCAGTAATTCGCGCAGCAACAAAAAAAAATAAAAATGTTAGTGCCTCATTAGCATTGATAGAATAAATATTTTCAGATGAAAAAACTTGCTTCATTTATTTTCATTTTTTCCGTAGCGGTGCTCCCTGCTTCTGCACAACGATATACCAATGAGAAGCCCCCGGAAGAAGAATGGGCCTCAAAACCCATAGTTCACCCTGTGCCGCCCGAATTTGCCAACGAACGGGCAATTGTGCTGTTGAATGATGTTTCGTATGACTTCCGGGCAGAAAACGGTGCAATGAATATGTACACCACCTATCATCGTGTAGTGAAAGTGCTGGACGACCGGGGCATAGAGGATTATAATACTATAGATATACCTGTGTACTTCAATACCCGTGTGCCGCTGATAAGAGCCCGCGTAATACTGCCAAACGGCAAAACACGGGAGATAAATAAGGAAATGATGCTGGTAACCCGCAATCCGCATGGCTACAACTCTGTGATCATAGCGATGGAAGGTGTGGAAAAAAATTCGGAGATAGAATATATTTTGAAAGAGATACACCCGGCTTCTTTTTTTGGCACCCTCACATTCCAGGGCAATATACCTGTGCTGGAGACCCATTTCAATTTGTCTTGCCCAAAGAACTATTATTTTGCTGAGCGTGGCTACAATGGCTTCCCTACAGTAAAAGATACACTGGTGAACAACAGGCGCAGGATGTCCATTTCCCTGTACGATATACCCAAGCTGCGCCCGGAACCTGTTAGTTTTTATGACCTCTACACCATGCGCGCAGAATACCGGCTGGATCATAGATACGAAGATAATGCTACCAACAAGCTGGTGGAATATACTTGGGACAGCCTGGGCAGGCAATACTATAATGACTTTTACCGCATCAACGAAAAAGAAAAGGCCGCGGTGAACGCATACTTGTCTGAGCTGGGTGTGCGGCCAAATGGCAACGAATATGAGAACATGAAAAAAATAGAGACGGGCATTAAAACCACCGTTTCCCAATATGGCTTTATAGACTACGAAGACAGCCGCGAAGTATTGGCTACAGAGGAGTTGCGCTCCATATCCGTTTATGACGCCGGCTATGACAAAACAAGGAATCCACTGGACAGTATCATTTCAAAAAGAGCGGCAAACGGGGCCGGTATCATTAAGCTGTTTGTAGCTTGCTTTACGCAAGCTGGCGTGAATTTTGAGCTTGGTTTTGCCGGCGACAAGCATGAGCATGTGCTGAATACAGATTTTGTGAACTGGGACAACTTGAGCGAGCCGCTTTTTTACTTCCCCAGCTTTAAAAAATTCCTGGACCCGGTAAGGCCGCTTTACCGCTACCCAATAGTACCCGAGGATGTGCTGAATAATAAAGGCATATTCTGCGCCATACCTCCCGGCGGCTTTGTGACCGGGGACCTGGTAAAAATGAGAAAGGTAACCTCGCTGCCAGCTTCTGAGAACCAAAGCAATGTAGCTGCTGCAGTATCGTTTACCGGTGACATGGAGGCGCAGATAGATGTTTCCTATTCCTATACCGGCTACCCGTCAACCGACCTTAGAACGGCCTTGTTGAGCAGCACCAGTGAAAAACAAAAAGACATTGTGAAGAACATCGTGACCTTCGGAAGAAAGGAAGGGGACATAAAGAAATATACCATATCCAACGAAGCCCCCGACAATTATTATAAAAACAAACCGCTGGAGATCACCGCTACAGTAAACACATCTACGTTGACAGAGCAGGCAGGGAAGAACTACCTCTTTAAAGTAGGCGCTATTATTGGCCCGCAGGGCGAGTTGTATAGTGAAGATGAGCGCAAGCTGCCTATAGACATAGACTACCCATATACAATGAGCCGCACTATTACCCTCAACCTGCCAGTCGGCTGCAAGGTACTGAACCCGGAAGCGCTGCGTATGCACGCAGAATATGTGAACAGCGATTTAAAACCGGTTGTGAGCTTCAAGAGCGACTACATGCTCACCAGCGACAAAAAAAATGGAGATAAACTGGTTATTACTGTATCTGAATCTTATACCCAACTGCACTTTTCACCGCAGTATTACGAGCGGTACCGTAAAGTATTGAATACGGCGGCTGATTTCAGCCATGTGGCCCTGCTGATCTCACCCAAAAAGGAAACCGGAAAACCGGCACACCGGATGGCTAAAAAGTAAGTTACAAAATCATTGGAATTCTAGCAGAGACGCCATGTATGGCGTCTCTGCTACTTTATGGATCAGCGCTAATGGTTTACTCATAGATGCGTGCACATGCGCGTAGAGACTAGCACTGCTACGTCTCCACGTAACACTGCTGCGTATCCACGTAACACTCCTGGGTATCCACGTAATACTGCTGCGTATCCACGTAGCACTGCTGCGTCTCTACGTAACACTGATAATGGCGATGCAGGAAGTAGTTACTTGATAATGATCTCCTCCACCACCCTGTCTTCAAAATATTCGTTTAAGCGGGCTATTAGCTGCTCCTTGCCCAGCAGCAGCTCCTGCTTCAGCGGGGCAACATCGGTATAAATGGTGAGTGTTTTGTTGTACAGCGCCAGGCTGCGGGTATAGCGGGAGATGGTTTTACCTACTATACTTTCCCACTCATCGCGCATGCGCAGCTCCGTCACTTTTGGTTTCCAGTGCGATTTCTCCAGGAGCTGCTTCAACGCCTCAGCCATGCTATACGAGCCCATATACTATGTGTAAATTCTACTCAAAAATACGCGATAAATTTTTCCTGTTCCGCTCTTATGTTTCGGGAGTGCAATTCAGACCTTCGCATATAAGATAAACGCAATAAACTTGTACTGAAAAGCCCGGAGGGCTTTAATATGAATAGACCCGGATGAAATCCGGGGAATAAAGAGCTAAAATGTACGCAACCATGACGGTGGTTGAACATAGGTTGAATTGCGAAGAATTGAAATGCACCCTGTTTCGGCTATTTCTTCTTTGGTGCGCGTTTTTCGCCAGTCAGTTTCATAAGCGCAAAACCACCGTTGGGAATGGGGACAATTAAACTTTCCGGCTTGCCCAGAGACCGAAGCTCGTTACGGCTCAGCGTTTGCTGGTGGTCGGCAGGAAACCCGTTTGCAGTGACCTTATAGCCGTATGGCTTAAAAAAATCATTGAGGGTCTGCACAAAATCGCTCTTGTCAAGTACCTGCGCGGCAAGTACAGGATCGTACCTCAGCTCTACAAGTTCATTGCCATCAAATAGTGTATCAGCTACTAGCAGGTTGCCCGCTTTTTTTAAGTAATCATTCCATTCGGCAGAATTAGAAAATATGTCCGCTAATTTGCTCCCCAGGTCACGGTATGGCGCGAGGTTGCATGCGAAACGATAAAAGTCATACTTCCTTCTATATATCAAGGCAGTATCCAGCATGGTTCTTATATGGATGAGCTCGTTGGCAAAGTTCAGGTACAGCGTATCGGGCTCTGCCCCGTAATCGCCGCTATTGGGGTCATAAACTATATCGCTGCACTTCCCACAGTGCTCCGCAAACATGGTGTAGATGCTCAGGCTTTTAGTGATCTTGCCCGTTTTTTCTTTTACGATCACATTGCCACTGGTAGTATCAACCGTTACCTGGGCATAACCCATGCGGCATGCAGATAAACAGATCAGCAACAGCAGTTTCTTCATGGAGTCCAAATTAGGTCTATTTGCAGATGACCACATACATCGTTTTGCATTTCTTTCCATCATCATGCAGTTGCACGTTCACTAAGCCTACGCCAGCCTTTTTGAAAGTAGCTGTGCCATCCAGCAGGCCACGGGTGTAGCTGCCGGTATTTTCTGTCCGGTATCGGGAGATTTCGGTAACATCTTTTTCATTGGCGTTGTCAAAAACACGGGCCATAATATTAAACGGCTTCGTGGCATCATCCCCGGTTCCCTCCAGCACCATCACGCGTATAGTATAGGTTTGGGCTTCGGCATCAAAATTGAAAAAATAGTTGCCGCAGTCTGATGGAAAAGTCTTTACAACAGTTACTCCCCTTTTCTTCATATCCCGGACTTCCTGCTCACACTGCTCGGTAAAAGCAGCCACCGGATCTATTGATTTCGTAGTGATAGACGATATGGCACCACGCACCAGGTCATAATCGCGTGGGTTCTTGCCATCCTTGGTGTCCGCTACCGTCACGTGTACTTTTGTGCCTACCTCTCCCCTTATCATGCCCACCACCTCTACCATAGTTTTATCCAGGCAGCTTACGTCATTTACCTTTATGATGTAGTCCGTAGCATTAAGGGATTGGTAGGCGGCTGTGCCTGGCACCAGGCTTTGTATCTGCGGCATGGAATGCCCACCGGCTGTATCCAGGAAAAGCTGTGCGCCTATGCCGCCTATGTTTTGGGCATGGGCAGAATTTTGCAATAACGCCAGGCAGAAGATAAAGAAAAGTGCGGCTTTTTTCATGAGCGCAAATTACGCTGTTTTCGGGTATTCAAACCCCGTGCTTTCTTCCTTCATTTCCATCGGGCGCACCACCGCAACATGAATTCCTTTATTGCTGTTGAAGACAACAACTGTCATTACGTACTCAAAGATGCCGGAAGGATCACGCTGAAAACTGCCCCTTCGTTTATGCTTCCTTCGGCGTAGATATCCCCCCGGTGGTTTTGAACAATTTTTTTGCACATAGCCAGGCCTATACCCGTACCCGCATACTCCGAATGCCCATGTAGCCGCTGGAAGATATTGAATATCTGCGCTGCATACTCCTGGCTAAAACCAATTCCATTGTCGCGTATGGTTATCCGGTAATAACCGTCGGCGCTGCCATTTATCGCATAGGTGGAAACATCTTCTTTTGTTAGCAGCGTTGTGCTGATGTTTAAATGAGGAGGAACATCCGGCTTGCTGAACTTCAGGGAGTTGGAAATAAGGTTGCCAAAAAGCTGCGACATCTGCAAGGGAATTGCCGCTATAACGGGAAGCTCGCCATATTCGATAACTGCCTTTTTCTGTTCTATCAGCAGTTCAAAATCACTCTCTATATTGCGCACTATATCCCGCAGGTCCACAGGCTCGAATACTTCCTTTTCCCGCGATAGCTGTGAGTAGGACAAAACATCCCTGATAAGGGTCGTCATCCGGGAAGATGCACTATTTATTTTTTCTAGGTATTTTACTGCACGCTCGTCAACATTTGTGCCCAGCGTTTGCTCCAGCATTTGTGCAAACGTGCTCACTTTTCTTATCGGCTCCTGCAGGTCGTGCGAAGCTATGTAGGCAAACTGTGCCAGTTCGGCATTAGACTTTTGCAGATTGCTGTTGGCTTCGGCAAGCTCCTTGGTGCGGTCATTCACTACCTCCTCTATTTTTTGCCGCGCTATTATCTGCGATGTTACATCTGTTGCCACGGCTATGACGCCTGTTATGTAGCGGTCTGCTTCATAAAACGGCGCATAAACGAAATTCACAAACACTTGTTCCACCTTCCCGTTTCTGGGCAGCGTAACGGGCACTCCTTCCGCCACCACAGTCTCGCCCGTACTGAATACCGAATCCAGCATTTGTTCGAAACCCTGGCCCTTCGCTTCCGGCAAGCCCTCAAAAATAGGCCTGCTCATTACGTCGGCAGCTGTTTTTCCCCACAACTCTATCATCCGTTCATTAGCTATTTCCACAACATGGTGCCCTCCCTTGAAAATACACATGGCCACAGGTGCCTTGAGAATGGTGTTGCGCATATTCATTTCATTCTCTTCCACCTTCATTTTGGCCAGCATCAGGTCTGTATTGTCAACCCCGGTATTCATCACACCGTAAACGTTACCATCTGTATCAAACAGTGGCGTAAAACTATAGTTGAACCAATATGGCCGCGACCTGCCATTGACTATGAGATCCAGCCGCTGGTTGCGGGTATGAAATGCCTGTCCTGTTGCAAATACTTCTGCTATCTGGTCAAATACCTGCTGGTTGCCCAATTCCGGCAATACCTCTGTGAATAATTTGCCAACAACATCATTGCCCTTGCCCCATATGTCCATGATCGCCTGGTTGGCCAGCTCCACGCGCATTTCCTTACCGGTATATACTGCAATCGGAAACGGCGCACTCTCTACGATGGTCCGTACTTTCTGTTCGCTTTCTTCTGTTTTTTTCCGGGCCATCACCTGCTCGGTCACATCTATAGCCGCATGATGTATGCCGTATATTGTGCCATCGTCCCTGCGTAGTGCCTTGTAGGTGAAATTGTAATAACCCGGCTGCAGTTGTCCGTTTACTTCCAGGTAGGCTTTTTCCTCTGCGCCCAGGTAGGTTTCTCCCGTGGCGTACACACTTTCCAGCAAACCCGGGAAAGGCTGGTTTTCCAGTTCGGGCAGCGCTTCCCTGAGCGTTTTGCCAAATACCGAATAGTCTTTACCCCAGTATTTGAGCATAGTATCATTCACGTATTGTATCCGTATTTCGGGACCAGTATATAGCGCCGTTGCCACAGTCCCCTCCTCTATCAGTGTGCGGTAGCGCTCCTCGCTTTGTATCAGCCGTTGCTGCGCTACAACCTTTTCTGTAACATCTGTCACCATAGCCAGTACACTCGTTATCTCACCGTTTTCATTTCGCAGGGGTTTATAGCTGAAATCGCGATAGACCGATTCCATTTTTCCGTTTCTTGCTATTTTCACTAGCGCTCCTTCCTCTTTTACGGTCTCGCCAGTTTCATAAACCTTGCGAAGCAGATCGAAATAACGTTGGTCTTTTTGCTCGGGCATTACTGCTACCAATGACTTTCCGATAATAGACTCATCCCTGTGCCAGAGTTTCAATATGGCCGCATTAGCCAACTCCACTACCAAATCCTTACCTGAAAGCAGTGTAGTCGCAATTGTCGATTCCGCGATAAGGTTCCTGAACCTTTGTTCACTCTGTTCCAGTTTCTTTAGATTGTTAACCTTTTCTGTTGTCTCGCTGCAGACAACCAATACGCCTTCTGCCCGCTCCGACTCTCCCCAGATAGGGCTGTAACTGAATGTCCAGTAAACATCTTCTATTTTCCCGTTCCGGTATATGGGTATCAGTTGGTCTTCGCTCCAGGTAGCTATGCCAGTGGTCAGCACCTGCTCTATTAATGGATAGATAACATGCCATATTTCGGGCCAGCAATCCTTTCCCTTTTGTCCCAGCGCCTTTGGGTGCTTTCCGTCATTGCCCAGGCTGGGCCGGTAAGCATCATTGTAAAACTGGATCAGATCCTCGCCCCACCAGATGAACATTGGGAACCGGGACGACAATACCGTGGACACAGTGGTACGGAGGCTCTGTGGCCACTCGCGCGGCGCACCTATACTCGTTTTCGCCCAATCAAATTGCCGGGTCAACTGGCCCATTTCTCCCCCACCCTGCAGAAAATGATATTCTTTGGCCTCCATTCTTAAAAGTTAGAAGAGAAAAATCAATAAAATCATGCCAAGGCCTCCCCCAATATCATTGTAACAGAAATGCTTCAAGTATGCGTACCAGGTCATTAAATTTGTCGGGCTTGGTAATAAACTTCATTGCGCCCATTTCTTTAGTAAGTTGTATTGTGCTGGGATTCGATGAAGTAGAAAAAATAACAACCGGGATATGCTCCAGATCGGGCCTTTTCTTTATTTCATACAGAAACTGCTGCCCATTCATAATAGGCATATTCAGGTCCAGGAAAATAACATCGGTGGTTATTTGCCCCTGCTCCAGTTTTTGCAGTGCCTCGCCGGCATTTGTATAACCAGTACATGTTACCGCCATTGACACCTTGGCCAGCGCTGCCATGAATATCTCATGGTCGTCCGCATCGTCGTCGATCAGCAATATATTCCTGTAATTCATGTGTGTACGCAAATATATTACTGCGTTGCATTTTGTACAAGAATATGTTCAGAAATTTTGTTTTATTGATTCGTTAATGTTGAACAGGGGAAATTGTCGTGACACTGTTGCGACAATTGATATGGTCTTATTGAAGTGGCTCCCTTTGATACCGGGAAACGGTCCTTATAAAATTCAATCAATTTCTTAAGTTCTTTTAGCTTGCGATAGTTCAAACTTATCTGTTTCCAAAATGAGTGGCGTTTTTCCCATTTTTTTTCTGGGATATATTTTTATATTGCCTCTTCATCAAAAATGTGGGTATCTCATCATCTGCCACGCCATTTCCGGCACACCATTTGTGGCAATAAAAGGAGGAGGAGGATCTTATCGTAAGTATATTTCGGGCTTGCCTACCCGGCAGGCAGGCTAAAAAATGGCAGTAACCAAAAATCAGGATTACGAAACTGGATTTATCTGACCGAAGGCGGAAGAAAACCGGAAGCTGGCAAGCAAAAAAATCAAAACATTACAAAAAAACGCTGTGATATGAATGCGATACGTTTGTGACATTTTGTAAATATCAAACCATTGATAACCAACAAAATAACTACAGAAACCCACAAAACTTTTTTTTCTTAAAAACTGTGATATTATACGATGATCCAAATAAAACGGGTGCCGCAGCAATCCAAATTCCCAATTACAAATTCCGAATTCCGAACATTTCAATTCAAACCACAAATTCCTAACACCAAATTCCAAAAATTCCCTATCTTTGCACTCGCTAAAAATAAATTATAAACATTCCGCATGGGGCGGAATAAAAAAATTGATGCAAATGTCTCATTTTACAGCTGAAAAGAAGGCCAATATCTTCAAAACATTCGGGGGCAACGAAACCAATACCGGCTCTATCGAATCACAGATCGCAATGCTCACAGAGCGTATTAACCACATCTCCGGCCACCTGAAGACCAACAGAAAGGACTTCTCCACAAACCGCGGATTAATGTCAATGGTAGGACGTCGCAAGCGCCTGCTTACTTACCTGAGCCACAACAACCTCGAGTCATATCGCGGACTGATAGAAAAACTTGGATTACGCAAATAAGCGAAACCCGCCTTACCATTCCCAACTGTTTCGGTTGGGAATTGTTTTTTAGTTATGCTCCGTGAAGCCTGAAGTGTGATTTTCCCAAAATGGCCCTTGCCGTATTTGTGAAATCTCTTGTGCCCTGCACTCAGGCCTGCTTTGAGTAAGATTATACTACAATTCCCCTCCATAGCACACCTTGCAGCATCATCGAATCTGCAAGATCCAAAAAACATTTTGATGAACCCCATGAGTTGCGGGGACGTAAGGCAACTATATTTTTTACGCTGACTAAATAACATGATGTTATGATTCCAAATCCAATTTCCGCCTCGCTGAAACTAGCCGATGGCCGCGAAATAACCATCGAAACGGGCAAGATGGCCCGCCAGGCCGATGGTTCAGTTGTTGTCCGTATGGGCGACTGTATGATACTCGCTACCGTCGTAGCTACAAAAGAGCCCAAACCAGGGCAGTCTTTCTTTCCACTGAGTGTTGACTACCAGGAAAAATTCGCTTCCGCAGGCCGCATTCCCGGCTCATTCTTCAAGCGCGAAGCACGCCTTAATGATTACGAAATCCTTACCTCACGCCTCATCGACCGCGCACTGCGCCCTTTGTTCCCCGATGATTATCTGTGCGAAGTGCAGGTGCTGGTATCCCTTATCTCATCTGATGCAGAGGTTATGCCTGACTCGCTGGCGTGTCTCGCAGCATCTGCAGCGCTTGCAGTGAGCGACATTCCTATCCAGGAAGTGATCTCTGAAGTTCGTGTTTGCCGTATCAATGGCGAATACGTTGTTAATCCGGGCCGCAGCCAGATAAAAGAAGCTGACATCAATATTATAGTAGCCTCTACCGATAAGAACATTATGATGGTAGAAGGTGAAGGCAAGGAGTTTGAAGAAGCCGGCCTCATCAAAGCTATTGAAGTAGGCCACGAAGCCATCCGCGCACAGATAAAACTGCAGCACGAACTGCGTGAGAAAGCTGGCGTAACCACTAAGCGTGAATACACTAAGCCATACACTAATCCTGCTTTCGAAGCTAAGATCGCTGAGTTTGGTACAAAGCGCATCTACGATATCGCTAAGGGCGCACTCGGCAAGCATGACCGCAGTGATGCTTTCAAGAAAGTAAAAGAAGACTTCAAGGCGCAGTTCAACGAGGAGAACCCACTCCCGGCTGAAGATGCAGCCCTCATTGGCACTTACTTCCACGACCTGGAAAAGAAGGTGATCCGTGAAATGATGCTGAACGAAAAGGTGCGCCTCGATGGCCGTACCCTGGAAATAGTGCGCCCGCTGACCATGGAAGTAAATCCATTGCCCGGCCCGCACGGTTCTTCACTGTTCACCCGTGGCGAAACACAGTCGCTCACATCGGTAACCTTTGGTACATCTGAAGATGAGCTGCTGGCTGAAACCGCTGCAACATCTGATTATGTTTCTTTCTTCCTGCATTACAACTTCCCGCCATTCTCTACCGGCGAGGTGAAGATGATGCGCGGCCAGAGCCGTCGAGAAGTAGGCCATGGTAACCTGGCTATGCGCTCGCTGAAGCAAATGATGCCTGCTGAATATCCTTACACAGTACGCGTAGTATCTGATATCCTGGAGAGCAATGGTTCTTCATCAATGGCTACGGTGTGCGCAGGCTCACTCGCGCTCATGGATGCCGGTGTACCGGTGCCAAAACACGTGAGTGGTGTGGCTATGGGCCTTATAGCACAGGATGGCAAGTTTGCAGTGCTTACAGATATCCTCGGCGATGAAGATCACCTGGGCGATATGGACTTTAAAGTTACCGGTACCCGCGATGGTATCTGTGGTATCCAGATGGACATCAAGTGCGATGGCCTGAGCATGGAGATCATGTTCCAGGCGCTGGAGCAGGCTAAACGCGGCCGTCTGCACATTCTTGATGCAATGTATAGCTGCATACCAGAGGCACGTGCAGAACTGAAACCACATGCACCACGCATTGAGCAGCTCTCTATCGACCGTGAGTTCATCGGTGCAGTTATCGGGCCGGGCGGTAAGATCATTCAGGAAATACAGCGCGAGACTGGCGCCAAGATCAATATAGAAGAAGTAGGCGACCAGGGTGTCATCAAGATATTCTCTAACAACAAGGAGAGCATCGATAAGGCGCTTGCATGGATCCGCAGCATAGTAGCAATACCAGAAATAGGCGCTACTTATGAAGGTACTGTGAAGAGCATTATGCCTTTTGGTGCATTCGTAGAGTTCATGCCCGGCAAGCAAGGGTTGCTCCATATCTCAGAAGTGAGCTGGAAGCGCCTCGACAGCCTGGATGGTGTGCTTAAGGAAGGCGACAAGGTGAAGATACAGCTCGTAGGTACAGACCCTAAGACCGGTAAGCTGCGCCTGAGCCGCAAAGTGCTGATGCCAAAACCAGAAGGCTATGTAGAGCCAGCGCCACGCGAAGGTGGTGACCGTGGTGACCGTGGCGAACGCCGTGGTGGTGGTGACCGTGACCGCAATCGTGGTGGTGGAGACCGCAACCGTGGTGGCAACGACCGTGGCCCGCGCGAAGACCGTCCCCGCCGCGAAAACAATGATAGCAAACCACAAGCCTCTGAGCAATCAGCACCACAAGTAACTGAAAGCGACGACGCTGATATGGCACTCTAAGATTGCCTTTATTTGAATTGAATTGCAGCCCATCTGAAAGGATGGGCTGTTTTAATTTGATTGACTAAATTTCTTAAATTTGTGAAAAGCACAGCCATGAATAGTGTAGCCTCGTTAGATAAAAAAATAGCCAATTATGTTGAGCAACTTAGCGTCAAACAGAAGAAAGCTGTGTTAAGTGTGGCCAAGGCATTTGCAGAAGAAGGTTCCGATGACGATATATGGGAGGATAAGGCTTTTGTAAAAGAACTGGACAAAAGAACAAAAGAGCTTGAAAGCGGTAAAGTGAAAGGATATTCGTGGGATGAAGTAAAAGCAATCACAAGGAAATCGCTAGCTGAAATAAAAAGAAAATGATTTACTCTATCAATTTTCACCCTGAAGCACTTAGTGAATATAGGGCTGCAAGCATCTGGTATGAAGAGCAGCAGGAAGGTTTAGGAATCCGCTTTGAAAAAACGATAGATAATAAGATCAGGCAAATATTACAGAATCCAGCTGCTTTCTCAAAAAACAAAAACTCATACCGGCAGGCTATCACAAGAACATTTCCATTTGTAATTGTTTACAGGGTTAACGCGAGAAAACACGAGATCTATGTTTCGGCGATATACCATACTAGTAGAAACCCAAGAGGTAAATATAGGAAGCCATAAGTAATATCTCCTCTAAAGTATCCCCATCAACTCGTCCAGATATTCACCTCATATGTTGGCTTCAGGTTGTTTTATTTGATTGCGTGTTTTATTTTCACATTCTATGTCGGCTGCGAACGAAAATGCACGGTTAGAGACTTTCTGCGATGGGATCTTCGCCATCGCAATAACGCTGCTTGTACTTGAAATAAAAGTACCTCCACATGAAACCGTACATTCTGTGAATGATCTATGGGTGGCGCTGAGCAGGCTGTGGCCCAGCCTCTTTGCGTGGTGTTTAAGTTTTATCATTATTCTTTTAACCTGGCTCACCCATCACCGGATATTCAATTCTATAAACAGGTCATCATTGCATTTTATGTATGCCAATGGTGTCTTCATGTTTATCGTTACTTTATTTCCATTCGCTTCGGCAATAGTGGCGGAGTACTTTTCCACCAATTACGCCCAACCCGCAGTTGCAGTTTATAGTGCCTGCAATTTACTGCTTAGTTTATCATTAAGGCTCCTGCTGATATCCTGTGCGCGGCCAGTATCTCTTGCAAAAGACGAGCAACATGCCAGAACGTTAGTAGCTATGAGATTTGGCCAGAAAATAAGCACACCTGTATCGATCGCGGCAATTATTTTGTCGTTTTGGTTTCCACATATCGCGTTCTGCATTATCACATTATTTTGGGGTTATGTGGTCCTACGCACATTTTGGCTTCAAAAGCAATTTGGTAAATAGAAATTTGGCAAGACGAAAAATCCATTTTATTTTGAATCGGATTTTTATCATCCAGAGCAACTTTATATGATAGACGCAACTAAAGAGGTCATTCGTCTTGGCCAGGTCTCCGTTCAGTTTTTGCGTGAGGCAAAGGATACCAATGGCCAATTGACCATGTTTGAATTTATGGTGCCTGTAGGAGCCAAGGTTCCCATTCCCCATTACCACGAAAACTTTGATGAGACCGTTTACGGCCTTGAAGGGGTATTAACCTATTCGGTTTCGGGAAACACTTTTGAGATTGGCCCCGGCGAATCTTATTTTATCCCGCGTGGAGCAGTGCATGGTTTTAATAATCTTGGCCAGGAAGATGCAAAGGCATTGTGTGTCATCACTCCGGGCATTCTTGGCCCTGACTTTTTCAGGGAAAGCGGTGAGATCATAAATGCAGGCGGCCCACCGAATATGGAAAAGCTAAAAGCAGTATTGTTAAAACACGGGTTAGTGCCGGCTCCTTAAGCCTGGCAGTTTCTAAAATATCCTCATCAACTCCTCCAGATGTTTCACCTCATAAGTAGGCTTGCGGTTATGGGGTACATTATGCGGGTTGTAATAAGCAGTATCCCAGCCGGCGTTTATGGCGCCAAGTATGTCGATATCTATCGCATCACCTATCATAATGCTGTGTTCGGCTTCTGCTTTTGATATATTCAGAGCAAAGTCAAAGATGTCGCGGTGGGGCTTCATGCTGTTGCTTTTCTCTGATGTAATGAGATGGGTAAAGTAGCGAGCTATACCCGAGTACTGCAATTTCAGCCGCTGGGTGGTCTCGAAACCATTGGTGATGAGGTGCATTTCATAACGGCCCTTACAGTGATCCAGCAGTTCCTTGGCGTGTGGCACCAGCAGAGTTCGGGTGGGCAATATCTCCAGGTAGGCTGTGCTTATTTCGTGGGCCAGCGATGTATCTGCAACTTTAAAATCCAGCAGCATATGCCACATTCTTTTCCAGCGTAGCTCATCGCGCTTTATAAAACCGTTGCGGTAACGCTCCCACAGCCGGTCGTTATGCACTACATACACTTTGAACATCTCATCAAAATCCGGTATCCCGCGCTTATCAAGCTCGTACTCACCATACAATTGCCGCATTGTGGCCTCTGAGTTTTTATCAAAATCCCAAAGCGTATGGTCGAGGTCGAAAAAAAGATGTTTGTATGTTTTAGTCATAAGTTGTAAGTCGTGAGTCGTAAGTCCGCAAAGCTAACTTTAAAAGTACACAGCAAGACAAATTCCAAAAGACAAATTCCCAATTCCTTTTAATTCCTTTTCTTGCTGAAAAAGTCTTTCAGTTCGCGGCTCATTTGCTCGCCGCGGCGTTTCAGGTCCTGCAACTCTGTTTCTACATTGCGGCTGAATTCATGAAAGGTGATCGGGTTGCCGTTATTCATATTGAACAGCTCTTCCCTGCTGCGTGCGGCCGGTATCACTATCCATGCTATGATATATGCTACAAATCCGACGAAAAATGTAAGGAACAGCGCCACCATAATAATACGGATGATCACCGGGTCTATATCGAAGTAGTGCCCTACGCCGCTGCATACGCCGCCTATTACTTTATCATACGGGTCGCGCAGCAGGCGGTCGTGAGTATAAGGGTATGGCCGGGATGGGCCACCCTGGTTGGTGTAGGTATAGGAAGAAGAACCGGCATTTGCCTGGCTGCGCGCGGTTGTTGGGCCATCATGCAGGTCGGCAGCCGACCCAAGTGTGTCTATTACTTTTTGCACGTCAGCGCGGTCTATGGCTGGTACACCACCTTCCAGGCGTATGCCGAAGAGTTCCGCGATCCTGTTTTCTATATCTTCAATTATTTCTTTGCCATCGTCACCGGTAAACTGGCGGCAGAGGGTATTGATGTATTCTTTTAAAATGATGTAGGCGTCCTCTTCTATCGGCAGGATGCGGCCGGCAATGTTGATCTGAATGATACGCTGCATATGTGTGGTTTTTTATAATGAAACAGTTAAGTTGTTTACTGCATTGCTTAGTTCGTCCCAGGTGGTGCGGAGCTGTTCGTAAAACTTTACCCCTTCCCCAGTGAGACAATAATATTTCCGGGGTGGGCCAGATAATGACTCTTCCCAGCGATAGCTGAGAAAGCCGCCATTCTTAAGCCGGGTAAGCAGCGGGTATAGTGTGCCTTCCAGCACCACAAGTTTAGACCCCTTCAGTTGCTCCAGTATATCACTGGGGTATGCTTCCTGCTGTCTTTGAATGATCCCGAGGATACAGAGCTCCAACAATCCCTTCCTCATCTGCGATTCTGTGTTATCTATAGCCATTTCTGCGTTTCTAACACAAAGGTAGGTAAAAAAAGGTATTATGCAATGCATAGTACCTTGTTAAAGAAAAAATAAAAAAAGCCCCGCAGTGATAGGGGGCTAAGTTGAGAGGGATTATAGGGGTAGGTTTATAGGGTACTGGGTCTATAGGCAGGGTTTACAGGGTTTTATTTGAAGTTAAAGACAGTGTTTATAGATTGTTTAATTGTGTTTTTATAGCATCAAGGCTCATTTGTGACATTTCGGCGTAAATAAACATATTGTTTGTTGTGCTTACGCTAGTGTCGCTGTAATAGTAGTAACTGCCGCTTTTGTTTGTGGCCACTACGATATCCATAGGCATTCCAGTGGGTATATAATAGCCATTAGGCAGATCGAATGTATGGGTGGCTATATTATACTGGCTCATATGAGCTGCGGCATTAATGGTGGGAAACACAACGAAAACTTCGGTATTAGACTGGTTGAACGAAGTATCCGGCAACATTACCCGCACATCGGTAAGCTGCGCTGAAGAGCTGTAGAAATAATCGCAATTGATCCAGTTGAAGCTCGCACAACTGTCAAATTGATAATAGGTCGTCACTGCGGTATGTGTAGTTACAGTATCCGGGCCGGCGCTGGTTATTACCACTACAAGGCTGGTGTCTGCATTTGTAACAGTTCCGGCAGCGAAGGCGCCCGGCAGTGGACTTCCCGGTGTAGCCCAGCTAACAACAGAGTCGCGTGTATCGGCGTTTCCATAGAGCAGTAGCATTGGTTGCTTTGATGGCACAGCCCTGAAGCCAACGCCATACTTATTTGCAAAAACCTCTTGGCCATTCATGGTTGCGGCTATCAGCACCTCTCCCCCGCTTGTCAGCAGCCGGCCATCTGCAGTAGTTGTGGCAGCCCTGTTTGCTATCATGCCACCCGTTGTATATATTTCCGTGAGCTGGATATTGATAATACCTCTCGTGATAATATTACCACTATTGTCCTTAAAGGAGTTAGGGTAAAAGGTGAGCTTTGTGCCATTGATCCCATAAACTGTTTGTGTAAATCCCGCTGTAACTGAGATATTCTGGGGAACGTAGCGCAAGCCGGAAAATAGCTGGTTTAATTTTGTCTCATTACTATTTACCGGAGTTACAACGACGCTATTGTACCCACTCTTATAACAGGAAGTGGTAAATAACATTGCAGCCAGGCAAACTAACAGTAAGGATCTATATGCACTGTTCATAAAAGAAATATCCGTTCAACTATATAGACGAGTAGTTAAGTGAAAGTGTTAGATATAATAGGAAAGAATATTTGAACATGCTTGAATTACTATAGTTGGTATTATAAATTAATGAAAATGATTTATACTTTTAGCAGATTATCCTCATTTCAAATATTAATCAAAAATGAAAAACTGCTCTACACCCGTTGCCATCGTTATTAAATGTGTTATGAGTATTGCGCTGATAGGGTTATTTAGCTTTAGCGCCAGCGCCCAGGAGGATAGCGCGTTTACGCCAGGGGGTAAATTATGGGGCCTTGCATATGGAGATATTGCCTACAAAGCCAAATCAGACTCCTTTAATCGTGGCGGGATGAACCAATATACCGGCATAAAACAGGGTGAAAGCATTTTCCAGTTTCGCCGCATTTATCTTGGGTATGACTATGCGATCAGTAAAAGGTTTTCAGCGGAATTTCTTCTGGCGGCAGAAGATAATGAAACAACCAGCGCTACAGCTACGCCGGTAACATCAGGCGACCTGCTTGTTGATAGTAAACTGGCCATGTCTGTTAAACTCGCAAACATCAAGTGGAAGAACATTTTTCGCGGATCAGACCTTACAATCGGGCAATCCTATACCCCTGCTGCTGTGCTCACCTCAGAGGTGATCTGGGATTACCGCTGCATAGAGCGCACTGTATCAGATATACGCCGCACCCCTACCTATGACATGGGCGCAAGGCTTAACGGGACATTGTATAATACTCATTTTACAGAAATAGGCTACAGCCTGATGGTAGGCAACGGAACCCTGGCAAAACCGGAAAACGATGCCTTTAAATGGCTTTACGGAGATGTGTATGCCAAGCTGCTGAATAAAAGGCTCATCATTGATCTGTATTCAGACTACACAAAAATAAACTGGACGGCAAAATGGCACCACGACCGTAGCATGGTGAAAGGGATGATCGCATATACTGCACCAAAGTTTACAGTGGGCGTAGAAGCATTTATGAACAGCATTATGAACGATGATATAGTGACCACGAAAACCGGCACTGATACCATTACCAATAAAGCAGTTGCTATCTCTGTATTTGCAAGGGGCCGGATATACAGGGACATCCTTGGGTTCTTCATCCGGTACGATAATTATGACCCATCCGGTAATAATAACAACAGCCTGTACAGCAAGGATGCCCCCATTACAGCAACCTATGACCCAAATACAAAAGAGCAGTTTTTTACGGCCGGCATAGACTATTCACCGATCAGTAAGATACATATCATGCCCAATGTATGGTATAACGCGTACAATAACGCAGGCCCAGTAAGCGTGAGCAATGGCTATGACCTCGTGTACCGGTTATCTCTTTACTATGTGTATGGAAAATAATGAAGTCGGAGCCATTCAATGAAAACATACGCTGCCTGTATATTAATATTCGCCCTGGCCACATCTATCCGGCTACCGGTGAGCGCACAGCAGGAGGGCAACGCGCGTATCAGTGAGCTGCTAAAAAAGCTCGAAGCCCATGATAAGGAAGATACAGACAAAATAAAACTGCTTACCGGCCTGTCTTATGAGTACAATAAGATAAGCCCTTATGATGGTATCAAATACGGAATTGAGGCACTCTCTCTTTCTGAAGAACTTCATTGGGAAAAGGGCACAGCCCGCGCGAACAGCGCGATAGGCGCCAATTATTTTTCTTTATCCGACTTTCCAAACGCTTATAAATACTGGCTCACCTCGTTAACGATCAATGAAGAACTGGGCTATAACCCCGGAATTGCCAACCACCTGCACAACATAGGGAATATATATTTCAGTCAGAAAAACTATACGGAAGCGCTTGCGTATTACAACAAAGCCCTCCAGCTCGGTGAAAAAACAGGGAACAAAGGGCTCGCCACTCATTCTTTTACAGCGATCGGCAATGTGTATGCCGAAATGAAAGATTACCCGAAAGCCCTGGAATACCATTTTAAGGCTTTGGCTGTTGATGAAGAAAGCCTCGCAAGAAGGACAAGTAAGGCTCCTGATGCGGACGAAGGGCAGAACCCAAAGGGAAATATTGCCGCTGACAAGGTAAATATCGGGGCTGTATATGATGGGCAAGGCAATTATTCCAAAGCGCTGGAAATGCTGTTCCAGGCATTACAGATAAAAAAAGAGATAGGTGATAGGAATGGGCTGGCAAAGACCTATAGCATGATCGGCAAGGTATATCTGAATATTGCACAGTCTGCCGATGCTGATGCAAACGGAAAACCTACGAAGGCTAATATGGAAACCAACCTGCGGCAGGCTGTTGCTTACCTGGACAGCGCAATAACAATAGATAAAGAAATAGGGTACCTTGATAACATACAGAAAAGCTATGAATACCTTTCTGATGCGCACGAAATGTTATACGATGCTGTTTCAGCGCTTGCCGACTATAAAAAATACGTGGTAATAAAGGACTCCATCTTCTCACTCGAAAAACATACAGACATTTTCAATCTTGAAAAAAAGGCAGAAATAGCAGAAAAGAAACGCGAGCTGGAAAAAGAAAAAGAGGAGCATGAACGGAAAGAATACCTCCAGATATGCGGGGTATGTGGATTCATAGTCATTTTCATTTTTGCCATATTGCTCATGCGGCATAAGAAGGTGGACACAAAAATAATTGATGTTTTAGGCACTCTTTCCGTACTTATCGTTTTTGAATTTGTGCAGCTTCTGCTTCACGCGCAGATCGAAGAATATACCCATCACAACCTGGTGCTTACCCTGATATGCCTGCTGGTGATGGCAAGTATCATTATCCCTTTCCATCATAAAATAGAACACTGGGTAAAGAAAAAGATCGGGCACCATCCGGAACCGATAAGTCATCCGCCAGCTCACGAGGCAGAAAAATTGGAAAAGAAGGAGTAAATCGGCGGTGTTTATTTTGTCATCGTTCCTATTTACTACATTTACAAACCTTAGCAAAAGGAATTTGAAACGATGTTAGTAAAAGTTTTCGGCAGTGCGGTATATGGAGTAGAGGCACTCACTATCACTATGGAAGTGGACCTGGCACAGGGTACCACTGGTTATTTTATCGTAGGCCTGCCTGATAATGCAGTGAAGGAAAGCATAGAACGGATCTTATCTGCTATAAAAAATACAGGTTTTGAGCGCCCACGTACCAAGGTAGTTGTGAACATGGCGCCTGCCGATATAAAGAAAGCAGGCAGCGCCTACGACCTTCCCATAGCGATAGGTATGCTGGCCGCAACAGGGCAGGTACCATCAGAAGAACTGGGCCAGTACATAATAATGGGTGAGCTGTCGCTCGACGGCTCTGTGCAGCCTATAAAGGGTGCGCTGCCTATAGCTATCCAGGCACGCAAAGAAAAATACAAAGGGCTCATACTCCCCAAAGCCAACGCCCGCGAGGCCGGAATGGTGAACAACCTGGAAGTTTATGGCGTAGAAAATATATCGGAAGTAATAGGGTTCTTCAATAAAACACAAGAGCTGAAGCCCACGGTAGTAAATACTCGTGAAGAATTTTACGATGCCCAGAGCAACTTTGATATAGACTTCAACGATGTAAAAGGCCAGGAAAATGTGAAGCGCGCGCTGGAGATAGCCGCAGCAGGCGGCCACAATGCTATACTGATAGGCCCGCCCGGCGCAGGGAAGACCATGCTGGCCAAGCGCCTGCCTACCATACTGCCACCGCTCTCCTTGCATGAAGCCCTGGAAACAACTAAGATACACTCGGTTGCTGGCAAACTGGCTGCCAATACTTCGCTTATAGCGCAACGGCCGTTCAGAAGTCCCCATCATACTATCAGCGATGGAATAGTGTTAAAGTTAAATAATTGATTTTTAATTGATTAAACTTTAAAACTATTTCATCCATTGTATTGTAAAAGTAGAAAGCGTAATTTCTTATTAAGAATAACATTAATTGATATGAAGTAGCGTTAATCGGTTTTTATTTCGTTTCGTAATACTTTCCATTCACCAAAATACCGCTCACATTCATTTCTAAACAGATAGCCCATACCTCAATAGAAGTAAGCTTATCAGGGCTAATTACATCAAATGTGTGTAAGGTCTTCTCTAACTGATGCTGTATTGTGATAATCATAGCTTTATTACTGATTTACTAACCGTCTAACTTGTTCCGCTCCGAACTGATACCCTTTTGAAGTTTTAAAACCCGCTTCATTTAACTCATTCGCAACTTGCCTTAAAGACTTGCCCGCATTGATTAACAGATTAATCAGTTTTTTCGCTTTTTGATTATTTGAGTTCGCTTTCGCTATTTCAGTCATTTTAATCGGGCCCATGCTTCTAACCTCGTCAGTAAAATTAGCCGGACAGCCTAATCTTTTACCTCTGGCTTTTAGTGCGCCCAGAGCAGAACGAGTTCGCTCCCCGATCCGAACCCGCTCCCATTGTGCGAGTGCGCCGAATATGTGTATTGTCAGTTCATTCGCATCAGGCATATCGCAGCAAATAAACTTAACCTTTGTATCCATTAATGTTGATACAAAAGTTAGATTTCTTGATAGCCTGTCTAATTTTGCGATTAAAAGAGTTGAATTAGATTGTTTAGCAAGTTCAATCGCTTTTAGTAGTTGCGGTCTATTGTCGTTCTTGCCTGTTTCTATATCTGTATATTCAGCAATTAATGTTCTATTGTTTAAAAATGATAGAACAGAACTTTTCTGTGCTTCTAATCCTAAACCTGATGCGCCTTGACGCTGTGTGCTTACTCTGTAATATGCTATAAACCCGTTCATGTGGCTAACCTACGGAGGTTCTGCCACATAATGGAATCGCTCGTTAGCATTTTGTGACACTATTTATCCACACTATTTATTAATGATAATCTTAATGAAACTCGGCAATTTATTAGTCCTTACTTTTGTTCTAAATAATTCAGTGATGGTGAAAAAAAGTGAAATTAATTTTCTGACTTCAAACTATGACATAACAAATCTTGAAAAGCATTTGATTTACAATTTTATTGAAATCAATAGTCTTGATGGTTCAAAAAGTCCTATTCTAAAAAAATACTACAAATCCTTTGAAAAAGACGAGCAACTATTAAAGTTGGTTCAGAAACTCGACATTTCAACAATAAAAGAACTTGAAAACTATCTTGAATTGCTAATACCAGTAGAAGATAGAAAGTTCAACGGAGCTTTTTTTACTCCAACTTTTGTTGTAGATTTTATTATTAAAGAGCTTTCACCAAGCATTAGTGATAAAAATCTTGATCCAAGCTGCGGCTGTGGCGCATTTTTAATCGGATTGGTAGATTATTATCGCAATACATTCAATAAATCGGTTAAGTCTATATTAAAAGAGAATGTTTATGGTTCAGACATACTTGAATACAACATATCAAGAGCTAAACTTCTACTAACGATTTATGGACTAATGAATAATGAAAAAATAGAAGATAGTGATTTTAATTTATTCGTTCAAGATAGTTTGCGAGCTAACTGGGGTTATAGTTTTAATAATATAGTTGGTAATCCTCCGTATGTAAAGTTTCAAGACCTATCTGATGAAAACAGATTGTATTTAATAGACAATTTCAAATCAGTAGAAAGCGGCACCTTTAATCTTTATTTCGCTTTTTTTGAATTAGGTTATAAGTTATTGACTGAAAATGGCAAGCTCGGTTATATTACGCCGAACAATTACTTTACTTCATTATCAGGCATTTCATTAAGAAAATACTTTGAAACTAATCAATGTGTTTATAGAATAGTTGATTTTAGTCATAAAAAGGTTTTTGACGCACAGACATATACAGCTATTACCTTTTTAAATAAACAGAGTAATAGTAGTATTCTTTTTGATAGAATACTCTCTAAACAATCTCCCAGTGATTTTTTAATCAATGCCAATGGTTCGCCAAACTTGTATAAAAATCTAAACATTAAAAAGTGGCGGTTATTAAAGAAAGACGAACAAAAGAACATTTTTAATATAGAGAACATTGGAACACCGATAAATGGGCTATTTGACATTTATGTTGGTATTGCGACATTAAGAGATGACCTCTATTTTATTGATGGTTCTGCAGTAAAGGGTAAATACTATATTAAAAACACTGCTAATGGTAGCTTTCTTATAGAAAAGAGCATAACTAAACCAGTTTATAAAATCTCTGATTTTAAGACACAAGACGAACTAAATCAGAATAATAGGCGCATTATTTGCCCCTACATAATTAAAGACAAAATAGCTACTGCTATACCCGAAAGTGATTTTTCAACTAAATACCCAGAGTGCTATAAATACTTTCTTTCAATAAAACAGGAATTAGTAGAACGAGATAAAGCCAAGGTTCTTTATGATCCGTTTTATGTCTGGGGCAGAACACAAGGACTAACGAAGTCAGGAATAAAGCTTTTAACGCCAACTTTTAGTCAGTTCCCAAGATTTCTAATAGCTAATGACGAAGAAGCATTTTTCACTAATGGTTATGGCATTTTCTTTAAGAAATCAACCACAAATGATTTATTTGCTGAAATCATATCAAAAATTGAAAACATAGATGTAGTTCAAAAGATACTCAATTCAGCAGTAATGAACTACTATATCACTAAAACAAGCGTTTCAATAGAAGGCGGCTATCCGTGCTATCAAAAGAACTTCATTGAAAGATTTACTATACCTAAATTATCTCAAAAAGAAATTGAATTAATCAGGCAGTTAGATATACCAATGGAAATAGACCAGTTTTTAATAAAGAAATATGATTTAATCGGTCAAACTCTAAATCTTGCTTGATGTATTTCAATTATTCTACTGGTAAAAGTATCCCATGTTAATTCAGCAATACTTGCGGTAGAGGCTTTTGGCAACAAACCAGCTTGTTTTAATTCCTCATCTGTATTAAAGATTTTGACTGGTGTTTTGCTAAAATCAACTATTAGCAAGCAAGCTCTTTCATACTTGTATTCGTGTTTGGTAGGGTCAGGTCGTCCATTAATTGCCTGGAACGATTTTATGTATTTTTCAACGGTTCCTGTTTTATTCTGATATACTACTTCTTTGTATTTACAAGCATCGCTATCATACTCTGGCACAGCAATCATATAAACCTCGCCCATTACAATTTTAGGGCATCGTGTGTGTAGATTTAAAGCTTCGGCAAATGTTCTTTCATAAAGAGTATCAAAGTTCTTCGCTAAACTTGAAATCTGGCTTCTAACATTAATTGAAATGGTTTTTTCTGTAAATGGTATTCCAAAGTAGTCAGTTTCGTTTAGTAATAATCCATCTGTCAATTTAATTGGTGTTGGATTTATGCCAGTTGGTTTAATACAGACATCTTGATTTTTCTTTTTAAAGAACCCTGCTAATTCTAATTCAGGTTTAGTTTGCCCCAGTGGCGGAAATATCCTATTTCGCTCAATGCCGAGCCTAATAAACTCTGATTTTACGGCATCGTGTAGATATTGAATTGGTCTTGATGACCTTATCATTGCTTCTTTGCCCTTATCACCGCTTTCAAGAATAGCCCCGTTAATTAAATCTCTAAAACTACCTACTGCTTGATTTATTGTAATTAAGGGTTCCATGACTGGATTAGTATTAGTGAAATGGAAAATTACCAATACAAAATCCAATAACCCAATAAAAATGGTTTTTTTGGCAAATAAAAAAAGCCGTGCTTTAAAACACGGCTTTTTAAACAAACATGAAATAATTGATTACCACCACATATCAACCGTATCGGGGTTTTTAGTTTTATAGTCCGCTAAAACCTTTTTAGCTTTATCAACTTCTGGCTTATCAACGGCTAATCTACCAGTCCAACCAATTTCGTCTTTTACGAAACGAAACCCATTGACTTTGCCCTCCGCAAGTATGTTTTTTACCCAGTGACGATACCGGTGATAATTAGTCTTGAATAGATTTACCCATACTTTTTTAGTTGCTACTGCGGCAACACTTTCATTTTTCTTTTTAGTCATATACATTTGTTTTAGATGGCTAAAATGAGATGGATTAGTCGCTCCACCAAATAAAATCTATCCTATTTACTTATAGTCGCCATTGATCCGACCAATGGCACTGAAATCCTTATGTGACCGCTGTTTAGTGGTGATTTCAATTAGATACAAAACACTTGAAAAGAGAGCCCATTTACATTAAGCGCACAAGTGTATTCCTTGCTATTCCTTTAACGCATGGAGCGTTTTAAAGCGCATTTTGATACATAGTATCGCAATGAGTAACGCAAGCTCCATTTCAGCCCGTATTAAGCGCAATTAATTTGCGCTCATTAATGCTGATTTTATAATTATAGCTGTCATCACTAAAAATGTAGTTGTTTTTTGCTTGCTTCACTAAATAGCCGATATACATACTCTTATCATTCCTGTCAGTAATGTCTTCAAGCAAAGCATCTACACTATTAGGTAATGTTGTCATGATATAGCCTGCTATTCGTTCTAACATTAATGAGGTATTAATGACAATATGAGTATGAACCTCACAATTAGTAGGTAGATAGTTACCCTGTGAGATTAGTTCAGGGTATTCAATTACAAAGACATAATTAATATGTTCCTTGCTGTTTCTGTAATCATTTTTAATAGTATTAAATAGTCGGTTTGTGATTATATGGTTCAAATCTTTCTCGTGCTTACAGCCAGTATTAGTTAATGTAATTGAAATTATCTTATTATCACCAGTCATAAAATCCTTTTGATTAATTAAGTAGTCAAAGGCAATTTCTATATCAGTAATCGCCATTTCTTTTGTTTTATATCCTCGTTTCTTATTAAAAGGTCTCATTGTTATAGTAGGGGTATTATTCAACCAAAGGGCTATACTAATAGCCCCCGTGGTTAATTTCAATAAATCCGTAATTGCTTTAATTGCCAGTAATTCGCTTTTATTCCAGAGTGCGATAACTCATATTTTTCTTTTACTCTTATTGTATCTTTTCAATCATTTCCTTTAATTCTAAAATCTTGATTTCAATTCGCAACTGCTTTTTAGCCGATTCGTCCTTTTCAGTATTAAGTTTTTTAATCTTATCTGTTCTTTGCTTTCTAATACAACCTATTTTAACCCAGTCAATACCCATGTTTTAATTTCATTTTTATTTACTGATGCTTCTAATCTGCGAACATCAGTTATTAGTCTATTGGTTACTAAAAAGACAACCAAATCAACTATTGCGCTCTGTGTATAGAGGTATCTGTTTTTATACTTTATACAATCATTCTCTTTAAAGCTATATTTTTTTACCGCTCGCTTTAAATAAGACGAATTAACCCGTAGTAATTCAGCAACCATAGTAAAGTCGTATAGTAGTTCGTTTTTAGTGTTTGTGTATGTTATCATAATACTCGCCTGTTATTTTTTCAAACTCTTCCTTCAAATCATAGATCCACGAATTGGTTTGTTTATTGGTTTTAGTTTCTATTTGAGGAATACTGGCAGGTTCTTTTTTTGTTTCTTCAATTAGATTGCTCTTAATAAAATCTCTGAATGAGACTGATAGATAGTTCATGCTTATTTCATTTTTTTATGACGGGCCCGATCTGGTTCCGATTATTTATATATTAAAATATAAAATTGTTTTTTCGCAGATAAAAAAAAGCCGTGCTATCAAGCACAGCTTTTTTTAGCATGACAGGCAACTCTTATGACGCTTGTAGCAGGTCAATTATTGAACTATTCAACTCAATAATTTTTTTCGCCAGCTTCTGAACCTCTTGTTTCAGACCTAATTGCTTTGTCGTTGATTTAGCAGTTTCTTTATTAATTTTTGCTAACTCCTGCTCTGCCAGCAGTTCAGCAGCTTTTTGTGCTTCAACTTCTAAATGAACTGACTTCAATTCATGTTTTAAGTTGCGATATGAATAGCACCTGTTTTTAGTTTTCTCCATTTTGATACCATATAAATCAAAAAGGTTTTTCAATGCGACTTTATCAATCGCATCTGCCGAAATAATGCTTCTAAATAGAGCAATGTCCTGTGTTTTTACCATAAAAATTAAGTTTAAGATTGTAAGACACAAAGATACCAATAAACCAACAAATTACAAAAATGTAGATATATATTTCTTTTCATCATACATATTATATAAAATCATTATACTTTAACAGCACAAGCCCCGATATAGTGTTAAAGTAGAAAACCATTTTTTAAAATAGCCACAGAAAAAAATACTTTTGCGTTATGACCGCAGAAGAAATAGTGCTGATACAGAATCAAGTTTATACACAGATACTTTTAGAAGAGTTTAAAAGGCAAAGAAAAGCGGGCGCAATAGAGCCCGCTGATTTTCTTATTGATAAATATGAGATTGATAAACTAACTGCTGATAGATTAAAGCAAATGCTTACCGAGCATTAATTATTTCGTTTAAACTTAAAAAACGATACTGGATCACCGTAGTTAATGTGCGGAACCGAATATATTGAAGCATCCTTGTCGTCAGCTAAATAATGAGAATACTGAAAAGCAACCTTTTCCGTGAGTATTTTAGTAAATGCTTTGCCGTCTTTTCGCGTGTTTCTATCTATTACTAATTTCCTGCTTATTAGATAGTTCTCAAAATTATTCAACTTAAAGAACACAGCAACACCATAAACGCTTTCAATAGTATCCCAGCCAATAACGATATGACTAACGATGCTTCTAATGAAATCTCTCTTTTCTCCAAACTCTTTCAGCTTTTTAAATGTTTTGATTGCCTTATTAGCAACCAAAACTATGTTTCCCTTCTCCTTATACAGGAGCAATTCATGATTTAATTGCTCCCTATCTTCTATCAGTTTATTCAGCTCATTTTGCCTTTCTGACAACCTCGTTTTAAAAGTAGCCGGTTCAATGCTATTGACTTCTGCCATGTTTAGCAAGTTGTCTATTTTAGTCTGCGTTTCAACAATCGCATTGTTTATATTATCTAATTTCTGTAAATCAATTATTGTAGTCGTATCCTGATTACTCTCGCTTAAAGCATTTTCAATCATTTTATCCATAACCAGTATAGTTTCACATACAAGATTGTCTAAAAAATCAATGCTAATTCCACGATTACCGCAGTTCTTACCATATCTATTGCTATTACAAGTATAAGCGTTGTCATTACCATTTGCTCGTTTATGACCGTAATACTTGCCGCCACAAACAGGGCAAGCAATCAATCCTTTTAAAAGAAAATCGTATATATTGGTCGTGTCTTTAAACTGGTTATTATTTTTTAGTGCCGTTTGGACTAAATCAAAAGTTGTGTCATCAATGATTGCTGGCGCTGAATAATAATTGCCTTGGTATAGTCTTTGCCCTTTATAAATAGTGTTTGTAAGAATTCTATATATAGTAGCATCACGCCAAACAAATTCGGTTTTCTTTATTCCTCTAACCATCATCGCCTTACCTGTTGTAATGTTTCCTCGTTTAGTCGGTATTTTTTTTTCGTTTAGTATATTAGAAATGACCTTTGTCCCCTTCCCCTCTAATGCTAATTGATAAATCAATTTCACAACTTTCGCTTCATTTTTATCAATGATTAGCATTTTTTTTTCGTCTTTTGTATAGCCGTAATTTATAATCGGCCCACCAGTCACCTTACCATCACGAACATTTTTTTCAAGAACCGTTTTGATCCTCGCCGAAGTCTTTTTAATTTCATAAGCATTTAGTAAAGACCTAATATCTGTGAGTAATGCGACATTAATATCCTTCAAATTGATTTCACCATTCAAATCAAACAACCTAACATTATTTTCTTTAAAGATGTTCTGTAATAATGTCGTCTGTAATATATCACCACGACTTAATCTGTCTAAATCAATAACAAAAATACCAGATATGGCACCTTTGTAAATGTCATCAATTAGTGCTTTTAACGCTGGTCTCTTATCAAAGGGAATAGTTCCAGAATAGCCGCCATCAGAATAAACCTTAAAGTTTAATCCTAACTTCGCAGCTAACTCTTTACCTCGTAATTCTTGATTGTCTAATGAGATGCCTGTATTTGACTGGTCTTCTGTGCTTACTCTCTTGTATATTGCTAACATATTTAGTGATTACTTGGCAAAATTACGCTTTCTACTTTAACACTACAAGGGACGCAGCCTTAGTCGGAGGTGGTGGTGTGCCACAACCGGGCGAAATATCGCTGGCACACAATGGCGTACTGTTTCTCGATGAGCTGCCCGAGTTCAAGCGCAGCGCCTTGGAAGTGATGCGGCAGCCCATGGAAGAACGCAAGGTGTGCATATCGCGCGCCAAGATGAGCATAGATTTTCCGGCATCGTTCATGCTCATAGCTTCTATGAACCCGTGAGGTTGCGTTGGGCATTTTCGGGATTTTGGAAATAAGCAGGATTATAACTGAATTTGATTTTGATCTCGTCCCCTCCGATAGTGATGCGGTCTGTGATCTGCTCGGCGATTTCGCGTTTAGCGAAATCGCCGAGAGTATTCCATCTATCATATAGATTCTTTGCTTCATTCATAATAGAGTCGCCATTGAGGTACTCTATCTTCAAAAAATCTATCTCAGCCTGCAATTCGGGAACAGTGTTTTCAATTTGCTTAAGCTGAACATCGAGGGGGTTGTAGTATGCTCCAAATCCATCTTTGGGAATTTGTCCGGCCAGATATAATTGCATTGTCTTATCCATCTCTCCCTTCAATCTGCTTTTGTCCTGATTTAGCGTTTGCATTTGCATTTCTTTTTCTGCTATTGTTTCATCTGCTTTTGAAAGAAATTTCTCGATGTGTTCATCGGTCAAAAGAAATGATTTGAGATTTTCATAATATATTTCTTCGATGTCTGCGATTTCGATTTTGGTCTTTCTGCATTTTGAACATTTGTAATTTTTGAGATCTGCATACACATACATTTTGCCTCCACATTCGCAAAACAACATTCCCGAGAATAAATGAACGGCGGGTTTCGTTGCCCGTTTGTTCTTTTCTTCCTGTTGGTACAAAATCCGGTCGCATTCATCCCATAGTTCTGTTTCAACGATTGCCGGACACGAAATCTGTATCCATTCACTTTCTGGTTTCAAAACCCACTTTTTACCGTCACCTAAACTCTTGGTGTAATTGGCAAGCCTGATACCTTTAGCAGTGCTGTCATGTAACAGTCTGCCTATGGTCGTGTCGCTGAATTTAGAGCCGTTGCGGGTACGATGTCCCATTTCATTTAGTTTGGTAGCAACCAACCCTTTCTTTTTGTACTGGGCAAACAATTCATGTATGAGCTTGCGAACTGGTGCTTCGTGCTGGTCAATGACTAATTCCTTACCTAACCACCTGTAACCAAATGGGGCTGCCCCGCCTAATGGCTTGCCCATCTTTGCCCGGATTGGTACGGATGCCGCTACTCGGTCTGCAATTTCTGCTCGTTCCCATTCTGCCATTGCTGCAATGATTGTGAAAAACAGCCTACCTGACGGACTGCTGGTGTCTATGTTTTCCGCTAAGGAAATCATATCTGCGTTCGATTTCCGAAACAATTCGGAAAATTCAAGCAACTCCTTTGTGTTTCTTGCCAGTCGTGCCAGCTTGGAGAATACAAGGGCTGTAATACGCCCTGTTTGAATATCTCTGAGCATTTTCTTAGTCTCAGGTAGTTCCATGACCGTTTTACCGGAAATTGCCTCTAATCGGTAAACCTCAATGACCTCCCAACCTTTTGCCTCGGCGTAATACCTGGCTCGTTGTTCGTGATGCTCCGGGCTGTCGTCTTTCACTTGGAATTCAGTTGAGACCCTCACCCAAATACCTATACGTTTTTTCTGCTCCATGCCTATTGGATTTTCAATGTAAAAATAATTTGTTTCAAGCTTAGTGTATTGATTTTTGGAAAGGTGGTAAGACAGAACTTTTTACCATAAATGGTAAGTTAGTGCAGGTATATATTTTTCGATTTCAACTAAAGTGTTAGCTATTTACCATATTCGGTAAATTATTCCTCCTTTTGACTCCTCGATTTTCAAGCCACAATACAAGTATCATATTATGCCTGCCCAACCTATTGACAAAAAAGAAATCGAAGCGCAAAATTATTCCACTGATGAAAAAAGCGTGGCTTTTACTGATGAAACGGTAGTTGCCCTGCGAGAATTTGGTAAAGTCCTGCAACGAATTCATAATCGCTTAGTTTCAGAAGGTAAAATAATAGAGGTGGATGCGCACTATGGAAACAGAAATCGAAAAAACTGAAAAGGATATTCTAAAAGCAATTGAAAGCGGGATGTATCGCAATCATTTTTTGGTATACAACCGCAGCTCTTGCAGGTGAATCCCAAGAAAAACTTAGTGTATTATTGGCAGTAAGCGGTCTTGGGTTATTGCTTAGAAATGATGAAATAAAAGATGTTTTTGAGACATACTTCCATGAGGTTGATCTGCCTCAAAATTTATCTGATTCTGTGCTTAAAATTCATGTTAATGAACACCGAATTTATTCTTATCTGCAAAGTAAAGATGAATTTAAATCAGTTCCCGTACCCTGGGTATCAAAGGATTTTTACGAAAAACTTTCACCCCACGTCTCCTTTTATCCAAGGAAAACGGGTGAGTATTTTAATATCAATTTACCACTTGAAACTAATTCAGGAAAAAAGATAGTTATGAATGAATGCCTTGCAATTTTTATGCTTATGTTTTATACAAGCGAACTTGTTAGGTACAACCCTAGGATAATTCAAGAAAATTTGTCAAAACCGCAAGGGTGGCTAATGGAACGTTTTGTTGTTAATACCCCCCAAACCTTTTTGAGATATATGGTTAACAATATTACTGGTGAAGATTTTATTTTCGCCATCTAAATAATTCCAAAGTTCGATTCCCCGTGGGGTGTATTGTCATTACTGACAATTCCTAAAAATGAAAATCTCCTTATACCAAAAGATATAAGGAGATTTTCAGAGGTTGTCATTTATGACAACTGGTGTGACCCCACAGGGTGGATTTCCGAACTCAAGCATCAGAATCACTTAATTAAACTAACAATTAAAGAGCTTAAATCAAATTTGACATCTTAGGATGCTTTTTTGATTACCCAGTCCACAAGCCCCGATGCTATTGAAAGTTCAGTAATCTTATCAATAAAATACAACGTAATATCAGAGTCGTTTTTGAAATTTCTGAGGTCAGGCTTTGGACTATGGACGATAAAAAAGAATTTGTCATACCCCGTCATTAAAGCAAATTCATTTTGATAGTGTTGAAATTCGTTTAAATCAGATTGTGATTTTATCTGCACCATTGCTCGCTCGTTTGTTACAGGAGCAAAAAGATCAAGGTCTAAGGTTTTTTGAGTTTTTCCTGTTGACCCCACTCGCTGCCATCCACCTTGCCTGAAAATCAAATCAATCAGCGTTTCAAAATCCTTCCACTGTAAATGCTGTATTAATTTTGATAGCTTAGTTTTCAAATTACTCATTGCAACCTCTACTTCAACTACTTCGTCAAGTTGTTCCCCGTTGATTTTGGCAAGTGCATATTTCTCTTCCGGTACAGTACAAATCGTTCCTCTAAAACCTTGTGTTTTTAATAGTTTACCGCTTATTGTATCTGCGGTTAAAGTCTTTCCATTTATATCTTTATCTGACCATTTACCTAATACTGGACGGGTTTTTGTATTATCTGGTAGTAGGGTTATTTCAGGTTTTGAAAAACACCACCAAAGTTTGTTTGCATAAAATGTAATCCAAAGCGTGTCCGCTCCCTCCTCGTAAAATTGTTTTATTTGGTTTGAGTGACTTGTAGCTACTTGTTTAGGGTCACCTTTCCCAATCCAAAAATTATAAACGCTTTGCCAATCAGCATTAATACACAAAGCATGGTCGATTTCTCTATATCCTAATTGTAGAGTTTGATTTTTCTCTATGCAATCTTGCTCATATTTCCCTCCTTCTCCGAGTTTAATGAACAATACTTTTTTGGGTTTAATCTTTGGCATTTTGAGTTGTTTATTGAGCGGTTTATAAATCTATAAGCTTTCCGGCTATTTGTATAGTATCAAAAATCAATCTCCTATTCCATTAAATGTAATAGTCATTAATTAACCAAGTCAAGATTGCCTGTGGTCTGATTCCAAATAAAAGAGTTTACGATACCGGGATATATCTGAATGCGCCTCTCACAAATGGGATTATTATAGTTGCCGGAAGAATTAGCAGTAGACGCAAATATTTTTATATAGTGCATTCCTGATGGTATGTCTCTAACTGTATAGTTACTGCCATACGCTGAAATATTTTTCCCATCAAGGATTAACGTAAACGGATTACCTGTACTTAGTCTTATTTTCAAGATACCATTCTCGGTTAGGCGGCTATATTTATTCGTTGATAAGTTGCGTGAAGCATTAGGAGGCGTTTGGTAAATCGTGTGAGGCAAAACCGGCTGATAAGCCCCGCCCTGCATATCTCGTCTGTTATTGATGTACGGAGTGGCAGGTGCTGTATTAGTTGTTCTTTGAAAAGAGGGTTTAATTGGTTCATAGGAATATCCTTTTGCTATTTCCGTTAGGCCTTGATTGGCAATCTTTAAGCACTTCCATCTTCGATGACTAACACCATAGCCAACTAATGTTTTGGACGTACACTTTCTACCTGTGCTTTCCTTAAATAGTTCCAATTGTACCGTTACCCATAAGTTGTCTCCATTGATAACAGGTGCCGATAGTTTATATGATTTGATTTCATTTGGCGACTCAAACTTCCATCCGGCCGTTGCCTTTCCTATTCGGCTATCGTCATCGGGTATACCCTTTTCTACTATATCCTTTAGTATTTTCTTTTCGTCAGGATAACCAACATTTCCATGACTCATATCCTCATACCAAAATGAAGGTTTGTCTGTTGTAAAAGTATCCGAATATACTATCACAGGAAGTAAAAGCGTTGATTGGATATAACCTGCCTTTTCAACCCCATTCTTCATTATCTCAACTCTATACCACCCATTTTCTACTTCTCCAAGACTAACAACCATATGCCCTTGTCTTACTGTTCCTACTATTCGTGATGTCGGCGATGCACTTTCCCTTACATATACATCATCACCGATAACAGAAAATACATTTCTTTCGACTTGATATATAGAGCCATCTAACAGTCTTACTTTTCCCTTTCTTGTCAGAACCTCGCCAATTTGTTTGTTAGTCTTTTCAACATACAATTTGGGGTTTTCGCCAGCAACTTTTTCAATTCTAATGTCGTCATACAGAGAATAGGCTGCGGCTTCATCAGCGATAAAAAGCCTTCCGCCCCTTACCTCCGTTCCATATCCACTGGCGACACTCTCTTCCTCAACTGTTAATAGCTCAGCCCCACCTAATTCTAAGCCTGCCCCAGCTTCAAGAAATTCGGCTATACATCCTGAAAATGTACAGGAAATAAATATCAAAATAAGAATGTAGAAAGTACGAATCACTATTACGATATAAATTTTCTCAAAGTTACGAAAATAGAACACATCATACGAATTTGACATGTGCTCTATTTGATGATATACTAAAGGTAAATTTTAAAATTATGAAAGTAACTTTTGTTTGCCTTGCGCTTTTGTTTTCCTCTAATGCAATGGGGCAAGTCAGTCCGTGGGTTCACCATTCGGACTATACCGCTCATTTATGGCCATCGTTTGTCACTCTATGGAAAACAACGCCTGCAATTGATTTTACCTCCTATACAATAGTGCGTAGCGAGCATTCACCCGGCGAACTTGATTTTACGAATTGTACCGTCTCAAAGGATGAAGCATTAACAGCAGCTTTAGTATTTATGAGAGGTACATATGAAATCAAAAAATACAATATCTCTATGGATATAGTGAATCTCATCCCATACAAAAATGGGTGTATCTTATATGGATATTGTAAAGAAAAAAACCAATGGGATTTACTTAATATCGGAAGTCGTAGTGTAATTCAACACAAACCCTATATTAGGTATGATGTAGTAAAAAAATAATTAGGATAGCAACATAATTAACTGTGTTGCTATTTTTTATTAGATGAACAATCTGGGGAAAACTCCTTTTAATCAGTACACTGCAAAAATTGAATTAAATCGTTAGAATATAAATAGATTTTCAAGAAAAACTCCACGGCTGCAAGTCCTGTGCTTTTTTTATTTACCATTTTCGGTAAATTCTTCCTCCATGTTTGCTAATCGCAATATTGGTACATTTTATTCATGGGTAAGAAGAAACATTACATTCAAAACCAGCTAAAAGATTTTCGCTTAGACGAAAATTTAACGCAAAGCGATTTAGCGTTTCTTCTTGAAATAAAAAATGTTGGTCGAATCTCTGAATGGGAGAACAACAAATCATACCCTGGGTTTGAACACTCGATGTCTTTAGAAATAATCTTGCATCGGTACAACAGCCAAACATTTGACCCGTTGCGAAAGGAGCTTGCAAAGAAAATAGAAATCAGGAAGAAACTGTTGCAGGCAAAAAAGAAATGGGAAAGGCGTTTGGATAAAGGTGGGTAGCGGTGTATTTGTTCATTGCATTGGTTGAAACGTGCTAAACGAACGCTAACGTTTTATTAAAATAAAATAACGAACGTTAGTAAATGGCTGTGGATAACTTCCCTAACATTTACTACTTCTAATAAACATATGGAACATGATAGAGAAACTAAACTTGCCTATGAGATTGCAGACATTCTCAATGATCGCAAGTCAATTGATTGGCATATCGCCAATGCTAAAAAATACTCTGAATCATTTCTGAGAGATAAGCTCAACTATGTTCTCTCAAAGAAAGGAATCAGAAATCGTGCAGGATATTACAACCGATTAATCCAGCTACATGAGAGATATTCTCGGGATTAGTCTCGGTACACGGCTGGTTGGTCTTGCGGTTGTGCGCAAAAGTGAATTGATAGACTTCCGGGTGCGCAAGTTCTACGATACGTGGAGTATTGAAAAGCGGATTGAAATTATTGATGCGATTGAACGGACAGTAAAAAAACATGGAATCAAAAAGATTGTTGTTAAAACTCCCAAACCGCACCACTGCTCACAAAACATATCGGACTTAACCAATGACATCATCGTCCTCGGGCAACGGCACAACATCAGGGTTATGATTTGCACGATTGCAACAATACTGCGAAAAGACAAGGAAAATACTTTGAAGAATAAGCAATCGTTAATTAAGTGGATTATCTGCAAGCATCCTGACCACAAACAACTAGCCCGGCTATATGCTAAAGAACAACAGAATAACGCTCCGTACTATATCAAACTGTTTGAAGCAATTGCATGTACGGAACTGTAAGAAACAGGGCAAACCATGCCCTGTTTTCTATTACCATTTCTGGTAAAAATGTCCTTCTATTTTCTTGTCTCCATAATTCATATCATCAGTATATGGATTATGAAAGTAAAAAATCGCTCACCTACATTGGAATAACGAACTATAGAAGTACCAACCTTCGATTTGGAATTAAGGACATAGATAGACTGGCGCATATTTTCTGCATCGGTAAAACGGGAGTAGGTAAAAGCACCCTGCTTACTAACATGGCGTTGTCGGACATTACGAAAGGCAAGGGCTTGTCAGTCATTGACCCACACGGAGATGTTGCAGAAACCCTGCTGAATAATATACCCAAAAGCCGAAAGAAAGATTTAATCTACTTTAATCCCTCTGATACCGCCAACACAGTTTTTTTTAACCCACTACATGGAGTACACCCACAATATCACCACCTTGTAGCCTCGGGGCTTGTGTCGGTGTTTAAAAAGATATGGGGTGATAGTTGGGGGCCGCGCATGGAATATATTTTACGGTTCTCACTCCTCACCCTCCTTGAATATCCCGGTGCAACATTGTTGGATATTCAACCCCTGCTAACTGATACATTGCATAGAGACAAGATATTGGAGCATGTGCATAATGAAGCCACCATAGCCTTTTGGCAAAATGAATTTCTTAAATACTCACCCGCTTTTCGTAATGAAGCTATTGCGCCAATACTCAACAAGACAGGATTGTTTCTAACCAGTATTCCGCTAAGAAAGGTAGTCGGACAAACAGCAACCAGTTTTAAAATGCAACAAATATTAGACGGCAGTAAAATTTTGATATGCAATTTCAGTAAAGGGCTAATTGGAGAGGATGCCTGTACACTCCTGGGCAGTATGCTTGTTACCTCTATTCAGCTTGCAGCACTGTATCGCGCTAAGCAGCCGCAACATGAGCGTGTACCGTTCTTTCTCTACATTGATGAATGCCAAACCTTTGCCACGCAGAGCTTTGTAGACATGCTTTCAGAGGCTCGGAAATACGGATTGGGTCTATTTATGGCTAATCAGTTTTTAGATCAGCTACACGAGAAAATACGCGCTGCTATCTTAGGTAATTGTGGAACTCTCATTTCATTTCGGGTTGGTGCGAATGATGCGGAACTTTTGGCTAAAGAATTTTATCCGGTGTTTGAGCCAATTGATTTAGTAAGTCTGCCACGATACAGCATGTATCTAAAGTTAATGATTGATGGTGCAGCTTCGCAGCCATTTAGTGCTCAAAGTATCAAGTAACTTATTGCAACTAACGTCAAAATTAGAGATTGAAGATAGCACATTAGGGTAAGCGGCTACTTGACCTCCCTTTTCTTTCTCATAGAAGTTGTGACTGCTTTCATAACCCCCTCTTGCTTTTGTGTCATTTCACCAACTGTTGAAGCGTCAAATTCAACTTTAATACGATAGCCCTTCACAACCTTTTCAGCTGTATGTTCTTCAATAATCTGGCTATCAAAATATTTAAAGACCTCTTGCGCTTCATACAACAGAACTTTGGATTGCTGCTCTTTGGAGAGTGCGCTTTCAATACGTGTCTTAATTCTTCGCAAGTTCTTAATTTCATTTGAGCATACGATCACTTCGTCATATCCAGCAATAAGACACTTTTCAATATTATGCACCTCCCATTCATCACCTGTAGTAACTGATACCTCACAGGCTATTCGCTTGCCATTGCGTTCAAGACTCACATCAACCCTGCCGCTGCCATCCGGTGTTACTTGTTCAATCGCAGCTTTGTAGCCTCGTGATTCAGCCATGCGCTTAATCAAGGTTTGTAAATACCTATGTTGTGTTTCAGTTTTTTGTACTGGTGCTGGTTTCGGAATCTCTACAGGTACAAACGGTAACGGCTCAGGTACTGGTGGCTGTATCAATTGCTCTACTTCAACGACTGGAATTGTGGGCAGGATTGGTTGCGGTTCTTTAACCGGGGGCGTATGTGTTGCCGATATTTCTTGTTCTACTGTTTCTCTTGATGTTCCGTAACTATTACGTGATGCAGTAATTACTGCCTGTGATATTCCATGTGCAATATCTTCTTCAATCTCTGGCAATGGAATTGTAGAAAGATTGAAATCAAAGTTTGGCTGCTCAATCCGGACAATGGCTTCTCCGGTATGTAAGTTCTCCAAATCTTCTGCATCGAAATATGAGAATCCACTTGCAAAGCGTTTTGCATCGACATCGCCCAACCTAAAACAGATACGTGTGCCAGCATTTACAACAACTGAACTCGCAAGTTCTGTGTCGTACTTCTGCAATTGTTGCATATCTTGGTGAACAAGGATTAATCCTAAGTGATATTTCCTTGCACCACTAAGAATGTAGGACATTGACGGAGTAATGAAATTTTGGAACTCGTCTATGTATAAAAAGTAATCGCTCCGGTTTGCTTTGCTCTTGGCTTGCCGTGCCATTGCTGCCTGATACATTTTGGAGACAAAGAATGTGCCTAATAAGAAGCTGTTCTCTGCACCAATCAAGCCTTGCGAAAGTTTAATAAGCAATATTTTTCGGGTGTCAAGTATGTTTTCAAAATCAAGTCCTTTCTTTTGCGCAACCATGTTGCGGATTAGTTTCGGGCGCAAAAAGGAATCAAGACGGGTAAGAATTGAACCGATTGAACTGGATTTTAATAGCGGGTATTCATGCTGCCAGTAGTACACAATATTCTGGTCGGCAACAGTTTTCAGATATGCGTCTCTAAATGATTTCTCAACTAAGAACCTCCGTAAATCGGCAAGTGTGCCGCCCTGGGTGCTTTCTAAAAATGCCAGTATTGCATTTGCAAACACACTGTTCATTTGGTCACCCCAACTAGTACTTAACCGTTTAAATGCTGCAACTAAATCAGATGAAAGAATGTCTTTTTCAATTTCTGAATGTGCGGATAAAATATTGAACCCAACAGGATATTCACCGTCTGCCGGGTCAATCAAAATCACATCATGCATTCTCTCTTCGGGAACGTATGCCAGTATGCTTTCAATCAAATCTCCGTGTGGGTCTATGACTGCAACACCATTGCCTTGTTCCATATCTTGCGCAATCATGGATAACAGCAGGGTTGATTTACCGGTGCCGGTTGCTCCAATGATATGTGTATGCCGTAACCGTACATGAGCCGGAACACTTACGACTTCTTCGTTTCCATGATGCGTATTGATGCCTAAGACAAACTCGTGTCCGTATGCACTCTCCGGTGCAGCTTTTGTTTTCTTGGTATCACGCACCAATTTTTGTGAGTGTATTTCAGGTGTCGGCAGGTGTACAAGTGTTGCAAGCTCTTTGCAGTTAAGTAACATGCCTGACCTGTGGGTCTTCCGCAACCATACATCTGTTATCCGGTCTTGCGGGTCGTACCCTTGAAGCGGAAGCATGAAAAGACTGTTGTGGTTCGACCGTGTTTGTTGTACGAGTGCTGCCCCAATGGAATATGCAATATCAACGGCACGTTGGGAAGTTGCACCCTGTCCGACAACTTTTATACACACGGCATATATCGGGCTTGAAATTTTCTCCTGGGCAACCTTTACCATTTCGGGTGCATCGGCAAAAAATGAGCCTCCGTGACTGTCTGTTACGGATCGCATCATGCTTTCACTCCACGGATTCACTGCGCCTTTAAATAGTACCTGCACTACTCCACGTTCACCATTACCAATTTGTTCAAGTACTGCAAATAATCCAATGTATGGGTCTTGGGCTGCATCAGAAGCCATCCGTAATGGTCGCATGTATTCTTCTTGCAATCCGAAATCAATAACAGCGGTTTGGGTATATTCTAATAGTATTCCGTTCTCGGGCTCTACTACATCAATTATCGCTGCCGGAAAATACGCATGTATTTGTTCGTATACCATTCCTGCATCAGTTTGTCGGCAGGTACATTGAATTGTAATTGTGGAATCAGTCGCAACGATTTCAAAACTGACTGGATTGTTGGTATATGAGAGCATGAGCAACAATTGCTCCATGCCCGTAATCTTTATTTTTTCTTCTTTGGGTAATGCAATTGAATATACAACAAAGCCTTCTTCATCAAGGTACTCCCACGCCGTAACCGGAATTTCTTCTACCTCTGTACCATCTTCCGGCTCTTTCTCTGTTTGAAATAGATTTACTGCACGTTGAAAAATGCTTGGTCGCTTGCTGTCGTCAATGAATGTTGTTGGTTGGGAGGTGTGCCGAAAAAACGGAACAAAATCAGGCTCGGGTTCTATTGGAAAACCAAAGGTGTGCCATCCGCGCCCGCGTTTCTCCCATTCATAAAAATGGGCTGTTGCGTGTTGTGAAGGTGAACATCCCATCCCTATTTCCCAAGTGCTGGTAATTGCTTTTCAAGCTCTGTTAAGCCGCGAATTCCTTTTTCTTCGGTTATACACTCCAACACTTCGATAACAGTTGCATGTACGGCAGCACGGTACATGCTATCCGTATCAAGTTGGTAAAAACTTTTATCGCTCCGGTCTAAGCCGAACATCTTGCCAACAAATGGAATCGTGCCAATCATACCGATGATTCCAATACGTTTTTCACACTGCCAAGACGAAACAAACGTACCAGTGCCGAATGCGGCCATGCAAATGAAATACTGAAACTCATTGCGGGTAATACGCAAATATTCCCTACGATTTGAAGCAATATGCGTTTGGGCAAATGTTTCCCGGGTCATTTCGATACCCGGCATTTTTCGCTCATTCAAGCCATGCGCGACTTTCTTGTAAAAGTCTTCGGCGGAGAATGCCTGTCCGTCATAATAGTGATTCCAGCCCTTCTTTGAAATGAAGCGGTTACGAGAGCGGATGTACAGCAGAATACAAACCGCAAGGATGAACAATAAGACAAATATCATACTGAAGTTGCGTTAAAACCCAAGAATACATGCTGTAAAATTACAAAACAGTATTTTGATTTAATAGCATGTGACCCGCTTTTTTTATACAAAAATGCAATGACTACCTTTGCACCGCTTTTAAGCAAATCCCACATAATGACCGAAGCAGAATTACGGCAAATACAAAATGAGGTGTTTACTAAACTGGTAATCGACTTACTGAAAGATCAACGGGCAAACGGTGTGCCTGTCGGCGAATATTGTTTGGATAAATACGAGGTTGATAGGCTGACTGCCGAAAAAGTAAAGAAACTTATTTCAGAATTAAAAGGCAATACTCCTTCTGTATGATGTGATAAGCAACCAGTATGCCCTACCGTAATTGCAATACAAGGTTTTTTGAAAAAGAATACGAGCGAAATAGACCATCGGCTAAAGTGTTTCGTCTGGAGATTGTTTTTCAAAAACCTGCAAGCGAAGTGGTAACGAAGTGCAGACCTTGTATGCAATAAGGGAGTGCCTACCTTTGCGAATCACAGCCTACAGAATTCCATTAAGTAAATTGAATTTGTAAGCTCGTAACGATTTACCATTTATGGTAAATTCTTCCCCCTTAAAAAACACTCGCCAATTTTCTACACTGTTTTTGAAACAACATTCATTAACAATCAAAATAGGTAGAAATGGAAAACCAAACTGGTAGCGCAAAGAACGATGTGTATGCAATCGTCAACCAGAAAATAATTGAGCAACTTGAAAAAGGTACTGTGCCGTGGTTGCAACCGTGGACAGACGCAGGACTGCCGAAAAATGCTGTGTCCGGCAAATCATATCGTGGTATCAACATTATGCTTTTGGGATGTATGGGGTATGCGAACAATAGCTTCCTTACATTTAAGCAACTGACTGACATCGGGGCGAAAGTTAAAAAGGGAGAAAAGGGACACATGGTTGTGTTCTGGAACGTTGCAGAGAAAGAACAACCTGCAACGGATTCAACTGAACCAGAAAAAGTATCGAAAAAACAAACGATGCTTCGGTACTACATCGTATTCAATGTAGGCCAATGCGATAACATCCCTGAGAAATTTCTTACAAAAGAAGATCGGGAAACAACCGAAATTCCCACATGCGAATTTGTAGTTGATAACATGCCACAACGCCCAGCAATCAAGTCTAAGGAACAAAAAGCGTACTACAGTCCAAGCCAGGATTTTGTAAACATACCAAAGAAAAAAAGTTTCAATTCTGATACGGCGTACTACTCAACCTTATTCCATGAATTGGTGCACAGCACCGGGCATGAAAAAAGATTAAATCGGCAATCACTGGTCAACAATGCGAAATTTGGAAGTGACACATATTCGCTGGAAGAATTGGTTGCAGAAATTGGAACATGCTACCTGCAATCACATACTGGAATTACGAGCCAATTTGAGCAAAGCAGCGCATATATTCAGGGCTGGCTGCAGCGATTAAAGAATGACAAGCGGTTTATTTTCATCGCTTCCAATCAGGCACAAAAAGCAATTGACTTTATTCTCAACCACAAGGACTTGGAAGAATCAACGTAATAAGGACTGGTACTAAATTCTAAAGCTCGGCAAAAAATGTCGGGCTTTATTTTTTCGCTGAAATGGCTTCAATGGTTTTCAGTAGGCTTTCATTTTGGGATTTCAAGTATGTGTTATCCTCCGTAAGCGTTTTAATTATCCGCTCATATAATTCTGTCGTCTTTTCCGGTGTCTCTTTGGTAATAACAATACCTTCGCCATTATGCGTATGGTAATTGTTATACACTGCGTTGCCATCTGTTCCTAACAATTTATTCATGGACGTTTCAAGCACCTGCGCTATCTTGTCCAAATGATTGATTGTAATGTTAGTCTGGCTGTTCTCAATCTTGCTATATGCCTTTTGAGACATGCCTAATTGTTGGGCAAGATATTGTTGGGAGTAGTTTTTTTCTTCCCTCGCTTTTTTAATCTGATCTCCGATTTTTTTAATATCCATATCGTTAGTTCTAAGTGAGAACTACAAAAGTACTTAGTTAGTACCAAATAGCATAGCGTGGGAGAGTTTTTTTCATTCTCTTGCACCCAAACATGAATTTTAATGAAAACAGTTATCTGGGCAACCTTTCTGCTCTTCGCCACAACCGTTGTTTCTTGCGGTCAAACAACCGAATATGAAAGCAAGACGAGGGATTTTCTTGCTCAAAAAATGAAACAACAAGCCGGAGATATATTCGTTATGGATTCACTCGTTAAAACCGACGGCTACGAAAAAGAAGAAAAAGGCATGAAGGTATATGTGATGGAGTATGATCTATACATAACAGCCGCCCATTCATTTTGGAAAAGTGGTAACGCATTTGAGGGTTACTGGCAAAGCTTTCAGGCCTCTAAGAATAGGCCGGTTAACAATGCTAATTATTCGCCTCAATTCTACCAAAAAAATTCACTGTAAATCGTCAGCTTAAAGTGGACTGAAAAGAATCTAACTTTAGATAGTGTTTCCATTGTTAACCAACAAAAAATGTAAGCATGGAATCAAAGAAAAAGCAGTCTACGGAAAACTTCATCAAAGACATCCGCAGGAAGAC
>CAISPO010000013.1 GCA_903887415.1 uncultured Bacteroidota bacterium | reverse complement strand
TGGCCGACCAGCCTTGGTACAATACCAGGTTCACCATCCGCTCTCTCTGCGTCTCACTAAATTCAAACTGCTTTAGAAATTCTTGTTCCATCTATTTTGGCTTTTGTGCCAAAACTGTAAACCTATAGACGGATGAGACCTGCCATTTTGTTAGTCCTGAATAAGGTTTATTATGAATAATATAAGCCGCAAAATTGATGCCGAATGATGTGATGGCAGAAAAAATGTGGGTATCTTTTTATTGTTGTCAGTATGGCTAAATTGAGCGCGGATCCAGCATAGTGTATGCAGCCGCAATCTGAAGATTGCTTTTCTCTGAGACGGAGGCGGGGACGTTCTCGCCTAACTGTTGTTTACTTTTATTTTGGGGGAAGATTGTGGGCAAAGAGGGACTAAACTTTACGCAGCAGCACTACTGTCGCAAATCTTATCATCCTGTAAAACCTTAAAAGCATTATTTGTCATTGTCACTCGTTGGGTATAGTTAACGGACATACTTTCAAGCTGAGTTTCTTCTGGAATTTTTTGCTTCAAATCTTTATAAACACCTTTTACTATGTCCAGTTGTTTTTTTTCATCGGCAGTAATCGTACCATTATTTTCCTTTGTTGACAAATCATAATACAGATATCCAATTGCCTCCCAGTAATTTACTTTTTTCGTTACTTCCTTTATCGTATCAGCATCTACAGTATCGTACGAATTTATATTTTTGTATTTCGTATAAAACCACCCCGCGGAATCAGCGACAAAAGTTGGATCATTTGCGATTGAGTTCAATGTGGTAATATCTGTATAGTCCGTTGCATCAGTTTTATTTTCAGCGTGCTTAAAATTATTGTATGCTTCATAAGTACTTTCCCCCGTTAACTGCAAACCACCTCTTCCGTAGTAATCCGTACCCTCGCGGTTTTCCCCATCAACTTCAGACATAGCGTTTAAAGATTCTGTCTCATGTCCAACCTGACCAAGGAATAAAGCTTGTTGTTCTTTGGTATTAATAGAATACTTCTTCATACTTGCAATAAAAGCATTATACAAATTTTGCACCCTTGTTTCGTATTGAATATCAGATTCATCTTCCTCTTTATCTATAGGAAATATTTGTGTGAACTGCTGGATACAAGGTGTATTAAAATTATTTTGTATTGGGCAAGTTCCCGTACTACTACAGGGAGTATTAGCTGCTGAAGGCGACGCGGCTGCAGCTTTAGTGGCTTTTTCTAGCGTATTTTTAGCGTTATTGTCTGCGGCCGGTTGTGCCGCAGGAGCTGGGGAGGGACTAGAGACTTTGGCAGTGGCGTCTGAATTCCCTATGTGTAAAAAAGATTCAGTTTCTGTTGCTAATTTAGCCATTCCAGCCCCAGCGTCCGCTGCCGCTGACTGGATATATGAGCCTATCTTTTCTACTATGGAACTAAAAAAAACATAACTGAATCATTTATTTTTCAATTCGGACTCTACTCTTCGCAAAAGAGTTTCCACACGCATTTTTGCATCGCTTTTATCATGTAATATTTTATCTGCCCATTTATGCTTCTTGTTCTTTTCAAAGTTGACTCCCAGAGTAAGCATGATGTTGAAGTAAACCATAATCTGGTATTCAGTTTCAAGGCCATAAGCTGTAGCCCGCTTTGTTCCTATATCCATAAAGCTGTTATACTCTTCGGCAGTCAACAACTTTATTATATCAGGGAAAAATTTCTCTAAATGCTCCCTCAGGCGTTGTATGAATAACTCACGCCTGGAATTGGTAATTGCCTTTAGTTGTTTATGCTTTATCAGCAACATAATGATTGTCAATTAATTCTCTTTCATAATAGCCTCTGCGCATTTCTCACAAAATGGCATACCATTTATAGCTGCCTGTTTCATGGTAATCACCTGGGCAAGATGATTTCTTACTGAGGCCGGCATACTGCCCATAAGATTCACCAGGACATTTACCGGCATAGCTCCCAGGCCGCCACCACCTCCGCCGCCAGCCTCACCGATGAGCACTGTAGGGCAACCTAATACTATAGTGCCGCCGTGAGCACAGGAATCGCCCATGCGGGCAGCAGGCTTACCGGTGATGAAAACACCCGTAGAGCCAAGAATAATAGTATCTGACGGGCCGACACAGGTACACATATCACCCATCACAGAAGCAGGCATACCGCCAATAAGCACGGTGGGCGCACCCGGCCCCGTAACGGGGCCGCCAACATGCGGAATAGGTGGCACACCCGGCGTTACCATCGGGCATACGTGCATATCTCCTATACGTGCGGCTGGTTTTCCCATTCTTCAAATTCAATAGTAAAAAGTAAAAAATCAAAAAAATCGCGAGAAGTGAAATTATATAAAATAATGTTATTAGAAGAGATTTTTGTAAAATCTGTATAAAAAAAATGTCATCGTTGAATAGATAGGCTTGGGCAGTTTCTCAATCGCAATCTGAAGATTGCGTTCCACTAAGACGAAGTCAGAGACGTTCGCCTAACTGCTGTGGGCTTTATTTTTTTTCGGCAAACTACGGACAACGTGTGGAGACTGCGTGTAATGGGGCGGATCAAAAAACCAAATTGCACAACCAGTTATTGCATACTATCAAAAGGATCTTTTTGCCATAGCATTCCACCAATATTAGTTGTAGTTTCTCTTTCTACTTTAATCTCTTCCATTCTTTTGTCAGCAGCATCTACCACTTTAGCTGCATCTTCAATTTTACAAAAGTGATTATTGTATAGAGCGGGCATATGGGTGTGACCAATAACACAAATATTATATGGGTCCATTCCTTTTGATTTTCTGCCAAGCCAAAATCTTGCATACTCTTCCTGATAATATGTCTGATCGTGTATTCCAGCCCATACATCTGCTATGTCCGCAATTTCATCCATCACGGAATCCGTGCTAGTGAAAGCTTCATAAGTTGCTTCAAAGCCACTTACGCACCCATCAAAATTTCTAGGTTGGTGCAATTTGAAACCAGCCTCCATGCGGTGAGCATGTTCAACAAAGACAGATTTAACTCCTTTTTTGCTTTCATTTATAAATGGTTCTCTTTTTTTAAGGCCCGCAGCGGCAGTTAGTTTATCATCAATGAGATAATTGTCATGATTCCCATAAATGTATTGGAAATCATCTTTAAAAGCGTCTTCCAAAATTCTCATTGCTAGTTCCGCCGGATTCAAATATTTATTCAATATCCCGGTATCTCCTTTCTCGGTGCCTCTTTTATATCTCGGGCTTATTTCGGAATACTTTTTATACTCTGCATAATTCCTTGCAAGCACCAACGGATCTTTATTACATGACATTAATTCTTCCTTTGTTACAAACTGAATATTCTTAATAAGTGTGCATAGTTTTACAATTGCGACGTCTAGAATTTCCAATTTTTGCTCTACTTTAGGTGAAAACATGGGCTTATTAGGAATTCCCTTTTCGTTTGCAGTTCCGCCCCCCACCCATAGATCATAAGAGTCTCCGATTTGTATAATTTTTAAGTTACTGGATAACTTTCCTGATTTTCCTAGCTTCTGGAGGCCAATAGCAAAATCCAGTAAGGCAACTTCAGCATCAAGCTTAAAATGCTTAGGGGAATTAATTGTGTACCACTGTTTGCCGTTAGCTACTGACATTAAATGCAAATCTGGAATTATTACAGTAACTTTTGTATAATCATACTTGTCATCTTCACCGAAGTCTGATATTGTATAGGCTTGTAATCTGATATTTGCACCTGTATTAGAGCTGAAATTTTTGAAAAAAACATAATCTAATCTTTCATCATTTTTGCATTCTTTTGCAAAATCGTTTTCAATATCTATGAACGAGCCAACTTGTTTATAGCCATCTCCGCCATCGTCATAGCTGCATAAATAAACGTGTCTTCCCCAAATAAGACCGAAATCCCTTGCTTTTCCTTTCCATCTGCCGCAGTCCAGAAAAACAAACGAAGGAGTCTTATGCTCCCAATTAGTGCCAGAGCCAACACCAGCATAAATTGTATTGTTCCAATCTGTGAGACTGTGTGTATCAGTAATTATATGTTGAGGAGATCCGCTACTATGCCAATCACTAGCGCGATCAATACATTTGTCTATATTGTTGTAGTCAACTTCCACTTGTCCACCATTGACGACAAATCCATCACCGTTTTTCGCTTTTAAAACCCATTTATTTATATCCGATGCGAATATTATAGCCCCAAAAAAAGTCACGCTTGATACGACAGGTGCTAGCAAGTCCCCCATTGCATATATTAAGGCTGCGGCGCCTGCTGCTTTTGCACCGTGTGCTTTAATATAATTAAGTACCGTATCTGGTACTCCGTTTAGCTGTGTACTCCGCTGCTGCCAGCCAGCGTTGGGATTTACATATGGATAACGGGACCCAATAAAAAGTGGTTTGTTTTTAAAATCAGTCATATTTAATTGGTTGAACGTTGGGGCCCAAATAATTTCCTAAAGCTATTCCCAAAATAGCGCAAGTGCCTGGTGTAGGAAGCCCAAAATCTTCATTTTCCGGTTCCATTTTCATATAATCCCTTTGAAAGCGCATAACGGCGGTAACTGTATCACTCTTTGCTACATCTCCGTCAATATCGCCATCGTAAAGTCCCAGAGTCAGCAACGCCTTCTGCAATGCTTTTATCAAAGAATTATGACTTGATTGTTTACCGCTGTATCCTTTAACAGTCGGGTCAATAAATGGATCAGCGCCTCCAATTTCTAATTTAATTTCAATATTATTCTTTTTCCCGTTGATCGCAGAAGTAGTAATAACTTTTAGAGAAGAGTTCGAAATCTTCCCATCAGGCAATGGGTTGATGGTCTTAATTTCTTTGTATTCTACCGGCTTCAAATCGTAATTAGTGATATCCTGAAATGGAACAGCACCGCCATTGATGATTAGTTGCACATCGTCTTTCACGGATTTGATTTCACCGAAATAGTCCCTTATTTTTAATTGAAAATATTGCTTTGCTGATTTAGAACATATATAGCTTGCATTTGTTCCTGTTTGCTGTTCAACAGCTTTAGGCTTTTTATCAGGAATAACAATTGTCATACCCTCCATTAATGCGCCTGGGTGGTCGCAAAGATTAGGCCATATTTCCTGGTTAGCTAAAAGCAATGGACTAATACTAAAAAAATCGTTGTCCTTAGCAATTTTAAACAGCGTGTCGTTGGTCTGAACCTTATAGTTTTTCGGCATTATAAAAAATTATCTTTAATCAAAAGAAAATTAATTCTCATTCACTGCCACCTTGGTCTGGAAAACTCCCAGAGCAAACGCATTAAAAAAATGATTCCGCGAATCTATATTTACCTTTTAAAAAAATGTGAATTCTCTAGAAGGGAGTTTTGCACATTTTTCTAGTTTTCAAATAAAGTCTATAAACATGGTTAATATTAATTCCATTCATCGGCATCAAGGTCTGGGAAACTTACTTTGCATGTACCTGGGTCAATACCTGATAAATTCACCTTACCATCTTTCCCGGTAACCCCTTTTTTTACTCCGCCGCCAGGCAATGTAACTTCATACTTCACATCGGCCATCGGGTTTCCATCTTCATCTTTCAAAGTAAAAGCAAGTGTTCCTTTCTCTATTTTTACCGGTGGGTCTTTCAGTAATTTGAGCGGGTTTGTTTCCGGTGCTTTTATAGCCTGGGCATACATGTCGCCATTTTCAGCGGCTTGTTTTAAGCCTGCAATTTTTCCCATCTGGTTCCTTACCGCAGGCGGCATAGTGCCCATCAGGTTCACGATCACATTTACTGGCATAGCACTAACTCCTCCTCCTCCCCCCCCCCCTGCCTCACCGATAAGCACTGTGGGGCAACCAAGAACTATAGTACCTCCATGAGCACAGGAATCGCCCATGCGGGCTGCGGGCTTGCCGCCAATGAATACACCTGTGGAACCTAATATGATAGTATCGGGAGGGCCTACGCAGACGCACATATCACCCATTACCGAGGCGGGCATACCGCCAATAAGCACTGTGGGACAGCCGGGGCCTGTGATGGGGCCGCCAACATGGGGAATAGGCGGTACTCCCGGTGTTACCATCGGGCATACATGCATATCTCCTATACGTGCAGCGGGTTTTCCCATCTTTCAAATTAAAAATTCAAAAGCAAAAAATCAAAAAACGTGAGCAGTGAAATTAGGAAAAATAATCTAAAGAAAAAGAAACCAGCTATTAAAAATTGTTTCTCAATGCGCCACCATACAAAAGTATATGCGCTTCGTGAGATTGCTTCGCTGCCGGCCACGCACAGGCTTAGCTCCGGCAAATCGCAACGTCGTGAGCAGTTACCTCACCACTTTAAGTTTGCTATCAACAAGGGCTACGTAAATGGACATTTCGTATTGCATATCGCCATTGTTAGCATCGGAGAAGCGGGTGAGCAATGGATCGTTTGGAAGCAGGCCGACTTCAAAAATGCGGTCATCGCAGCAGGATCTTACGTAAATCTCTTCCGGCGCGAGCGTTTTCTTCTCTGGCGGATACTTAAAGAATTCATCTACCAGGAAGGTGCGGAAGTGATGTAAGTTGGTGTTCTTGTCTAGGAAGTAGGCGGTGGCATAATCGTCCATTTTGGGGACAAATTCGTGCGAGAGTGCATCCATATTATCATCGAGCGCCAGTTTAAACAGATGGATGGCGTAATCTTTGATAAACCTGGTGTCTTTTATTTTCTCGTTGTGGAGCAACAGGTGTGAAAAGTCGTGCACCTGGTTATCGAAGTGAAACTCACCGCCGGGCTTTTGATCGTAATTGAATTTTGCGAGCACTTCCCCACCCTCCGGACATGAAATTTCACCGGGCTTGTATTGCTTGATGGAACCATGCAGCTTGATCTGCTTAACTGCACCGGCCTGGACTGCGCTTCCGGCATCTATCTCTGTAGGCACTGCAACGATACGGATGATATTGTTGTGGCCAATGAGATAATGGTTTATCGCAGCCGCATGGTTGGAGTAAAATTTGGAATTTGACTGTAGCGCAGGAAACCCGTTAACGTATACCTGTACCTCGCAGGCCTGGGCATCAAAGTCAATATAATAGATCGGTTGCATGGTCTTTTTTTTCGGTTAAAGGAAATTACTTCCTTATAATAAACCGCTATAAAAATGCTATTTAGCAAGAGTGCTAATTTCGGCATATCATCCTTCGGCGGGGCTCAGGATGACAATATTTCAAGGTAACTCTTGTCGTGTTGGGACAAACTCATACCCCGCCCGACTATTATAAATAGTTGTTATTTATTTTGATTCATCCTTTTTGCGCTTCATTTTTTCGTTTGCATCCGTTGCTATCTTCTTCATAGCCTCGTCAAAAGTTAGAGGAACTGCAACGGTTATGTCGTATTTGTCAGGCTTCGTTTCTGACTTCTTTGCGGGTGTTTTTTTCTTTACAGACATGCGGCTACTTTACTATTCAAAGTTACTAAGACCATAGAAATAAATTTGGAAATTTATCCCCAATATAACAACGGGCTGCGATATTTTGCAGCCCGTTTTAGTCAGAACATATTGTTTGGTATTGGCTTGCCGTCTAACCTGAATAAGTACAGGTATTTGGGCTTATCTCCGATTTTCGGAAGTGCCGCCATCCCGTTAGCTGTGAGGAAATTATAAGCTGTCAAATTAGCTTGTTCATCACGATAATTCATAAACACCATACCGTGCTTTTTGCACCTTTGCCGTTTTACTTTCAGAGATAAGCGGGATTATTCCCGCCACAGTCCCAAGTATTGTAATTATAGAAATAGAAAAAACCCACGTTGGGTTGCTATTGATTTTCTTAGTATCCATATTCATGTGTTTTACTCAAAAGTAACTATTCACACGAAATATTTGTATTTTTACACTTCATCTTGTCCCAACTCGACAAGAGTTACCTATTTCAATTTTACTTTTTTAACAAAAACTGAGCGGCTCACTATTCAGGTGCTTATCAGGGAGTGGTTGGCGCAAGCGCTACCAATGTTGATATACCAATCAAATTCTTATTCAACGTGGTGACGAATGCACCATTCAGATAGGTGTCAAAGTCATCGTACTTAATGTATTGGGACAATATTTTTGACGTATCAACAGCCAATGCCACGAGGTCTTTGCGCATTTTTATGAGCAGGCCGTTCAGTGAGCTCGCCCCTGAAGGATCGAGTGGCTTGAAAAACACTTTGTTATCAGTGGCCCATTTTGACGCCTTCTCCTGCAGCGCCTTTGCGATCTCGCTATTCGGGACTACTTCCGTATTCAGCAGAGTATAATTACCGTTACTCTTGCCCTCAGCATCCTTCCGGAAAGTGAGTGAGCTGCCTTCCGTGTAGCCGCCGTGGAGCATGGTCTCAAAATAATCTCTCATGGTGGCGGGCGCCAGCTTATCGGGTGATATCTTCTGTTCGTCAGGCCACTCCCAATGGCCGAGGGTCCTTTCGTTAATGACATTAATTGTTCCCTTCCAATCGGTCTGCTCCAGTTTGGTATATGTACCTCCGGTTATCTTTGATTTGATCTTGCGATAGGTATTTACTGCGAACGCACCTACCGGGCCTACGCCAATGGATAACTCGGCATAAACACCATTGAATGTTACGTCCAGGGTCTTTTTCAGCGGATCATCGGGGGTGAAGATAAATGTGCCGGTAATGGTGATGCCGGTATTCAGTGTTGCCTCAACTTTGACTAATAGCAACACCTCGAACCGCGCACCAACAGCGAGCGAAATGGTACCGGCAAAAGCCATCTCTATGTCAAACTTTTTGTCTGGCTGATTGTGCTCTACACTGGGCTTCCATGTAACATCGCCAGAGCCTTTTGCGAAGACCTGCACCTTGGCAATTACACCATTGGCACCTGCACCGATCTCGATAGAGAGTGAAAATACTTTTATCTCGCCACCTGCTTTGAAATAGTAGTATGCGCGATGGTCTTTATATTCCTTCCAGCCCCAGGTGAACTGTACCTGGCCCTGCATGATGCTGTACTGCACCTGGAAATACCAGCCCACCTGCGGTGTGAAATTCTGAATGGCGTTGACAATATCCATTATGGTAGCCACAATGGTGAGCGCGCTGCTCAACGCCTCCATTCCTTTTGACTGGATCTTTGCGCCGTTGCAAGTAAGCTGCACGGATTGCGCCGCCCAGTCGGCAGAAGTATCTGCGTAGCCAATCGCAGCAGTTGTTTTATCGGGCGGGGAATTATCGTATGGCGTACCTGTTTGATAAGCGCTGCTGAACGCATTGTTTCCCATCAGGTCTGAGTTGGCATTGAAGAAGCCATCGGGAATGCCTAAGGTCAACTGCCATATCTCCGGATTATAGATAACCACCTCATCACTGTTGGCCCAGCCCGGGTAATTGCTGATGCCGTAGGTTTTTTTCTGACCATAGGTATGCGCCCGTGTAATAAGCCCCTTGAAAAAGCCAGCTACACCTTTCTTTAAGAAATCTTTTGGATCGATGCTTAACTCTACACTATATGAAGGCCCGGAGTATTTTTTACTTGTACCGGCGAAGCGGTCATCAACCTCCAATTCAGGTGGCGGCGGTGGATCCGGAGCAGTTGCGCTCCATGTTACCGTCACGGTGTCTTTATAGGCCGTAGTTGGCGGTCCACCGGGGGTACCCGAAGGAACATCGGGGACGACCTCGTAAAGACCGACAAAAGGATAAGGCTTTGACCTGCCGTGCGCACAAGCTATAGATATCTTTGTACTCGGCTTTTGCTTCTTAGGTGGAGGCGGCGGGGGGAGCGGCTTTTTCGGCGGTAAGGGCGGAGGTATCTTCGCCAAATTTGGTTTCGGCGGCAACGGTGGCGGAGTTGCCGGCGTTGTATTCAGCGGGCAAGATTTTACAGCTTTACCCATTGACTACAGTTTTATTATTTTTAGTAATGAAGGACTGCAACGACTTCAACCGGGACTCCGTATCTGAGTCAGAATACAGTATGTTCATCGCCCAGCCTGGTTTATGTTCTGCGAGCAGCTCCTTATTTTTAACGGCGATCTTTGCGTACTCATATAGCTGGGCGTTCTCCTCTATAGCCATGCCCATGGCATCATGAATAATGAAAGAAACAACAGACTTGTCAGCCACCTCAAAGCCCTCTTCCACCAGCTTTACAAAAAAAGTATAGGCGATATTTTCTATGACACCCGCCTCGATAGTATGAAATTGGTGCTCATTAATTATAAACAGGTTGTGCACAAATGTGTGCGTATTTTCGTGCGCGTGTTCATGTTCGTGAACGTGTTCATGTTCGTGAGCGTGTTCGTGACCGTGTTCATGTTCGTGAGCGTGTTCGTGTTCATGAGCGTGTTCCATAGCTTCTGTTTAAGATCCCATAATTGCCTGGGCGCATTGTTCACAAAACGGAGTTCCATCAGCGGCGGCCTCTCGCATTGCCACCACTTGTGCCATCTGGTTCCTTACAGCGGGCGGCATAGTACCCATGAGGTCAACCAATACGTTTACGGGTATGGCGCCAAGGCCACCACCACCACCACCACCGGCCTCGCCTATGAGCACGGTAGGACAGCCTAAGACAATAGTGCCGCCATGAGCACATGAATCGCCCATACGTGCTGCCGGCTTACCGCATATCAACACACCGGCAGAACCGAGGATAATAGTATCTGGCGGGCCTACGCATACACACATATCTCCCATCACGGAGGCTGGCATACCACCTATAAGCACTGTTGGGGCGCCGGGGCCGCTGACGGGGCCACCTACATGGGGTATAGGCGGCACTCCCGGTGTCATCATCGGGCATACGTGCATATCTCCTATACGTGCTGCGGGTTGTCCCATTTTTTAGTCGTAAGTTTTTAGTCGTAAGAGGTGAAGTTAAAAAAAAATGGCGTTACTATGAAAAGATTTTACAGAGAGATGGAGCAATTGCCATGTGGACCAAAAATATAAAATTGAATTTTCTGAATATTTTTTATATTGGGGTTCTAAACTATTCGATCATGGAAAATAATGTTCTTCAACCAAGCGCTTATCACGAGGCAGGGAGAGTGGTGTTTACTTACCTGTGCGGGTACCTATGCGACTCTATGGAAATACCGGGAGTGGGCGGCAGCAGCGGCTCTAAGCTAAATTCCGGCAATGACCTGGCAGCGGTGCAGGCCGTATTTTCGGGCAACCCGCTGGCAATGCCGGCTGCCAACCTGGGGCATTGTATAGAGGTGGCAAAAAAATTAATGACGATATACTGCGCGGGCACCTGCACCGAAACGTTTTTTAACAACAATGCCGAAATACCCGAAGAGCTAGACATGGACATCCCGGCGCAGGATATGAAGTATATAGAGAAGATACAGGGCTTCCTGAAGAAAGCGAGTGTGGACCATCCGGATGATTTCCCTGAACATACGATCGTCACTGTGTTTCATAAATTGAAAGACGCCACTACGTGGAAGGCTATAGAAATGCTTGCAGCAAAAATGCTGGAAGCTGAGGATAATTCGGTGAAACGCTTTTATATAGAGGATACGCTGATGGTGGCTGGTATAAGGCCGCAGCGGAGCGCTGCTACGTCATCGGGCCCTGCATTTTCCGTGGGCGTGCGCGAGGATAACAGCCCAAGACAGGCTGCAGCAGCCACGACCGCGGCTCCGGTGGCTGAGAAAAAGACAACCACTTTCGACCTTTCCAATTTTACGCCACTGGATATTATGCTGAGGGATTTTCTGAAGCGCATAAAGACGGACTGGCAGGGGGGCGAACTGGACGCTGCGGTGAAATATCTGAATGATATTTTTAAGAAGTATGGGGAATAGTGGCCTCACCGCGCGAGCTTCGCTCCTTCCCTGGCGGGAACTCCGAAGGATAGGGTGAAGCAGCATGAGTTGCGCAATTCCACAATTGATTTTTCCGGGATCTATTTGCTGATGAAAAAGCGGTCGAGATCACGGCGCTTTATCCAGAATTCTGCGCTTTGCGGAGCTTCGGTGCTTTTATCATTGAAGCTAAAACTGAGGCGGCAAATTGCGGAGGTTATCTCTTCTATTTTGCCTTTCTGCCCTTTAGGAATAATGCAGGCAGCTAACTCAGGCGAAGCCGCCGGAATGAATGTAAGCACGGGATTACTGAGCTTTAGATCAGCGATAACTACGGCTACGGTGGGCTTATAGTCACCAAAGAGATGTATAAATTCGGATGGAGGCATGGTAAAACATTACTTTTCGTGATGCGGTTTTTTAAACATAGGCGCAAAGTAAAAGTCATCTATATACCGCTCAGCATCGTTATTTCCAATGCCTTGAAAACAAGGTACTACAATCTGGTTATATCCCCCTATTCTGGTTTCAATCCGTTTCATTATTTCGGATCCCCAGTGTTTAGGAGGATGAAAATCGACAGCAGGGCCTCTCTGAGGCGCCGTTTTCCCAACATAGCCAACGATAGGCGTCTTTACCTTTACCCTGAACCTAAAGTTGCTTTTCTGGCTTTCCTTGACACCCTGAGGGGTTTCGAAGTGAGTAGGAATGGCGTGTGCATCCCGCACAAGAGTGCGAATACCATTCTCTGACCAAAGATTCCACGAATGGATGACACTCATAAAATCCTTCATCATCTCATCAGTGATCCAATATGTAGAGTATCTGATATTTTTACTGCTGGTTACAAAACGCCACAAAGCATCTCCTTGTTGCAACAGGACTTGCGATATATCGTTGGGATCAAGAAACGTTGATCTCTGATGATCTGTTAGCTCATCAGCAGCAGTCTTAGTATAATCGGAAGGCAGTGGTTTCATAAAAAGTAGTTTAGAATAGTTGTTAGTAACAGAGCATGTTATTACAGAAAATCTTCGGTCTTTTTTGTAGCCATATCACACCAGTTAGCCCAATTATTGCGATTGCTTAAGACCCAATTATCTGTCCCTTTAAAGTTGGTATCCGAAAGTGTAAACTGAAAACTTTCCATATCCCGGTCAATAATGCCATTTCCGATAAATTCAATAATATCTTTGGCTTGGGGATTTTTATATCCATCAACGAAATCAAAAATAGATTTAGTTCCCGGCACTAACTGACTCAGCAAGGCATCATGTGCAGCTACTATTTGCCTCCCTTCATTTCCGAGCTGAGCAAGCAAAGAATTTGTTTGCTGCGGGTCAAGTTTAATGCTGTTAGCACTGTAACATTGTTTAAGTAAGAAAGTAACAGGCCCCTGCAGGAATGTATTCGCATTAAATTTCAGCAATTTGTTTTTTGCTTTCAGGTTGCTATCAATAAAATCGGTAAACACATCCAAGACCAACCTAATGTTATCAACCCGCTCATTCATTATCAACATCTTAAAAACGGTCTCAAACCCCACATCATAAATAGAAAATACAGCCTTCCCGATCGGGTTTTCGCTAGCTAACTTGATAAGGTATTTAGAGATCAATATTGCAGCCTGCGTATCAGATTTCATACAGGTGAGTACATCTCTCATGAAGGTTAGCTGTTTGCTCAGATCGGGAGCTAATTTACCAGCAAACTCCAGTTGAGCGTTGAGCTTATCCACATTGTCTGAAAATCTTTGGTTTGCGGAATATTGATTGACAGCTGTAGTAGGATTTCCGTTGTAAGGAATATTATTAGCCATATAATGATTTTATGTGCGTGTTGATTATTTTGAACTTACAAATAACGTTAGGTTTACAGCCCAACGCTTTTAACCTACGTTAAAACATCGAATTGGATTCCCGGCCTTATCCTACCCTGCTTTCGCTATGCTACATCATGGTAAAAGAAAAGCCAAATTAAAACTACTGCATTATTTGATATTTTCTAATCCTTCACAAAAAAATAATAGCTACTGCGAACAAAAAAAACAGCTTGCTGCCTTAATGGCGCAAGCTGTAATAGTATTATTTTTCTGCGCCTTGTGCAGCTCAGGGCACTTTAGTTTACAAACACCCGGTAATTCAAGTTCACGGCGCTTTGCTCTTCGAGGCCCACGAGCAGCTCATGCTTTAGGGCATCCCATTCTTCGGCTGCCAGTTGTTCGTTTTTTCCCGCTTTGATATTAATGTCCACGGTGGGTATAAGCCCTTCCATCGGCCTTCTCCCTATTCCTACGCCCTTGGTTATTTCCAGCGCATCTATCTCGGCTTTCCCTTTCAGGAAGAAACCGCAGTACGCTTTAATGTCTTCCTGCGTTACGATACGCCCGCGCGAGATAAGCACACTTTTATAGGCTGGCAGCCTTTCGGTATTCTTCAGCTTGTTGGCACCGCCTGTGGTAGTGGTCATCAATACAAGCCCTTCTTTCTTAAACTGTGAGCCTTCGTATAATTCGAGCTTTGAGCCACTGCGAATAAAATTGCCCTGCTCACCATTGCAGGTCCAGAACCTTGCGAATATGGTATCCCCTTCGGCGACAGGATTTATGAGCAGGTATGCCGGTGAGTTTTCAACGGCAATGCTGTTCTGCTTTATTTTTTGTTCTATCTGTGAAATGCTCTGGTTGAGCAGCTTGATCATGGATGCGATAAAATCCTGCCCCAAGGCGGCGAATGCACGGCTTTCATCTCTGAGCAACTCAGCGAGGTAGTTCATGTACTCCAGCGCATTGCGGCTATCAAAGCGCTCGAGGTCGCCGGAGCGAACTGTAAAAGTGCCTTTCTGCGAATTATCGAACTGATCGAATGAGTAGTATTTGTATTCTTTATCATTCCTGACATCTGCGGCGGTGCTTTCTACTTTTTCGATAGAAAGAAACTGCTCCTCGGAGACCATAGGTATGATGTTGAAGTATTGCTGCAGGCGGTATGTGATCTCATTACGATGCCTGTTGACTACCGGGAAACAGTTGATGGATATGGTAAGATCATCGAGTATGTCGTAAGAGAACTCTGGCCGGAACGTAAGTTTTGCCCACAGCAGGTCTTTGGTAAACGTGGCCAGTTCCTTTGTGCCTAATATGCTTTCAAATTCTACCGGGTATTTTTGTTTGAGCGGGGCGATATTCTGCAGGAATTGATTTTGCGGATCAATGGTGATGAACTGATCGCGGTAATATGCGCTGGTGAAGTTTTCTATGCGATTATTGATATATAATTCCTCGAGTGAATTTTGAAAAGCATTTTTGCCTTCATCCGCATAAAGGTCATACAAGCCGCTGTGAAAATGTACGGGCGTGTTATTGATAGAGCATTGGGTAAATGGGATAAGGGAAAGATACTTTTCCTTATCAGGTGTATTTTTAAAATCAAAGAAAAACGAAAGGTTAGTAATATCCAGAATACGGGGGTTGAGGTCCATGCCTACCCATACCGTACGGTATGGGATACGCTTAGACGTTCTCAGGAAAGTTTCTTTTTGCAGGTAGGAATCGTTCACACTATATACGTTATCCCCGGAGGCTACTATCTTAATATCCCCGTCGATCACTTTGTAAGCGCCGACCGGCGAAAAGAAAACATCAAGATTGGAATCGAGCGGACCATTGATTTTTGATGCTATTTTTTTGTGGTAAAAAAACTGCATTGTGTTGGACAACGTACTTTCCGGATCCACACCACGGGCGTGCATAATGCCATGTGCGGGCTTGGGGATCACATATACCTGGGGCGTAAGGAGGCGTGCAAGTTTTTCGATCATACGCTCCTGCACACTCTCTATCTGGTTGCTGAGCTGGTACATCTCCAGCGAGCAGGCCTCTATGAGCAGCCTGACCACAGGGTCAAAGTTGTCCATATTCGTATCGTTGAGCCCCCATTGCCTGGCGGCATTGCGAAACATACGGCTGGCTATGGCTTCCCTGTTAAGCGGTATCCTGTCTGATCCTATCATTTTAATCGAAAGATAATGGACTTAAAAAAAGGTAAGAACTAAAATTAAACTGCTGTCCCGTCTCCTTCACTGTAGCTGATAATGTTATACCGACCTTTTTCCTGATGCCCTTGAAGCCAGTAGTTTTATTTACAAACTCTTCTTCTGTAACGTTGATGGCGCTATCAATGTTGTCGAGGCGCAGTTCATGTTTTTTTACTGTTTGCAATACCGACTTATTGACCTTGTCGCGCCATACGCTCTCATTGAGTATCAATTCAAAATCCATATCCCATATCTCACAGCCATAAGTATCATCAAAGCGATGCTCGTTATACTTGGAGGTAATAATTAGGTTAATATTCTGCGCAATGGAGCTTCTGAGTTCGCAGGTAGGCAAATCCTTATTGGGCTGCATGAGCGTACTGAAACTTATGGGCAGTTCGTAATAACGTACCATTGGGAAAATAATTTAGTTGATCTGGACAATACCACCTTTAATGGTTGTCATTGCACTGCCTTCGAGAGATAGCATAGCGCCCTTGACTTCTGTCTGTGCATCGCCTGCTATGCTCACCTGGGCGCCTTTCGCCTCAAATTTAGATGTGCCCTGCGCCGATATCTGCATACCAGACATATTCAGATTCTGGCCTGCTTTGATGGTGATATTCTGATTAGCTTCCATGTCAATGTTACCAGAGGCTTTGATATTAATATCTTTCGATGTTATGGTAACTGAAGTCTCCGATTGCAGCTCAATGGTGTCGGTAGAGTAAATTTGAATAGCCCCTTTGCCATTAGGCACATTTATGGAGATGTAATTTTTCTCGTCTGTTTCTATCCTTATTTGCTGTGTCTGGCTGTTCTCTTTATCGTAAAAATAGATAGTGTTGCCTGAACGCGTCCTGATTGCTTTAGCATCATTATCGGAGTTCATGGATGTATCGATGGCTTTGCCGGAAGGCACACTGCCCATTACAAACGGCCTGTCGGGATCATCTTCTTCAAAGCCGACGATGACATAATCACCAACTTCCGGAGTAAAGAAAAAGCCCCTGTTTTTCTTATTACCGTCCCTCATGCCAGCATGTGGCATCATTACGCGGATAAAAGGAGTTGTATCACTATCCTTCTGCCACATCAACTGAACCTGTACCTTACCTTGCTTGTCGGGGTCATCAACACTTTTCACCACAGCAAGCTGAGGCTCAGCAACGGGGTCTTCCTCATAATCATTGGGCATAACCTTCAGGGTAGAAGGTACTGCCTCAAAAACATTATTGTAATTACCCAAATGATCTGTAAAATGAGTAACAGAGGTAACTATATATTTCCCGAAATCTTCGGTCGATTTGTCGTCTTTATTTGCGGATACGGACACAGTTGTACCCAGCTTAACATATGGTGAATCGCTGCTTGCCTTAAGGTAAACCATTTCAGCCGCCGCAGATGACTTTTCAGCCAAAACAAGATCATCCAGGTCACCCTTATTTTCCACGGGGCCTAATGACGTTGCAATAACGGGCGTTGAAAATAATTTATTGGAAACGTTTTGAGCCAGCGTGCCAAAACTATCCAGTCCTGAAACAGTCTGAGAAGAAGATGTACTGGAAAATTTCTCGTCTTCTTTGAAATAGTACCCTTCGTTTTCGAAATTAAGAGGGGTCATTTTTACACTCAGGTTCAAATTGGAAATATCATGGGGATATTTCAACTCGATGGTCGGGCTTGAAGAAGGTTTCCCGAAATTGAATTTTGTGCCGTCATAAAAAAACCATTCACCATAGTCTGCGGCCAGCCTTAGCATGAAATCGAAATTACTTTCGCAATACTGAACAAGGTATGGTATCGATGATTTATTAGCCGGCGAGACGGAGGTAGAAAGTACATTGCCGGGAATACTGCCGATAGTGGACTTAACTATTTGCGATAAATTTTTGGCAAGATAAGAGGCGTTATGCTCGCCGCTATCCATGAGTATAGTAGGGCTGTAGCCCTTAAATAAAAGATCGCCGGTCGTTCCGGCCTGGTTGGCAATGGAAATTTCGGTGATAACGCCTTTAAATACATTGTCCTGGTAACCAGTATCGTACATGGTACTGAACGTAATGGTAATCTGTTCTCCGAGAAAATCTTTGGATTTATTGATAATAACAGCGTTAGTGGCTTCTATCACATCTCCATTCACCCTCAATTCAAAATAATGATGGTCATTAAATTGCTGATTGATAGTAAGTGAAGTAAAGGGGAATATCTTCTGGCCTTTTACCTGTATGTCCACATTGATTTGCTGCGCCACTATATCAGTTCTTTAAGTGATAAAAAACTACAAAGCGCCCTTGCGGGCACTTTGTAGTTTTGTGAGTAGATGCTTAGTTCGATTGCGTATCTGGCCATGAATTTTCAAGCGTGGCGTTACCTATCGTAATCGTCCTCGCTGATAACACGAAGTTGATCGTCATTGGGTTAGCGCCTACAGAATCAAGCGACTCTGTGAACTGCACAATATACGCGTTTTTCAATACAATATCCTTCATCTTCTGGTCTTTTTCGTCACGTCTGAAGAAAGTAATTGTTACGTCATATCCCTTACCGATCTTGAGCATACTCTCAAGAATAGATATGTCATCCGTTGATTCGACTTCGCATTGGACGGTTCCGCCCATTACCGCTGATGAAGGACGGCCCTTAGGGTCCACATCCCTTCTGAATGAAAAACTGCAATGGAGTAGATCCTGTTCTTTGCCACTGCCAATTTTGATTTTTGCCCTTTCTGCCATAATGTTTGTTTTTTAGTTTTTGGTGAATTGAATAACTATTTTGCTTGTGTTTGTGTGTCCCACTGTGTTCCACCATCGCCCTTCATACCATCAAGTTTAAGTACGAAACTCTTTGCAGGGAAATATGGAGTGATGTTAATGTCGAGGTAGATCCTGTCTTTCTGGTTCTCATCCCTTTCAAAACGGGCGATATTGAATTTTTCGATCAGGCTGCTTGTTGTAGGCCCCTGAACGCTATCCAGGAACTTGATCATTTGTGCGCGCAGGTCATTTTCAGTGCGGCTAGTCCAGTTTTCAAATGCACGGCGGTTCAGGAAGTCTATCAATACTTTATTGATATAATCGAACACACGTACAACAGAATAAGTCTGAAGGCCGAGGTTATCACCATTGAACAAAGTTTTTGCAGAGAACGCCATTACTTTAGAATATTCGTTAACCATAGGAATAACGCCTATTTTATCGAGCATGGAGATTTCTGATTTCTTCAGGTCAAAGCGAACACCATCCACTTCATTGAGGCTACCGAATGTTTTACCTGCAGCTACCTGAGCTGTAGGGGTTGCATACATTTTACCCAGCAGGCAGGCAGAAGGAGGAACCATCAGGTCGTCTTCTTCACCCAGCTCGGCGTTTTTAGCACGGCCTACGATCCAGTTGCAGGTCATCATTACATTTGCCTTAAACACATCGCCGCCGGAGTAGTTAGCTTCGTTGAACATGTCTATGACGTCATCGGCTTTGTCTGTTTCCAGGAAGTCGGTAACCATCATCACCTTGTTCTTGTGGGCCATTCTTGCCCATTTTTCTACCACCTTATTAGATCCCAGGTAGCCGGGGATGCACATCAGCGAGTAGTTATTCCTCAGGTCAAGGCGGTCATAGTTCTGGCTGAGCTCGTTGCCGACATAATCAATGAACCGTGGATTGTCGAGGTCTTTGAGGCTATCCAGCGATGCGTTGAGGAAGGTTACATTCTTTACCTTATCAGATTGGGTGTTGGCAAAGAAGAGAGAAACAGACCTGTAAGATGTTTCCAGCTCACGAGTTGTATCCAATGCTTTTTTCAGGTTTTTCTTTAATGTGGTATTTGCAACTTCGGTCTTGGAGTTACATTTCTCTACCATATCATTAATATCCTGCCCTTCAGCAACAAGGCTCATCCAAAGGTTCAGCTTCTTTTTGAGGTCTTCGCGCTCTTGTTTTTTTCCTGCTTCTGTAAGGAAGATGTTTTTACGGGCTTTGCGCTCCGGATTGAGACTCGCAACACCATCTATAGCTGTTTCCAAAAACTCAAACCCACCGAACTTCGCTAATTTGCCAAGACTCTGTTCAAGTGTTTGAGCGGGATTGGCAAGTTTCTCAGGGGCCTTATACTCCGCGGTCTGGGCGGATTGTTCTAATTCCATTTCTGCCATAATCGTAATTTTTCTGAATGTTAATTAAAGAGTGTTTGGGATATTATTTGTTGTTGTCCAATTCTGTTATCAGCGCATTCAGTGCGTCAACAAATGCTGCTTTCGTCTCCGGGTTATCAAGAACATTTTTCATAACCTTGTTCGTCTTCAACTGCTTCATCATTTTCTGATACTGATCCTGCTGGATATTGAGGTCAGAAAGAAAACGGCTCTGTTTGGTCATATTGTTAGCGCCGAAATCGCCAACATTGTTAAAGCGCAGATCTTCGTTTACCGTAGCTCCGTCTGCACTTTCAAATTCCACGCTCACCTGCGGCTTGAAATGCTCGAATACCTGGTCTGTTGAAGTAAGGTTATATACTGCCTCCGGCTTGATCGGATCTTCGGCAGTTAGTTTTTGAACAAACATAGTTCTGTTCTGAGCAATGTCGGCCATCCCTTCGGAAGCGGTCTGCTCTACGGCGTTTCCTCCTACATCATAATTGTACATAAGTTATTTTTTTAGAAAGGTAAATTTATAGAAGAAATCGAATAAACAAAAATAATTTTCAACTATTTCTCAGAAAAATAATAGCTATTACTTTTCTATTAAGAATTTCACTTCGCCCTCTTCATCCAGCTCCACTTTGATCTTTTCTCCCTTGCTGACGGCATTAGTAACGATCAATTTTGAGATCGGCCTTCTTAAATGAGTGCGGATAACCCCGGATATCTGGCGCGCTCCATACTTGGGTGTAAAGCCGGTAAGGGCGATCTTCGTCTTTGCATCCTCTGTTATTTCCAGGCTGATATTCTGCTTATCGAGACTGTCGAGCAGGCTTTTCATTTGTATTTCGAGTATCCTTACTACGTTCTTCTCGCTGATAGGTGCAAAGGGAATGATCTCCGTGAGGCGTGCAAGAAACTCAGGCCTGAAGTGCTTGGTCATTATTTCCATAAGCTGAGACGACTTGGGGACAATATCTTTGCCGAATTGCTCCACGATCCACTCGCTGCCAATGTTGGAAGTAAAAATGATGAGCGAGTTGGAGAAATCACCTTCTTTGCCCAACCTGTCGTGCATTTTGCCTTCGTCCAGTATCTGCAGGAATATATCGAATACCGACGGGTGCGCTTTTTCAATTTCATCGAACAAAACAACCGAATACGGCTGCTGCCTTATTTTGTTTACCAGCATACCGCCCTCTTCATAACCCACATATCCGGGAGGCGCGCCATAAAGCAGCGCCGCTGAATGTTCCTCTTTAAACTCCGACATGTCGAAACGGATCATTGCCTTTTCATCATTGAACAGGAAATCGGCAATTGCCTTCGTGATCTCGGTTTTGCCGGTACCGGTAGGGCCAAGCAGGAAGAACGAGCCTATAGGCTGCCCCGGCTTGTTGAGCCCGCTGCGGGATTCCACGATGGCATCGCTAAGCGCTTTCACCGCAATATCCTGGCCTACTACCCTCTTCTTAATGATGCCTTCCATATCGAGGAGTTTCTGCTGCTCCTTGGCCTGTATCTTGCCCATCGGGATGCCTGTCTTGAACGCCACAATAGCGGCAAGCTCCTGCATGCCCACAGCATCTTTCTTGCCTTTTGCCAGTTCTTTAAGCGCATCAAGGTTTGAAGTGATGTAGCTCTCTATCTCCAGAACAGTTTCTATCTTCTCAACGTCGGTGGCATCGGTCAGTTGACCGAATAACACCGGGCTCAGGCGGTTTTTCAAAGACCTGTGATACCACTTATAGTTATTCAGCTTATCCACTTCGTGCGAGTCCTTGTCATCAATAAGTACGCCATAGCTGGTAGTCAGTTCATCAAGCTCTGTGTCCGTTGTGTCATTCATCATTTTTATGGCGGCCATGGTGCGGTCCAGCAGGTCAACTGCGGAATCGGGAAGGCGGCGATCTTTGATATAGCGCTTGGCAAGGCGCACACACTCAGCCAGCACACCCGGATCCACTTTAAGGCCATGATGGGCCTCAAATGAAGGGCATAGGCGCTCCAGCATTTTGGTAGAAGTAGTAATATCGGGCTCTTCCACTCTCACAATTTCAAACCTTCTGCTGAAGGCTTGTTCCGGCTCTATTATCTTGCGGTATTCATCGAGTGTGGTAGCCCCGATAACTGTGAGCTCTCCCCGTGCCAGCTCGGGCTTCAGCAGATTTGCAACACCTGCGCCCGCTGAACCTTTGGGATCAAGGATGGTGTGTATCTCGTCGATAAACAAAATCGCCTTATCAAATTGCTTTACCTCCTTGATAATGCTTTTCAGCCTTTCTTCTACCTCGCCTTTGTAAGAAGCACCGGCAAATAATGCGCCCAGATCCAGCTCATACAGGAAAGCATCTTTGAGATGAAGTGGTACCTTGTTTTCCATAATGCTCAGCGCGAATCCATCCACGAGCGCTGTTTTGCCTACACCAGGGTCGCCGGTGATAATTACGTTTGGCTTAGTGCGGCGGCCCAATATTTCCAACATCATCCTTGTTTCCCGGTCGCGGCCTATGATGGGGTCGATTTTGCCTTCCTTAGCAAGGGAAATTTTATCGATGCAATATTTCAAAATAGCTGTATTGCCAACTTTTGGGGTACCATTGCTGCCACCACCCGAATCAGCCAAGGCCGCGCCGCCAACCGCCTGCCTCATGGAGCTGTCGTTGATATAAGAATCGAGGATTTCTTTTTCGCGAAGCGGGAAAGATTTTAACTGGTCGGCGGGGAAACCTACATTGGGTTTTACCAATGCAGCCAGTACACAAATAGGCGAAACATCATCCTGTCCTAATTTCAGGCGAATGTTGTCTGCTTCTTCAAATACATTGGCCACCTTATCATCGGCAGCTATGGACTCCCCTATTTTTCCTGATTTCTGGCAATCATCGATTTTTATTTCCGCCCACTCCTTCATATAGCTGATGTCCTTGCCCATGGATTGCAGAAACGGGTGCAGGCCCGATTCTTTATGCAACAAGGCAACCAGCAAATGCGGTAATGAAAATTTTTCATTTTTGTTTTCACGCGCCACCGACTGAGCGATCTGTATCGCCGTCTTTAATGAGTCACTGAACGAAAGTGTTGTCATTTTTTATTGTATTAAAATGGTGAAATGTTGTTGATATTTTTGCGCTGTCACTGGGCAGTTATTCTAAAAAAAGGTAAAAACCCTACGGGATATTTTTGAGTGTACATCAGTCCACTTAAAATATCCAGGAAACGAACACCATAAAAAGCCTGACTACTAAACCCTGACTACCAATGGTATCTAGTATCCATCATTGTCATAATACAATCCACCCTGAAAGGCGAATTATTTACTTACTACGAATGGCATTTAATGTCTCCTGCTGTTTTTTATATTCAGCACAGTCTTTTAAATCATTTTGCGCTTGCAATAATTTTGCATTGACCGCTTTATTATCGACGTTATTTTTATTCATCTTGTCCGCATCCAGATAATAATCTGTCAGTGCTTTTGAAATAGGCTTTATTACGGACGAAGTATCAGTTGACAAACTTGATAAATTGGCAATTTCTTTGGGGATGTTCGCTTCCGCAATTGAAATGTTTGTATTTGAACCATTATTCATCGCAACAATGTTTGCATCAATGTCAGCTATCTGCTTAATAAGAATACGCTGATTGTGTTGAAACTCCGTGTAGTTTGCCAGCTTCGCCTGGTCCTCATCGTTTATCTCACGCGGTGTCTCGTGATAGGCCCAAAAAATAATGCCTATTGGCAGGAAGCATAATGTAATAACAATAAAGAAAAACTGCCAGAATAATTTTGAGCGCTCTTGTGTGTTAAGTGGTTTCATAATTGTAAATTAGATTTTTAATCGAAAATTGAGAATTTTTTTCCTTTGTCTTTTTGTGTTTCAATAGTACGCTGCGGGCCCACATCGAACTTCTCGTTCCTACGGTTAATGAGTTTTAAGTCTTTCAATTTCTCCAGGAGGTCGCTCCAGGTATTGAGGAAATACATAAGCGGCTGGAAAGAGCCATAAATATCATCATGCAGGTAATCGGCGTCTATAGCGCTGGCCAGCATTTCTTCAAATTTGGTCGGGCTGATATCGTTCATCTCCCTGAAGTGCTGCAGCATTTCTTCCTTTTCTTTTTCAGAAATGACGTTGATGGATATCTTGGTGGCATTAGCCAACTGCACGATGGCATTGGCCAGATAAACAGGCGACTGGTATGGGAACATGGTCCTGAAAAAGAAAAATTCAGAAGCAATGAGCCTCATATTGCTTTCGCAAACTTTCCGGATATTACCTGCCATCTGCGTGTTCTGTCCCTCGATGTAAGTTTTTTGAATGATCTCACCACAGTAATCCTGGATACGGGTAAAGGATTCACCAAGGGAATTGAATATCTGCCGGGTACCGGGGTGGGCGCTTACAAACGCGCACGGCGGTATGTAGTTATTGTCCCTCACCAGTTCTTCGTTCTTCACGTTAAACCTTGCTATGGGAAAATGGAAAGCGCCGAGGCTCGAGGTATTCAATGAGTCTTCAGTGATCAGGTTCAGCCTGTAGTTGTTGACACTGTGCGGGTTCCTGGGCGGGTATTCATCAACCGCAGGCTCTCCAAAAGGAACCCTGCCAAAAGGGTCAACGCTAATGATGGCGAGGTAGGAAGATGTATTCTTTCTCCTGTCATCGTTATTATTGAGGCCGGTGAATATCTCGTTATCGCTCACTAACTCAGGATCAATACCGGGAATGATCTCAATGCGGCAGCCACCGATAGTTATAGCGCGGCAGAGCTTAACACTGATCTTAAACTTTTTGGACTGTGACGATAAAACCTCACAATCAATGGCATTCTTTTCACCAGGTTCTGGGCTCAGGAGCCCATAGCTGTTAGCAGAAACCATAACAGCCGATACATCTCTAAGAAGATCCAAAACAGCGCTTTCACTATTACTAAAGTGCTGACGGCTGATCTTCATCCCGTCAATCCAGTTTGTAAGGTGATATTGGAGCTTAGGTAACATTATTTTTATTAAATTTTAGTAAAAATGGGGAAAACAAACCTATAAAATATAAGTCAGGAAATCAAGAATTAACTGAAATATATTACACTACTCCTACCCTGCGCGCGATGATAACGTGCTTCTCTACGATCTTATTATCTGCAATCGAAACGTCTGGATCAATGTACTTGGCAGTACCAAAAAATGACGGCTTGACATAAAATATCCATCCGTGAGGGGTATTGTCGGAGTTTAAATAAACAATAGGCTCGTTGTCGAATTTATGATTGTAATTTTCTATGAACGACATGAACCAATCGCCAAACTGCATACCCAGCGGCGCTTTCGCTTTACTATTTACCAGTTTCGGGTCATTTATTGATTTAGAAAATTCCATTTCCAGCATAAATATTTTGCTGGTGTCAATTTTATCGAAATCAATTTCCTTTTCTTCATCGGGATAATACCAAACTTTGTAAATTTCCTGCGGGATAGCGGCATAAGCCTCGAAACTGATAACAAGAAACTGCGGCAAAACAAAAGTGAACATGCAGAACGAATAGTAAGGAGCGAGGCCCGCAGGATTGAAATGATTGAAAACGTAGGTGAAGCCAGCCATTCCTGCCGTAGCAATGGACAGCACATATAGCGCCGAGCTTACTTTTTCCTTTGTAAACTCGCCAAAGAAGCATTTTTTCACCAGGTAGGATGCCAGGTAGCCCAACCCAAGGAATACAATTTGCAAGACATAGAAAAAGGTCATAGAAGCCTCTGACTTGCCCAGGAGCCCACATGCAGACATGACCAGTGCAAAAAGCGCGAAAAGCAGCAGCAGGCGCATAGTTTTTAACTGGCCGCTATCCTTATTGATCACATATACGCTTACTATGCTGATCAGGGACACAATAGCCAGGAGAATTGCGGATACTAACATTTTTTGTAAAATTTGAGCTTAAATATAAGAATTAAATCCTAAAAAGAAACTTTCTTCCGTTGTGGAGGTTTTCATATCCCTGGACACTTCATCTGGCAATAACGTAATATTTACGTTTGCGCCAACCGGGAAAAAGTATGGCAGCACAAAATTGAGCACATTGCTGCACTTGCCATTCTTTTCGAAATCGACGTATTTATCAAAGTGAATATCGAAAACGGTAAGGCTATAAGAGAAAGAATGCACCATGCACCTGTCGGATATAACAGTATCGACACCTAAAACGGACTGGTTTAGCCGGGCAGTATCTGCACTGTTGTTTAATATCTGCTGCTGATTTTTTTGCTTGGAAACAACGATCTTGTAATTAAGTATTTTGGTAAGAGTCTGGGAAATTAGTTTAATATCAGCTCTTATTTTATTAGATAACGGCAGGATATAAAGTAAAGTGAGTACCTGGATATCCGTAAGCACACTGCTGTCCCCATAAAAGTATTCAAAAAAATCACGGGTTACCGCCTCGTTCTTATTGTCGTAGAGATCGCGTTCGATCCGTTCCAGCTTCAAAGAAAAGTGAAGGAATTCATTTTCAAAAGTGCTGAAGAATTTCCGGGCATGTTCTTCCTGCTTCCTGTGCATTGCAAATTCGGCCTGAACACTCTGCTGTGCACTTTTCATGGTTTTGGCATGGGTAATGCCATCGGGAAGCATATCGTACAACCCTTCCCTGTTCAGCTCGATCACGAGCTTGTCGGGTTCGTTTTCATTTTCCTCCCACAGTATGTTGTTTACATCCTTGGATATAAACCTCCTGAAAAGGCTTACGTTCCTGAAATATATATCTTCCGGCGGGAAACCATGCTCAATAAGCTCAGAGGCAATAACCGTGGCCTTATAATCCTCCGGTAAATGCAGCACTTCCTTCAGGAGCAGCTCCTTATCTATATTCCCAGCCATATCATTTTCCCGTGTTTAACTGATCCATGTCTTTTTTATATGCCGGATTTGTGTCGGTAGGAATACCATATTTGTCACACCATTTTTTATAGGCATCATAGTCTTTACCTGCATTTTCGTTATAACCGCCCTGGTGATAACATTCGCCCCTGTACAGATAATACAGGAAGTTCTTGCCGGGGTCGATGTTAATGCAGTTAGTGTAATACTTTATGGCGTCATCGTATTTCTTGTTGCGCTGCAGAATATCAGCCAGTTCACTGTTCCAAAGAAACCAGTTCCTATTTTTGTCGTTATCAATAATAGAGATCGCCAGCTCCATTTCCCTGATCGCTTCATCGGAATATTTTGCCCAGTCCTTTTGCCGTAAAGTTTTACCATACCAATAGTGCGCATCGGCATACTTTCCATTTATTTCTATTGCCTTTTTAAGATTATCTATAGCGCTTGCATAGTCTTTCCGCTCCAGGTAGCAGCAGCCGAGATAGCAAAACGCTTCATAATAACCTTCATTCTGACTGATAACGGCCCGGAAAGAATCTATTGCCTCCAGGAAACTGTTCTTTTTATACAAGTTCATTCCCTTGCAGTAGGTTGCTTCTGCATGTATTGGTTTCAACGCCGGGTCATCGCGATACAGTGATTTGTTTACGTAATTTACAAAACACGCATACGCACTATCGTAGGACGCCGTAGTGTTTTTTGCTTCATAATAGCGGCCCTGCCAAAGATATATATCTACATTGCCGGCGTCATATTTTATTGCATTGGCAAAATCGGCCCTGGCATCAGCATCCCTGTTCAGCTTTACATAGCATTTAGCCCTGCCAAGATACAGGTCTGAGTTGTACAGGTCATTTGCTATAGCAGCTCCATAGTTTATAACACCCTGGTCGTATAACCCTTTACTGTATGCCGCTTCCAATTCTTTCTCCAGGTTTATTTTATCATCAAGGTGCGCCATGATACCTGGCAACGTTTTATCAGACAGGTCGCATTCCCTGGCATATCCGTAATAGACTTTGGCCTCTTCATATTTATGGTTATTCTCCATATCGTGAGCCCTTTTTTTCAGAAGGCTATGGAAAAAACTGTCCGTTTCCATTGTCACCGAGCTCTTGATCTGCGTTTTGAGTTTGGAAAACTGAACATTGGCATCTGCGGCAAACTTACTTGACTCCTGGGCTTCGCGCAAGAACCTGTATGCATCGGCATATTTGTTTTCAGCCAGGGAGCTTGTGCCTTTAAACAACAAGGACCTGTAGTAAGTTTCATCTTTTTCCACCCTTGTCACTTCCGGTTCAGTTCCTGTGTTCCCGCTAACTATCGGGATGTTGTTGCTGCCATCGTCAGGCAGTGCTTTCGGGTCTTCAAATTTTACCGAGTTGATATACGCCTGCCATTGGTTGCCGTCGCCTTTCTTAATAAAGAATATTTCGGCTACCCTGTACACCCTGCTGAAACTTTTACCGTCACTATTCTTGCCTTTGAACAACTGGCTGTAATGTATTTTCACGTAGGGCAGTTTGTTATCGGCCCTCATTATAGGAGAAGCTGACTTTATGATAAACCCTATAGAGTTATCAATCGAGGTATGATAGTAGCTATTGAAAGAGGTAAGATAGTCCTCAATCGATTCTTCATGCTTGCCTGGCGCACTGTTATCCGGGTCGGTATCTTCTTCAATTGCGGCTTTCTTGCTCATGAAGATGTTATTGGGCTGTTCTATATTGTTCCCAATACTTTCTTTTCTGTCACTCTCAGAGTTGGAAGCATCTGCAAGAAAGTTTAATAATGTCACAAATGACCTGTTGCCAGTAAGAATATCGCGCGCTGCAGAATAAATGCTGGTTGTATCTTTAACGGTAAGTGTTTTTTGCGCACGAACATCCTGGAATACCAATAACGTAAACAGAAGAATAACACTACCCTTCTTAAAAAATTTATAGAAAGCCATAGTTGAAAATAAAAATTCAATTATCTCTGGAGCAATTGTTTTTTCACACCGTCTTTTTCCGCATCGGGCACTTTTTTCACATCATTTATCAGCCAGCCGCTGTTCAGGCTTTTCCTGTCAAATTGCTCTACAACAAATATCCAGTTCGGCAGTTGAAAGAAATGGAATTTTATGTCCTTTACGTACTTGAAGTCAATTTTATTTTGCAGTATCAGGTTAATGAACTGTTTTGCTTTATCTGTAGCGAGCAACGCAGGCTCAAAATAATCAAGTATATCCTTCTTATCAGCGAAAGTATTACGCAGCTCTACAAAGTTTGTGGCATAGCTGGATGTGGCAATAAATTTAAACCCTTCTTTTGCCTTATGGCCCTCGGGGTCCAGTATAGAAGATGAAACGCCGGTAAAAACAGGATTGTCGCCAATTCCAGCGATCATCCATTTTGCTCCATGGTTTTTTGTAATCTGTATCTGTAAGATCAATGGTATCTCAATGTTCTTTTTGTTGTACGCAAAGGTACAATTGGCTTCAGAATACCAGTTCGTGTCGGTAAACGCGATATGGGGCGGGTGCAGTGAATCGGACACATCGCGAAAAAACTCTTCGAGATAAGTGTTTTTATTCCATTGCGGATTATCCAGGTTAAAAAGGGATATGAATATTTCCTTGCGGGGAAGGTCATAAGCCCTCTTCTGTTTCTCATATTCTTTGCGTATAAAAGACGTTTTCTCATCATTGAACCTTTCGATGAACTCGTCAATTACCTTTACCTCGCGCAGAAACATTTCGTCTTTCAGCTTATCGTCTGTCGAGAAAAACTGCGCCGATGACCGTGCAGGGCAAATGAACATAAACAGTAAAAAAAAAGCCGAAATTGTTTTCATTTTTCTATTTTTTAGTGATCCAGCCAGAAATCAAAAACTGTGGGGATACAGTTCCCGGGATTATTTTAGTGATTCGGAAACGCCAATATTGCCAAGATAAACATCCATAAACGTTTTCTCTTTGCCATCCTGCATGGCATCCCATATCTTTATTGTGAATTCCAGCTTTTTCTTTGTAACGTCATGGAACGCATAGTTGGCTTCATTCCCGTTATACCCGGTAAACTCCTGCTCAATAGCTACTACCCCTCTGTAGGTACCGTCTTCCTGCTTCACAATGTTGCTGATAAATACGCCTGTTCTCCATTTAATGTCCACGCGGTCGTACTGCAGTTGTGACATCTTGATAAAATACTTTTTGATGGGGCGGGATTCTATGGTATTGGTTTTTTTGCTGCTTATCTGCACTGTGCGGGTCTCATCGTAGTTAAAGAGCTTCATACCATAATCAATGGCATTATTATAATTTTCTTTTTTCTTGCACAGCAATTCCAGGCATTTGGTGAGCATGTAGGTTTTATCGCCTATTTTTTTCTCGAGCTCAGAGCGGTATAATTTCCTGCCGCCGTCCAACACGAATATGGAGTCGTTGCCGTTCAGGACATTATTGTCTTTAGCCGCAGCCGGCTTCTCTTTAGGCGCAACAGGAGTAGTGGCAGCAACCTGAGTTTCGGGCTTAGTGGCAGGCGGCTCTGCTGTTTTCTTACTACTTGATTGCAGATAATCTATTCGTTGTTGTATCAGATCGTTGGTGTGGAGGTCATGATATACCTCAAATGCATCTGCCGCGTCAGCGAATATCAAAATAAACCGATGATTGCGCGGTTTCTTTTCTGTGCCTTCATCAATAAATAACTGGCAAGGTGATACCGGCTTATCCACACCTGGTTTGATCGTTATCCGGTTACCATTATACTGCAGCTTATAGTTTTCATCCGGGCAGGATATTTTGGCGTTCTGTATCTCATCAGGGAAACGCATATTGGCAAAAGACGTAGCGGAGACCTTCACCGTATCGCCATCTATATTCAAATCCTGGGCAAAAGAGAAAAAGGGCATTGAAATCAAGAAAAACAGAAAAAACACAGCTATCTTTTTCATCACACGATATAATTTAAGAAAATTTAATTGCGGTAAATTTAATGAATCAAGTTGACTTTTTTTAAGACGAGAAAAAATAATTAATAATTATTACCTAAAAACATTTTATGTCAGTATGTTTATGGTATCATTTTAAAAAAGACCTGGAACATGAAAAAGTTAATACTTTCCGTGAAGAAATCATCGCTGAAGATGCTATGTGTGAAGAAATCCTTATTTGTCCTTGTGCTATTGTCATGCATTTCTCTGGCTGCATCAGGACAAATATCCGTGAGTGGTGCAACTAATGGAGCAAATATCTGCAGCAGTTCCGCATTAGATGGAACATCGCCGGCCGCTACCACTTTAGGAACGATAACAGTAGGAGAATTTTTCCAAAACGATTTTGGCAACAGCGGCCCATGGAACCCAACAACAATAACCCTTTCCCCTCCTACAGGATGGGTATTTACCGGCGCGGTGCCTGCTTTTAACCCGACCCCGGGGGGCGACCTGGCAACTGTTGCAGGAGTATTTTCGTCTGGCAATCTTGTAATCACGCTCACCGGCTCCGGTCATGGGCACATTGATAACTTTACAATTACCGGATTGCAAATTAATGCTTCACATACTACGTCCCTTCCGGGGAACATCACAGGCACTTATTTAAATGTAAATGGAGATGGCAGTGAGAATTACGCTTCCCTTGCTTTGGTTTCCGGCCCAACGGCTATTTCCGGCACACTTGCTGTCTGCGCCGGCTTACAAACAACATTAAGCAGCACACCATTAGGAGGAACATGGACCAGCAGCGCACCTGCGATAGGAAGCGTGAACACTTCAGGAGTAGTTACCGGTATACCATCTGTGACCACAACATCAACCGTTTCTGTTACGTATGCCACTGCATGTGGTACAACACTACCGGTTAATGTTACGGTAAACCCTTTACCTGCTGCTATTGGCGGAGCGCTTACTGTTTGCGCCGGCTCAATGACAACGCTGAACAGCACCCCTGCAGGCGGCACGTGGAGCAGCAGTGGCACCAATGGCAGCATTGATCCGGTTTCGGGCATTGTAACCGGTATAACCGGCGGCGGGACAACCCCAATTTCCTATACACTTGGCACCACTTGTGCGGTTGGAGCGGTTGTTACCGTAAATGTTGTACCATCAAATATTACCGGCACATTGAGCTTCTGTGCGGGCCAGGGGACGACTTTAAACAGTACGCCCGCAGGCGGCGCCTGGAACAGCAGCAACGGAACAGCATCTATTGGCTCGGGCAGCGGAATCGTTACCAGCAGTGTGCTGGCTAGCGGCACGGCTACGATCTCTTACACAAAAAGCGGCTGCCAGACAATGGCGGTAGTTACTGTGAACCCTCAGCCGACGGCAATCACAGGGACACTGGCTGTATGCGCCAACGCCACAACAACCCTGAACAGCACCCCGGCAGGCGGCGCATGGAGCAGCAGCAATGCCAATGCCCTCATTGACGGATCAGGGGATGTGACCGCCGGGGCTACAGCAGGAAACGCGGCTATCACTTACGCACTTGGCAGTTGCACGGCAACCGCTACTGTCACCGTAATTGCATTGGCGGCAACCCCAACAGGAGCACTGACTATTTGTAAGAACCTTACAACAACACTAAACAGCACTCCGGCGGGCGGCACATGGGCCAGCAGCAATGGGGCCGCGGCAACAGTTAACCCCGCGACCGGCGTAGTTACCGGAGTAAATGCCGGCACAACGCTGGTTTCTTACACAACAGGCTGCGGGGCTTCTGCGGCAGTTACTGTTACGGTGAATCCTTTGCCCCCCACTATTAACGGCTCTCCTGCCGTGTGTGTAGGGTCTAACATTACGCTTACAGATACAGACCCTACCGGGACATGGAGCAGCAGTAATTTAGCCAACGGAACGGTAGGCTCTCTGTCCGGCACGGTTACTGGAATACACACTGGCCCAACGACCATCACGTTTACGGATAATACTACGGGGTGCCTGATAACTACAGTGTTGACCATTAACCCCGTGCCATCTGTTACTTCCGCCAGTAATACCGGCCCTGTATGCGTAGGGACACCACTAACGCTTAATAATGTTGCCTCCGGAATAACAGCCTTGCATTATGTATGGACCGGGCCAAATACTTTCAGCACAACCAGTTCGCTGACAGCAAGCAGCACATTTACCACCGCCACCAGTGCCGCAAACGGCATTTATACGGTGACCGCAACTGACAACAATGGTTGTTCCGCTTTCAATACCACTAACGCAAGTGTAAGCAACATACCCACCTTAACCGGCATCACATCCGATATGTCCACCTATTGCTCGACCAACCCGGTAATATTAACTGCAGCCGGTGCATTTGGAAACGGCTCTGTGATCTCTTACAACTGGTCGGGGCCTGCCTTAGCAACTACAACAACCGCAGCCAATTCGAAAACTATTGCAAGCGTTACTACGGCAGGCGCGGGCATTTATAGTGTTACTGTCACCTATACCGGCACCGGCTGCACCAGTACAACCTATACTACAACCCCGGTAGCTGTAAACCCCACCCCAACTATAACTGTAACCGGCAAGAGTATTTGCAGCGGCGGTACGGTTGATCTGTTTCTTAATGTAACTACACCAAGTAACATATCGTGGACTATTGGATCGAACCCCGGAAATAATATTTCCGGTTTCTCGGCAAGTTCAGGTGGTGAAATAACCGATGCACTGACCAATGCGAGCAATTCAACAGCTAACACGCTTCAATATCTCGTTACCCCTGTTTCCGCAGTTTTAAACTGTCCTGGCGTTACGGCCTCCGTTGTGATTACCGTGAACCCGACACCCGTTATGACAGCAACAACTTCCGCTACCACCTGTGGCGCATTAAGTTTACCACTTACTGCAAGCGCCCCAAGCAATTTTAGCTGGACAATAGGAACTATTTCACCGTTTCCAACAAGCATCAGCAACGCATCCAACGGCAGTGGCAGCACAATAAACCAAACACTGGCAAACACCAGCAACAGCACACCGGGAAGCGTACAGTACATAGTAACGCCTACATCCCAGACCGGGGGATGTTCCGGATCATCTGAAACTATAACAGTAACGGTTAACCCCGGGCCGGCGTTAACGAGCCAAACGAATGTGAGCGTGTGCAGCGGCTTACCGCTCAGCATACCATTAACGTCCACTGCTTCCGCCAATTTTAACTGGACGGTGGGCACTGCATCAAGCGGCATATCCGGCGCCAGTTCCGGGTCTGGCACTATCATCACGGGCACGCTGAACAACTCCAGCAATACGGCTTATGGAACCCAGGTATATAATGTAACCCCGGTATCCTCATCGGGGGGCTGCTCCGGCTCAACAGTATTTGTTACGGTGACGGTCAATCCCTTGCCGAGTGTTACTACCTCCACCTCACAGAGTACCTGCAGCGGTATCCAACTGAATATCGGCCTTACCGCCTCTATACCCGGAAGCACCTTCACATGGGGCGAAAGTTCTGAACAGTCCGGTATTACCGGCGCTACAAGTGGCCTAACCGCTACGATCAATGATGTTTTGCTGAACTCTAACCCTACTTCGCCCGGCAAGGCTGTCTATTCTGTACGGGCCACTTCTCCAAGCAGCATTGGTTCTTGCCTCTCAGCGGCACCGACGCTGGTCACAGTAACCGTAAACCCAACACCCGTGATGACTTCTACAAACACAGTAACTACCTGCGGTGCTGTTAATTTGCCACTTACTTCTTCTACAGCGGGCACGACAGGAAATACATTTGTATGGACGGCCGGCGCTACAACCGGGACCATTTCCGGCGCTTCTGACGGAAGCGGGAACAACTTCATTCAGAGCCTGTCGAACGGAAGCAATTCAGTTGTAGCAACTGCTCAGTACACGATAACGCCAACGTCTGTAACCGGCGCCTGCCTGGGTATCGGCAGCGTTGTAACGGTAAGTGTAAACCCTGCGCCTTCTGTATCAAATGGTGGCCAGTCTGTGTGCAGCGGATCGCTGCTTACCATTAACCTCGAATCAAGCACTTCAAGTAATTTCACCTGGACCGTTGCGAATACCGGGGGAATGACAGGGGGGCATGGATCCACCGTCGCCGGAACAACAATCACCGATTATTTAGTCAATTCCAGCAATACAACACCAGGCTTTTTGACCTATAGTGTAACTCCAACTTCTTCTGGTTCGGTTGGCTGTACCGGCGCCTCATCGCTGATAACGGTAACCGTTAATCCATTGCCTGGAGTTAGCACACCTACATCACAAGCTATCTGCAGCGGTATTGCCATGAATATCGGGCTTGCCGCAACTATAACCGGCAGTACATTTACATGGGGGGTGACGTCCGAATCATCCGGTATTTCAGGGGGTACCAACGGAACAACTACGATCACTGACATCCTATCCAACACAAGCCACACGAACATTGGTACGGCCACATATACCGTGCTGCCCACTTCGCCGGCAAGCATAGGCTCTTGCACCGCTGCTACGCCCACCACTGTTACGGTAAGTGTATATCCTACTCCTGTAATGACATCTACGCTTATCGCAACTACCTGTAGCTCCGTTAATATTCCGCTTACTGCATCCACTGCAAGCACCACCGGCAGCAACTTTGCCTGGACTGTTATCGATCCTGGAACTACCCTCGGCGCGTCTGGCGGCGGCGGCAGCAATTTCATCCAGACATTAACCGATACCAGTAATTCCGCTGTTGCAAGCGTACTATATTCTGTTACGCCTACTTCCTCAACAGGCTCTTGCCTGGGCATATCATCAATCGTGACCGTAAACGTTAACCCATCTCCTGTCCTGCAAAGTGGCGGCACGTCCGTATGCAGCGGCAGCGGCCTTTCATTGCCGCTGAACCCAAGTACGCCAAGTAGTTTTACGTGGACGGTTGAGAGCGCGGGAAGTATATCCGGCGGTACCGCAGGCAGCGGGACAACGATCACAGATCCTTTGACCAACCCAAGCAATAGTACCTTCGGCACCTTGACGTATAGTGTAACTCCAACATCAACCGTAGGGGGATGTGCCGGTTCATCATCGCTGGTAACCGTGACTGTTAATCCATTACCGGCAATGTCAGCGTCTTCCGCTACAGTCTGCAGCGGTACTGCTCTCGGCATAAACCTGACTACAATCGGCGGACTGGCCAGCAATTTTGTGTGGGGGGAAAACTTTGTATCAACAGGCACTATAACAGGATATAATACTAACGTCGCTTCACCGTCAATAACTGATCTTTTGGTAAATTCTGACCATAGCGCTCAAGGCACAGTTATTTATACCGTTATTCCTACTTCCACGGCGGCAAATGGATCATGCACGGCGGCTTCTGTAGCAACAATAACTGTTAGCGTTAATCCGACACCGCTTGTAACATCTGCCTCAAATATTACCATATGCAGCAATACAAGCACATCTTACTCCATTACTGCAACTGATTCGAGCAATTACTCCTGGACTATTGGTACCATATTTGGATCGATCGGAGTCGCATATCCAGATGTAGGAACGGTCATTAATCAGCCATTAACTGATAGCAGCCATTCCAGCGCCGGAAGTGTGCAATACCTGATTACTCCTACGTCAACAATAGGGCGATGTGTCGGGCCGATATTTCCGCTGTCAGTTGTAGTAAATCCTTCTCCGGTTGTTACAACTGCAACCAGCGCCAGCGTTTGCAACAGCGCTCAGCTTAGTATTCCTCTTGCATCAAGCACATATCCAGAAGGCACTTTTAACTGGACTGTCGGAACAATCACCGGGGCGATCGCCGGCGCCAATGGAGGAAGCGGGCCTATTGTGGATACACTATTCAATCCTAGCCCGTCTTCACCTGGAACGGTGGTATATAATGTGACCGCTATATCTGCAATAGGCAGCTGCACCAGTGTACCTACGGCCATAACTGTCGTTGTTAATCCCTCCCCCGTAGTTACTAATGCTACGTCTGCAAGTACCTGCAGCGATGTAAGCCCTAATATTACCCTTACTGCCAGCACAGCCTCTACATTTGCCTGGGGAGCGAACACAGTTAGCGGTGTTATCAATGCAACAACCGGAAACAACACCTCTCTGATCAATGACCTGCTGCATAATATAAGCAACACTGTTCCTGGCAACGTTATCGATACAATAAGGGCAACCTCGAATTCAGGCGCCTGCGTTTCTTTAACTTTGACCACGATCAACGTGGTTGTTAACCCTACCCCCGTAATAACCAGCGCTTTCGCTGATACGGTATGCAGCGGCGTAGGTCTTGATATTAACCTGGTGGCCAGCACAGGGCCAGACGCCACTTTTGCCTGGGGCCAAAGCTTTGACCCAGGCGGCATCACAGGCGCATCTGCCAACACCACTCCGCTTATCAACGATGTTCTGACGAACCCCAACTCTGCTGTACTGGGTGTAATTATATATACCGTGCTTCCAACATCCCACATCGGGTGTATTCCAGACTCGACTACAAAAATTGCGGTGGTTGTGAACCCCGCACCCAATGTAACCACAACGCTAAGCCAAAGCACATGCAGCGACACCAGACTTGGCATTGCTTTGTTGTCGTCAACTGATGCCAATTCAACTTTTAAGTGGGTACAAACTTTTGAACACAGGGTGACCGGAGGATCAACTACTGTTGCAGTAACAGACACAATAAATGACTTGTTGCACAATCTCAGCGACAGTGTTTCAAATATTGTGGTCTATAGCGTAACCCCAAGATCATTGTTAGGCTGTTTTGGTAGCCCGGCGTTAATAACCGTTTCGGTAAATCCTCTTCCTGTTATTACAGGCGGCAATACAGCGATTTGCAGTGGCCTTAATCCGGGAATAAATATTAACCTGGTGAATTTAACCTCTACACCCAGTATCTGCAACTGGCAGGTATCGGACACCAGCGGAGCTTTCTCTGATAACAATTCTGGCACGTTAACGAACACCATCGCTCCTGTTCTGACCAATACCGGCAACAGTACAATCGGCACTGTAACATTCAGCATCTCTCCTACGTCAAACTTAGGATGTCCGGGGCCTTCTCATCTCATAACGGTAAGTGTAAATCCAATTCCTAAACTGAGGAGCAGTGATACGCTAGCCATGTGCAGCGAAGGCCGCTTCCCTTACAATGCAGCGTCTTCCACTGCATTGACCAAGTTCTACTGGTCGAGGCCATCTTTTGATGCGAGTATTACCGGCTCATTCAGCCCTTCACCTGCTGATTCATCGGGTGCTGTAAATGATTCCATCTCGTCAAACCATCTGCTGACGAGGGATTATGTTATTTATCCGTTTACACTCAAATCACGCGGATGCATAAGCGATACAAATGTTGTATTTACCGTAAACCCACGCCCGGAAAAACCTTTTATTACGCTTTCGGCCGATACATCACTCTGCGCCAATACGTTTTTCCAGAATTTCAGTGCCAATGCACCCGCTGACGCATCGCTAGTGCTATATGAATGGACGGCAACCCACGCAACGGTTTATGACACCAACACGGCCGAGGTAAACAGGAATATTTTGGTTTCGTTTGATTCTGCCGGGGTTACCAGTGTTGTAACGGTATCTGCACACGTCGCAACATTTACGTGTTACAGCGACAGCTCTGTTTCAATAAAAGTGAACGGTACTCCAGCGGACGCGCCAGCTACTATTTTGTACCGTAACGGCCTGTTTATTTGTGAAAAAAATAATGTTGATACGCCTAATGGTTACAAATGGGGGTATGATTCAATAGCTTCGTTACGTTCTGTTGTTCTTCCGAATGAGATCAATCAAAGCTACTATAATCCCAAGCCGGATACCAACAACCTGTACTACTGGGTAGAGGTGATACATAATGGCTGCCCTCAAAAATCTTATTACATAACTCCCGGCAGTACCAGATTGCGCGCAACCACGGAACAGGCGCCAATATCCCTGCGTGTTTACCCTAACCCGGCCCAAACGATCATCAATATCGATCTTGGCGATGTAAGCGGTGGTGATTTCTCAACTGATATTTTTGATATTACCGGGCGGAAACTGATGACTGCATCCAATACAAGTAATATCACGCAGCTATCTGTTGAAAACTTCAGCCCAGGCTACTATATAATTGAGTGCAGGAAAAACGGAATAAAAGTGGCTGTAGCTAAATTCATCAAAAACTAATTCACCACCATTAAAACTTCTGAAATGAAACATACACTGCTTATTTTATGCATCGGCCTGGCCTCTGTAACAACAACACAGGCACAGGATTCAACCGGCGCCCGCCATTTGCTGAAAACCTATGATGAATTGCTGCCGAGGTTTTGCCTTGATTTCAATTTAAAATATGGGGTACTGGCCAACAACGGTACGTTTGCGAATATGAATACACCAACAGCTTACCCCAGTATTATCACAAGTTTATCGTCAGCTCCGGCCATAAAGATGTCAAATACGACTGCAGTTGGCGGTGATTTCCACATCGGTTATTTCTTCGGGGAAAAACGGCACTGGGGTATTGGTATCGGGCTGCTGTATTCCAGCAGTCAAAGCTACAATGTGACAATGGGCGGGCCGTTTCATGTTGAATACAAATCGTATGATACGCTGCTTCCTGTAAGGAATAATGTCGCAGATACTTTCCGGCAATTAATTACCTCACATAATCCCGTAACAGAAAATGTGAGAAGCTCAGCGCTGAGCATACCGATCCTGGCTAAGTACAAGCACCAGTTTTCAAAAGAATGGGGCTTTTTTGCCGAGGCCGGGCCAATGATCAACATTGTATCAACAAATACGACCAACACAAATGCGGCATTTGACTATGAAGCGATATACAAATTTACAGGCGATGGCTATAGTGTGTATGACAATGGTAGTGTGCCTGCCAGTAACGACTGGCTGGTAACGCAGGCAGCATATAACGCTAATCACCCCGCTCCAGTCAACGCAGACACGTTAAATTTATATTTTAATACGATTAAGGGCCGTGGATACAATGTAGGTCTTAACCAATCGCCGACAAATAAGTCTCAAACTACACACTACAATCCATTTGGCATCGGGTTTTTAATTCAGGCGGGAGTTTCTTACCAGCTTAACTACCGGATGACTGCGAACATCGGCGGATATTACAATTACCAGACGTTCAAAAACCCAACTGCTGAAACCAATGGTTACCAGATCACTAATACCATAGGCAACTATAGCTCACTGACAGATGCTGCGAAACAAGTTACCGCACAGTCCTATGGGGTTACTGTCGGGTTGCGGTTTTTCATAGGCGCACCAAGAGATATAGATGCTGATGGCGTACCTGATAGATCTGATGAGTGCCCGCTTGTATTTGGCCTTGCCGAATTTAATGGCTGCCCTGATACCGATGGAGATGGTGTTCCGGATAAGGAAGACCGCTGCCCATATGAAAAGGGAACCAAGCAAACAGCGGGCTGCCCCGACCGCGATGGAGATGGCGTGCCGGATGATATAGACCACTGTCCTGACCAGCCGGGCACATGGGCTACAGCAGGCTGCCCCGACAGGGATGGAGACGGCGTAGCTGACGATGATGACCTTTGCCCCGATGTAGCCGGCCTAAAGAAATTCCACGGCTGCCCTACCGATTCTTCTCAGAGAACATCCATTTTGGCTGCAGCGGGCGAGTCAAGCCCAATGGTTAACTACCAGCCATCGCATATAGAGCTGTCAAAGAGCGTGATCAACTTCGATTATAAGAAAGCCGACATCTCCGACAGCGACTACCCCACCCTGGATGAAGTGGCCGAGCACCTGAAGAAAGACCAATCGCTTATTGTATATATAAGCGGCCACACTGATGACGTGGGCTCTTATCAGAGCAATATGATGCTTTCGTTTGCGCGTGCGGAAATGGTACAGAAATACCTGGTATATAAAGGCGTAAGCAAAACAAGGGTAATCATCAGCGGTATGGGCAAGGCTGATCCGATCATTGCTAACGACACCCCGGAAAACAGGGCTAAGAACAGGCGTATTGAAATGCGCTTACTGATGCCTATCAGCAAGTAGTTACATTCGCAGTTCATATACAGGGCAGGTTTCTTAGAAATCTGCCCTGTTCGTTTATACGGGAATTCCGATTGCTGTATTGGGTTAAAACGGGTAGGAGTTCACGATTTTTGTAGCCAGTCTGAACGGTTGTGTACCCACATCTTTTGCCTTATACCAAATAGACTTTTAAGCTACGCAGATAATGCAGTTGCGAATCGCGAAATTGCGTCACCACGGCTAGAGCACAGGCACTAAAGCGCGGCTCGGAAAGACACGAGACTTTGGTGTAAATTTAATGTCCACGCGATATAATACAAAAATTACAGGGCAGGCCTGAAGGCAGCGGAAACCGAACAGATAGGCGCAAATTGGGCACACTTGAAGAAGGCAACCTTCACAGCTTATAAGAAAATGGCATGAAACAAATAAGGGATAGCAAGCGTACTGCACAATCAGCACATCCTCACCAGAAGTAAATCAGTTATTTTCCCAAATGCCGTTTATGGGTTTCTATTTCTGTTTGACCTCGGTCGGCCCGCTATCTGTGGGCAGTGCATCATCTCCTCCGCTGGAATGAGGATGTGGGTGCGGTTTGTTATGAGCTTCGGGTGCAGGGGCTTTCTTTTCCGGTTTGGGCGCTTCCACTACTGGTTTCGCAGTATCAACCGGGATCTTAGGTGCGGCTGCCATTACTAATATTTCCCTCGAGGAATCCACGAGCGGGCCATATGATGAACCGCTGATGGTAAGCGTAACCTTGTGCATGCCCGGTTCAAGGAAAGTATGTGTGCCCTTAGGCTTAAAACTTGGTTCCTTATCTCCGAAATCCCATTTCCAGCTTGTTGCGCCTTGTGTGTTATCGGTAAATGTCACGCTGTCTCCAACATATACCTTGTCTTTGTCAATAAAAAAATGAGCAGAGGGTGCTGCATGAGCCGCTGACGCCTTCTTGTAAAAAAATATAGAAATCGCCGCAGCATTGCAGAGGGCAATTATCAAAAGAATTCTCTTATCCATATTGCGTTGCCTTGATATTCAAACATGAAAAATAGCGCCTTACACAACCATACCGCGCCTTACACTGAATAACAAATGTATTGAAAGTATCAGAAATTAAAAAGGAACCTGAAAAAAGAATCTGTTTTCGCCTTATCCCGCCACAGTACTTAATTTTTCACTCTTTGGTGAAACTTATATCAACAATGGTGTTATGATGACCAACTATTTTCAAAGTGTAATTCCCTGGCGCTAATTTGCATTTTATCTGCATTTCGGTATCGTTTACGATCACTGTTTTCTTCATCTTCGATTCACCTCCGGCAAAACATTCCACCGTTATCTCCTGCCCTATCATATCCTTAGGAAAGTGCATCACCAACTTATCACCCACAGGTGTGGTAACTGAAACATCTTCTTTAGCCCCGGCGCTTACACCCACCATTTCGGGATCCGGAACACTCTTACCAGTTCCATTCATTGTAACTTCCAGGTCCACCATCACCGGGTATTTATTCGACATCTGGTACAGCGCCTCTATTACATTTTGCGGGGCAGACGTATTTACATGCACATTTTTATCGTTGACGGATACCTTGAACCTTTGTCCGTCATTTCCTATTGTGCGGTATGAATTGGGTATATACCTTATGTAGTTCACATTGTTAACGATCCATGATGAGAGGAAAATATGGTCGTACCAGTTTTTCCCACCACCGCCCGTGCCGCATGGGTTAGGTACCGTTGCAGATACTCTTGTAGAAGTTGTGAAATAAGCTGAATATTCAGGGTTATGATCCCAGTTGGCAGGATACTTAAATTTATGGTCTGGGAAGAAAGGGGGATCAAAAAACTGGAAATTGGTATCATCCGGGTTGGTAAGCGTTTGATAAAAGGCTTCATCGGAATTTCGCACGTTAAAATCTCCCATATTTATCATATTTGGCAGTCGGGAAAAATGCTCTTTTGTATGCCGCATCACCTCACTGATCTGTATGCCTCTTACTTTTTCGTTTTCGTCGCCAGACATATCATGGTTGGGTATTACATACAAAAAAGTAGTATCGTGTGTTCGGGATAAGTTGGGATCTTTATAATACAATTTATAGGTATTGAAATCCGTGATATTGACGTATGAAGAAACAATAGACACAAATCCTAATTTCCGCTGATCGTAAAAGATTACCGACATATTATTGCCTCTTGCACCATTTGTAAAAGGGCAATGCGCATACCTGCCAGGGAAGGCCGCATCAAGCGCGTAACGAACTATAGAATCTGCAAAACCAACAGGAGCAGTACCATATTTATCGTCTGCGGCGGCTTTTATAGCGCCCATTTTTTCAAGGGAAAGAATATCCGGGTTTGTATATGCTACAATCGTTTTGAGGTACCCATGATACAAACCACTTGGGCCCTGACAGCCGCTGCCATAATAAAGCGAATTATATGCCATCACCCGTACTGTATCCTTTTGGGCAAACACGGTGAAACTTGTCACTATATACAAAACTGTAGAAACAAAACGCTTCATGTTGATCATCTTGGCTTAGGAGTAAAAAATACTATAGTTTTTGTGCTATAAAAGGATAAAAGTCATTTCTTTTCCCAAATCATAAAAAATGGCGCATGGAAAAATATACACAAAGGACTACTTCTTATGTTACGCCAATATTACCACAGCATTACCTAAATGTTTCCTGAATATCTGAAGCCATTGTCTTCTAATGACTTGTTCAATTACAGTTAACCCTATGATAATATTCAATTAACATTGAAGGCGGACTTTCGCACGAATGTTCAAAACACCACGTTTTTTTTTAGTACGCATACTAATGAAGTGTGTTTTCTTCGCCGTTTCCATTTTTTTGTGTTCCTGGAAAAAAGATAATACGCCTCATTGCAAATTTAAGTTTGAAAGTTTCAAGTCTTTAGGTAAGATACCGGAACCTTCTGATATAGTTTATGATAAAGACAGTAAGCATTTTTTCATAGTTAGCGATCATGGGATACTTTTTGAATGTGATCTGAGCGGAAAAATTATTCGCAGGGCAAGTGAAGAAGGAATGGATTTTGAAGGTGTGGAAGTCACTGATAGTTTCGTGTATGTATCAGATGAAAAACCCCGGAAGGTATATAAGTTCAGAAAAAATGATCTCTCGCTTGTGCGAACCTACAATATGACCTGGGGCGGAGCGTCAAATAAGGCTTTTGAATCAATTACCTATAACGTTACCAAAAAATGTTTTATACTCGTTTCACAGGCGCCTGTAGTGATCATAGAATACAATGATGATTTTAAAGAGATTGACCGGCACTCCTTTGATGGTGCGCGGGATATGTCTGGCTCACGATGGTATAATGGAGATATGTATCTGCTCAGCAATCTTGATGAAACGATTTTCAAATGTGACCCGATTACGTATGCGATCAAAGAATATTATAAAATAGATGTGCTCAATCCGGAAGGGATAGCATTTGACGCAGATGGTAACGTCAGCGTTACGTCAGATGATCTTCGAAGAATATACTTTTTTAAAAAAATACCGACAATCAAACAATAAAACACACATCAAACAATAAAGCAAATGAAAAAACTTTTAGTATTCACATTGTTGGCAGGAGCAATATCTTACACGTCCTTTGGCCAATCCACTTTTTCAGAGTTTACGGATAATCCGTCGTCATTTACGCTCAGCTCCGATAAAAATACCCTGCAAATAGGCGGCAGGATATCTTTTTACGGAGAAGACCGTTTTCTTAAGTCCGGGTACAACAACTTGGACCACAATGGCTTTGTAATAAAAGATATAGATCTTGACCTTTTGGGTAAAACGGCCAGCAAATTCAGCTATGAATTGCATTATAGCCTTATAGATATCATTGCAGCCGCAAATACCGAAAATATATATGTTCCGAATAATCCAGGCTATGATAACTCCGGAATCAAAGCCGCCTATATTCAGTACGACGGATTTAAGATCAAAATAAAAGTGGGCATTGATAAAATACCTTTTTCACAGAGCAATCTGCAACATGAACATGAGACACCGTTCTGGAGCCACCCAACTCTGACCGGCGGCACCCTGTTCTCCCGCAGGGACATCGGCCTGACGCTGAGCACCCGATTACTAAAAGACAAAATAAATCTGTATGCCGGTATGTATAGCGGTATGGGCGAAAATTTTATCGAGTATGGCCAGGATCAAAGTGGAAAATTTGAGTATGCAGGCCGTGCAGAATTTTGTTACCCCTCTAAGATGGGCTATAACGAGATAGACGAAGAGAACTCACCGATAGTTCATTTCCGCGTGGCAGGTAACGTACGCTATGAGGATAAAATAGGGCCAGAAGGCACTGGACTCAATGGTATGTACCAGGATGCGGTGGGCACTTATAATACTCGTTTATTTGATGGCTACCGGACAATATATGGCGGCGATGCTATTATCAAGTACCGCGGAATATCGGCCACTTTTGAGGATGATATCATGAACATGAGGCCGCAGAGCCAGTCTGACCCGCTTTTTAACGGTACTCCATACAGCGTAAACAAAGGTAAGGTAACCGCAGGCGGCTGGATAGCAGACCTTAACTATAACTGGCAAAAGATACGCACTGTGTTTTCTGCAGGATATGAATACACGAACGTAAATGATCTGATACCGGGGCATATGGAGTATTTAACTCTTGCAATTGCCTACAAAGTCAACAGCTTTAACTCCTGCGCAAAACTAGAATATTATATACCTACACAAGAAGATCTCGGTTCCGATCCTTTGAAATGGACCGGCCAGATCCGTTTAGGGTATCAAATTGTTTTTTAATCAACCTTATATAACTAACCATACTTAAATTGTTTTTATGAAAAAATATTTCTTACCAATAACGCTGTTGACACTTTGTGTAGTTATTGTAGCTTCCTGCGTAAAAGACAGAAGCCTGAATACCCCCCCGCCCCCGCCTGTAAATACTGGTAACGACACCTTGATGTATTACTGGAATTTCAACACGGACAGCATAAGCGCATTGCTTCCTACATACGGCATTACTTCTTCTGCTGCTGTTTCATACTTAGGCGCGAGCTTTGATACCGTGCAGCCCGGCACTACGCTTAACGCCATTGGCCATGATACAGTTGTTAATGCAAACGGGGCTGCCCTACGTTTGCGCAACCCCGCTAATGGCCCATTTGTGATCGTTGCACCAACTACCGGATTCAAAAATATCGTGATCAAGTATGCAGAAGACCACACCAGCAAGGGCGCGACAACAAATGTGGTTACTTACACGGTTAACGGAGGATATAGCTGGAAAAACACAGCCATCGCCAATTACGCCACTTATACCGTAGATTCTATAGACACTTACAACGGGTTTCAGCTTATCAGCTTCGATTTCTCTTCTGATGACTCTGTAAATAATAACCCGAATTTCCAGGTTATGATCAGCTTTACCGGAACTAATGCCAGTAATACCAGTGGTAACGACCGGTTTGACAACCTTACTGTATATGGGTTAAGGAAATAATTGCACGCCTTTATAAATAAACCGGCCGCCTCAAAATTGCTTTTTGAGGCGGCTTTGTTTTGAGAGAACTTCATGCGAGATTTCCCGAAATAAGGCGTTATTGCCCACCCGACAATAGTATCTCTATTGAATGTTCTGCACCATCATCAAACAAGGTGATAAGCCCATCTTCCGGCATGTCTCCATCAATGGTCATTATGTCCGTTTCACGTACAGCGCTGCCTTGCGACAAAACTATATGGTAGTTTGACGTAAGATAACGGTAGTTTACGCTGAATGATTTCCATTCCTTAGGGATACACGGTTTCAGCCTTAGCTTGCCAGCCTCTATCCGGATACCCAGCAGCCACTCTATGATCAACTGGTACATCCACCCCGCCGATCCCGTGTACCAGGTCCAGCCGCCACGACCATTGTTAGGAGATACTGAGTAAACATCGGCAGCTACTACATACGGTTCGGCTTTATACACTTCAACTTTATCTGGATTGTCCGCATGGTTTATCGGATTAATAATATCCATCAGCTCCCAGGCGCGAGCCGCGTTACCGGTTTTGGCATGTGCCATTATCATCCAGATGGCGGCATGTGTGTATTGGCCACCATTCTCCCTAATGCCCGGCACATATCCTTTTATGTATCCCGGATTAGCTGCTGATTTGTCGAAAGCCGGAGCCAGTAATTTAATGATCATGTCCTTGTCGCTCACCCCCGGCAACACCTCGCTGTAGCCTTTCGGCAAATGTCTCTTGCCTGTGCGTATGTGGTCTTCTATCAGGTAAAAGTTATCTAACAGCCACTCTCCAGCCGGCGTCACCAGCGTATCCTCCTTCACTGCTTCAGCAAGCAGGCTGCGCACTTCGGCGAGTATTTTTTCATTATCCGCCAGCCTTTTCAGCAGTCTGTCCGGGGCTTTTCCGGTTCTTACAACGTGTGTTTTGGCAAGGTACTTACCATGCTGTTCAAGCTGGTCTGTATTAAATAATTCGGCCCTCAGCGGTTCCTCATTCGAATACTTCATTTTCAGGTCACTTTCCCGAAAATAGGCGTGCAACCGACTTAATAACTCGTGAATTTTAACATTTTTCACTTTTACCAACTTGCTAATTTAGAGTGTGTTAGAAGCCCGTTAAAAATCATTCCATTAAAATTGCTGTAATAACACCGGGTTATTTTCTTCAGTGAGCGGCCATAAACAAAAACGGGCATGCATTTGCAGCCCGTTTATAACTGAAGTCAAAAAAGGCTTAATTAAAGTACATCAAAGAATGGCGTGGAACAAAACGCGCCTCACGGTATTTTTTGATCTGGCTATATGTCCTTCTTAGCCCCCTTTCCTGCTCTTCTATCAGTTGCCTGGTATCTTCATCCATATCCACTTCCTGGTTCAGTGCGGCATTATAGGTATGCAGCGCGATCTCTTCATTATACTGGCAGGATGACAATATGCTTTTCTGAGTATTGCCTGCAAATGCCACTTTCAGGTCTGTCCATGCGCGATATATCTTACCCAGGATAGTGGTACCCGTTGTCGCATTGCCTTTAAGCTCTAAGGTCTTTTGCGTGAGCTGCTTTTTATATTCAATTCCTTCTGCCACAATCTTTTTAAATTCCTCCATTAATCCCCTTTCTATGTTTGCAGACTGCTCCAGGGCCAATTGGTAACCAGCAATACGGTCATTATTGATCTTAAGGAGGTCATTAAGCAACTCAACTGTTGCGCTTGTATTCGCATATGTGTGTGTCATCGTGTTCTGCTTTATTTTAAAAAAAAATGATCTTTCAATCGGAATGCAGAACACTAAAACAATTGTGCCAGACTTACCGACCATGTTAATCAGGCACATACACATGACGTAATATTTAGAGCACACACCTGCTTCCCCAATATTTGGGAAAACACGCGCACATTTTGAACGATCATATATTCCCACGCCTGATGATGCCAAGTAAAAATGATATAATGACCAGAACCAGTAAAATATAGATAAGGTTTCCGAGGTGCCACATAAATGCACCCAGCAGCCAAAACACTACCAACACAACGGCGATAACATACAATAGCGATCTCATAATGTTTGTTTATTACAATGTCAAAACGATCGTGCCATACGCCAGATCAAAGGGGTGAATAGTGGCATACTTTTTACAGGAAATATAATTGCAAGTGTGCCTGAGACTACAGGCAATATTTGTTTGAGGCGCAGGCATCAACTATTATCTTTTATCCAGGTATCTCAATATTTAGAAAGAACTGAGATGTTGAGCCAGCGCTTTTATTTAAAAAAACCGCTCCGGTAAATATCGCAGCAATACTGTAAATGAAGCATTATGGACATTAAAGGAACAGCAAGCATTATAAAGCAAATATTTGCTGATTCCTTTGAAGGTTTTTCAGACAACAAGGTCACAAAGCTAAGCGGCTCGCTCGCATACTCTACCGTATTTTCTATGGGCCCGCTGCTGGTAGTGCTGATATCACTCTGCGGTATTTTCCTTGGCCAGCAGGCCGTAGAAAACAAGATACACCACATGCTCGCTGGTTTTCTGGGAAGCAATACGGCAATGGAATTACAGGACATTATCAAAAAAGCCGCCGTTAGCACTAAAAACGGTATCGCAATAATCGTTGGTTCAGTAGCTTTGGTTATCGGCGCTACGTCTATATTCAGTGAGATCCAGGACTCTATCAATGATATATGGGGCATAAAGCCCAAGCCTAAAAGGAGCTGGCTTAAAATGCTGCAAAACAGGTTCCTGTCTTTTTCACTAATAATCGGCCTTGGTTTCCTGATGTTGGTGTCGCTGGTAATTACCTCACTAATCGAAGGCTTTAGTCATCGGCTGCAAGTATATTTTGCACACACCGCAGTAATAGTATTTTATATCATCGACCAGTTACTCACGGTAAGTATTGTTACACTTATATTCGCCGTTATCTTCAAAGTGCTGCCCGACGCGAAGATCAGGTGGAAAGATGTTATAGTTGGCGCGCTGGTAACTACATTCCTGTTCATGCTGGGCAAGCTCGCTATATCGTTTTACATAAGCAAAAGCAATATCGGCGGCACATATGGCGCTATGGGCTCGCTTGTTGTATTATTGCTCTGGGTTTACTATTCATCGGTCATCTTGTACTTTGGCGCAGAGTTCACAAAGGCATACGCTATGAAATATGGCGCTGAAATAAAGCCGGCCCCTTACGCTGTTACTACTAAGCAGATAGAAGTTGAAACGGGTAACGCATCTGTACAAGAAAAAGAAAAGATCACGAAATAAAAATTGCCGATGAGTAATACTTGCTTTTGTTCAACCCTGCAGAAAATCGCTAAGATTAGTATAGCCAATTTAGAATGGATACCCGATCGCGATATTCAACACTAGATTATCTCTCCGCCATTCACTGCTCGAAAAATCTATCTGATTCCATACCCAGCCGTTACTATTAGTTACCCACGGATCGCGTACCGGCATACCCATGTCAAGGCGCAGAACGAGTATCTTAAAGTCGAACCGCAGGCCAAAGCCAACATCCGCTGCAAGTTGTTTATAAAAATCAGCAGTAAACGTACCGCCCGGGAAAATTGAGTTCTTGTTATATAACCAGATATTCCCTGCATCATAAAAAATAGCTGCATTCAGAAATTTATAAATGTGCTGCCTGAGCTCCAGGTTTACTTCCATCTTCATATCCCCAAGTGTCTCTATGTAGTTGCTGGTGTGATAGATGCTATACTCATTAAAAGTGCCCGGCCCCACCAATCGCGACGGGAATCCCCGAAGGTCGCTATTGCCGCCCGCCCAGAACTGCTTGATGTTGGGCAACTCATCTGAATTGCCATATGGAATACCAACTCCCCCCATGAGGCGCGTAGCAATAGTTGACGCGCCCGACAACTTCAGGTAATACCTGAAGTCTGGCTGTAGCTTCACATATTGCGCATAACGTGAGCCAAGCAGGGTTTGGGGGTTAGTCTTGTAATCTGCATGTTCCGCAACGCCAAGTATATTTCCCGAGAGATCAATAAGGCCGTCGAAGAAAAAAGAGTGCGTACGCTGCGGCCCTGCTCCTTGCGAATTATAAGTAAATTCATAAGTAGGGCCGAGTATTATACCGTCAAATATCAGGTTGCCATAAAGCAGGTTGAGTTTGTCTGCATTGCCAAGTGTGTCTGTTTTTACGTAAGTAAAATTGAACGGATATAGTTGGTGCTCTTTATGCGGGCCTTCTTTCCAGTCGTAGCCGTAAGACGCCGTATAGGAATTGATCCGCAAAAGATCTGACTCAGACTCATAATTATATTTCAACTTGATAATAGATCTCGGCAGAAACCGGCTGTCTGTCTGAACATCCACAAACGGGATGACAAAACGAGGAAAAGAAAGGTCTGCTTCAGCGCCAAGATTATAAATATCAGGCTGCTTTACCGGGCCGCTGTATTGAGCTTCAAACCCGCCATTGATCTTAAACAACAATTCCTCCGCACCTTTAAACGTGTTCCTGTTGCGCCAGCTTATGCTGCCTTCCGAGCCAGCTCTGTTGTCATTTTGGGTTAGCGCTCCTATTTCGAATCGAAGTGATTTTTTCGGAAATGGCGTGAGGTAATAATATACGTTTAACAAAGAATCTGAGACCGGGTCAAATCGGTTTTTTACAAACTTAAACACGCCCATATGCAGGTAGAATGGCCTTCTCACATTAAGCTGAAAAGCCAATTCGTTCCTGCTCCAACTGCCATCACCAGCTTCGGCTTTTATCAGCAGCGTATAGCTGCCGTATGGCAGCCTGCTTAACCGTATATTCCGGTCGTGTTGCACATTCCAACCCGCGTCTATTCCATTTATTTTCCAGTAGTACAGCGTATGCTGCGGATCGGCATAATTGAGCAGTGCGAATTCGAGGTTGAAAAAACGGTCATCCGGTTTCAGCGTAATGCTTTTCATTTTCAGCAAATCATCAATTTTATCTTTCAATTGGTTGGTTGCGCCATCAAACTGGTGGAAAGCACAGACAGCGAGCATTCCGGCATCTTTCCCATCTTTGTTTTTTTGAAAATCGTGCGGATCGAATGCCGTAATGCCATTTAATGAGCCGAAATAAATATTGCCATTGCTGCTCTGAAAATGAGAAAGCCTGTTAAATTCATTGTTTGAAATACCATCCTGTTCTGTGTATGTTTTTACGGAGCCACTGGCCGTGTCGAAAGTCATAATTCCATAGTCGCTGCTTAGCCACAGCCGGCCATAGTTGTCTGGGTATATGGCATAGATATTATTATTGCTGAGGCCATCGGCGCGTGTATATAATTTATAGGCATGGTGTGCTTTATCCCATCTTATAAGGCCATCGGTTGTCGCAAGCCAGTAAATACCATTTGCATCCTGGTAAAAGTGCTGAAAGCTGCGTGAGGGCAGGTAATGGCTTCCGGTGTCGTCGGATGAGTAGCGGGCCGTAACACCCTTAAGGGTATCGAGCATGTAAAAGCCCCTGTCGCAGCAAAACCATATCTGCCCGTCTTTGTCAGGCGCAATATTGAGTACCAAAGAAATGGCTACTTCTGTAAACTGGTTGTATAAAGTAAATGATGAATCCGCGCCATTTTCAAGATTTGCCCATCTCAACCCTCCATATACGCCCAGCAACAGTTTGCCCGGGCTATACTCATACATATGCCAGCAACCAATGTATGTATGATATGGGAGGGCGTGATAGGACAGAATTTTTCCTTCGGGCCGGAAAATTGCGAGCTTATTTCCGGTTGATGCTACGATATTCCCGTTTTTTAATTTTATAATGCCAAAGTACTGGGGCGCAGTCGCGCTAAATGGTATAACCGTACCCTCCATATTATTCGCAAGGTTTAGCTTTGCTATTCCTTTAGATTCATTACATGCAAAAAGCATCCCGCTATCATCCAATATGCCCCTGTAACTATTGCCGCCCTTGCTGTCTGAAGGCGGCATCATAAAATATTGCCTGAATTTATTTGGTGTTATCGTCAGCATGTACAGGCCAAATTCCGTAGCAATCCAAAACCGCCCTGCATAGAATTTATCTACTATGATATTGGTTATTGCCTTAACTCCTTCTTTGCCAATATCCTTAAGTAATCCATAACGCGGATGATAAATGCATCCTTGCCGCATTACTATACTGTCTAACCCAAAATCTGTTACACCATCCAAAAAAGATTCCTGTTTTGGGGGCAATGCAGGTGAAACAATTATCTTCAGATCGTCCGTTATCTGATACCATTTCTTTTCATCGGTTATCAGGTAATCGCCGTATAAATGTAAAGTTGATAAATTAAAATGTTCCACGCCCAAGTAATCTCCCGTCTTCAGTATCGTGCCTTCAGGGCTCACCAGCATTAATTGGCCGCTATCGCTTATGGTTAAGAACGCTTCTTTTTCCGGCCAGTAACGCCTGATTCGGCAGCCTGCGGGCGTTTGTATTTGTTTATACCCGCTTTTCGGTTGCCAGATAAGCCCTGTCTGCTTATTGGTTAATATCAAAACGGCTCCATCATGCAGCGTGTAAACTTGATTCCCTTTTCCATTTTGGGGTGGGATCTTCAGATCGCGGGTAGTACTTCGATGGGTGTATGGATTGAAAAGAAAGACACCGTTTTCATCTTCCATACGGGCCACGCACCACATTTGCCCGCTCGTATCTTCTGATACAGACTCCACATTATCAAAACGCAAGCTGTCTTTCTCGCGTGTGTACCAGCTAAAACTATACCCATCAAAGCGGTTGAGGCCATTTACCGTACAAAGCCATATAAACCCCTTACTATCCTGATAAACACTGTTTACCTGCCTGTGGCTCAGTCCGTCTTCTACGCCCCAATGTTTCAGCTTTATCACATACTGCTGTGCATGAAGCAGGGTACAGGACAAAAGCAAAATAGAAGTAAATATTTTTTTCAAACAGAGGATTTTGAGGAGATAAATATAGCGGATTTTACTTGTGCTCGAAAATTCTAACAGAATTGGTAGGCATTAGCGCAGCACTAACGAAACACAGTCCAATAAATAATCCATTGCCCTACGGCTGACTTTTTAAAACGACAGAACCCGCGCTGAGCGCGGGTTTCGTTTCGAGTTTGCGGACTGGACGGGACTAAAATTATTTAATGTGTTTTGGTTCGTTTTTACGGCTTTACACGCCCGGCAAGCATTTCAGCATTGTCGCTTATTCGTTCGCATACACTTATATGCGTTGGCGGGCATAGCAAACAGCCACCT
>CAISPO010000012.1 GCA_903887415.1 uncultured Bacteroidota bacterium | reverse complement strand
CAAAAAGATATTTTCTGGAAAAACTCAACCTTGTTCCAGTAAAATCAGGCTTTCCCAAAGATATTTTGCCCTTTTTGAAAAAGTTCCGTATGTTCATGCAATCATTTCACATAAAAATATAAATATTTTAATTATTTTTATGTAACGCTACACATATTATAATAACTACTTCTTGGCTGTAAAAATGCTCAATCTCATTTTTTTTATTATCTTTATTAATTGAAATTATCGCTTACCTAATAAAAAGAGCATATGGACACAAATACTCAGAATGAAATGTCTATGGACAGCACAGCTTCCGGACCAACCAGCAATGTGGAGGATACTATGACGAGCGAAACAACCGAAATGACGGAAGCGAGCAGCGAGCAAGCCACTGAGAGCACAGAAGCGGCAGGACTTGATGCGAATCAGCCGCATCACCATAATAACTCCGCTATCAGGGCTGCATCCATGGGCCATAGTGCTGTGCATCATGTTATGCCGCATCACCGTAAACTGGACATCTGATAAAGGAGATTTCCTTTTAGAGGAGATGGCAATTTATAGCAGCACCGCTGCCGTGCTGTTGCATTGTAATGTTGCCACCCTCTGTTTTTATACAATAATAACTGCAATATAATGAGTGTGCTTCGGCGCACTTTTTTTTGCCTGGAACATTGGCCTGGTGCAATGCCTTTGCAAAAAAACGGAACCTGCCTGCCGGTAGGCAGGGAAAACCGGAAGTTTTCGGCAAGAAAAAAGGAGCCCGAAAGCTCCTTTTTATATAATTTGTATTGATTGTTCTTACTTCGCAGCGTTCACTTTGTCATTCATATCGCTGTCCACCAATATGCGGCCGCAATGCTCACAAACGATGATCTTCTTGTGCTGGCGTATTTCGCTCTGGCGCTGTGGGGGGATTACATTGAAGCAGCCACCGCAGCTATCGCGAACGATAGGCACTACGGCGAGGCCGTTGCGGTAGCTGGCACGTATGCGGTCATATGCGGAAAGCAAGCGTGGGTCCACTTTCTCTTTTGCTTCTTCCGATTTTGCAGAAAGTATTTTCTCTTCTTTCTCGGTATCCGCAGTTATCTTTTCCAGTTCCTTGCGCTTGATTTTCAGAGCGGCTTCAACATCGTTTATTTTTTCTTCAGTTTTTAGGCGGGCATTCATGCGGTCTTTCTGCTCATAAGTAGCGTCTTTCACATGCTTCTCGTTCAGCTTCACCTCCAGTTCCTGCATCTCCATCTCCTTGTTGATCGCCTCAAACTCGCGGTTGTTCTTTACATTGTCCTGCTGCTTCTCATATTTCTTGATCAGCGCCTGGGCGTCTTTCTTGGCAGTGGTCTTAGTGTCAATGAAGGTATTAATGCTGTTTATTTCTGCATCTATGTTGTTGATGCGTGTCTGCAGCCCTTCGATCTCATCTTCCAGGTCTTTCACTTCCATCGGCAGCTCGCCCTTCATAGTCCGGATCTCATCTATCTTGGAATCGATCTTTTGCAGCGCGAGGACAGCGGTCAATTTTTCTTCAACAGAAAAGTCTTTTACAGTAGCCATTAGTAAAAATATTTTACAGGATTGGTATTTATATTTGATAAAAGGATTGCAAATGTAGGAAATTTTCTCTTAAGAACAGTCTCAAATATTTCTGAGGTAAATTGTTCACTTTCATAATGGCCAATGTCTGCTATTAAGATTTTTCCATCTGCATCAAAGAACTGGTGGTATTTGTAGTCGCCGGTGATGAAAATATCTGCACCGCGTCGCATGGCATGAGCCAGCAAGAAGCTCCCCGACCCACCACAGAGCGCCACCTTTTCGATCTTTTTGCCTCGTAAAGCAGTATGTCGTATGCAATCTGTTTTCATTTGTTTCTTCACGAAAGCGAGGAAATCCATTTCTTCCATGGGCTGAGGCAGCAGGCCCACCATGCCTGCTCCTATCTGCTGGTTGGCATTGCTCAGGGGTATCAGCTCATACGCCACTTCTTCGTATATATGGTTGTCGAACAGGGCCCGGAGCACCCGGCCTTCATTATGCTTTTCCACGAGCACTTCTATCTTCACTTCTTCCACTAGCTCCCGTTTACCGCCAGCCTTGCCAATAGCGGGATTTGTGCTTTCTCCCGGCCGGAAGGAGCCTGTGCCGCGGGTATTAAAGCTGCTTTCTGTGTAATTGCCTATCTGGCCAGCGCCCGCTGCAAATAGGGCATCGCGTACTTTATCGGCTATATCCGGCGGGGCATAGGTGTACAGTTTACTTAGGGTGTCGCTTTTGGCTTCCAGGATAGAGGTGTTGGTGAGGCCCAGTTTTTCAGCTATTTTGGCATTTACCCCGGCCAGCATATTATCCAGGTTGGTATGGGCGGCATATATGGTTATATCGTTCTTTATTGCCTTGTGTATGATACGTTCTACATAAGTGCGGCCTGCCAGCCGTTTCAGGCCAGAAAAGATAACCGGGTGGTGGCATACCAGCATATTGCAGCCCCGTTGCAGAGCCTCATCCAGCACGGCTTCTGTAACATCCAGCGAGATAAGCACGCCGGTTATCTCCGCATCAGGGTTGCCTACCTGCAGGCCGGTATTATCATAGCTTTCCTGGTACTGTGTAGGGGCTGCCGCTTCTATGGCGGCTATGATATCTTTTACGAGCATAATTGAAAGGCCCTGATTTAATAGGCCGGATATTGATACGTATTGAAAAAGCGAATTAATTCTATTTCCTTTTTTTGAGGTTTGTGCCTGTATATCAGCAATATGCGTTTGTTTATTATTGCTTTGCGGATATTGGCTCTTTTATTAGTAGTTGCGCCTATGCGAGGCTGCATGGAAATAGATACCAACTTACGCTTTACGGCCATGATAAAGTTGAGTATTTCTTTTTCAGACCACTCTTTTTCGAGGTATTCTATATTGTTCACATAAGTTTTTACAGCCAAGGCAGACCATACTATCTTGTGAACCATTTGCTGTACTTTTTCATAACTGTTTCGTGTGACATACCTTTACCATTATCCAGTTCGGCAATGGCTTCATCAATTTCGGCCTGTACTTTTTTGGGCAGATGATCCCACCAATCGTCTTCCTGCTCCACTTCTATCATTGCGTAAAGCATTTTCACCATTTTATCATCTGCTTTGTCAACATATCGTTTTACCTCTTTGCGCATTTCCTTTGTTGCTACAGAATTCATACGATCACTTTTTACAAATTTATGTGTTTTTGCCTTTTACTCCATATCAAAGTATGCTTTTTATCCCACCTTCATCGTTTGCTAAATTTACCGCGCTTTAACGGTAATTAACCTGTATTATTTTTATTGGCAATGTTTTTATAAGAACTTTGGTGTTTAGTAACAGAAAGATTTCGCAGGCAGGCCAAGGATTAACAGAATTTTATTTTTTCTATCACTAATATTGCACCCTGTTTAAGAAATGCGGAAGACACCTATATATATAGTCCAGATCATGGGCATCATAGCCATTTTGTGCGGTTACTTTTTAAGTGATCAGCCAGACAGCTTGTCGCAGATGCATTTTAACCCTGATCCATCATGCCTTCCCGCATTCTCAAAAGCGACCAGAACTGCTGACAATAATACTGCTGCTGGCCAGGTATTTTCTTCATCACAGAATAATCCTACCCGCAAATCGAGTGTGCCGAAGTTTATTTCTTATGAAGTAGTTTTATCATGCAAAGATGTTTACCGTTTTCATCCGCGCGTTAGTATCGTTTATGCTTTTCCAATCAGGGAAAATTACGCCCATCTCTTTTACGAGGAAATAAACCCGCCTCCTCCCAAGGTTTGCTGATATGCTGCCGCGGCAAGCGACTTTCCCGGAATTATTATCTAAATTTCTTAAAACGATCTGCATGCTTAACTCAAGGCTTGCAAAAAATATATGCACCCTATGCTGCATCTGTTTTTTGCAAACAAACATAACACTTGCACAGGAACATAAACCGCTGCCGCCGCCGGATTCGCTTCGCGTGAACCTAAGACAGGCTGAAAAAATGTTCCTGGACAATAACCTGCAACTGCTGGCGCAGAAGTATAGTATAGACAGTGCGCGCGCTTCCATTATTACAGCGAAGCTGTTTGACAATCCGCAGTTTAGTGTGAGCAGCGGATTTTATAACCCCACGTCAAGCAGGTTTTTTGACTATAGTAACGGAAACGGTGAGGTGGCCATGCAACTGAGCCAGCTCATAAAGACAGCAGGCAAGCGCAATAAAAATATCCAGTTGGCAAAGACCGGTGTTGCCCTGACAGAATACCAGTTTGCCGATCTTTTGCGAACCCTCGAGTACACCCTGCGCAATGATTTTTTCAATATTTATTATTTGCGGGAGACGCAAAAGGTATATGATATTGAGATCAACTCATTGCAAACAACTAATACGGCATATGCTGAGCAACTGAAGAAAGGCAACGTTTCGGAAATAGACCTGGTACGCATACAGTCGCAGCAATATACCCTCCAGGCAGAACTGGCAACGCTGCAAAATAACATAGATGATGTGGAGAGCGAGCTGAAACTATTGCTGCGCGCTAAGGCAACGATCTATATAGTGCCCGAATATGCGGGGGCAGAAGATAAGCAGCAAGCAGTTACAGATATATCATTACAGTCTCTGGTGGACAGCGCTTATCAGAACCGGGCGGACCTGAAAATTGCCAGGACCACGGTAACTTTCAACCAGCAAAACCTCGCTTTGCAGAAGGCGCTGGCAGTACCGGATATAAACATAGACCTGGGCTATGACCGGCTGGGCAGCTATGTGAATAATTACAACAGCATTGGCGTTGATTTCCCGTTACCTTTTTTCAACCGTAACCAAGGTAATATAAAGCAAGCGAAACTTGGCATACAATCGAGCCAGGTGCAGTTGGAAAGTGCGCAGGATGCTGTGGAGAGCCAGATCACCAACTCATACATAGGAGCGGTACGGGCCGAAAAACTACTAAATTCATTCGACCCGAAGTTTGCCGGGAATATCACTTATCTGATAGGTGAAGTGACCAGAAACTTCCAGTCGCATAACATCAGCCTGCTGGAGTTCACCGATTTTTATGATTCCTACAAGCAGAACGTTGTGCAGCTTAATAATCTCCGTTTCAACAGGGTAAGCCAGTTGGAACAACTCAATTTCACTACCGGAACAAGAATATTCAACAAATAAATCATTAAGTATGTTTTCTCGTTTTATTAAAATAGGCGTTTTCAGTATATTGGTAGCAGGGAGTATTGTTTACCTGTCTTCATGCAAATCGAAAGAGAACGGTGCTGAAGATGCCCGTAAGGCTTATACCATTCCCGATTCGTTATTGAGGACACTAGTGATAGATACTGTAAAAATGTCTAAGATCACTAACTCCATTAAATTCAATGGTGTCGTTGATTTCAACCCGGATAAGGTAGCGAACATATTTCCATTGATCAGCGGAAATGTGCAGGGGATAAAGGCGCAACTAGGGGATTATGTGACTGCGGGAGAAGTACTTGGAACCATAAAAAGTTCGGAGATAGCCAACTACAATGCTGCGCTGACGAATGCGGAGAGCAATGTAAAGCTGACAGCGGCATTGCTTGCAAAGAGTGAAGAGATGGCAAAAAGCGGGCTGGCATCGCAGGTGGATGTAACTACTGCCAAAGTAAACTATGACCAGGCTGTTGCATCCAAGTTGGCCGCTGAAAAGATTCTTAGCATCAATGGAAATAACCCGCATGGCGAATACCTGATAAAATCGCCGATCAATGGTTTTATCGTGCAGAAAAATGTGAACAACGGCATGGCTATTCGCGCTGATAATGGCAGCAGCCTGTTCACGATTTCAGACCTTAAGGAAGTTTGGGTACAGGCAAATGTATATGAGGCGAGCATAAACAATGTACATGAAGGAGATGAGGTAGATGTGGCCACAATTACCTATCCCGATAAGGTATTCAAAGGGAAGATCGACAAGCTGATGAATGTGCTCGATCCCACCAACAAGGTTATGAAAATGAGGGTAGAACTACCCAATCCCGGCTACTTACTCAAGCCGCAGATGTTTGCCACCGTGACAGTAAACAACGACCTGCCTGAGGAAGCAATATCCGTTCCGAACAATGCCCTCATCTTCGATCACAGCCAGTATTTTGTGATCGTTTATAAAGGTAATAAGAATGCGGAGATAAGGTCGGTTGAAATTATCAGTTCCAACGGTAAAACAACCTACATAAAAAATGGTGTCAAGCCCGGCGAAATGGTGGTGGGGTCGCAGGCAATACTTATTTACGGCGCACTAAATAGCTAGTCAAATCAGCAGTCTAAAGGAACTATAATGAATAAGGTTATTAAAGGAATTATTGCATTTTCGCTTAAGAACAGGTATTTCATTTTATTCTGTGCGCTGATATTGGTAGTGGCCGGTATCATCACGTATAAAAGTATGCCTATCGAGGCTTTTCCGGATGTAACCAACACGGAGATCAGCATTATTACCCAATGGCCGGGGCGGAGTGCGGAAGAGGTGGAAAAGTTTATTACAATACCAGTGGAGATAGCTATGAACCCTGTGCAGCGAAAAGTGAGCCTGCGGAGCACGAGCATCTTTGGCCTTTCTTATGTGAAGCTGATATTTGACGATGATGTAAAAGACCCCGAAGCACGCCAGCAGGTGATGAACCTGCTTCAAAATGCAACACTGCCATCGAATGTGCAACCATCAGTGCAGCCGCCGACAGGCCCTACCGGTGAGATATTCCGATATACGCTGGAGAGTGATGTGCGCGACGTGCGGGAGCTGAAAACGATACAAGACTGGGTGGTGGACCGGCAATTGCGCTCTGTGCCGGGTGTAGGGGACGTTACGGCATTCGGCGGCAAAACCAAGACCTACGAGATACAGGTGGATCCCGGCAAACTGACTTCGCTAAACATTACTCCGCTCGATGTATTTACTGCCGTTCAAAAAACTAATATCAATATAGGCGGGGACATTATAGTACAGAATAACCAGGCGTTTGTGGTGCGCGGTATAGGCTTGCTGAATGACATCAATGAGATCGGGAACATTGTTATCAATAACACTAATGGTGTACCTGTGCTGGTAAAGGATGTGGCGCAGGTGAAGATATCCAATGTGCCAAGGCTGGGATGGGTGGCCCGTTCGAATGACCTGCCGGATTCCACCGGAAAGCGGCAAATTACAGATGTTAAAGATGTTGTTGAAGCGATAGTTGTGATGCGCAAAGGCGGCAACCCGACTGAAGTTGTTGACGCTGTAAAAGCAAAAGTAGAAAAGCTGAACAATGGCATACTGCCCCGGGATGTGCGTATAGTGCCATATTACGACCGCTCTGACCTGACCGAATATGCAACACATACGGTTACTCATAACCTTGCCGAAGGGATCATCCTTATTACATTGCTGGTATCACTGTTCATGTTCAACTGGCGAACAACACTGATAGTTTCCCTTATTATCCCCATGTCCCTGTTGTTTGCGTTCATATGTCTCCACCTGATGGGCATGTCTGCCAACTTGCTGTCGCTGGGAGCTGTGGACTTTGGTATCATCATAGATGGGGCAGTGGTGATGGTGGAAGGGCTGTTTGTAGTGCTGGACCATAGGGGGCACGAATTGGGTATGGCGCGATTTAACAAAATGGCGAAGTACGGCCTGATAAAGACAAATGGTGCACAACTCGGCAAGGCCATCTTCTTTGCGAAGCTGATCATCATTACCGGGCTGCTGCCCATTTTTGCATTTCAGAAAGTGGAAGGCAAAATGTTCTCCCCGCTTGCGTTTACCCTTGGTTTTGCATTATTAGGCGCGCTTATCACGACGCTCACATTGGTACCTGTACTTATCAGTATCCTGCTTAAAAAGAATGTTCGTGAGCGGGACAATCCGGTTGTGCATTACCTCACTGCATTCATGCTGGGGGGGTTTACCAAAGCCTATAAGCAGAAAAAAATTGTTATCCCGTTATCGATCCTTATCATGGCCGTGGGTTTGTTCTCCTTTAAGTTTTTGGGTTCAGAATTTTTGCCTGAGCTGAATGAAGGCTCTATATGGCTTAGGGTGCAAATGCCATATAGTATATCGCTTGAGAAGTCAGTTGAAGTTTCCACTACTGTGCGGCAAAAACTGATGACTTTCCCGCAGGTGAAATATGCGGTATCACAGACCGGGCGGCCGGATGATGGTACTGACGTTGCCGGTTTTTATAACAATGAGTTTTCGGTGATGCTCTACCCGGAAGAGGACTGGAATCCAAAAATAAGTAAGGACGAGCTCATTGCTCAAATGAATGAAAAACTGTCTGTAATTCCAGGAGCCGAGCTTAACTTCTCGCAACCTATTATGGACAATGTGGAGGAAGCGGTATCCGGCGTAAAGGGATCCATCTGTGTAAAAGTATATGGAGATTCATTGGGGTATATGGAAGATAAAGTGACCGAGGTGTGCAATATACTCAGGGGCGTAAAGGGCATCACAGACCTCGGTGTGATACATAACATAGGCCAACCGGAACTGGATGTGAACCTGGACCAGCAGAAAATGGCGATTTATGGCGTGGCTACCGCAGATGCCAATGCAGTAGTGGCAATGGCGATAGGCGGCCTGGCGGCATCGACGCTATATGAAGGTGCGCGTACGTTTGATATCCGTATCCGCCTCCCGGAAGAGTTCAGAAAAACACCGGAAGATATAGGCAACCTGCTTGTACCAACACAAAGCGGATCGAAAGTGCCGATCAAAGAGCTTGCAACGATCTCGGAGAAAACCGGGCCGTGCCTTATTTTCAGGGATGATAATGAACGTTATTCTGCGCTAAAATTTTCTGTAAGGGACAGGGACATGGGCAGCGCAATTGCGGAAGCACAGGCGAAAGTAAAGGGCAAAGTGCAATTAAAACGTGGCTACAGAATGGCCTGGCAGGGCGATTTTGAAAATCAGCAGCGCGCAACCAAGCGCCTGGCACAGGTAGTGCCGATCAGCCTCTTGCTTATACTCCTGTTATTGGTTACTATGTTTGGCAATTTTAAAGATGCGCTGCTTGTGTTTCTGAATGTGCCTTTTGCCATAGTGGGTGGTATTGCAACACTGCTTATGACCGGCACTAACTTTAATATCTCCGCCGGTATTGGTTTTATAGCGTTGTTTGGTATCTGTATCCAGAATGGGGTACTGCTAATTATCGTATTCAAGCAAAACCTGGAAAAGATAAAAGGGGGACAGGGATCTTTATACTCTTCTATAAAACTGGGCGTTAATGCAAAGATAAGGCCAGTGGTTATGACCGCGATGATGGCAGCGATAGGCCTTTTGCCTGCAGCGATATCTCACGGTATAGGTTCGGAGAGCAGCAGGCCTCTGGCACGCGTGGTTATTGGAGGCATACTTTGCGCCATGATCTTTAGTCTTTGGGTGTTTCCGTTGATCTATGCATGGGCATACCGGAAAATAGAGCTGAAGCATGAAGACCAGATCCCCAGCCAGGATGCGACCCACGACTCATGATATGTTTGAAGTTTACTGCCTGATCATATGCGGATACTGCTGATAGAAGATGAGCCTAAGATAGCCGCGTTCATTCAAAAAGGGCTGAGTGAAAACGGCTATGAGGTAATCAGTGCTTATGATGGCCAGCTTGGCCTGAATATGGCACTGCAGGGTGACTATGATATTATGGTTCTCGACATCATGCTGCCTGCGATCAGTGGGCTGGAAATTTGCAGGCAGATACGGCTGGCAGGTATCAATACGCCTGTACTGATGCTGACGGCACTGGGCACACTTGATGATAAGGTGACCGGACTGCACCAGGGAGCCGATGATTACCTTGTAAAGCCTTTTCATTTTAAAGAATTTATAGCCCGGATAGAGGCTTTGGCGCGCAGGCAGCGCCAGCAACAGGCTACCGGTAACATTTTGCAAGTAGCAGATCTTATACTTGACCGCAACAGAAAACATGCTGAAAGGGAAAACAAAGAGATAATACTTACTGCACGGGAATATGCCCTGCTGGAGATACTAATGAAAAATGAGAACCGTGTACTTTCCCGCACTGATATTGCTGAACAGGTATGGGGATATGAGTTTGACGCCGGCAGCAATGTAATAGACGTATATATAAACTACCTGCGGAATAAAATAGAAAAAGGATTTTCTTCAAAACTGATCCATACTATAGTGGGCATGGGCTACATTATGAAAGAGCCATAGTTTATGCAGATCAGGAATAAATTGTCGCTGTATTTCACGATCACGAGTTCCCTGCTCATGCTGGTGATCATGGTATTTATCTACTTGCTATTTTCCAATCTTACGAGAAATAATTTTTATCGTGCACTACATGAAAGAACCATAGTCGCGGCCCAGTTATACCTTGAAGCCGATGAAATATCGCCATCTTCGCTGCAAAAGATAAAAGAGAAGTTTGTAATCACGTTGCCTGATGAAATAATAAGGGTATATGACAGTACCGACCAGCAATCTTTTGCGAAGGATACTGCAGGGAATTGGAACAGAAACACGATTGATGAGGCGAGGCAAAAGAAGTACTTGGCTTACCGTGAAAATGACCGGCAGATAGTTGGTATCTATTACGAGGACAACCAGGGGAATTTTGTGATACTTGCCTCAGCAGTTGACGTGGAAGGCCAAAAGCAAAGGAAAAACCTGCTGGAGATAATGGCAGCGTTATTTGGGATACAGATATTGATACAATTTGCAGCCGGCCGCTGGTTTGCGCAAAGGGCATTGCTCCCGGTACAATTGGTGAATGCGCAGGTACAAAAAATATCAGCTACGGACCTGCATTTACGGGTAGATACTAATAATGAGAAGGATGAATTAGGCCTGCTGGCCGCAAATTTTAACAGCCTACTGGAACGGATTGAAAAATCTTTCGACCTGCAGAAAATGTTTGTAGCTAATGCTTCGCATGAATTAAAGACACCGGTGACCAATATGATCGGTGAAATTGAGGTTGCCGTCAATAAGGACAGGACGGAAGCAGAGTACAAAGAAACCCTGCAGTCTGTACTTACCGAAGCTGAGCGGCTGCATAGTATAATCAGGAACTTCCTTATGCTGACAACTGCTGAAAATAATATTGCCATGCAGACAACGGAACCGGTAAGGTTTGATGAACTGCTGTGGGAGGTAAGAGAAATTTTCAACAGGCAACCTGGCGGAGCCGCAATTGAAATACAACTGGATGAACTGCCTGAAAATGAAAAAAGGCTTTATTTAAAAACAAATAAAACGCTGCTTACTCATGTTGTCAGCAATATTGTGCAGAATGCAGTAAAGTTTTCTGCCGGCAAACCGGTTGTATGCAGCCTGCATTTCACAGATGATTCCATTGCTATCCGTATTGCAGATAAAGGTGTGGGAATAAGCGCGGATAGTTTACAAAATATATTTGAACCATTTTTCCGCAGTGCCGATGCCGGCAATTTTGAAGGGCACGGTATCGGGCTCTACATTGCCAAAAAAATCATCGAGCTTTTGGGCGGCGATATCATCGTACAATCTCATCCTGGCAGCGGAAGTATATTTAACATATTTTTCAGGCAAACTGCCTGATTCTAATCCCGTTTTAATGCTGTTCTAATCCCGCTCCAATACGGCGGGTTTTTCTTTGCACCTGTTATTTACATGGTCTTGTAAGCGCTAAAGAAATTTACAATGAATAAACTGCTCAGAAACGTAATCGGGTTCTCGCTCAAGAACCGGAACTTCATTTTACTTTGTTCGCTGATACTGGTGGGGGCGGGTATCCTCACCTACAAGAGCATGCCTATTGAGGCTTTCCCGGATGTGACGAATACGGAGATCAGCATTATTACCCAGTGGCCGGGCCGCAGCGCTGAGGAGGTGGAAAAGTTTATCACTATACCCGTAGAAATTGCAATGAACCCTGTGCAGCGAAAAGTGAGCCTGCGCAGCACGAGCATCTTCGGCCTGTCCTACGTAAAATTGATTTTCGATGATGATGTAAAAGATCCTGAAGCGAGGCAGCAGGTGATGAACCTGCTGCAAAATGCCAGTTTACCAACTGGTGTTCAGCCTTCTGTTCAGCCACCTACCGGCCCAACGGGCGAGATATTCCGCTACACGCTGGAAAGCAATGTGCGGGATGTGCGCGAACTGAAGACAATACAGGACTGGGTGGTGGACCGGCAATTGCGCTCTGTACCAGGTGTGGGCGATGTTACTGCATTTGGCGGCAAAACAAAAACATACGAGATACAGGTTGACCCGGAAAAACTAACCTCACTCAATATTACTCCGCTTGATGTATTCACAGCTGTTCAGAAAACAAACATAAATATCGGCGGAGACATCATTGTACAAAACAACCAGGCGTTTGTGGTGCGCGGAATAGGGCTGCTGAATGACATTAACGAGATAGCCAACATTGTAATAAATAATACCAATGGTGTACCGGTACTGGTGAAGGACGTAGCGAAGGTGAGCATATCGAATGTACCGCGGCTGGGCTGGGTAGCCCGTTCTAACGGTTTGAAGGATTCAACAGGCAAGAGGTTTGTTACCGATGAGAAAGATGTAGTGGAGGCAATTGTGGTTATGCGCAAGGGCGCAAACCCTAGCGAAGTGGTTGCCGCCATTAAGGAGAAAGTGAAAAAACTGAACAACAGCATCCTGCCTGGGGATACACACATCGTACCCTACTACGACCGGTCCGATCTTATTGAATACGCAACCCATACGGTTACGCACAACTTGCTGGAAGGGATCATACTGGTAACCTTGTTGGTGTCCTTATTTATGTTCAATTGGCGGACGACACTTATTGTATCTATCATTATACCCATCGCGTTGCTGTTCGCCTTTATCTGCCTGCACCTGATGGGCATGTCTGCAAACCTGCTTTCCCTTGGCGCGGTTGATTTTGGTATTATCATAGATGGCGCGGTGGTGATGGTGGAAGGTATGTTTGTGATCCTTGACCATAAAGCCGGTGAGGTGGGCATGGAGCGGTTCAATAAGCTGGCGAAGTATGGGCTAATAAAAAAGAATGGCGCCCAACTGGGCAAAGCTATCTTCTTTGCTAAGCTCATTATCATTACCGGGCTGCTGCCAATCTTTGCCTTTCAGAAAGTGGAAGGCAAAATGTTTTCACCACTTGCCTTTACGCTTGGTTTCGCATTGCTGGGCGCGCTGATCACTACGCTTACTTTAGTGCCGGTGCTTATCAGCATCCTGCTCAAAAAGAATGTGCATGAGCGGCATAACCCCTTTGTGCATCATCTTACCGGGTTTATGCTGAGTGGTTTTACCAAGGCATATCGGAATAAAAGGGTCATTATTCCTGTGTCGATCCTGGTTATGGCAATTGGCCTGTTTTCATTTAAATTTCTAGGGTCTGAATTTTTGCCCGAACTGAATGAGGGCTCCATATGGCTTAGGGTACAGACGCCGTACAGCATATCACTTGAGAAATCTGTGGAGGTCTCCACAAGAGTGAGACAAATACTAATGGAATTTCCGCAGGTAAAGTATGCTGTATCGCAAACGGGGCGGCCTGATGACGGCACCGATGTTGCCGGCTTTTATAACAATGAGTTTTCGGTAATGCTATACCCTGAAGAGGACTGGAACCCTAAAGTGAGCAAAGATGAGCTGATAGAGCAGATGAGTAAAAAACTCTCTGTAATACCTGGAGCTGACCTCAACTTTTCGCAGCCGATAATGGACAATGTGGAAGAGGCGGTATCCGGCGTGAAAGGGTCTATCTGTGTAAAAGTGTATGGCGACTCGCTGAACTATATGGAAGACCGGGTGAATGATGTTTACAATATCCTGAAAAACATAAAGGGCATTTCAGATCTTGGGGTTATTCATAACATCGGCCAGCCGGAACTGGATGTAAACCTGGACCAGCAAAAGATGGCATTGTACGGTGTTGCAACTGCGGATGCGAATGCTGTTGTGGCTATGGCTATAGGTGGCCAGGCGGCCTCTACCCTTTATGAAGGGGCGAGGACTTTCGATATTCGCGTTCGATTGCCCGAAGAATTCAGAAGAACACCAGACGATATTGGCAATCTCCTGGTGCCAACACAGAGTGGTTCAAAAGTGCCGATAAAAGAACTGGCGACCATCACCCAGAAAACGGGGCCATGTCTCATTTTCAGGGATGACAATGAGCGGTATGCGGCGCTCAAATTCTCTGTAAGAAGCAGGGACATGGGCAGTACGATAGCTGAAGCACAAAAAAAAGTAAATGAAAAAGTGAAGCTGAAGCGTGGCTACAACATGGCATGGCAAGGAGATTTTGAAAATCAGCAGCGGGCAACAAAACGCCTCGCACAGGTAGTGCCTATAAGCCTTCTGCTTATCTTCCTGTTGCTATTTACCATGTTTGGGAATTTCAAAGATGCGCTGCTTGTTTTCCTCAACGTTCCTTTTGCTATAGTGGGGGGGCTTATTGCCTTACACCTTACCGGCACCAACTTTAGTATTTCTGCCGGTATCGGTTTCATAGCCCTGTTTGGTATCTGCATACAGGACGGGGTATTGTTGATAACTGTATTCAAGCAAAATCTGGAAAAGATAAAAGGAGGAAAAAGCTCTTTATATGCTTCCATCAAATTAGGTGTAAACTCACGGATACGCCCGGTGATGATGACGGCGATGATGGCGGCGATAGGGCTTTTGCCAGCGGCAATATCTCATGGCATAGGCTCCGAGAGCAGCAGGCCGCTGGCACGTGTTGTGATCGGTGGTATTCTTTGCGCCATGATCTTCAGCCTTTGGGTGTTTCCGCTGATCTATGCATGGGCCTACCGGAAAATAGAGCTGAAGCATAAGGATCAGATCCCGAAGCAGGATGGCGGCCAGGATTCATGACAAATGCCGGGCTATGCAAATAATATTATTATTTGGCATGTGTTGCGGCAACTTCAAAATCAGTAAATTTGCTCTATCTTTATAGTTGTGAAAAATAAATTTATTCTTCTCTTATTGGGGTGTATCGTCGCCTGCCTTCCTGCCTTTGCGCAGCTCAGGGCAGATGATGAGGCAGGTGTACACAGGCGCCCAAGCACGGAGGAAGATGAGGAAGCGCCGTTCAGGTACAATGGCCATGATTACAGCATAGGGTTTGCGCTTGGCTCAACCAAGATGTATGCCAACTTACCAATCTCAAATCCACAGCCAGCGTATATCGGTTATTTAGAAAAAAACCTACTGCCTTTCCTGAGTATCGGGTTACAGGTAACTGTAGGTGACCTTTCCAGCAGGTGGCCAAAGAACCACCTGTTCAGCTTTAACCACTTTACATCTCTGGATGAGCATTTAAACTTATCGCTTGGCGGCATATTTTATATACACGACCGGAACTATAATGATAACCTCGTGAAACGTATCGTTGGCGGAGTGTATGGTGGTATCGGTATTGGTGTGATAAATAATGATGTAAAAAGGATAGCCAGTGAACAATGGGATAATTTGCCCTATGCTACGGTAAAAGACAACCCCACTATCGAAAAAAACACGTTGGCAATATATTTCCCGTTCAATGCTGGATATAATTACCGTGTACGGCAATTTCTTTGTTTTCATAATGGCTTTGTATTTAATGGCAACATACAGCTTAATGACTGCCAGTCCGACTATATAGATGGTTACAGCCCTCCCTTTACCGGGCACAAGCATACCGGGGTTTATACAATTATGTCTCTGGGCGCACGTTTTTATATCACGCGCAAGGAACCGGATAATCTCTTCTTCGACCAATAAACAAACTATTTCGGCCTTATTCCGGAAGTTTTATCAGGATGCATATGCCATTTAGAAACGGGCAAATGTTTATCTTTGCGCCATGCAAATACTGGACGGCGTATTAGTGTCTGCCCACATCAAGGAGCAGATAAAACAGGAAGTGACAGATTTCCAGGCAGCGGGCGGCAAGAAACCGCACCTTGCTGCGATCCTGGTAGGCAATAATCCTGCGAGCGAAGCCTATGTGGGCTCCAAAGTGAAGCACTGCGATGAGCTGGGGTTTGACTCCACACTGCTGCGGTTTGAAAAGGATATTACCGAAGCCTTTCTTATCAGCGAAGTAGAAAGGCTGAATAATGACGAATCCATAGATGGCATATTGGTGCAACTGCCGCTGCCGGCACATATTTCCGGAGACGCTGTAATTAATGCGATCAGCCCGGCCAAGGACGTGGATGGGTTTCACCCCATATCGTTGGGTAAAATGCTGCTGGGGCAGCCAACGTTCCTGCCGGCCACTCCCTATGGTATCATGCTGATGCTGGAGTATTATAAGATAGATACCAGCGGTATGCATTGTGTGATCATTGGAAGAAGCAACATCGTTGGTACTCCGATGACGATTCTGATGAGCAGGGCTTCTAACCCCGGCAATGCCACGGTGACCATGTGCCACTCAAAAACAAAGAACCTGAAAGAGATCACTAAGACCGCAGATATTATCATTGCTGCCATCGGCAGGCCGAAATATGTGACCGCTGATATGGTAAAGCCGGGTGCAATAATTATTGATGTAGGCATTAACCGTATTGACGACCCGACAAAGAAAAGCGGTTCGCGGCTGGTAGGCGATGTGGATTTTGATAATGTAGCGCCGCTGAGCAGTTATATTACGCCTGTGCCTAAAGGCGTGGGGCTTATGACGATATGCGGACTGATGAAGAATACATTGCAGGCAGCGAAAAGAGTGGAATTGGGGGTTGGGAATTAGGAATTGGAATCGGACGCACTTTAGGGCTTTAGCTTCTCCTTTGATAAAAACAGAACAACATATTGTTTCGTACCCTGTGATGGAACATTTCTACACCTTACAGGGTGAGGGGTTTCATACGGGTAATGCGGCCTATTTTATCAGGCTGGGCGGGTGCGATGTGGGCTGCACCTGGTGTGATGTAAAAGATAGTTGGGATGCATCGACGCATCCCCTGATGACTACGGCTGAGATAGTGGGCCATGCGGCAAAGTACAAAGGGGTAATAGCCGTAATTACCGGCGGTGAGCCAGCTATGCACAACCTTACGGCACTGTGTGATGCGCTGCACAGAGCGGGTTTCAAAACACATATTGAAACATCGGGGGCGCACCCGCTGAGCGGCGACCTGGACTGGGTGACACTATCGCCGAAGAAATTTAAAGCCCCACTGCCAGCATCGGTGATAGCGGCTAATGAACTGAAAGTAGTAGTGTATCACAAGTCTGATTTCCAGTGGGCGGAATTTCATGCATCGGGCGTGGGGCCGGAGTGTAAGCTCTACCTGCAGCCCGAGTGGAGCAAGCGGGATGCCATTACGCCGCTTATCATAGAATATATCAAACAACATCCGCAATGGCAATTATCTTTGCAGACACACAAATACATAAACATCCCATAACATGACGTGGATACAAGTCGTAATACTAGGTATAGTAGAAGGCATTACCGAATTCCTGCCCATTTCTTCTACCGGCCATATGATCATTACCAGTTCTATCATGGGCATAAATGAAGAAGCTTTCACCAAGTTGTTTGAAGTAGTGATACAGTTCGGGGCTATACTGTCAGTTGTGGCCCTGTACTGGCGTAAGTTCTTTGATTTCGCGCGCTGGCAGTTCTATATTAAGCTTATTGTGGCTATCATTCCCGCGGGCATTTGTGGTATGCTGTTCTCCAGTAAGATTGACGCACTATTGGGAAGCAGCATGACAGTGGGTGTGAGCTTTCTTGTGGGCGGTATCGTGCTGCTTTTTGTAGACAATATATTCAAGCAAGGCACTATAGATGACGATAAGAACATCAGCTATCCAAAAGCGTTCATCATAGGATGCTGGCAGGTGCTGGCAATGATACCTGGCGTTTCCAGAAGCGCATCGACGATAGTGGGTGGGCTCTCGCAGAAACTGGCCCGGAAAGAAGCTGCGGAATTCGCGTTTTTTCTTGCGGTGCCCACAATGGCGGCAGCCTCCGGGAAGAAATTATGGGACTTTCATAAAGAGCACTATGTATTTCAGCCCGGGCAGGTGAATATGTTAATAGTGGGCAATGTCATCGCCTTCATAGTAGCACTCTTTGCTGTCAAAACATTCATCACTTACCTGCAAAAGCATAGCTTTCGCGCTTTCGGTATCTACCGCATCATAGCAGGTATAGCGGTGCTGACAATGATATACATGGGTGTGATAAAGAAGGAAGAGCCTAAGGTAACCGATGCACCGAAAGCGACGACTTCGATTTATCAGAGCATAGATAGACGGGTAGCATTGAAATAATCATTCTCCCGTCTGGCCGGTACTGTCATTTCCGCTTGTAATGGATACGCCAGTTGTTTTTCCAGGTTCTGCCTTCATCGGTTGTGGATTCCCAGTCCCAGGTAAAACTATGCGGCGTGATGTCGTAGAACACCATCCGGCTTTGTTTCTTTGTTCCATCCTGCATGGGTGCCGGCTCTGTGAGCAATATCATTTTACCATCGTTGTATGCCCCGGTCAGCACTAAGTAAGCACCCTGGTCGTCCACCCACGTTTGTTGCCACAATTTCGACTGTGGGTTGTATACTGACCAACTCTCACCTTTATACGAATGAACGGGGTCATCGAAATGTTCATGGATAAGACAACCACCCATCTCTTTTGTGATCCGGTTAGTAGCATGCACGGTGTCACTATAAGTAAGGTCCCAGTCGCCAACCCAGAAATCAAACTGGCTGCATTCCGCACCAGCGCATGGTTTGCTAGGGGTCTGTGCAAATGTGCTATTTGACATAACTATTGAAATAAGAAGAAACAAGAAGAAGCGCGTCATTGCAACAAGCTAGCGCAATTTGGCGCCACCCGTATCCCCCCAAAAGGTGGATAATTCCTATTCTAAAATTCTAAGATTGATGCCACTGCCTTCTGTTTCGCAATCACCCATCGTTACATCCACCGAGTAGAGGCCGGGAGCATACTCATTCAGATCCACTGCAGTTACTTTTCCGCCTAGGGCTGCATAGTTATTTACCTTACCATCATCATCAGTAATGGTGAAATTAGTCAGGGAGCCGCAACCTTTAATAAAAAAATATTTGTCTTTTGATTTGCTGAGTTTGATGTATTGCAATGTCGTTACATTGTTCCGGTCAATATGGGCACACCATTCCGAGCATATGATCTTGTACTTTAAGCGAGTGCCTGCAGTAATGATAGCGATGGTGTCATAAAAACTATAAGTGGCAGCCTTTGGCGTACACTGGATCGTTATTGGGTATGTCTCTCCTTTCTTAAGTTTTAATGGCAGGCTCAGCGGTTGCTTTTTTCTGTTCGTTAATTCAATATCACTATCTATCGCAATACTCGTGATCATAACATCCGTATCCGCGGTGATTTTTATTACGCTCTTTGCAGATGGTTTAGCCAGGAAGTTGATATTAAACTCCGGTTCCGCGTCAGACAGGTGCATTGCCTCTGCCGGATAGTATTGCGTTATCTTATTATTTGCATTGCCCGGCGGATAGAATTCTTTTTTGAAGACATGGTGGTCGAGATAAGTAAGATAAACAATGGAATCTGCATCATAATTGGTATAAGAATACTTCACTAAGTCACCGGAAGTGGAATATTCCTTTCTTCCCAGTATAATGCCGTTATAATAGGTTGTCGTTTGCATTAGCTTTCCTGTAGCGGTGTCATAGTCGTTCCAGGTGCCATCGTTCACTGATGCGGAATCGGTATTGAAATTATAGGTAATGATCGCAGCCTTACCTGACTTGTATTTTACGTCCAGGTGCCCAATGGTGCTGCCTTCCTCCTGTTCAAAATGCGCACTGTCATACTGCACCAGGGATACGATCTTATAATCACCTTCCGAGATAGCCCCATAAGTGGCCTTGTCGAATTTCCAGTGGCCATATGGCTGGCCTTTTTCATTCAGTTTATTCTGTGCAAGACAAACTGACGAAAAGATCATCAAACAAAGAAGTGTGTGGTATTTTATGAGATATCTCAAGGGAAGGATGGAAAGCTAACTGAAGCTGATTCTTTGAATATCCGCGCCCAGCGCATTAAGCCGTTCATCAATGCGCTCATATCCCCTGTCTATCTGGTGTATGTTCTGGATGATGCTCTTTCCCGAGGCAGAAAGCGCGGCTATGAGCAGTGCCACACCTGCGCGTATATCGGGCGATACCATATTTATCCCACGCAAAGGTATTTGCTTATCAAGGCCTATCACCACAGCCCTGTGGGGATCGCACAGCACTATCTGTGCCCCCATCTCTATCAGCTTATCCACAAAGAACAGCCTGCTCTCAAACATTTTCTGGTGCACCAGCACGGTGCCCTTTGCTTGTGTAGCCAGCACCAGCACTATGCTCAGCAGGTCTGGCGTAAAGCCGGGCCACGGATGATCGTAAACCGTGAGAATAGAGCCGTCTATGAATTTCTGTATCCGGTAATGATCCTGTGCAGGTATGTATATATCATCGCCGGTTATAGACAGCTCGATACCCAGATTTTGAAAAGTTTCGGGAATAATGCCCAAATGCTCCGCATCGACATTTTTAATTGTAAGCTCACTCTGTGTCATAGCAGCAAGGCCGATGAACGACCCAACCTCAATCATATCGGCAAGCAGCCGGTGCTCACATCCGCGCAGTTTTGCTACTCCTTCTATAGTCAGCAAATTGGTGCTGATGCCTGTGATGTTAGCGCCCATACTAATGAGCATCCGGCAAAGCTGCTGTATGTAAGGCTCGCAAGCCGCATTGTATATGCTGGTGGTACCGTTGGCCAGCGTAGCAGCCATGATAAGATTTGCCGTACCGGTGATAGAGGGCTCGTGCATCAGGATCTTCGCCCCTTTTAGCATATCCGTATCAAGGGTGAACATCTGGTTGTCGATGTCATAAACAAAGTCAACACCCATTTTCTCAAATCCCCGTATATGGGTATCCAGCCTGCGCCTGCCTATCTTGTCGCCGCCAGGCTGTGGTATATATGCCTTGCGAAAGCGTGCCAGCAACGGGCCGGCGAGCATTACTGTGCCGCGCAGCTTCCCTGATTTTTTCTTAAATGCGTGGGTGGTAAAATAGTCAGGGTCTATATTATCTGCCTGCAAGACGATTGTATTTTTCGATGGGCGTTCTACTTTCACGCCCATATCTTCCAGCAGCTCTATGAGCGTGTTTACATCTACAATATCAGGCACATTCGTCAGTGTTACGCGCTCATCTGTAAGCAATGCAGCGCATAGCACCTGCAATGCCTCGTTCTTTGCCCCTTGCGGAGTAATAGAACCTTTTAATTGCCTGCTGCCGCGTATTTCGAATGCGTTCATTTTGTTCAAATTCAAAATTCAAACGTCAAAATTCAAAACGTCAAAATTCTCTTTGAATTTTGCCTTTTGAATTTTGACTTTATAAATTACTTCCCCTTGTTCTTATTAAACTTACGGTTCTTATTAAAGTTGTTGCCGTAACCACTCCCGCCACTTTGATTGTTATCCCGATTATTATCCCTGAAGTTGCGAGGGCCGCCTGCGTTATTGTTGTTATTATTGTTTCCTTTAAAATTGCGGTTGTTATTGTTATTATTGTTGTTACGCTGTTTGAAATTGCGGTTGTTCTCATAAGGCACACGATAGCCGCCAGTCTCATATTTGAGCTTGCCGCCACTGATCTCAGCCAGCTCATTTTTTATCATGTCGTCATGTACCGGCTCTTTGTGCCAGTTGGCATATGCCAGCTTCATGTAGTAACCTATAGCCTGGGTGAGGCCGTGTTTAGTCTCTTCATTAGTTTCTTCCATCGCCCTGGTTAAAAGCTCCTGTATGTTTTTACCTAAGTGGCGGTGCGGGAAGCTCTCCTGCGGATAGGGCAGCACTTCCGGCTTTTTAAAAACAGCCTCCGGCGATGGGCATGGATACGGAGAGTCCACATCAAGGTTAAAGTCGGTCATCTGGTATAGATGGTCCCATAGCTTATGCTTGTAGTCCTCTATCGTTTTCAGATGTGGATTTAGTGTCCCCATCAGTTCTATAATTACCTCGGCCTGACGAAGGCGTTTTTCACGGTCGTCAACAGTTACGAGATACTCTATCATCTTTTGCACGTTACGCCCATATTCAGGCATGAGCAGTTTGCTCCGTGTAGTGTTATATTCCATCAAAATGTAAAAAATTCAAAAAATGCTAAGGAAATGATTTGAAATCGTAGCTTAAAAAGCGTGCCGCTGAAGGGCACAGGGTGAATAAGCTATGGCAAATATAGGGTAAATAAGATAATAAATACACTCATTATTAATTATTCTTGGTAGTAGTGAGTACCAAGCCGGTAGCACCCGAACCAAGCTGCGTACCGGTAAGCATCACAGTATATATCTTTCCCGAAGTGAAAACCAGCGAATCTGTTGTTGTGCTGATACTATCATTTCGTGGGTCGAACATGCCCAGCGCATACTTTCCGGCCCTGAGCAGGTAAAAAGCGGAAACGCTATCGGGGCCAAAGCCTTGTGCTACAATACTGTCATTTGCCGTAATCGTCTCACTGATGTTATCTGGCGAGAGATTGACGAAGCGGAGTTTTGCATTACCTTTTGAAGGCGGAGTAAGGTCATCAGTTGTAAATACGTAGGTTGGATTAGCTATATCGCCACCAACAAATGCACTATAATGGTTTGGGGCTGCAATGTTTACCGCACGGTTAGCAAACGCAACCCCTGAACTAAGAAAAAAAGTAAGGTTTACACCTGAGCCGGCCGTAACAGGCTGATACCCGCTGTATCCCAGAAACGGTATGCCAGAAGCCCCATCAACTGAGGCGCTGTTTGCTTTAACGCTTACGGAAGATGCAGATACGCAGCCATTCACGAACATCACATTCGCACTGTTAAGCGGTGCAGAGCTTTTGGTACAGCCCGCCAGGCAGCCGATGATGAATAGTATAACGGTTGATGCGCTTATCCGCTTTAGGTGCATAAACAAAGGTTAGTTATTATTGATCACAGTCAGCTTAAGGGCTGTGGAACCGGTTCCGTTATATGTTCCGGTAAGCATAATAGTATATATCTTTCCCGCGCTGAAAGCCTGGCTGGTGAGCTGAGCAATATATGCCGGCTGTATATGTGCAGGGTCCTGTACCAATACGCCTACACCGGAGTTTGCCGCAATTTCGGAGAATGCTGTGTACTGGCCGTAATCGACATTTGAGTCCAGGGTTGCCGCGCCAATTGAAAAACTTTCATTCAGGTTGTCGCTGCCGAGGTTAATGAACCTCACTTTGGCATTCCCGGAGGACGGAGCTGTGAGATCATCGGTCGCTACCACAAAATCAGGCCCGGTAACAATACCTCCAACAAATACAGAGTAATGATCGCCCGCTGTAAATGTCGGCGATCCGGCCGTTAATGGTGTTCCCGCAGGGCTGATAAGATAGAAATTCATGTTGACTGCTGATCCCGCAGCTATGGTCTGATAGCCTGAATTGCCGAAATAGGCAATATTTGAAGGGCCAAAATTTGAGTTGTTCACTTTGGCATAAATACCGGTAGTGCCATTACAGCCATTTACCAGCATTACACTTGCAGTAGTGGAGGGGCCATTATTTTTTTTACTGCACCCAGCGAAAATCAAGGCAAGGGCAACTACGGGAACTGCGAAGAACAGGTTTTTCATGTTTACTCAATTGATTGAATGGTCAAAAATACGGAAACTGCTTTAGAAAAGACTACAGATACAATAACTGTGCCCACTTATCAAAACCATCGTTCCAACATTCAGATTAACCAAAAAATAAAAAAACAGAAAAAAATTTGAGTAACTCAAAAGTTACCTATACATTTGCGTAACTTAAAAGTTACACAAATATGGAAAAGAGCATTAATCAAACATCGTTTTTCGAACAGAAGCCCAGTGAAGTCTGGGAATACCTGACAAGGCCAGAACTGATGGAACTATGGCTGATGAAAAATGATTTTCAGCCCATACTAGGGCACGAATTCCAATTCAGGCACAACCCGCTGCCGAATTTTAACTTCAGTGGTATCGTCTATTGCAAAGTGCTGGAGATAGTGCCGCATAAAAAGCTGTCTTATTCCTGGAAGGGCGGGGGAATGGACGGGAAGATCACGCTGGACTCAATTGTCGAGTGGACCTTGCATGAAAAAGACAATGGCACAGAACTGCAATTGGTACATACCGGTTTCACCGACCAACTGCACCCAATGGTTTACCAGATCATGAATGATGGCTGGAGGCAGAATACCCAAAAGATACCTGTACTGATAAAAGAAGAAAAACATGGAACAAACAAGGCTTGACACCTTCCAGGTAATAGCAGACCCCAGCAGGCGGCACATGTTGCAGCTACTGTCACAGAACAGCCTGACAATAAACAGCCTGGCTGAAAACTTTGACATGAGCCGCCCTGCAGTATCCAAGCACATCAAAATTCTGGAAGGAGCAGGCTTTATATCTATCCAGGATATAGGCAGAGAGCGCCATTGCACCCTGAAGCAGGATGGATTTAAAGAACTGCAGGAATGGATGAACTACTTCGATAGGTTCTGGATGAGTAAACTGAAAAACCTGGAAAATCTATTAAACAAAAAAACAAAACACTAATTATGGAACAGAAAAATTATCAATGCAGTATTAGTGCCGCTGTCACGCCTGCAGCAGCTTTTGATGGCATTGCAAACGTAGGCGCGTGGTGGGCAAAAAATTTTAAGGGTCGGGCAACAACATCTGGCGATACTTTTAGGGTCGAATTTGGTACCACCTGGGTTGATTTCGAAATCGGTGAGGCAATTCCAGGGAAAAGGGTAGTGTGGAATGTCACCGGCTGCTACTTGCATTGGCTAAAAGATAAAACAGAATGGACCGGCACGAGCGTAGAATGGGACATATCTTCGAATTCGGGCGTCACCCAGATCGATATGACTCACGTTGGCTTGTTTCCGGGAGTTGAATGTTATGAAGCCTGCGAAGTAGGCTGGAGTGGACATATAAAGGGAAGTTTGCAAAACCTGCTGACTACAGGTGTTGGTCAGCCTGAATAGGCGCCAATGCCCTAAAATTTCCATTCCTCCCAAAAATCCAATAGCTTCGCCGGATAAATCATGTACAGATGAGTAATATTCGCCATAATTGGACAAGGGAAGAGATCAGTGAGATATATGAACGGCCTTTATTGTCGCTGGTACTGGATGCTGCAAATGTGCACCGCCAGAACCATGTTTTTGGAGAAGTACAGATCAGCAGCCTGCTGTCTATAAAGACCGGTGGCTGCTCAGAAGACTGCGCTTATTGCCCGCAGGCGGCACGTTATCATACTGATGTAAAGGTACATGCACTAATGAAAGTGGATGAAGTATTGGCGGCTGCCGAGAATGCCAAAGCAGGCGGCGCTTCCCGTTTCTGTATGGGCGCTGCGTGGCGTGAGGTGCGTGACAACAGGGATTTCGATAGGGTAATAGATATGGTGCGGGCGGTGAACAGCCTGGATATGGAGGTATGCTGCACACTGGGTATGCTCACTCCGCACCAGGCAGAGCGCCTGGCAAGTGCGGGACTCTATGCATACAATCATAACATAGATACATCAGAAGAACATTATGGCGAGGTGATCACTACCCGCACTTACGATGACCGCCTTAACACATTATCCAATGTGCGCAAGGCCGGTATCAGCGTCTGCAGCGGTGGTATCATTGGCCTGGGCGAATCTACAAACGACCGCATCGGCATGTTGCAGACATTGTGCAACCTGCCCGAGCATCCTGAGTCCGTCCCGATAAATGTATTGGTACCCGTGGCAGGCACACCACTTGCCGATAACAGCCGCGTTCCGTTTGACGAATTGGTACGCATGATAGCTACTGCACGTATTGTAATGCCGCATTCTGCTGTGCGCCTTTCTGCTGGGAGGCTGGAGCTTTCGGTATCCGAGCAGGCTATGTGCTTTATGGCTGGTGCTAACTCCATATTCGCCGGTGATAAACTGCTTACGACGCCAAACCCGGAATACAATGCAGATAAGGACATGTTCCGCATACTCGGGCTGACGCCAAAGGCTGCGTTTGCAGATGGGCATCCTAAGAGCAAGCAGAAAGCTAACGCCATGCAGCATGAACCGTCTTGAGCAATACCTGGCGGATAAACTGGACGAAAGAACGCAGGCAGGCAATCTCAGGAGACTGACCACGCAGCGCTCACCAATTGATTTTTTTTCAAACGATTATCTCGGATTGGCAACGACAGGAGCATTGTCAGAGCTGATGCGCCCGGATAATTCTGATAGTACCGGCTCAACTGGTTCCCGACTGCTATCTGGCAATAGTGAGCAAGCAGAGCTGCTTGAGCAAACTATTGCATCCTTCCACAAGGCAGAAGCAGCATTACTTTTTAATTCGGGCTATGACGCCAATATGGGTTTGCTGGCAAGCATCACTAGCCGGCATAGTACCATATTATCCGATGAGCTTTGCCACGCGAGTATTATAGACGGCATACGCCTGAGCCAGGGCAGCCGCAAATACAGATTTGCACATAACGACGTCAACGACCTGGAAGAAAAACTGAGAAAATATACTACAGATGCGTCTGTGTTGGTAGTAGTTGAATCTATCTACTCCATGGACGGCGACATGGCCCCGCTTGCGGAGATGGTGAAGCTGTGCGAACAATACCATGCGCAGCTTGTAGTGGACGAAGCACACGCTACCGGCGTCATAGGTACACACGGCGAAGGTTTGGTTTGTGCACTCGGGCTACAGGATAGAGTTTTTGCAAGGGTCCATACCTTCGGCAAGGCTTTGGGCTGTCATGGGGCAGCGGTAGTGGGCAGTAAAATGCTAAAACAATACCTGGTCAATTTTGCGAGGCCATTCATATACACCACTGCATTACCTGGCCATTCCATTCATGCCATCAGTACCGCTTATCAGTATTTATCAGAGCATAGTTTTAGCAACACATCTTTGCATGAATTGATCACCTATTTCAGAGCCCGGATAGCCGGAGTCGAAGGGTGGAAAGACAGTGCAAGTCCGATACAGGCCCTGGTAGTGGGCGACAATCAGCGATGCAAAATGGTGGCAGCAAAGCTGCAAGCTGCAGGCCTGGAAGTGCGGCCAATACTTTCTCCTACTGTTCCTCTGGGCATGGAAAGGTTGAGGGTGTGCCTGCATACCTTTAATACAGGAGAGCAGATCGATTTGCTGGTCAATACCCTGCTTTCATAAACAGTATATTTGAAACAAGTAGTTTCAGATTCAGGATACCGTAATTTTGCTCTGCTTAAAAAAACTTTTCTAATGACAAGAACCATTGCAGTACTCGGCATCCATACCGGCATCGGCAAGACGGTGGCATCGGCTGTATTGGCTGAAGGGATGGATGCAGACTACTGGAAACCGGTGCAGGCTGGTATTGAAGAAAGGGATGCGCACTTAGTGAAGCAGTTGATCACGAACGGGAACAATCGCGTTCATGATGAGGCTATACTACTGTCTCAGCCACTGTCGCCGCATACTGCTGCAGCAATAGATGGTATAGAAGTTGATTTTACAAAATTTACCTTTCCGGAAACAGAAAAAATATTACTGGTAGAAACAGCCGGAGGCATATTATCCCCAATGTCTGCTACTGCAACAATGGCCGATTTTGTTACTCATTTTAAAATGCCCGCTATTCTCATTTCGCAAAACTACCTGGGCGGTATCAACCACACTTTACTGAGCGTAGAAGTGCTGAGGGCCAGAGGTATCCGCCTGCTTGGGATAGTGATGAATGGCATTGCCAATGAATCTTCAGAAACTTTTATTACGAAGTATTCCAAAGTACCGGTCATTGCCCGGATACCTCATTTTGATAGGCTGGATAGCGCTTCGATAAAGGCTTACGCAGCAGAAATAAAACATTCACTTTTAGACATTGAATTTTGAAAACGATAAAAGAACGTGACCGCGAAGTGATCTGGCATCCATACACGCCAATGAAGGCATGGCCGGAAGCTATCGCCATTGTAAAAGGTGAGGGTGTATGGCTCATTGACGAAGATGGAGACAGGTACTTAGACGCTATTTCTTCTTGGTGGGTAAGCCTGCATGGCCATGCCCACCCTTATATCGCTCAAAAAGTAAGCGAACAGGTAGGCACATTGGAGCATTGTATTTTTGCCGGTTTCACGCACGAGCCTGCTGTAAGGCTGGCAGAACGGCTGCTGGAGATATTGCCAGGCGAAATGAGGAAAATATTTTATTCCGACAATGGCTCTACAGCCGTGGAAGTGGCCATAAAAATGTCGCTGCAATACTGGAAGAACAAGGGTATAAAAAAGAAAAAATTGGTGGCGCTTCAAAACGCCTACCATGGCGATACATTTGGCGCAATGGCGGTAAGCGGGCGTAGCGTTTTCACAGAAGCATTTACCGATTTTCTGTTCGATGTGGTATTCATTCCATTTCCTGGTAGGGGGAATAGCAGTGAAAGCATTTCGGCACTGGAAGCGGTATTGCAGCAAGGTGATGTTGCGGCTTTCATAGTTGAACCCTTGGTACAAGGCTCGGCGGGTATGTGTATGTATGACCCGGATGTGCTTGACACTTACTTCCGTCTGTGCCAGCAATACAATACCCATATCATTGCCGATGAGGTAATGACCGGATTTGGCCGGACCGGACCGTTATTCGCGTGTAACCAGGTTCAGGCCGCGCCGGATATTGTCTGTCTTTCAAAGGGGCTTACAGGCGGCACTATGCCGCTTGGCGTTACCGCCTGCACACAGGATATTTTCGATGCATTTTATGATGAGGACCGCTCAAAGATGTTATACCATGGGCACTCATTTACGGCAAATCCCACCATATGTGCAGCTGCCCTGGCCAGCCTTGACCTTCTATTGGAAGATAGTTGCACGGAAAGCAGGAAGCGGATCATCAATGCTCACAAAGAATTTGCGCTGTCCGTCTCTGATCATAAAGCAATTGCTGATGTCAGACAGACCGGCACTATCCTTGCGATAGAACTAAATACCGATACCCCCTCTTATCATTCAGGCCTGCGAGATGTGGTATATCGCTTCTTCCTTGGTAAAAAGATAATTATGCGGCCATTGGGTAATATCATCTATATACTGCCGCCCTACTGCATCAGCAACTATGAGCTGCAATACATATATGCCTGTATTAAGGAACTCCTGGAATCAGTAGTTAGCAGTTAAGCGGCTACTCTTTTCGCATGGTCATCTCGCAACTGGACCCCGCTATTCCTCCTGTATAAGTGGTAAAGTGCAGCGCTATTGTTGTTACTCCATTTGTTATGGTCAGGGATCCGGATGCGTCTGTTCCTGTGCCGCCTGTGCCGCTGATCCTTATAGCCTGGCTGCCATTGGCCGCTGCGGTATCCACAGTAGCTACAACTGTTGTGTTGGAATTATTGAAGTTGGAAATATCTATGGTATAGCCGCCATTCGTTGCATCCTTGGTAACAGAGCTCTGCCACGAATTGATGCCGGCAACAGCGGGTGTGCAAGCTGATCTCACACATGTATAAGTGCCTATGGAAGCATCAGCCCAGCCTGTCTGGCAGGAATTGCCGGAATAGCCAACAGGACATATACATACATTGTTATCACAGGTGCCTCCGTTCTGGCAGGTGGTGCTGCCGCATTTGTTTTTACAGCTCGAATAAACAAGTGCGCAGGTAGTCAATACTACAAGCAATGCTGCAACCGGAAGAAAGCGGAATGATCTCACAAAAAGAATTTAAAGTGTTACCGAAAGCAGTAAAATTAAGCTATGCGCAGTGCTTTATCCAAATCTATATTAAAGGTTTAACAAATAGTTGCATTACAATGATGCCCAAAAGTTGGAAGTTTTACATATTCGGGAAATTCTCTTTATTCACTTGCTTTTAAAGCAGAGAACTGCATCTAATCAGTACCTTTGCGCCCTAAATGAGTCGCCGGTACACAATAGCTTTGGTGGGAAACCCCAACAGCGGTAAAAGCTCCCTTTTTAATGCCTTGACGGGCTTGAACCAGAAGGTGGGAAATTTTCCGGGCGTAACCGTAGATAAAAAAACCGGCGTCTCAAAAATATCGGACACGCTTACTGCAAATATTATAGACCTTCCGGGCACATACAGCCTTTACCCCAAGAGTGCTGACGAACAGGTGACCTACGAAGTGTTACTGAATCAAAAAAGTGCAGACCGGCCAGACCTGGTGATCGTTATTGCCGATGCATCCAACCTGAAACGCAACCTGCTCTTTTGCTCACAGATCATAGACCTGAAAATACCTGTGGTCATAGCATTGACCATGATGGACATAGCCCGGCAGAAAGGAATTACTATAGATACTGCTGCACTTTCGGGAATGATGGGCGTACCGGTAATGACCGTGAACCCGCGACGCAACCGGGGCCTGGGGATGCTGAAAAAAACAATAGCCGGGCAGCAGCAAAGTAAGCACACCCCGCTCCCTGATTTTATCGACCTGCCTGCAATAACCGGTGAATGGCTACAGGAGATACGTCTTATTTCTGCTCATAGCAGTAATTACAGCGCACTCCATGTGGCTTGCAATTATAATGAGCTGAAGTACATAAATGCGGCCCAGCGCATCAGGATCGCGGCATTGCTGGGTGAGGGCGGCTTTCACAAGTCCAAAGTACAAGCCGAAGAGATCATGCAGCGGTATAAGAAAATAGATACCATTATGCAGCGATGCGTGGCTACAGACAGCCCTATGAAAAAAATGGTTGTCAGTGACCGGCTGGACAAAGTGCTGCTGCACCCTGTTTATGGCAACCTTATCTTACTGGGAGTTTTATTCCTGCTATTCCAAAGTATTTTCTGGCTGGCGCGTTATCCTATGGATTGGATCGAGCAGCTTTTTGTGTATGCAGGCAATGGCCTTAATGCAGTGCTCCCATCTGGCATTTTCAAAGATCTTGTTGTGAACGGCCTGTTAGCGGGCATTAGCGGCATTGCAGTCTTTGTGCCGCAGATAATGATATTGTTCGGGCTGATAACTATACTGGAGGATAGCGGCTACATGGCGCGCATCAGTTTTCTCACAGACCGAATCATGCGTAGCGCGGGCCTTAATGGCCGTTCGGTTATGCCGCTCATTAGCGGCATGGCTTGTGCTGTACCGGCTATCATGGCTGCACGAACCATACAAAACAAGAAAGAGCGCCTTATCACCATTATGGTAACACCATTGATGAGCTGCTCGGCCCGGCTGCCTGTATATACTATGCTTATAGCCCTGGTGATTCCAAGCCGCACATTCCTCGGCGTATTCAATATGCAGGGGCTTGTACTGATGGGCCTGTATCTGCTGGGGTTCTTCATGGCATTGGTTGTAGCACGTGTAATGAACTTCCTGATCAAAACAAAAGAGCGTACTTTCTTCCTTATGGAGCTGCCCGTTTACCGGCAGCCACGCTGGAGGAATGTAGGCACTACCATGATCGAAAAAGGAAGAATATTCATCCGGGATGTGGGGAAGGTGATCATTGTACTGGCTCTGATATTATGGGCGCTGGCAGCTTTTGGGCCGCCTGCTCAAATGAGGGCTGTGGAAGAAAAATATGCCACATTGGTAAAATTGCATCCCGAAGAAAAAACGACAATCGACCGCGAACATGCTACGGCCAAACTGGAGCACTCCTTTGCCGGGATTATGGGCCATGGCATTGAGCCGCTGATACGCCCATTGGGATATGACTGGAAGATAGGTATCGCGCTCATTACTTCTTTTGCCGCTCGTGAGGTTTTTGTAGGCACCATGGCCACATTATACAGTGTAGGCGATGCAGGCGCGGGCCAGGAAACCCTCCACGAGAAAATGAAAGAAGCGAAACGAGATGACGGCACGCCGGTATATACTCTGGCAGCAGGATTGTCACTGCTTATATTTTATGTATTTGCCATGCAGTGCATGAGCACCCTTGCTATTGTGAAGCGCGAAACAAGAAGCTGGAAATACCCGGCGATACAGTTTGCCTATATGTTTAGCATTGCCTATCTGAGTGCATTGCTGGTGTACCAGGTGTTTAAATAATTCTGCGGGATGCATTTCTATTTCCCCAACGAATCCCTGCAAGCCTGCAGATCTTTATCCGATGCAAGCAAGTTTATCTGCTTCATAGCCTCATTCTCGTCGGGATACTTCTGCTTTATCTTAGGGATCACACAATTGCAATAAGTCGCAGCCTGCTCAGGTGAGGCCGTCCATGTCTTTGCATCATCAACGCAGGCGCTATAGAATGTTTGCTCATCGGCCTCGTTCCATGTGTTGCGGCAAGAAGAGATAATAATTAGCAGCAAAAAAAGAATTGCGCATTTTTTCATTGGAACAGGGACAAATGTTTAAAATAAAGATAGTGCTAAATTTATTTCGACCGTTGTAATATTTAATGAGTTTTTCTAACTTTATGCTATGACTATCAGAATAAACGAACAAACGTCTGAAGGTAAAAAACTGGCTGCATTTCTTAAGACACAACCTTATATAGAGATACTGGATGAGCCTAACGCTATCACCAGGAAAGCCATGAAAGATGTTGATGCCGGAAAAGTGAAGAAGGCTAAAAACCCTGAAGACCTTTTTCAGCAAATTCTTGGCAAATAATATGTACGAGATTCTGTATTCCGGCCAATTTAATAAAGATCTGAAATTGGCCGCCAAAAGAGGTTACAAGACTTCGCTGTTGCTAGAAGTAGTTAAGAAATTACATGAGTCTGGAAAGCTTGATCCACGTTTTCGTTCGCATAAGTTGCAGGGGAAATATAACAACTACATGGAATGCCATATTAAGTCCGACTGGCTGCTTATATGGAAGCAAGACGATAGCTTAATGAAAATTATGCTTACCAGGACGGGCACACACACAGACCTGTTTTAATACCAAATTCCACTACCTTTGTCGCCCCGATGAATCTGGATGTGCTGCAGGGTTTATACCAAAATGACATCCGCTTAAAACAAATAGCGGCGGGGATCACTTTGCCCGGCCACAAGCTAAGGGTATATCTTGATAACCTCCGTGGCTCTTCCGTCAACTTTATTGCCAGCGCACTTTGGCGCCTCACTGATGTAAATCATGTCTTTATTTTAAATGACAAAGAAGAGGCCGCTTATTTTCACAACGATATAGAACATCTTACCCAAGGGCTTGATATTTTCTACTTTCCCGACTCCTTTAAAAGAACAGGCTATTTCAATGAGCTGAACAGCAGCCATGTAATGTTGCGCACAGAAGCGCTCACAAAGTTTACCGGCAAAAAGGTAAATAAAAAAATACTTGTCACTTATCCCGAGGCATTGTTTGAGCGAGTGGTTAATCCTTCTTCGCTGTCTGATAATATGATCAGCATAAAGGTGGGCGAGGCTTTGCAGGTGGATGCTATGCTGGAACGCTTTGTCTCACTGGGCTTCAGGCGGGAGGATTTTGTTTATGAGCCTGGGCAGTTCGCTATGCGCGGCGGCATATTGGACATTTACTCTTTCGGCAATGAGCATCCTTATCGCATAGAGCTGTTTGACACCGAGGTGGACAGCATCCGCATCTTCAACCCGGAAACGCAATTGTCTGAGCGCAAGCTGCTGCAGGTATCCATACTGCCCAATATTGAAACAAAGTTTGAGACGCAGGAGAAAATATCTCTGCTGGATTATCTACCCGAGAACACGGTGATATGGGCAAAAGACCTGTCTTTTACCATAGGGCGGCTCGTAAAAATGGAGGCAGAACTTCCGGAGAAAATGGAGATCGGGCAGGTTGCCATAGACCACGAAGAAGAAATGCTGAAAGAAATATCCAAGGCAGATTTTGAAACGGGCGGAGCGTGGCAGGAGAAGATAAAACAGCGGCATCTTATAGAGTGGTATAATCACTCGCTTGAAAAAGTAACAGGCGATGCCATAGATGCCACTTTCAAGTTTGCTACTGACGAGCAACCAGTGTTCAACCGTCAGTTCAATATGCTGATTGCTGACCTTCAAAAGCGTCTGGGTGAAAAATATGTGGCTTATATTTTTGCCGAGAACCCGAAACAACTGGAGCGGTTACGAAGCATTTTTGATGATGTCAATGCGAACATCATCTTTGTGCCTGTCCCCACATCTATCAGCAAGGGATTTATAGACCACGATAAAAAAGCTATCTGCTATACCGATCACCAGATATTCCAGCGTTACCATAAATACAATGTAAAACAGGCTTACTCAAAAGGCAAAGCGCTTACCCTTCGTGCGCTCCGCGAGCTTACACCCGGCGATTACGTAACGCATATAGATCATGGCGTGGGCGTGTACAGCGGATTACAGAAAATAGAAGTGAACGGAAACCTGCAGGAGGCGATCCGCATACTGTACAAAGACAATGATGTGCTGTATGTGAACATAAACTCACTGCATAAAATAAGTAAGTTCACCGGCAAGGAAGGGGCGGCCCCGAGAGTGAACAAACTGGGCAGCGACGCCTGGCAGAAACTTAAAAACAAAACCAAGAAGCAGGTAAAAGACATTGCTGCCGACCTGATAAAACTATATGCCAAGCGTAAGGCGTCGCAGGGATTCGCGTTTTCACCGGACAGTTATTTGCAAACCGAATTGGAAGCATCATTCTTCTATGAAGATACACCCGACCAGGCAAAAGCTACTGCAGATGTAAAACGTGATATGGAAACACCCGCTCCTATGGACAGGCTGGTATGCGGCGATGTAGGTTTTGGCAAAACAGAGATCGCAGTGCGGGCGGCTTTCAAGGCCGTGGGAGACAGCAAACAGGCTGCCATACTGGTGCCAACTACTATTCTTGCATTCCAGCATTACAATACTTTTAAAGAACGTCTGAAAGATTTTCCGGCAAATGTGGACTATGTGAATCGCTTCCGGTCTGCGAAGGAGAAAAAGGAAATATTTAAAAAGCTGGAAGAAGGCAAAATAGATATAGTGATCGGCACACACGGCTTGCTGGGCAAGGATGTGAAATTCAAAGACCTGGGCATACTCATTATTGACGAAGAGCAAAAATTCGGGGTATCATCAAAAGAAAAGCTGCGTGAGCTCAAGGCCAGCGTGGACACATTGACGCTGACCGCAACGCCAATACCGCGCACACTTCAATTCTCGCTGATGAATGCCCGCGACCTGAGCATCATCAACACTCCGCCGCCGAACCGGCAGCCTGTGCAAACAGAGGTACTTGTGTTTGATGAGTACGCTATCCGCGATGCGATCTACTATGAAGCAGAGCGCGGCGGCCAGGTGTTCTTTGTGCATAACCGTGTGCAAAGCCTGCCAGAAATGGTTACATTGCTACGTAACCTCTGCCCCGACCTTCGCATCGGCATGGCACACGGCCAGATGGAGGGGCACCAATTGGAAGAAGCCTTGTTCAATTTTATCGAGAAAGAGTTTGATGTGCTCTGCTGCACCAACATCGTGGAAAGCGGCGTGGACATAGCCAACGCCAATACCATCATTATCAATAATGCACATCAGTTTGGGCTCAGCGACCTGCATCAGCTGCGCGGACGCGTTGGCAGGAGCAATAAAAAGGCGTTCTGCTACCTGGTAGCGCCACCTATGAGCCTGCTGCCAAACGACAGCCGCAAGCGACTGCAGACACTGGAACAGTTTAACGAACTGGGCAGTGGCTTCCAGATAGCTATGCGCGACCTCGACATTCGCGGAGCGGGAAATCTGCTTGGCGGGGAGCAAAGCGGCTTCATCGCTGAGATCGGCTTTGAGATGTACCAGAAAATACTTGCCGAGGCCATGCGTGAGCTGCGTACTACCGACTTCAAAGAAGTATTCGCAGAGGAGATCAACCGTAAGAAAGATTTTGTAAGCGACTGCACAATAGATACGGACCTCGAGATACTGATTCCCGATTCTTACGTAACAAATATCACTGAGCGGCTCTCCTTATATACACAGTTGGATGATATTGAGAATGAAGAAGACTTAAATAAATTTGCCGCAGAGCTTACGGACCGCTTTGGGCCTATACCCGACCAGGTGAAGGACCTGTTTACCACACTTCGCTGCCGCCAGATAGCACAGGAACTGGGTTTTGAGAAGCTCATCTTAAAGAACCAGCAGATGCGCCTCTACTTTGTGAGCAATCCTGAATCGCCTTATTTTGAATCAGACACTTTCAATCACATTCTCAAATACATCCAGACACAAACTAAGAACGCCCGCCTGAAGCAGGTAGGGAAAAACTTCCTTTTAGTAGTAGATCGAATGAAGGCCATGAAGGATTTGCTGAGGTTTTTGGAGGGGATGCAACAAAAACAAGCAGTAGCCTCACACTGAACGACGCTGCTCCTTGTCTTAAGTGATTCTTTTCTTAAATTTTATTTGCGCGGATTTCCTTTTGTTTATATTTATCATGACTAACCAAGCTTTGTAATGACTAAAATATACCTTCCGACCCTTTTTGCGTTGTCCATGCTACTAGCTTTCTCAAATTGTAAAAAGAAAAGTAGTGCTAATCCAACACCCGTTGTTGATACTCCTTTTATTTATGGCGAGATGACCGCATCTCGGCAAGACGAGCAAGACACTTTGGGCGCTGGCTACCTTATTGTTGAATATGCCTTTGCGAATTTTTGGAGTGACTCTATAACGAAGGCAACTGTATCACCTGGCATTGTAAGTGTAAACGGAGATACTTTAGCAATGCCCAATTCTGAAAATTTTCATTCATTCAATTTTGCAGACAGTGTTTATTGGAATATTGGCGGTGGAATGTTTGTTCCGGCCTTTTCGTGTAGTTTAGCAGGAAATTTTCCGGGGTATACTGGTACCTCTTTGCCAGATACTATCGATGCTGCCCTAGGCATGACATTAAACATTACTGCCGCAACTACAAATAATGCGGACTCCATAGGATTCGCCTTCGCTCCTTATCATGGCGATTCATCTTATAAGTTCATTTACCGCACAAATCCGGGACAAGTCCACGTAACGTTACCAAATTTATCTCCTTCAAATTATGGAGTTGGTCAACTGTTTGTTAGCGCTTTTAAGACAGATTACTACGTAATTAATGGCCGAAAATATCAATTCATAAGGCGACGGGCAATAGTCAAGTTCGTGTATCTGCATTGATGCACTTTTGGCAGTTTGATTGTGGAAATCAAGCTTTGAATTACAACTCTTTTCTCAACCGTGCAACAGGTATAAATAACTGCTCCCTGTACTTGGCTACCGTGCGGCGGGCAATGTTGTAGCCTCTTTCCTGCAGCAATTCGGTAAGGTGTTCATCAGAAAGCGGCTTGCGCTTATTCTCCGCGCCTATCAGGTCATTGAGTATATTCTTTACTTCGCGGGTGGACACTTCTTCCCCGCTTTCTGTTTGCAACGCTTCCGAGAAAAAATATTTGAGTTTATAGGTACCGTATTCTGTCTGTACATATTTACTGTTTGCCACCCGCGATACTGTTGACACATCGAGGCTGGTCATCTGGGCAATGTCCTTTAGTATCATTGGTTTCAGCAGGCTCTCGTCACCCGATACAAAAAAATCGTTCTGGAAATCCAGTATAGCCTGCATGGTATGCAGCAGCGTATGCTGCCGCTGCTTGATCGCATCTATGAACCACTTTGCTGAATCCAGCTTTTGCTTAATAAATATCACTGCTTCCTTCTGCCTTTTATCTTTCTTCTCTCCGCGCTCGTAGGCCCGCATCATATCCTTATATCCTTCGGATATCCGCAGTTCCGGGGCGTTTTTAGAGTTGAGCGACAATTCGGGGATGCCATTATTATTAAAAACAAAAAAATCAGGTATTATGTAGCTCTCTGCCTTGTTGACCACCGCGAATGATGCGCCCGGCTTGGGATTGAGCTTGATAATTATATTAATGACATTTTTAAGGTCTTCATTGTTAAGCGCCAGATGTTTTTGGATCTTATCGTAATGCTTTTTTATAAACTCGTTGAAGTATTTATCCAGTATCTCTATCGCATCTTTCACCGCTTTTGTTTGCGGCATCCTTTTCATCTGCAGCAACAGGCATTCCTGCAGTGTCCATACACAAATGCCGGGCGGGTCAAACCGCTGTATCTGTTGTATGAGCGAAGCTATCTCCTCTGCGTTGGTATCGATGTTTTGGCCAAAGGCCAGGTCATCTACTATTGAAGTTACTTCGCGGCGCAGGTAACCGTCTTCATCCAGGCTCCCTATTATCTGCTCAGCTATCCTGTGGCTCCGGTCATCCAGTTCCAGCATACCCAGCTGGTCCAGCACATAGTCGTGAAAGCTCGTTTCCACGCGCGCCGGGGTTACCAGCTTCTCATTTTCGTTGTTGCCGTAATAGTCATCCGCATAATCGTATCCACCGCTGTCATCATCTTCCCTGCGTAAAAAGTCATCAAGGTCTATTTTCTCGGCGGTATCATCACTTAGCTCCACTTCTTCGCTTGGCCCTTCTGCATCCTCTCCTTCGGGCGCAGTCTCTTCCAGCTCATAAGTGTCTTGTTCTGTATTATTGTTCTCAAGCTCAGACTCGAGCGCAGGGTTTTCCTCCAGCTCTTCTTTTATCCGCTCTTCAAGGTTGGCCGTAGGAATCTGCAGCAGCTTCATTAACTGAATCTGTTGGGGTGATAGTTTTTGTAACAGCCGTTGCTGGTTCGATTGCCTTAACATGATTAATACCTTAGCCTCTAATGCAAAAATAAAGTTTAAAGCCACAAAACAGCACTATAAAGCCTTATGCCTCAACAATATTTAATTTACTGTTGTTTTTGTTTCGCAAATGCTTCTTTTATAAGAACATAAATTGTATATTGTCGTATTAAACGTACCTGTGGCGGGCATGACCAAAAAACCATACATATCACCTTCCTTCTCTTACGTTCCTTTAGAAGAGACTTTACAAATAACTCCTAAAAAGAAACAGTTATTTATAGGGATCCCTAAGGAAACTTCGTTCCAGGAAAATCGCGTTGCCCTTACACCAGATGCTGTGTCTGTTTTGGTAAACGATGGCCACGACGTGGCCGTGGAGCATGGTGCCGGCGAGGGCTCGTTTTATTTTGATAACGACTATAGCGAGGCAGGCGCGCACATTGTTTATGATAAAGCGCAGCTTTACAAGGCTACAACCATCATCAAGTCCGCGCCTATATCTGATGAGGAAGCGGGACTGCTGCAGCCAAACCAGGTTGTGATCTCCCCTATTCACATGCCGCTGCTCAAGGCAGAGATCATGGAGCAGCTGATCGCTAAAAAGATAATTGCAATTGCTTTCGAATCCATAAAAGATGATGCGGGCACTTACCCTATTGTGCGCTCCATGAGCGAGATTGCTGGTAACTATGCCATACTTGCAGCAGCGAGATACCTTGGCAATCCGGACAATGGCAAAGGCGTTTTACTGGGCGGTATTTCTGGTGTGCCGCCTGCACAGGTACTCATAATTGGCGCCGGAGTTGTTGGTGAATCCGCAGCCCGTGCCGCTTTCGGTTTGGGTGCATCTGTTGCTGTCTTCGACAATTCTATATACCGGCTCATGCGGCTGCAGAACAACATTGGCCGGCGGTGCTTTACATCAGTACTGGAGCCGGTGGCCCTGGCCGAAGAGCTGAGGAGTGCAGATGTTGCCGTTGGCGCCTTGAAACCTGTAAATGGCATAACCCCAGTTGTGGTTACCGACCAGATGGTAAGCAATATGAAAGCCGGCTCGGTGATCATAGATGTGAGCATGGACAGGGGCGGTTGTTTTGAAACATCAAGAGTTACCACCCACGAAAAACCGACTTTTAAAAAGTACGATGTGATCCATTACTGTGTCCCGAATATCGCATCCGGGGTTTCCCGAACTGCATCCAGGGCCATAAGCAATGTGCTGATGCCCATATTGCAGCAGGCGGCCGATATGGGAGGCGTGGAAGAAATAATCCTGGCAAAAAGCGGCATCAGGAGAGGCGTTTATATGTATAAAGGATGCGTGACCAGCGCCGCTATCGCCAAGCGGTTTAATTTTAAATACACAGACCTTGATCTTTTGCTTGCATCGCAAAGCTAAGTCCGGCCTAAACTCGTATATTATTGTATGCCTAACAAGCGAATGAATAAAGCCATTGCGGGATATCATTTACTGATGATACTCTCCGCCGTTGACTTCAGGATCAGCGGCGAGAAAGACATGGTTATACGCCAATACCTTGTCAATGAATTTCCCTTCAATGTGAACCTCGACAAACAGATGGAAGTGATCAGCCGGTTGAAACCGGATGAATGGGAAGGCCACTATCTCAAAATGATGGATGATTTCTACGACGATGCCACTATCGAGGAGCGTAAGAACCTGATAAAATTCTCCATCAAGCTCACCAAAGCCGATAAAGTGATCACCAAAGAGGAAAATTATTATCTAAACCTCTTATTTGAAACCTGGGAAGCCGCTTAATATCTTACCATGGAAAAATACAACATCAACCTCGATACGCAATTCAAGCATCAGGAATTGATCGATGTCCCGTCAATAGTTACTGCCTGCAAAGAGAAATGGCAGAACTATACGCTGACACAGGTAAACGATAGCGTTGTAAGAATCGGTATTGTAGAGGGTGAATTCCACTGGCATAAACACGACAACGATGATGAGTTCTTCTTTGTGCCGGAAGGGCCTCTATTGATCTACGTTGAAAACGGAACCATAGAGCTAACAAACAAGGCACTACCATTTTGAAAGGTGCGATGCGCCGGCCGCGCACTCCAAAAAAAGAAATTATTTGTTGAACGGCGTTATTCTTACCGATAAGTTGATCACACGCCCATCAATAGGCGCCCATAACGGCTTAAAAGTTGGATTAGTGATAGGCCCGGTATAGATTTGCTCAAACCGTGTCTGGCGGTAATCAAATAAATTCTCACCGTTCAGCACTATGCTGAATTTTTTGCCCAGCTTTCTTTCTATCATTACTGAGGCCAGCACATATGGCTGCGTGTTTACATCACCATCCCTGTATTCATAGCCAATGAACGAGCCTTCCAGGCCCACCCGCCATTTCTCCATGATTTGACGCACGGCAGTGAAGGCAACCCGGTGGCGGGGTGTGAGCGGCATGAACTGGTCATGGTCCAGGTATTTTCTTTCCGCATCTGTATAGGTATAGCCCAGGTATAATTCCAGTTTTTCTATGGTTACTTTCACATAGGTGTCAAAGCCCATAGTAACAACTGGTTTATCGCCGTTTGCAAAAGACACCGTTTGGTCTGCGGCCTGTGTTGCCACAACAGGGCTATTGATCTGTGTAAGGAAGAAAGCATGGTTGATGAACAGGTTAATGTTACTGCCGATATCCTTTTTGAAATTTCCTTCAAGGTTGTATCCCTGCGATGTTTCCGCCTTTATATTTGATGGCAGTGGTTGTAAGTCCTGAATGGGATAGTCAATTATCTGCACTTCCAGCGGATTGGGTATCTTATACCCGAAACCCACACCAGCACGCATCGCCCACATGTCATTGAACCGGTGGAATGCAGCAAGCCTCGGCAATACAAAATTTCCGTAATGATCGGTATGATCTCCGCGCAGCCCCGCTTCCAGTGTTGTTTGTGCTGGCAAATGCAGCGTGTACTGGGCAAACGCCCCCATAACATTATTCTGAAAATCATTGAGCGAAAGGCTGTCGCTGGAAGGCAGTTTTTTAAAGCGGTCGCCAGTAGCATTTAGGCCGGCAACGATACTATTTTCCTTTTGCGGTATGAACACTGAGGCCTCAGAATAGTAGTTAACCTGGTTGCCTTTTATATCATCCATATTTGTGGCTATATCCCGGTCGAAGGAGCTGGCACTGCCTTTTATGGTAAGTTTCACCAGGCCCGGCAATGCACGCTCAAAAATAATTTCACCCGTGTTTCGTTGCGTCCTATCTTTCTCAAAGTATTGGTGGGTGCTGTCCGGCAGGCCGTCAATCACCTGCATATCGCCGCCATAGCGTTGTTCGAATGTTCCGTTATATCCTACAGTCAAAGTTGTTTTCTCATCAGGATAATAAAACAAGCGGGGGTGTATGGTAAAGGTGCTGAGCTGCGGCACATCGGAGAGGCCATCGCCGTTTACATCTACTGCATTCTGGTGGTCGTAGCCGGCAAATAAGGTGTACCCGAAAGTTTTGTTACGCTTTGCCACATAGGTGTTCACATCTTGCTCTTGTAGCGTTGTGGCATTAATAGTAAACACCGCTTCCTGGTCATAAGAAGGCTTTTTTGAAATAAGGTTGATAAGTCCGGCTATAGCGCCGCCACCGTACAGCGTGGATGAGGAGCCCTTTACCAGTTCCACCTGCCGCAGGTCCAGCGGTGGAATTTGCAATATGCCAAAGCCACCGGAAAACCCATCGTAGAGAGGCATACCGTCGCGCAGTATCTGCGTATATTGGCCGTTGAGCCCCTGTATGCGCACATTCATATTGCCAGATGTAGCAGAGGACTGCTGTATCTGCACCCCGCTCACATCTCCAAGTATGCTGGCAATGTTTGCCGGCCTGATGGTGTTCTCTTCTTCAAGGTCTTCTTTCCCTAATACTTCTACTTTCAGCGGAGCATTTTCGATCCGTTCATTGGTACGCGTTGTGGAAACAAAAACCACCTCTTCCAGTTCCTTACCATTTTCAGAAAGCAATATTTCATGCCGCATATCCTCATGCAGGTCCGCAATAAGTGTATCGGGCCGGTAGCCCAGGAAAGTGAAATAGAAAGTATCCGGGTTGATGTTGATGTTTGTTATTGTTACTCTGCCGCTATCGTCGGTAGCGCTGCCGTGGCCATGTTTATCATGCACGGTCACTCCCGGCATGGCAATGTTCGTCGCTTTGTCTTTTACAATGGCCCTGAAGTTGTATTGTGCCTGTGCAGTAGTTGCGAAAATCACTAATAATATCGTGGCGTAAATTTTCATCCTTCAATTTATAAAACACGGTTTATTTACCAACTACCAATACCTGGAATGAGCCCGGCACAATGCCCGGCCGCTTATGTTCTTTCTCCGCAGGGTCGGCTGGCAGGAAATCAGCGGTAGGCAGATATAAGCGATGCGTTTTTTCATCAACAGCTACAGTGCGGGCGCCTTTTTTTGTCGGTACATTTTCTACCACTGAAAATTCTTTGGACGATTTTTCGTGTATCACAGTTAGTGTTCCTTCCCCGTTCGAGCTAAATACATTTTTTAATTCTGAGTCAAAAGCCACACCATCACAACCATCGCCTATTGGCAGCTCTTTTACCACTTTTCCGTTCTCTGCATTCATCACAATAAGCAATTTGTTATCGCAGCCGGCAAACAATCTTTTTGTCTTCACATCTATTGCCAGCCCTGAAGGTTCTTTACCGCTACCTATTTTCCAGCGATAGGTAACCGTATATGTTTTTGTATTTACAACCGCGATCTCACTCTTGTCTTCTATGTTTATGTAAAGGTTTCCAGCTTCATCGCTCACCGCAGTTTCCGGCTTGCCGCCCAGGTCCACGGTTTTTACGACTTCATTTGTGGTGGGGTCTATCACAGACAGGTCTTTGCTGCGGCCATTGCAGATATATACCTTTTTAGAGAAGGGATCGTACATAATAGCGTCCGGATTTTCGCCGGTCTTTATTTGTGCCAGTACCACATTCGTATTTATGTCAAACACTGTTGCGGTGTTCAGCTTGCCGTTGCTGGTAAATCCTTTTTTAAACTCAGGTGCAAAAGCAATACCGTGCACTCCGGTCGTGTTCGGGATCACTCCTACCGAGTCGCCGGTGTTCTGGTTAAGGATATTTACCTGTGAGCTGTGAGAAACATATACGTTACCATTTATTGGGCTCACGGCAATGTAATCCCACCCGCCTACGCCGGGAATGTGGAAGGTATTGAGAACGTGGTAGCCGGCCTGGGCAGATGCTGTATTACAAAGGGTACATGCGATGATAGCTGCGCCGATCAAATTGAAGTATCTCATTTTTAGTCTTTTTGTGTTTTAATAAATTTGCCATTCTCGTCAAAGATAACATCCATTCCCTTCACCTCGGCCTCGAAATGCGTTTCGCCGTTTGCCATTTTTAGTTTAGCGGCGTCTTTTACTTTCGCTCCTTTATAGGTTTTAGCCAGGTAGGCTGTAGCCGCAGCCGGGAGCGCACTTATTTCGACTGCATTTTCAGTTTCCAGCCATATTCCGACGGGATCGAACGTAGCAGACATCTTGCTACCGTTTTGCTGGAAGTTGGCTTCGTAATTACCATTTTCCTTTTCCCATTTAGCATCTTTTACCCCGGCAAAATTCTTTTTGAATGTTGCCTTTACTGGTGCGGGAACTTTAGAAGCATCCATTTTCTGGGCTGATACAGACACTGATGCAACCATTAGGCTTGTGAAGATTCTTTTTTTCATGACGCTATTTTTTGGAAGTTGATATTGCACAAATGTAGCAACCGACTCAGTAGGCATTCTGAAGATTGTTAAGTTAATCTTTAGCAGCTGTGCGTACATCTATTACTTTCACCTGGACCTTGACATTGCCATTATACTCATTCTCCTCAATATTATATACCATATCAAATGGGCCGTTGCGGACTATTTCATACTTTTCACCGATCCCAAATCCGATACCTTCAATGATTGATCCGTTCTTCTGGTGCGCTACTATGCGCAAGTGCTGCTCTTTTACCACGTTTGATGAGCTCTGATAGTCATACAGTCCGCGTGTAATAAATACGGGCCTCATATTGGCCGGGCCAAAAGGTTCCAATTGTTTTAGCAAATTATAAAACGAAGGTTTCACTAATGATAGCGGTATATCCGCGTCTATCACTATCTCCGGTATCTGTTGCTCGGGCGTAATCGTAGATGCCACTATTTTTTCAAATGCAGCAATGAAGTCTTCCACACGGTTTTCGGCCATCGTCATACCGGCAGCGTAAAAATGGCCGCCGTAATTTTCCAGCAGGTGGCGGCACTCGTGGATAGCTTCGTAAATATTGAAACCCGATACCGATCGGGCAGAGCCGGTGGCCTTTCCGTTAGCATTTGTGAGCATGATCGTAGGCCGGTAGTAATGATCTATGAGCCTCGATGCCACTATGCCCACCACGCCCTTATGCCAGTGTGGCCGGTATAGCACCGTCGATTTCCTCCGTTGCAGTGCTGCGTCACCATCCAGTATGGCCAGCGCCTCCTCGGTGGTGCTTTTGTCCACCTCCTTGCGGTCATCATTATCGGAGTGCAACGCTGCTGCAAGCGCTTCTATTTTTTGCGGGTCTGTTTCAATAAAAAATTCTACAGCCTTCCGGGCATCGTCCATACGGCCTGCGGCATTTACGCGAGGGCCAATTACAAATACCAGGTCAGTGATAGAGAGCGGCTTTGTTACACCGCCTAATTCCTTAAGCGTGGAGATGGCAAGGCAGGGTGATTCATTTATTCTTTTTACGCCATAGTGGGCAAGTATCCGGTTCTCGCCATCAATTGGTACTATATCAGCAGCTATGCTGGTAGCCACAAGGTCCAGGTATTGATATACACTTTCCATGGGTAGCTTCCATTGTATCGCCAGTGCCTGCGCCAGTTTAAAGCCTATACCGCAGCCGCTAAGCTCCTTGTATGGGTATTTACAATCCACTTGTTTCGGATTCAGAATAGCGAATGCAGGAGGTATATTAGCATCCGGAAGGTGGTGGTCGCAAACAATAACGTCTATTCCCAGCGACTGCGCATAAGTGATCATTTCAACCGACTTGATACCGCAGTCCAGTGTTATCATCAGTGTGTATCCATTGCCGTGCGCATAGTCTATTCCTTGTTTGGATATGCCGTAGCCCTCGCGGTATCGGTGCGGAATATAATAAGCAAGCTCGCCATCATACTTCTTTTTCAGGAAGGAATATACAAGGGATACTGCTGTGGTGCCATCTACGTCATAGTCACCATAGATCATTATGCGTTCATGCCATTCGATTGCTTCGCTTATACGGTCCACCGCTTTTTTCATTCCCTTCATCAGGAAGGGATCATGCAGCTGGGAAAGCAGCGGGCGAAAAAAAAGTTTGGCGGTCGCATAGTCTTTAACGCCGCGCAATGCCAGTATCCTGCAGATAGCGGGGTTCACCTTCAGTTCTTCGCTCAGCGTAGCTACTATTGTTTCATCTACCGGTCTTAATGTCCATCTTTTTTCAGGCTTCATTTCCAAAATCCAGTTGCTGTACCGCGTTGTTATACTCTGTTATCCATTTGCCCAAAGAACCGGCAAATTCTGCATGTTCTATGTTTGCAAAAAAATCACCTTCATTCATAATGCGCTCCAGTAATTTGTCCTGTGCCTGTGTACACTGTATAGCCGTGCTGTATGGAGTATGACTAAAGGATACCATTTCATATACGGATACAAACTGGTGAGGGTATCGTTTCCCTAATTCCTTCTCTATTTTCTTACGCTCCAGGAACATAGGGTCTGCGACTTTATCCCGCATTTCCGTAAAGTTAAGCAATGCAAGCGCGGCAACGGCGTCCCCATTTGGCTTTCTTTTCGCTTCATATGTTTTCAATATTGCATTCCAGTCGTCCTTGTATATTCCCATCAGCTCAGACAATATGGTAACGTCTTCAAAACCCGCATTCATCCCCTGCCCGTAAAACGGAACTATGGCATGGGCAGCGTCACCAATTAACGCGCTCTTATTCTTATAATGCCAAGGGAAAATATGGGTAGTGATCAGCGAAGAAGTGGGATTGGTAAAAAAATCATCCAAAAGCCCCGGCATTAGTGCCTTAGCGTCAGCAAACTGTTTATCAAAGAAACTGGTTACATCGTCCCGGGTCTGCAATTTCTCGAAAGAAACTTCTCCTTCAAAGGGCATGAACAAAGTGCAGGTAAACGTACCATCCGTATTAGGCAGTGCTATCATCATGTACTTGCCACGTGGCCAGATATGCAATGCATTTTTTTCCATGAGCCATTCGCCGTTTTTCCCCGGCAGTATACATAGTTCTTTATATCCGTATTCCAGGTACATCTGGTCGCAGTTCACACGGCTCATATGGGTATAGCTTTCCCGCAACGCAGAAAATGCCCCATCAGCGCCAAACAGAAGGTCGGCATGTACAATTTTCTCTTTGTGATCGTGGTGGAAATGAACATGGTTATTCTCCACATGCACGTGGGTGCAGCGGTGTTCGAAGTAGATATTCACTCCCTCTTTCTCTGCAAGCGTCATTAACTTCTTATTTAGTTCCCCACGACTCACCGAGTATATCGCCTCGTTGTTCTTGCTATATGGTTGAAATGCCGTTTGCCCGTCCGGCTGGTGCAGGTAGCGACCGTACATGGGTATGGCCAGCGCTTCCATCTCGTTCCTTAGTCCCGCGAGTTCCAGCGCCCGCCATCCGCGTGCGCTCATGGCCAGGTTTATTGACTTACCAGCTGATATATTTGCGTCGCGCATATCCGGCCGACGCTCATAAATAGAGACCTCATGGCCCCGCTTCTTTAAAATGATAGACAGCAGCGAACCTACCAGCCCGGCTCCCAATATTGTAACGTGCCTTGACATAGAATTAAAAAATTGAAAGTAATAATAAAAGCTCAGTGGTAGCAAAGTAAGGAAATATTGACCAAGGATGTTATGATTGAGGTCATATTGAATTAGGGGACATTTATCTAGAAGGAACTAACCTGTAGTCGTCAGTTATATTCGATTCGCATATTGGCTGAAAGATTGAGAAGCGCTGACTATGCCTCGTTTTATTGGTTTGGCTGTACCTTTGCAAAAAACACCCCATGCCAGCCGTTTTTTACGAACAGGACGTGACGTCAGGACTAAAGAAAAAGCGCAAACTGTCTGTATTTATTGATGAGATCATCAGCAAGTACATGGCAAAGGTGCAAACTGCTGAGCTGAATGTCATTTTTTGCTCGGATGCCTTCCTGCTGGAAATGAATAAAAACTTCCTCGATCACGATACTTTTACAGATATCATTACCTTCGACCTCAGCGAGTCGAAGAAGGCGCTGGAAGGGGAAATATATATCAGCGTGGAGCGGGTAAAGGAAAATGCAAAAATATTTAAGACTACTTATACCGATGAGCTGCACAGGGTGATATTTCATGGAGTGCTGCATTTGTGCGGTTTTAAAGACAAAAAAGAAAAAGACCAGAAAGTAATGCGGGAGAACGAAGACTACTGCCTGGGACATTATAAAAAGGAATTGGCAAAATGAATATTGAAACGCTATACGACGACGACGACCTCATAATTGTAAACAAACCAGCCGGGATGCTTGTGGTACCCGACCGTTTTGACCAAGCTTTGCCTAGCCTCAACAAAACGTTGGAGGCCAAACTGGGCCAAAAGATATGGGTAGTTCACCGCCTGGACCGCGAAACAAGTGGCGTGATCTGTTTTGCGAAAAATGAGGAGGCCCACCGTTATCTTTCCATGCTGTTCCAGGAGCGGGACGTAAGTAAATTTTACGCAGGCCTTGTATATGGCATTGTGGAACCACCCGAAGGGCGTATTGAAAACTTCATCGCCGAGCATCCCGCTGCAAACGGAAAAATGATCGTAGCAAAAAAAGGAAAACTTGCCGTTACTGACTACAAAGTGGCAGAACAATGGCCGCTATATGCGTTGGTGCAATTCCAGATACACACCGGCCGTACCCACCAGATACGTGTGCACATGGCGTCGCTGGGCCATCCCATCGTTTGCGATGAGTTATATGGCGACAGCGATCCGTTTCTGCTTTCTAACATCAAGCGTAAATACCGCCTTTCTGAAAAAGATGAACAGGAAAAGCCCTTGCTCAGCAGGCTAGCGCTCCATGCTTATCGCCTCGAATTTGATAAGGAAGACGGCACCCATATAGTTGCTGAAGCCCCGTTGCCTAGGGATATGGCCGCTTGTGTGAAGCAGTTGAATAAGTGGACGAAACCAATAGGCAATGAATGATAAGTGTCGCTGGCTGTTGCGATTTTTTATTTAACACTATTCAAGGTACGAATCACGGATTCGTCATTTCCGGTATAATCAGAAAATTGCCAACTGATTAAATTCGTCGAATAATCGAGAGTAACTACATCATTAACAGTGACATATTCGGCGCCATCAAAATACTGGTAGCTGTTGCTAAATAAAGCGCTTGAATTATTTGTGACGGAACCCCTAAGCGTGTCCCCAGGGGATCCAAAAAAAGATGTATCGTGAAGTACAATCGTAGTATTATTTAAAACTACCATAGGAAAGGACAGGCTTAAGGCAAAAGAGGTGTCGAATTGATAAATATTAAGCCATTGTTCATGCTGTTCTTCAACCCCTGACCATGTGCGCATTCCGGCCATTCGGGCCAGTGGGCTGGGTGTATTTTTCTTACAGCCGACAGCTATAACCAATACCAGGACGAGGGCAAATGAGCATTTTTGAATCATAAGAGGGTTTGTATAAATATAACGGCTATTATTGTATTCTGGTATCTGCAATGTACCTTTCAACCACATTTTAGTACATTTGACATTCAATTTTTGAATTAAAATGACATCACAAATAAACATACAGATAGAGTTAGCTGAAGACAAAATGCCGGAATCTATACAATGGACTGCACCTGATGGCGGAGTAGCGGACTGGCAAAAAGCAAAGGCCATACTGCTCGGCCTGTGGGATGGTGAGGAAAAATCTGCCCTGCGCATTGACCTCTGGACCAGCAAAATGATGGTGGATGAAATGAATGATTTTTTCTACCAGACGTTTTACGGCATGGCAGATACTTACTTACGTGCCACTAAAAATGCAGAGCTTGCAAAAGAGTTAAAGGAGTTTGCAAAAACATTCCTGAAAAAGGCATCCGAAGCAACCCCTGCTGAATAGGCGGAATTGGGAATTGGGTCTTAGGAATTTGGATTGTAACGTGCTTCGAAGTCATTAATTAATCCAATTTCTCAATTCCAAATTCCTAATTCCCCAAAAAAGACAATCCAAATTCCAAACCACAGATTCCAAATTTCCAAACAATATGTCTCTCGAAACAAAAGTAATGGACGAACTGAAGAACGCTATGCGTGCAAAAGATGAAGCAGCGTTGCGTTCGCTTAGAGCTATCAAGGCTGCTATTATCATTGAGAAGACGGCCGAAGGAGCCAATGGTGAGATCAGTGAAGCTACCGAACTGAAGATGCTGCAAAAACTCGCCAAGCAACGCCGCGACTCACTGGATATCTTCGAAAAGCAAAACCGCGAAGACCTCGCTGCTAAAGAAAGAGAAGAGCTTGCAATCATCGAGAAGTTTCTGCCAAAACAAATGTCAGCCGATGAGCTGCGGTCTGAGGTAAAAGCGATCATTGATCAGGTAGGCGCAAAATCTCCTGCCGACATGGGCAAGGTAATGGGAGTGGCCAGTAAACAACTTGCCGGAAAAACTGACGGCAAAGCCATTTCGGAAATGGTGAAGCAATTGTTGGCGTTGTAGCAGGTTATATAATGCGTTACGACAACGGCATATTGTCGTAGAGACGTTGCAATGCAACCTCTCTACGTGATACAAATACCAAATAAGTAGGTTTCAAATAGGTATTCCGCAAAATGGTTCTTGACGTCATCGGCCTTTTACTGGTCATCTTATTTTTTATACGCGGCTACACAAAGGGTTTTATTGTGGCCGCGTTTTCTGTTTTGGGTATATTGCTGGGTATCCTTTGTGCTCTGAAGCTGTCGCAGTCATTTGCTGCATGGCTGCTGGCCAAGGGTTGGGTCGCGTCCGGCTGGGTGCAGATCGTGAGCTATGTCATACTATTTGCAGGCGTAGTGATCATTGTGAATCTCATTGCTAAACTCATACAAAAAGCCGTGGAAGGCCTCCTGTTGGGCACCGTCAATAGGCTTGCCGGCGGATTGGTATATGCACTTGTTGGTATTCTGTTGTGGAGTACAATATTGTGGATAGCCGGGCACATGCACATCATCAGTGCAGAAACTATCGCAGCATCCAAAACTTATTCCTGGTTCACAAAAATAGCTCCATGGTTCTTTGAGCAGGTGGGTAATCTGTTGCCGGTTTTTAAAGACACCTTCGGCAAACTGGAAAATTTCTTTGACACCGTAAATCAGAAAATACCAGCCGATGTGGGTACTCATTGACAATTACGATTCATTCACCTATATACTGCATGACTACCTGCTGCAAACGGGCAACGAATGTGCCGTTTACCGTAATGATGAAATATCTGTACAACAACTGGAACAACTAAACCCATCTCGCATCATTATCTCTCCCGGACCCGAAACACCACTACAGGCTGGCATTACAATGGATGTTATAGACCATTTCCATAAGCATGTTCCTATTCTGGGCGTCTGCCTCGGCCACCAGGCACTTGGCATGTATTTCGGTGCTAAGCTGGTACATACTGCGTACCCCATGCATGGTAAGACAAGCGAGATAACCCATAATGGACATGCTCTTTTTAAAGACGTTCCATCGCCTTTTACAGCCATGCGGTATCACTCACTGGCGGTAAATAGCTTCGAAAACACCCCCATTGAAATTTTAGCGGCAACAAACGATGGTACCGTTATGGCGCTTGCCCATAAGCAGTATCCATGCATTGGTGTGCAGTTTCACCCTGAATCGGTGGGTACTGAATTTGGATTGCGATTGTTGAAGAATTGGGCTGATTTACTCTAAAAAAGTAGAGACGCCATGCATGACGTCTCTACAATATTCTGATACGGAAACCCCTATCTCCCCGGCTTTAAAATACCTTCATATTCAGCAGGGGCAGCGAGCAGCGCCAGCGCCCGGTCCACTTCCTTGTCATACTGCATACTCTGTGCTATTCGCCCGCGGGTGTAGTAATATCTCGAGGCGATCTCGTTTTCCAGCATTTGTTTCACCTGGATTTTGTTCTTTATCAGGTCCTGTTTCTTGTCGTGGGAGAGTTTGTTCTTCAGTGCTTCAAATTCATCCTTTGCATCGTCGTAATATTTTTCCTTCACAGCCATTTTCTTCAGCGAGTCCAGCCCTTCTTCTGTTTCTGTTTTGTAGGAATAGTCCTTATTTTCCAGCCATTTTGCGAAGTCATTGAATTCGCCATCGCTTAATGTGAATTTATCCGCGGGCGTGAGCGACGAATGTTTGCTTGCATATTCGGTAGCGTAGTCAAACAGGTAATTCTTTGTGTAGAGCGTTATCGCAATGCTGCTTACCGGTTCGTCTTTTACACCCACGTCTGCTGCTATGCCACCACCACTCAGTACGGTGCGGCCGCCTTTTGTTTTATAAGATTTTTTTAGTGAATCGGGTATGTACCCTACGCTGCCGTCTGCGTTGCGGTGGGTATAATCGAGCGCCTGTATGCAGCGGCCGCTCGGTGTGTAGTACCGTGCTATGGTCAGCTTCAGGCGCGCATTAAACCCGAGGGGGTGCTGCACTTGCACCAATCCCTTACCATAGGACCGCTCTCCAATGATCACGCCCCTGTCCAGGTCCTGCATAGTTCCGGCCACGATCTCTGATGCTGACGCCGATGAATGATTTACCAGCACGGTTAGCGGCAGCGTTTTGTTCCATACTGGCCCCGGAGTTTTATACTCCCGGTCCAGGTCGGGTATTTTGCCTTTTGTGCTCACTACCAGTTGGCCTTTGTCCACAAATATGTTGCATATTGCTACCGCCTCTTCCAGCAGGCCGCCGGGATTATTCCTAAGATCCAGCACTAACCCTTTCAGGGCGGGTTGCACTTTTTGCAGGCTGTCGTAAGCATCTTTTACTTGGTGCGCGCACCCTTGTGTGAATTGCGTGAGACGCACATAAGCAATATTATTTCCCGGGCCTATCAGGCTGGCATAGGGTACGCTGGAGATTTCTATTTCACTGCGGGTAATGATCTTCTGAGAAACAGCATGGGTGAATGCATCCTTGATCTTCATGGTGATCTGTGTACCCGGAGAGCCTTTCAGCAGCAAGCCCAGGTCGTCTATGCTCTTGCCTTTTACCACCTGGTTGTCTATGGTTTCTACCATATCGCCAGGGTGCAGGCCAGCCTTTTGCGCGGGACTGTTCTCATACACATCGCCTATGTATATATCGTCTCCCTTCCGGTGCATGTTAGCGCCTATGCCGCCATACTTGCCTGTGGTCATAAATTCATACTCTTCTATATCCGACTCTGTAATGTAGTTGGTGTAGGGATCAAGGTCTTCCAACATCGCATCTACTCCTGTTTTTACCAGTTTTCCCGGCTCTATCGGGTCCACATAATACGTGTTCAGTTCCTTCATTATATTGGCATAAACATCCAGGTTCTTCGATATTTCAAAGTATTGGTCATTTGTCCTGGCGCGGATAAATAAGAACGCGGTAGCGGTAAGCACCACACCTGCAATAAACCCCTTCGATCTCTTCAGTTTTTTCAGCAATTCCATAGACTCCTTATTAAATTTATATCAAAGCAATGTACGAATTTTAGTAGTTCAAAAAGGGGTGAGAAAATAATAAATGGCTGGAGAACCCTTAGAGAATTGTTATAATTATGGTATTTTGTATCGAAATACGTCCGTTGCTTTAGCATCATGTGAAAAATGAGATATTCAATTCTGGTTTTGTTGGTGCTGCTGTTGTCTCCCTGCTTACAAGTCGGAGCACAAAAACCTTTTACTGAAGGCATAGTCCGCTACAAAGTGAAGCTGAAGTCGCCGGATAGCAAGGTGTACAAAGGCTATTACACATTCATATTTAAAGGGCCTCATGTAAAAAAAGAACTGAAGCTCGACAATGGTTTTGAAGATGTCGTACTCATTGATTGCGGCACCGGTAAGGTTTACTCATTGCAAAACAGGAACGGCAAAAAATTTGCAATTCAGCTCTCTATGGAAGAGATCGTAAAAAGGCAGGATGCATTTACTGGCTTTACGATCAGCGACCAGGAAAGCAGCAGGAGTGAGATCGCTGGTTTCGCAGTCAATAAGGGTAAGGTAAGCTACAGGGATGGGTCTGCTGCTGAAATATTTTATTCCAAAGACTGGTACCCGCTTCAAGCGATTAGTTATGAACGGTTTCCTGGTGCTAAATTTCTGCCCATGAGCTACTCATATACTGATGAGCATGGTATTACCATGGACTTTGAAGCAGATAAACTGACGCTGGAACCTGTGGAGAATGCAGTGTTCCGGATTCCGCCTGAATATAAAATGATCTCTTACGAAGAATATAAAGAGCTAAGTAAATAGGATTGCAGTTCTTTTAATAGATCGCGATGTGCGTTTCGGATTTTTTAAATAGTTTCGTAAAATTCCAAAGGAGAAATTTTGATGATGAAGCAGCATGGCCCGGCTAATAGTAATTGCTACTGGAAACATTTTTTACTGTTACTTCCGTTCCTCTTACTATGCACTGCTTCGTTTGCACAAGTGAAAGCTAAAACAGATAAGGCGAAACAAACAGATACCATACCACGTCCGCGCGACATAAAAATACTGGAAGAGCATAAAGACAAGAACGGGAATACAGTACGAACTCTTCAATATTACTTAGGCCTGCAGCGCATTACGGAGACCCAGGTAATCCCATCCTATGCGAGCCTGCACGTGCCTATCAATCCGGATACACTGAACAAAGATTCGCTGATGGTCGTTGTCAGTAAAGCAAAATATACCCTCGATGTCTATTATCGCAGAAAGAAGGTGCGCTCTTACAAAGCTGTCTTTGGGCCTAAGCCGCTCGAAAATAAAAGAATGGAAGGAGACCGCTGCACACCGGAAGGGTGGTTTACGATAAAGAACAAAAGTGCGGCTTCCAAGTACAATAAATTCATGCTGCTCAGTTATCCCAACGACTCTGCTATTGCTGTTTTCAGCCGAATGAAAGCTGCCGGTACAATACCACAATCCGCGAAAATCGGTGGGGATGTGGGAATACATGGCATATGGAAAGGTGGCGATGACATGATAGAGCTAGGTGTTTGCTGGACTGATGGTTGTGTGGCTTTAAAAAACAAAGACATTGACGAGCTATATACGATAGTACCAGAGGGTACACGTGTTTTTATCAGGAAATAGTTTTTGGACTATTCCTTCGCCAGCGACACAATATCTCTCACCTCCAGTATCTTTTTCTCGCTACCATATTTCGCAGCATTTATCATCGCCTCACCTACTTCCGCAAGCAGGCATGCTGAGCCTGGAAACACCGCGCGCAGAAACGGGTACAACCACGCAAAGTACTTGTATGCTTTCAACAGGTTCTTCTGCCCCGGTGTTGCCTTCATCATTCCCGGCCGGAACATATATGCTGCTTTGAATGGCAGTTTCATTAGATCGTTCTCGGTCTTCCCTTTTACTCTTGCCCACATGCTTCGACCCTTCTCGGTGCTGTCTGTGCCCGCGCCGGATACATAGCAGAATACCATGTCCGGGTTATCATTGGCTAACACTCCGGCCACATGCAAAGTAAGATCGTAAGTAAAGCGAGTGTATTCTTTCTCCTTCATACCTATCGATGATACTCCCAGGCAGAAGAAGCACGCATTATATCCCTTCAGTTCAGCAGCTATAGGCGTTATGTTGAAGAAATCAGTATGGATTATCTCTTTAAGTTTGGGATGGCTTACTCCGCAAGGCCGTCTGTTGATCACCAGCACTTCCGCCACATCACGGTCCTGCAGGCATTCCATCAGCACGCCTTCTCCTACCATCCCGGTTGCCCCGGTTACTATTGCTTTTATCATTTTTTGAGGAATTTAGGCCCTTCGACTTCGCTCAGGATGACAAAGGGATTTTGGATTGTTTTGCGCTTGAGTTGGAAACTATCTTTTTTGGAATTTGCTTTTGGAATTTGGATTTTTAACTTTGGAATTTTGCTCCCTGTTCCTGCATAAACTGTTCATAAGCGGCCCGCCACCCCTTCCACTCCGCGCTGGTACCGAGCGAAAAGTTATGAAAGACCGTAATCATGGTGCTGCCCGTTTGGTGCAGTTTCAGGCTCATCTCATTCAGTTGTTCAAAGGCTTCTTTAGTCTTCATCTTGTTCTCGTAATGGGCTGTAGTATCCATAAAGCAAAACGGGAAGATGCGCAGTGGGGTGATTGTTTCTTTTTCCAGGTCATACCATACAAATGAATTGCCCGTGCCTGCCCGGAAACCCAGGTGCGAACCATAGCCCATGCTATAGTCTTCTGTAATACCATGTTCCAGCAGCATGTGATAAGTGCGCGGCATCTTCATCCGTATGTAGTGCTGGCGCGAGATATGTATGCCCCGGTCCGAGACCTGCTCCAGCATTTTCTTTTCCTTGCTCAGCGCGTCATGGCGTTCCGAAAAATAAGACGGATGTATCCCGACCGCGCCTTCCTTCGCCAGGTTTTTTATCACTCTTACCATGGCAGGATGCTGCGGATGTATATTCTTGTCGAACGCCGTAGTTTTCAGGCAAGACAGCACAAAGTACAGCGGTTTGAGATCGTACTCCTTATGCATCTGTCGCAGCCAACGGAATGAATCGTAAGGGTCTTTTTGTTTTTTCTTCAGCACCTGGGTGCGCTCGCTTATCTGCTTCACATCTCCGCGCAGCAGTGCGCGTACATAAGCGCCCACAATGCGGCCCACACTCTTGTGCAGGTGTGAGTAGGCCATGTCTATATCATAAGTAGGCTGGAATAAAAAAGGCGTAGGTTCAATGTGTATGCCAGACACCGCCTGTGCCATTTTTCTGAAAGCCGACACCCACTCGTCGGCCAGTGGACGCATTAGCCAGCCGTTTTTGTAGAGTACGCTTTTGGTGGCAGGGTAGCGCCCATGTTTATCCGGGTGGTAGTGGTAATATTCCTCGTGGCGGGACAATAAAAAGAAGATAGCAGAAAAAAGGTCGAACGGCAGGCTATATTCGCTTCCTGTAGTTGCAAAAAGGGTAGGGATATCTTTCCAGTTTCCCGCAGGAGGTTCTATTTTTTGCACCCCGGTTTTCCATAGTAGTTGTTCGTCTGGTATAGAAATGCTGTTGGGCAGTGTTCTTCCGTAAGAAATGAAGAAAGGCAGGTTTACAATATCGGTCTCATTAGTGGTGATGGTATAGTTAAGGTGCATCCGCTCTCTTAGCAGCCAGTCCAAAACAAATTTCAGGCGGGTAGTGTTTTCGGTGCTATATACCACTATTGTCTCCATACCGGATCACTTTAAGCGGGCCTTCCAAATCTTGTTAAACGATCTTTCGGCAAAGTGCAGCTCACCTCTGTGCTTGCCCCAGGTGTCTTTAAACAGCTTGTTCACTACTTTGGTTTTTATTCCCGGGCTTGCTGTGTTCAGCAGCCTGCGGTTCAGCATAGCGGTTTCCCACAGCCGCCACGTGGTGTTTTCCTTAAAGCCGTTCAGCCCTTCATCAGTAGCTATGCTGCGGTTTTCCAGCAGCATTTCGTGTATGTTTATTTTCAGCGGGCACACTTCTGTGCAGTTGCCGCATAGGCTTGATGCATAGCTGAGGTGCTTGTACTCCGCCATGCCCTCCAGGTGAGGCGTTATCACAGAGCCTATAGGGCCGCTATAGGTAGCGCCGTATGCATGGCCGCCTATGTTTTTATACACGGGGCAGGCGTTAAGGCACGATCCGCAGCGTATGCAGTACATGCTCTCGCGCACTTCTTTGCGCAGCAGGTTAGTGCGCCCATTGTCCAGCAGTATCACATACATTTCTTCCGGGCCATCGGTCTCGCCCGCCTGCTTTGGGCCGGTGAATATGGTGTTATATACCGTTACATTCTGCCCGGTGCCATAAGTAGCAAGCAGCGGCCAGAACAGTTGCAGGTCGTTAATGGACGGCAGCAGCTTTTCTATGCCCACAATGGATATCTGCGTAGCCGGGAAAGAAGTGGATAGCCGTGCATTGCCCTCATTCTCACTTACACATACGCCGCCTACATCAGCCAATAAAAAGTTACCGCCCGTTATGCCCACCTGTGCGCTGATGTATTTTTCGCGCAGATTTGTTCGGGCTATCTTTGTTATCTCCGGCGGGGTTAGGTTAGGCAATGTGCCCAGCTTATCATGAAACACCCGCGCCACATCTTCCTTGCTTTTGTGCATGGCTGGGGTTACAATATGATAAGGCGCTTCACCGTCCAGTTGCTGTATATACTCGCCTAGGTCTGTTTCTACCGAGTTTATTCCATTTTCTGCCAGGAAATCATTGAGGTGTATCTCCTCTGTCACCATCGACTTAGCTTTCACTACCTGGGTGGTATTTTTCTCCCGGCATATCTGTAATACAGCTTGGAGGGCCTCATCAGCCGTCTCGGCCCATACTAGCTTGCCGCCCTTGGCCGTAAAGTTCTTTTCAAACTGCTCCAGGTATTTATCCAGGCTCTCCATCACCTTCCACTTCACATTCTTGGCCTTCCTGCGGGCAATATCCAGGTTGGCAAACTGCTCCTTGCCCTTCACCACGCTGGCATTGTACTTGCCTATGTTGAACGCCAGCTTACGCTTATGCTCCAGGTCACCCGCCTTCACCTCGCTCTTGGCAAGAAATATGGTTTGCTGATCCGTCATTGAGAAAATTAAAAATTATGCGCTAACAAACTTACATAATAATGAGGGAGAATGAAAGCGGCAAGCTGCCGTATAATATGATAATTAATGTAGTATCTTTATTATTCAAACTTACCCTATGAAAAACTTCTTTCTTTCTTTACTTTTATTGTTCTTGAATTTCCCATCGTTTGCAACCGTAACTCCGGTTTTAGGCCCGGCTTCTGTTTGCATCGGTTCAATGATAACCTTAAATGATTCTACCGCAGGGGGTGTATGGAGCAGCAGTAACGCTGCTGTTGCATCAGTTGGGACAGACGGTATTGTCATGGGCGTGGCGGCCGGTGCAGTTGCGATTACCTATGCTGTCGGTACAAATTATGCAACTATGTCTATAACCGTGTCTCCGGCTCCGGCGCCTATCACTGGTATGACAACAAGCTTATGTAATGGAGCGCAAATAGAAGTCTTCAACGCCACCCCCGGCGGCGGAATTTGGGGATGCGGCCCCGCATTAATTATTCTTAGCTCTGACTCCAGCTCTGCACTTGTTGCTGGCTACGGTGGAGGCGCTGATAATGTTCAATTTACAGATACATCGGGATGCTCGGTTTACAGCGCATCTGTTTGGGTTTATCCGGCACCCTATCCCGTCATGGGTACAACAACAACTAATGTAGGATCAACAACTGCATTAAGTGCTACGCCCGGTGGCACATGGGGAAGCTATGAGACTTCTATTGCTACTGTAGGGGCTGCTACAGGCATTGTAACCGGCGTATCTGTCGGGTCAGCAACAATATATTGTGAAACATCTTGCGGCACTACCAGCGCAACTGTAACTGTATTACCCCAGCTTGATGTTCCGTTCCATAACGCGATCGGCAAAAGTAAAATTGACCTTTACCCCAACCCTGCGACCACCTCTTTTACCGTCTCTCATCTGAAATAATCACCACAGTCTCCATCATCAACCTCCTCGGCCAAACCGTTTATACGGGCAAGTACAACTCAGAAAAAGTGCAAGTAGATGTCTCGGCCTTACCAACTGGTGTCTACTTCGTTAAAGTCAATGGTACAGAGGCTAGGAAGTTTGTGAAGGAATGATTACCAAAAATACAAATTTGGCATTGTTTTTGCATCAGCGTTTTCTTATAAATTAAACACACATTCCTAAACTTTTAAATCCATTATCATGAAGTATTTAGTATACTCGTTCCTTTTCCTTTCTGCAATATCAGTACACTCCCAAATTATCAGCACAGTCGTAGGCACGGGCATTTCAGGCGACAATGGTATTAGCGGCCCAGCAACGGCGGCTGCTATAGATTTTGCCATCGGAGTAGTTACCGACAATGTCGGCAATCTGTATTTTGCAGACGGCAACAATAACAAGATCAAAAAAGTAGATACCGCAGGTATAATCACTACCATTGCAGGCACAGGGACTGCTGGCTTTTTCGGAGATAACGGTCTGGCAACAGTGGCCCAACTCAGCGATCCCTACGATGTAGCATTGGACGATACAGGCAATATTTATATTGCAGACTTTGGTAACCAGCGCATCCGCAAAATAAATACTTCCGGTATCATCACCACTTATGCAGGCACAGGTACAGGCGGATATACAGGGGACGGAGTAGCCGCCACTTCAGTTGGAATCTGGAATCCCACAGATATTTGCACGGATCACGATGGCAATTTGTTTATTTCCGACAATGGGAACCAGCGTATCCGGAAAGTTGATGCTTCAGGCATTATTTCAACCTATGTGGGAAACGGAGCTGCGGGCTACAGTGGTGACAGTAGCGCGGCTACTGCGGCGCAGATAAATTTTCCAGGTGGTATAAAAATGGATAAAAATGATAACCTGTACTTAGCCGATTTTGGTAATAACTGCATCCGCAAGATCACAGCAGCAGGAATCATATATACTATTGCAGGCACTGGTGTGGCAGGATTTGCAGGCGATGGTGCAGCGGCAGTATCGGCCCAGCTTCATCGGCCATCAGCAGTGTGCACAGATACTTCTGACAATATTTTTATAGCCGATGCGCAAAATTACCGCGTCCGCAAAATTGATGCATCGGGTATCATTACCACCATTGCAGGTACGGGTACCGCTGGTTATTCGGGCGATGGCGGACCAGCTACTGCAGCACGGATCAGTAGCCCAGGCGGCTTATATGCCGACAAAATGGGCAACCTCTTCATTTCAGACGGCACCAATTATCGCATCCGAAAACTGATCATCAGCCTTGCGACAACTACTGTAAACGAACCAATATCCTCAGACGCAAAAATAAACGTCTACCCTAACCCCGCCACCACATCCCTCACTATCTACTCATCAGAAAAGATAACCACCATCTCTATCATCAACCTCCTCGCCCAAACAGTATATACCAATGAGTACAACTCAGAAAAAGTAGAGGTAGAGGTCTCGGCCTTATCAACTGGTGTCTACTTCATCAAAATTAACGGAACGGTGGTCGGAAAGTTTCTGAAGTCATAGATCCCGAAACTTTCGGGAGAATAGCCTGACATGGTGTTTTTTTGGTTAACTTTGATACGCTAAAGAGTTTTATATGTTAGGAATCAGTACGCACGGTTCTACTAATACTAATCAATTACAGATCAATATCCCGGACGAATTGAAGGGTGTTGATTTGCAAATAATTATTTTGCCTGCAGAAAAAAGTAATGATCAGATCGATTTTTTCACCGAAGCTGAATTACAGTTACTTCCGAAGATCAATTTAAGCACACCTATTCAGGACCAAGAAGATTATAGCAAATGGTAGGCGAAATACATTTGGCAAATATTTACTTTACCGATTCCTCTGCCGCCAAAATAAGGCCTGTTCTGCTTCTTAAAGCAAACAGTTTTAATGACGCTGTTTATCTGCCGCTAACAAGTAATTTACTTACAAATGGTATCCATATTGATAATAACAGCCTGAAAGATGGTTATTTGCCAAAAACATCTGTAGTTGTTTACGAGAAGCCCGGAGTCATTGCGACCAGTCTGTTGCTAAAGAAAATAGCGACTTTAGACACAAAAGTGAATAAACAAATTATTGCCGAATTGGTAAATTTTATTCAGAGTTGACTGCTGGGTGTATTCATTAAAATAAATGGTAAGCAGGTCGGAAAGTTTCTGAAGGAATGACGGATAAAGGCGTACTCAATACAGTAAATAAAAAACCCCGGAATCCCGGGGTTTTTATTACAATTCAGCTAAAACATTAATGCCCCTGACTTTGATCAGAATGGCTGCGAAGGCCGCCGCCCTGTGGCTTAGCCGTGTTTGTGTTAGTGTTATTCTGGTTCTGGTCTGAGTGGCCGCGGAGTCCGCCTTGCTGTGGTTGAGCGGGTGCTACTGTTGGTGTAGTGGCCGGGGCCGGAGCTGCGTTGTTCCCTTCATCTTTTTTGCCGCCATGCTCATGCTCCCTGCGGCTAGCTTCTGCTTTCTCTTTTTCTATTGCCTTTATTGTAGAATCGTTCTTAGCGGCGTTTGCCTGGTCATGCTCGTTCAGCTTTGCGTTTACAGTAGAATCTATCTGAGCCTGTGTTTGTGCCTGGTTGTTATTGCCGCCGCAAGATGCGAACATGATGGCGCTTCCGGCTAAGAATAATAATTGCTTTTTCATTATTGGTATGTTTTTAGTTGGCGCAAAAATATTATTATTATTTAAAGAAGCGGTCAACAAAGCTAAAATATTTACGGTTCGGGCACACCCGCGATTTTCTTTACCTTTGAAAAATAAAATGAAGCTATGAGATCATCTGTTCGCGTTGTTTTAACCGTGGTTATTTTGGCCGGCATCCTCACGTTGTCCTTATATACTTCGTGCAAGAAACAAAATAACTGCAGCGGAGTGGTTTGCCTGAACAAAGGCACCTGCTCAGACGGCTTTTGTATATGCCCCACCGGCGTGGGCGGTGATACCTGCGAAAGTATATTCGCGGATTTCTATGCCAATACCTACGGTGGCACCGCCAACGTAAACACGGGCCATATTCCTTATCTGCTGGTTTTCTCCATACCCGCTGGCACAAATGATTTTACAACTATGGCATTAACTGTAAAGAATGGTGCTGGCGGCGCCACAAACATACCCACGCTGCACGTTGTGCTCAACAGCCCCACTGCCACGATTGGCAATTTTAATATTCCTACCACTACTATAAATGGTGCCACCTATAGTGGCAATGGTATATTGTATGCAAAACTGGCATCTCTTACCCTCTACAAAACCGTCACCTCGGGCACAGACACTACTTACATATGCAACAATTTCCCGGCGCAGTGACCCGTAAAAACAGATAGTGCTGTTCGTAGTGGCATTTCCCATAGCTTATTTCGAAGCCACAAGTATTTCCGCCAATAAATACTATTTGTTTTACGAAAGCGTTTTACCTCTTGGCGGGGTGTTTACGTGATTTGCAGTAATTGCCGCTAAGACATACCTTTGCCGGGATGAAAATAAATCCTGGCAAAAGGGAAATATAAACATCAGCTAAAATAAGAGCTATGAGATCAGTTAAGTATTTATCGCTTGGTGTGCTGCTTGCCGTGGCAATGTTTGGTGCGGCAACGTATGTTTCGTCTTGTTCAAAGGACGCCTGCAAGGGCGTGACCTGCCTGAACTACGGAACATGCAACGGGGGAAGTTGTACGTGCCGTGACACTGGAACGGGCGGTACGAACTGCGAAATCATTTACCGTTTGCTTTATAAAAATACATATGTTGGAAATGCGGTTGTTACTTATTCGCACTTCGACAGCCTTGCTTTGGACAGCGGTTATATTAACCATACCGATAACAACGATAGTATTGTATTTTCAATAGGCACAGATACTACCTATAACAAGATGGGCCTGACATGGTCAGACGGCGGTTCCACGTTGCTGTCCATTCCCAGCCCCGGTATTACTCTTCAAAATATCACCGCTAACGGCTCTACCTTTATCATCGCGCCCACGCCTGGGGGCCCGGGCGATTCCTTTACTGTTAGTGGCAATGGAAGTGTAAGCAGCACCTCAGCTTCGTTGAACCTCGTTGCTGTACCGCCGCACCCGTCTATTACACCAACCATCTATTATACGTTGAGCAATTGTCCTAAACAATAATAAAAAACCATCCGGCTATCTTAATAATCGTTTTATCACATGGAAGAATTAGAGGACCCTACGGAACGCCTTAAGGAGACAATGGAGGCAGCTGAAGAAAAAAAGGAACGCTGGACAATGCATGTTGCGCTTTCTACCGCTATTATCGCGGTTTTGGCTGCAATAGCCGGTCTGTACGGCAACCACCATGCCAACGAAGCCATGCTCGACCAGATAAAAGAATCCGATCAATGGGCCTATTACCAGTCTAAGAGTATTAAGGCGGAGATAACTAAATCAACCGAGCAGATACTGATAGCAGTTGGTAAAACACTGCCTCCCGAAAGCGAGGACAAAAAGAAGAAATACGAGGAAGAAAAAATTGAACTGCAGAAAAAGGCAACAGAAGCACACGAAAGTTCTGAATCGCATATGCATAAACATATAGTGCTTTCGAGGGCTGTTACCATCTTCCAAATAGCGGTGGCTTTATCTGCCGTTGCCATATTGACGAGGAGGAAACTCGTTTGGTATGGAAGCATGGCGCTGGCCGCTGCGGGTTGTGTATTCCTGGTGATGGGCTTTCTGGCAACTTAACCCTCCCGTTTTAGCATTATTTGTTTAAAAAAATTGGTAAGCGCCGGAATTAATTCCCGAGCCAAGATATATTCGCCTGCGGATCCCGCATGCACCTCCCTCTCAGCAGGAGAGGGCCGGGGAGATGTCTCTAATGCGCCATAATATCAAACCTGCCATCCGTGATATGCACCACTTTGCCCTGCCTGTTCACACCTTCCATTGCAAACGTTCCCGCGATGATGCTGCCATCGTTATAAGTGACGGTAACTGTTCCGGGATGCGTAATGTCCGGCTGGAATTGGTTCGAGTCATTTGACGATATGGAATGGGTATAATCCCAGAAATAGCCAAAATAAGGGTAACTGGAGATAATGGGATATACACCCAATGTATCATCGTAATCTATGCTCAGCTCTATCTCATAATGCGGGGAAGGTATTTCGCAGGACAGATACAAAATGTCCTTGTCTGGAGAAGAGCTGAAATTAACCACACCCGATGCATTTGTAATATTTTGCCCGGCTATGATCACTCTGCCATTCACTTTACATGCCATCATATTTTCACCAGTATGGGTGAGGGGCGGGAGTTCTTTATCAAATCTTTGTTTTATGAAAGAAGTAAACAATAGCAGCGACAATATGCTTACACCTGATACAAAGATTTTTCTCCTCACGTAACGCATGGTGTAAAGGTAAAACAAATCCAATATCCATTGGATGGCGGCTCGTAGCTACTGTACATGCAATAAAATATTTATTACCTTTACTCATCAATCAATTCTATGCAATTTTCTACAGATAAAGCTCCTAAGCCCGTTGGTTTGTATCCTCATGCACGGCGCGCAGGAAACCTTTTGTTCCTTTCTGGAGTAGGCCCGCGCAAAGCAGGCACAGACGAGATACCGGGGTTAAAGACAGACAAGCACGGCAACTATATCGGGTTCGATTTTGCGGAGCAATGCAGGAGTGTATTCGACAATGTGCGGGTGATACTGGAAGAAAGTGGCAGCAGTTGGGATAAGCTGATAGATGTAACGGTGTTCCTGGTGGATATGAAACGTGATTTCCAGACCTACAACAAGGTTTATGCCGAGTATTTCAAAGACAACCAGCCCTGCAGGACGACAGTAGGCATAGATTCCCTGCCTACAGCAATAGCAATTGAGCTGAAGTGCATTGCAACAATAGATTAATGTATTTTTAGAATCAGGAATTTGGATTGCAATGTTAAAGTCGGAATCCTGCCTTTAGAAACCAATCCAAATTACTAATTCCCAATTCCATTTTAACCACAGATAAATGAGCAGCGTTCTTCTACATAAAGAAAATGGGGTAGGGTACATAACCCTCAACCGCCCGGACAAATACAATAGCTATAACCGCGAAATGGCCCTGGCATTGCAGGGATACCTCGATGACTGCGAAGGCGATGATGAAGTCAGGTGCATCTATCTCACCGGTGCCGGAAAGGGGTTTTGCTCTGGCCAGGACCTCGGTGAGGCTATCAACCCGACACCCGATGAGTTTGCCCGAATGGTAGAGGAGCACTATAATGCAACTATACTCCGAATCAGGAAAATAGAAAAGCCGGTAATAGCCGCTGTAAATGGTGTTGCAGCCGGCGCCGGCGCTAACATTGCCCTGGCGTGTGATATAGTGCTGGCCAATGAGAGCGCTTCATTCATACAGGCATTCAGCAAAATAGGGCTTATCCCGGATAGCGGTGGCACGTTCTTCCTGCCCCGGCTGGTGGGTATGCAGCGTGCCGCAGCGCTGATGATGACCGCCGAAAAAGTAATGGCCGCCGATGCAGTGGCTATGGGCATGATCTACAAATGTTTCCCGGACGATGTATTTGAGTCCGAAAGCAAAAAAATGGCGATGACACTTGCGCAAATGCCCACAAAAGGTATAGGCCTCACCAAGCGCCTGCTCAACCGTTCCTTCAGCAATGACCTGCGCCAGCAACTGGACTTGGAAAAGGAAGTGCAGATAGAAGCCGGTAGCACCGCTGATTTCAGGGAAGGGGTGATGTCATTTTTAGAAAAGAGAAAACCGGTATTTAAAGGAAAATAATGTAGGGGTGGGCCGGTCCGCCCTGCGTAACATCGGAATTTAATACCTTGTTGGTATCCTTCCGTGAGTTATACAACATCCGTGGATAAATAATCACTTCTTTAACACCAACCTTGGCAACACATCCCTGTTTTACAGCTACTTTTGTATAGCTGTTATGTGGTGTTCCCGTTTGTTTTTTGGCCTGGTATTTCTGTTGTTTAGTGCGCAGGCGCAGGCCATCGTAAAGCCTGCCGCATATGGTATCACGGCATTTGCAGACAGCGCCGCGCTGGCACAGGGAGCAAAAGCCCTCGGGGACAGTATCATCGCCACGCATCCCATGATGGCCAGCACCTACATCATCAGTGATATAGAGCATCCACATATTGCAGAGTCGCAGACGGCCGATTTTTACCTGTTACTTTCGCTGTGCCTTATCCTGGGTTTGATAAGGTTTATGGACACCCGCTATTTTATTAACCTCTGGAGGGCTTTCTGGAATCCTACGCTGAGCAACAGGCAATTGAAAGAGCAGTTACAGGGCGCAGGCCTGCCCAATCTGCTGATGAATATTTTTTTCACCTTCGCAGGAGGCGCTTACATTTATTACGTGGTAAAGTTCTTCACACCGCATCATTCCGGGGTTATTCCACCTTCGTTGCTTATTATTATGCTTATAGCCGGTACTGGGCTCATATACCTTGCAAAGTATGCGGCGGTGCGCTTCAGCGGCTGGGCTTTCCGGGTAGAAGGAATTACCGAGCATTACCTGTTCAATGTTTTCTTGATCAACAAGGTGCTGGCTATGGCACTCATTCCGTTTATTATCATCCTTGCATTTGCCGATCATCAGTGGGCGCAGCAGGTGGTTATTATCTCATTTGTCAGTGCCGGTATTTTACTGCTCAACCGGTATATACGGTCGTGGCAGGTGTTCGGATCATTCTTCCAGTATAGTAAATTCCATTTTTTTATGTACCTTTGCGCCTCGGAATTATTGCCACTGGCAGTTTTGATGAAATTATTAGTTAAAGGATTAATGTTTTATTAACTAATTATCACGACAAATACAGCCACTTATCCGATAATATTCCGATAATCCTTGTATATGGCCAAAGTTGTTCGTTCACAAAAGAAGGGTGCTGAAAAAAAGGAACTGAAAGTAGGCAGTATATTAATTACGCAACCCCGCCCTGAAACGGAAAAATCCCCATATTTTGATCTTGCAAAAAAATACAGCCTGAAGCTGGATTTCCATCCATTTATACGTGTGGAAGGCCTTAGCGGAAAGGATTTCCGCAAGCAGAGGGTTGACATTACGGAGTTTACTGCCATCATATTCACGAGTCGTTACGCTGTAGATCATTTTTTCAGGATATGTGAAGAGCTGAAGCTGAAAGTTTCGCAGGATATGAAGTATTTCTGCATCACGGAAGCGGTGGCGTTGTACCTGCAAAAATTTATTCTTTACCGTAAGCGCAAAGTATTTTTCTCTGCCGATGGCAGTACCCAGGGCTTGCTGGAAGTGATAGGGAAGCACAAGAATGAGAAGTACATATTGCCGGTATCTGATACTGCCAAGAACGACATTGCGCAATACCTGATCAAGTACAATATAAAGTATGCTGAGGCGACATTGTACCGGATGGTATCCAACGAAATAGGGCAAATAATGAAATTGTCTTACGACCTCATTGTTTTCTTTAGTCCGTTCAGTGTGCAGACGTTATTCGATCACAACCCTGCCTTCAAGCAAAATGGCACTATGATAGGTGCTTTTGGGCCTACCACAGCCAAAGCCGTAGAAGACAGCGGTCTTCGCCTGGATATTAAAGCACCTGCGGTCAACGCGCCATCTATGGTATCGGCGCTGGAATTATTTTTATCTGCCATAAAAAAATAAATAAGCAAACAAGCGCATAGATTCACGGGTGATTTTTTGCCGTGATAGTTAACACTACTGAATGAAAAAAATACTTTTGTTCCTCTGTTTAGCGGCCTCGTTTTTTTCTGCAAATGCGGGTACTATCAGTTTGGGTTTTTTTTCACAGGATGTGTTGCTGTGGCGGTTTTGGGAGATAGATAGCACCGGTGTCCCGCAGCCCAAAATATTGGTCTATAACATCAGCAATAAGCCAGTTTCGTTTATACTGAAGAAAACAAATTCCCGAGGCAGTATCGAGCCCTTCGAGAGAGCCTCCCTTGCTGTTCGCTATCACATATATTCTGATACTATAGTACAGGAAACAACCGTTGAGGCGCACAGCCACGCAGTGTTTAATATCGCTGTCTTGAAGAACAGCGGATTGTTCGATGCAGTTCTAATCAACTGGGTCTATTGCGGTATTATGCCCGAGCTGCAGGAAGTGAACCTGGAAAAATACACGAGCAAGTATTACTCCTATGAAGGCGTAGCCGGTAGCTTGAATTGCCTCATCAGTAAGGCCAACCTGTTTACAGAACGCGGGGGGGAAGACAGTACCACATTATTTTTCGATTGTACTTACAAACCCTACGGGGAAAAGAGCCGGGAGATAGCCGGCCGTATAAATGACGGTGTGGAGCGGGTATATTTATATCTTGGTGACAACCGGTATGAGCTTTCTGAGACGAACAAGCATACAGATTTTGTTGTTGACATAGACAAGATCAGGTCCTTTACGATCAATGTCGAGTACAAAATTGGCAAAAAAGACCTGGTGCCAGGCATAAATCTCCGAAACATGGTCCCGCACCGCAATTTCAGCGTGGACTGCTGGCTGCCTGTGTTTGTTAAGTGATTCTACCACTACCTTTGTTGCATGGCCAACAGACTCATCCACGAACAAAGCCCATACCTGCTGCAACATGCCAATAACCCCGTGAACTGGTATCCGTGGGGCGATGAGGCATTTGAAAAGGCTACGGCTGAAAACAAGCCCGTGCTGGTAAGCATAGGCTATGCTGCTTGCCATTGGTGCCATGTTATGGAACACGAGAGCTTTGAAAATGATGCAGTAGCCGCATACATGAATGAGCACTTTGTTTGCATAAAAGTAGATCGCGAAGAACACCCTGATGTGGACCACATGTACATGGACGCAGTGCAGGCTATAGGCGGTAGTGGCGGGTGGCCGCTCAATGTGTTTGTAACACCGGACAGGGCGCCGTTTTACGGCGGTACTTACTACCCGCCGCGCGCGGCATACAACCGTCCGTCCTGGATGCAATTACTACAGCGCATGACCGAACTATGGGAAGATGAGCACAGCGAGGTAACACAGCAGGCGCAGCAAATGATACAGCACCTGCGGCAGGCTTCGCAGCGTATGACCGTTGCTAAAAAAGATGGTTTAATTGCAGGTAAAGACGCCTGCCGCAAAATAGCAGATAATCTGCTGAAGCAGGCAGACAAAGAGCAAGGCGGTTTTGGCAATGCGCCTAAATTTCCCGGCACTATGGCGATAAGTTTTTTGCTGGAGCATTATCACTTCACCGGCTATCAGCCTGCGTTGGACCACGCCCTGCGCAGTCTTGATGCAATGTCGGACGGCGGGATATACGACCAGCTTGGCGGCGGCTTCGCGCGGTATGCTACCGACAGGAACTGGCTGATACCGCACTTTGAAAAAATGCTGTATGACAATGCGCTGCTCATTGGTTCCCTGTGCGATGCATTCTGCATTACAAAGGATGAGCGTTATAAATCAACAGCAGAAGAAACAATAGCATTTATAGAGCGGGAGTTAAAAGACAAGAGCGGTGGTTACTATTGTGCATTGGATGCGGACAGCGAAGGGGTAGAGGGTAAGTTCTACACCTGGATCTGGGATGAATGGATTGCAGCGCTTGGGCAACAGGATGCAGTTGTGGCGCAATATTTTGGCGTGAGCGAACACGGCAACTGGGAAGAGACGAACATACTGCATGTAGAGAAAAGCATAGCAGAGCTGGCAGCGGAAAACCGGTTAAATGTTGACGACGTATGTGTACGGATAGATGTCGCGAAACGTAGGCTGCTGGCTGCACGAAGCACGAGAGTGCGGCCTGTGACAGACGATAAATGCCTGCTGTCTTGGAACGCGCTGTATAATATCGCCTTGAGCAAAGCAGGTGTGTCGTTTGGCAATGAAGATTACCTGCGGCTGGCAACTACGCATATGCAGTGGATGACGGAACAATTTAAAAATGGTGGCAAGCTGCTGCACACATGGAAAAACGGTATAGCGAAAATACCAGCCAAGCTGGATGACTATGCATACCTGGCGCAGGCAATGCTGCAACTGGCTGCTGCCACAGGTGCAAACGATCTTGTCTCGAAAGCTGGTGAACTGGTTGCCACAGTTATCAATGAATTCAATACCGGCAACACAGCCGAAGACAGCTTCTTTTACTACACTGCTGAAACCCAAAAGGATATACCGGTGCGCAAAGTGGACCTTTATGATGGCGCTACTCCCTCCGCGAATGCGGTAATGGCATATAACCTCTGGATATGCGGCATATGCCTGGAAAAGAGCGAATGGATAGAACAGGCGCAGTTGATGTGGCAAAATATGAACGATACCACAGTGAGGTGCAGCCAGTCGTTCGGGTACTGGGCGCTGATGCTGCAAAGGCAGGCAGAAGGCCTTAAGACAGTTGTCTGTACAGGTAGCGGGGCAAATGAATATCAGCGGGAATTACAGGAAACCTTGTTACCGCAGGCGTATGTACTCACTTCGCAAAAAGAAATATCTGAATTGCCGATATTTGAAAAAAAATTTTTTGCTGATAAAATGTATATATTTGTTTGCACGGAACAGGCCTGCCTATCGCCTGTAAGCGCCGTTGCAGACGCTCTTCGCCTTATCAATAAATTATGAAGCGCTATAAAAAATTGGGATTTTTTTATACTTTTGAGCCGTGAGCCGCGCAAACAAATTTTTGCCGAAACTTGTATTTTTGGAAAAAACTTTGAATATTGTGCGTCCGTTCTGTAGTGTGAAGATGAAAAGATGAAAATATTTACTTGCAAAATTGCAAAAACAATACACAGTAGTATGAAAAAAACTTCCCTGAAGGTCACCGCTTTAGCATTGCTCGCACTTGCTTCAGGCTGTGGACAAGCGGGCTCCAATGGCCAGTTAGTAGGTGATCAATCGAGATTGAATTATAGGGCGCCGCTCCCCATAGGGATGGTGTACGTTCCATCGGGTTCCTATAAAATGGGAGCCAGTGACGAGGACATTCGCGGCAGAAATGACGCGACCATTCACACCGTTCAGCTCTTAGGGTTTTACATGGATGCTACGGAGATCTCCAATCAGGAGTACCGCCAGTTTACTAATTATGTAAGGGATTCTATCGCTAATACGATACTTGGTAATTTCAAGGATAACCCCGATGGTACTCAGCGCCTCGATATGAGTAAGCATATCAACTGGAGAGACCCTGAACTGCAGGACCAGCTTGCTGCCATGTATTTGCCCGCTGAGCAGTCGGGATGGGGAGTGAAAGAACTGGACGCCAGCAAATTGAAATACCACTACACAACCTTCGATTATGCCGGTGCCGTACAGCACCCTAATGATCCAAAGTCAAAATACGTTGTTTCTCATGACGAAACTGCTTACCCCGATACAACTGTTTGGGTGCGCCAGTTCAACTATGCATTCAATGAGCCAATAGCACAGCAATATTTTTGGTTCCAGGGCTTCAATAAATATCCGGTTGTAGGCGTTAACTGGAATCAGGCGCACGCATTCTGTAATTGGCGTACCAATATGTGGAGAGGCGAACGCCAGAAACAAAGGTTATATACAGAAAGTCAGTTCCGCCTGCCTACAGAAGAAGAGTGGGAATGGGCTGCACGTGGTGGCCGCAACGAATCTCCTTATCCATGGGGCGGTCCTTACATCATCAACAAAAAAGGTTGTTACCTGGCCAACTTCAAGCCACAGCGCGGCAACTACGCCGCAGATGGTGGTCTTTACACAGTACCGGTTGACTGGTATGCTGCAAATGACTACGGCCTGAAAAATATGTCAGGAAATGTGTCCGAGTGGACAGAATCCGCTTACTTCGGTGGTACATACAACCAGATGGCGGACATCAACCCAAGCGTTACCTATAATGCACAGGCAAATGATGCAAGAGACAGGCCATACATGACCCGCAAGGTAGTGCGTGGCGGAAGCTGGCGCGATGTAGCTTACTTCCTGCAGGTGAGTACCCGTGATTATGAGTTCCAGGATACGTGCAAGGCATACATTGGTTTCCGTTGCGTTTATACAGAAACAGTACCTGCCTTAAGCAACAGGCGCCCGGTAAGGAAATAAAAATTTATCAGACTTTTTATAAACAACAAAGAAAAAATCAGCCAAAATGAATTCGATAGCACTCTTTTTTGAGAAGAAACAAGGTAAGTACATTAAGAACCTGATCATCGGCCTTGGCGCTTCGGTGGTACTGTTGGGCGCTCTTTTTAAAATACAGCACTATCCCGGTGCAAGTATCATGCTTAACTGCGGTATGTTTACCGAAGTGTTCATCTTTGCGCTGCTCGGTCTTCTTCCTCCGCACGCAGATTACTATTGGGAGCGTTTTTACCCGGATATCACCATCAACCCGCATGTTGAGGCCTATGAAAAAGGTTTGAAAGAGCCACATAAAGCAGGTGATGCGCCTTCAAAATCATTGGATAAAATGATGGAAGAAGCACAGATCAATCCTGCTAACCTGCGTCGCCTGAGCGATAATTTCCAGAAATTCGGCCAGACTGTAGAGCAGATGAAGGATATAACTGATGTTACCGCTGCTACTGGTGTTTACTCACAGAGTGCCCGCGAAGCTGCTGATGCTTTGGGCCAGATGAAAAACACTTTCCAGGGTGCTACAAAAACAATGAGCGCATTCAATGCTGCAGCTGAGGATACTACAAAATTCCACGAGCAGGTTGTTGTATTGTCTAAGAACCTCGGTACTCTGAACCAGATATATGAAGTGGAACTGGCGGATGCAAACAACCACCTGAAAGCAATGAACAAATTCTATAGCAACCTCGTAAACGCTTCTGAGGCTATGGCTGCCAGCGCTACAGATGCTACTGCTGCTAAAACACAGATAGGCCTGCTTGCCAAGAACCTCACCACGCTGAACCAGATATATGGAAACATGTTGTCTGCAATGCAGGGCCGTTAATTAAGCCAAGTAATAGCTGGTAAACAATTTTAGTCTAACTATAGTAAAAATTAAAGAATGTCTATACCTAAAGAGCCGCGACAGATAATGATCAACCTGATGTACCTGGTGTTGACAGCCCTGCTGGCCCTAAACGTATCTAATGAGATCCTCAATGCCTTCCGGACATTGAGCTCAAGTATCGATAGGTCTAATGTATCCATTGATCAGAAGAATAAAGATGTTTATGACGCGATAAAAGCGAACGAACATGCTCCGGGGCAGGAAGCTAAGGTGAAGCCATTCCGTATAAAGGCGGATGAGGTGGTGAAGCAGGCCGATGACCTGGTAAAGTATCTTGATGACTGGAAGAGGAGAATAGTGATGGAAGCCGGAGGTTATGCCAAGTACAAGGATGATTCGGAAGATACTCACTTCCCGGACAGGATGGATAACATTGATGCGACAACATCGCTGCTGGTGGAAAGGAAAGGTGGTGATACCATCAAGAAAAGGATCGAAGATATGCGCACGTTTATGCTGAGCCAGGTTTTTGAAAAAGATAAGGCGGATATCAACCCGCTCATGCCTTTAAAAGTGGTGCCTGCGAAAAAGAACGACCACAACCCTACAGGCGACTGGAACATCGGGAACTTTGAGCATATGCCTGCTATTGCTGCATTGGCGTTGTTTTCCAAATATCAGAATGACGTTCGTGCTAGTGAGGCGTTGGTAATCAATAAACTGTTTGAAGAAGCACATGGAAAGGATATTAAGTTCGATACAATAGCTGCTGTGGCTGTTCCTAAACAGAGCTATGTGCTGGAAGGTGACAAAGTAGAGGCATCAATACTTCTTGCAGCATTTAACAGGGAGCAAAGGCCTACCATTGCTGGTATGACAGGTGGCGGAAGCACAAAACCGGCCGTTGCTGGTGTGATTCCCTGGGAAACCGTTGCACATGGAACTGGCCTGCAGACCGTTAACGGAACAATAGAATTGAATACAGCAGAACAAGGCTTAGTGAAAAGGCAGTTTAAGTTCGAATATATGGTGGGTACCACTGGTGCCTCCATGCAGTTGGACAAAATGAACGTATTTTACATTGGTGTTGAAAACCCTGTAACCGTGGCTGCTGCTGGTTATTCTGTGGAAGATGTATCTCTGGATATTCCTGGCGCAGTAGTTACCGGCGGTAAAGGTAAATACACGATCACCGTGGATAAGATAGGTAATGTTGACGTGAAAATATTAGCTAAAACTAAAGAGGGATCAAAGAAAGTTGTAGGCGGTATGCCTGTTCGTGTGAAACGCATTCCTAACCCGGTCACCAAGATCGGAGGTATTCCGGGTGGCGGCATGAGTGCCGCATTGTTCAGGGCACAGATAGCGCCGCAGGCAGCGCTTGATAACTTCGACTTCGACACCAAATTTGTTATTACCCACTTTAGTTACTCAGTATTGCACAAAGGGGAAATAATAGGGCCCTACGAGGTGAAGAACCCGGCAGGTTGCCGTTTGTCTGGTCCAGGTGCGAATCCTAATATTGAAAAGAGCATGCTTATGTTACGCCCTAACGACCGTGTATTTATTGATGACATCAAGGCCGTGGGACCTGATAAACTGGTACGGCCATTGCCGCCAATAAGCTTTAGTTTAAATTAATTAATTTAGTACAAAAAAACCAAAGGATATGACCATCCTGAATTCATACAGATTAACCGCTGCGACAGTATTGTTGCTTGCCACAGGTACAGCATTTGCCCAGGGCGGATCAGCAACAGACCAGCCGATCTCCGGCGCTCAAAAGGGCGTGAACAAAGATTGGCAGCCGTCAAAAACTAATGATGGCGCTTATGACCGGGTCTCTTCTCACGCTAGTATGCCGATTCCCTGGCAGCCGATACGGGAAACGGACATCTTATGGAAGAAACGCGTATGGCGGGAAATTGACACCCGTGAGAAACAAAACGTGGCTTTCCGCTATGCAGGCGATGAAAGTTCTGGCGGCGGTATGTTTATAGAAATATTGATAGACGCATTGAAGACGGGTAAGATAAAAGGTTACAAGTTTGATGACCGTTTTACTCAGGTAATGAGTAAAGAAGACATCATGGAGACGGTAGCTGGCAGGGTTGATACCCAGGTGATACTTGACCCGATCGAGAATAAGGAAATAACGAAGTACATTCAGAAAGATTTTGACCCAACTGCGATCAGGAAATTCAGAATTAAGGAAGACTGGATATTCGACCGTAACCAGGGACAAATGGTGGTGAGGATCGTTGGTATATCTCCTATTATCGACGTGATCGGTGATGACGGGGTATTTCGCGGGTCTAAGGCTATGTTTTGGCTGTATTACCCGGATATCCGCAATTTGCTGGCTCAATATGAAGTATATAACCCCCAGAACGACATAGCCCGTTACACCTGGGATGAATTTTTCGAGAGCCGCCAGTTTGCTTCTAAAATTACCAAGGTAAGCAATCCGTTCGGTTCAGAGTTTAAAGAAAGCCTTACACCGATGGAATCATTATTTGAGAGTAAGCATGTGGCCGAGGAAATATTCAACAAGGAAGTGGATATGTGGGTTTATTAAAATTCAAAAGTTAAAAGTAAAAATTCAAAATAGCACAATGGATATTTGAGCCCCCGATATGATCGGGGGCTTCTTTGTGAATGATTGCATTACTATCTTGCAAGATAATCTTAACTCAAAGAACGTGGAAAAACCAAGCCTGGAAGTATGCCTTTCTCCCGCATTATTACACCTGTACGATACCAGCGATGCGGTAGTGGTGATCATAGATATTTTCAGGGCTACTTCCACCATTACCGCTGCACTGCACAACGGCGCTAAGTGCGTGATACCGGTTGCATCTGTGGCAGAGTGTATAACGATAGGAGCGGCTACCCCAAACAGCCTTACGGCAGGCGAGCGCGATGGGAAGATTGCCGAAGGCCTGCAATATGGCAATTCTCCGCTCGAATACCCACCTCTTTTCGTGAACGGCAAGACATTGGTGCTGACCACTACCAATGGCACCCGCCTTCTGCATATGGTAAAGGACGCAGCGGCAATACTGATTGGCTCCTTCCTGAACCTGCACGCCATGTGTGCCCACCTGCTGTTACAGGATAAAAGAGTGATACTAGGCTGCGCCTCCTGGAAAGACCGGTTTAACCTGGAAGATACCTTATTTGCCGGAGCAGTGGCCAATGAGCTGCAGCACGCCTTTGAAATAAAGGATGATAGTGCACGGGCGGCAAAACATCTGTATGAATGCGCGAAAGGCAAACACTTGATCGAGTTCCTGAAAGACAGTTCGCATTACCATCGCCTGGCGAAATACGGGCTGGAAGAAGAAATGAAATATTGTGTCACCCCCGACCTGCACCCCTGTGTGCCATACCTCAAAGGCCGGGAGATCATTATTTAATATAACGGTCAGCTTAAAGTCAATCGAAATCAAAAAAGCCCGCTCAGCTATCAGCTAAACGGGCTTTATTAATTTATTTTAGAAGATTACTGCCTTGCCATGTTGGTAAAAGTGTAAGTGGTAACCAAAGAAGTAGTATTATTTGTTTCAGTAAGTGTCACGGAAGCAATGGAGTTGCTTACAGTGCCGGTACCGGTATAAGTGCTGCCGTTAGCCACTGTAGAGGTAATAGTAAATACCGAACTTGATGCACCGAGAGTGGTAAGTGTGATCGGCATAGACACTACGGGGGCCGTTGTATTGTCCTGAATTACGAGCTGCATGTTGGTCACAGTGCTGCCTACATTTGAAAATACCATATAAAATCCGGTGTATGTATTAGGCGGTGTGCCGTTGTCAACGCCATTACCTTTATACGTACCTACATAGTCATTACGGTAAACGCTGTCGCAGCTCGTGCCGTAGTATCCTGTTACACAGGTACAGTTACCACCACTGCAGGTACCGCCGTTATCGCAGGTCACCCCTTTACACGCATCTTTAGTGCATGATGTATATACTACTGCTGAAAATACGCCAAGCGTTACAAACGCGGCAAATACGATGTGCTTAATTGATTTCATAGACATTTTTTAAATAAGTAAATAATTTTTGCCAAAGATAAGTTTTAACGGCAATCCAAGCAAATCAATACAACAACCGTGCCCGCTATTTTTTGTGGAGTTGCGCAAACTTGTTTCGTAATAACTTTACAAATTCTGCATTCCGCTCATGGCCTGTAAAACGTTGATTTTCTCGGTATTGTTTATTTGCTATTCAGGCATGGGTCTGGCGGCAAGGCAGTATGATTATGATAATAATTGCCGGCTTGCCTATCAGCAGTTTTTGTCCCTGCACTTTGAAGAAGGCAACAATTATATACTCGCAGAGAAAAAAGCCAACCCGGGTAACCTTTTCGCAGATTATGTTGAAGATTACGCAGATTGTATCCCCCTGCTCTTGAATTGTGACGCCGACGAGTACAAATTACGCGCAGCTCATTTTGATGACCGGGTCAAGACATTGGAAAAAGGGGACCACAATTCTCCATGGTACCGTTTTTGCCTCGCAGGTATTTATCTGCATAAGGCTATTGTAAATACCCGTTTTGGCGAACAGTATCATGCTGCGTTGAATTTCCGCAAGTCATTCACGCTCCTGGAAGAGAATGAGCGCCTCTTCCCTGGTTTTGAATTCAACCGGGTATTCACTGGCCTGGAGGAAGCCGTTGTGGGTGCCTTGCCCGGCAACTATAAATGGTTGGCTTCTGTATTTGGGCTTAAGGGCAATGTAAAGCAGGGCACAGCGCAGCTCGCTGCTTTCGTTAACGCACACACCAGGGCAGATCCCGTCTATGCCGAAACAGTATTGTACTATGCGTTTACCAGGTTCTATCTTTTATCAGAGCAAAAAGAAACATGGGCATTTCTCAATAGCCCCGCATTTTCCACACAATCCAACCTCCTGAATACTTTCGTAAAAGTGAATATTGCACTGGACTACCGTAAATCAGACGCTGCCATAGAAACCATCCAGGCAGCCGCTTCCAGCCCTGAATATGGCAAGTACCCCATCTTCAATTACCAGTTTGGCTGCGCCCTGCTCACCCGGCTGGATACTATGTGTACCAACTATTTTTACAGCTACCAGCAGAAAACAAAAAGTGGGCTCTATATAAAAGACGCATGGCAAAAGATGGCATTCGCATGGTATGCTAGTGGAAATAACGCCAAGGCAACGTACTGCATGAATCAGGTGATTACAAGGGGTGGCACAAAACTGGATGCCGATAAGCAGGCGTTACGCTTTGCAAAAACAAAAACCTGGCCGCAAAAAAATATATTACAGGCACGCCTGCTCATAGACGGAGGTTACAATGACAAAGCAATAACCATTTTGAATCGTATAGCAGTGTGCGAAATAAAACTTCCCGCAGATAAGGCTGAATACTATTTTCGTTTTGGACGCGCCTATCAAGCCAAATACGATGATAGCGGCGGGAAAGAAAATTTCGTTGCTGCCATCAACAACTATGCAGACGCAAGTGCCACAGGAAAAGGCCGGCCCGAACAATATGCCGCAAGAGCCATGCTGCAAACCGGTAAAATGATGGAACAAATTGGCTTGCACAAAGAAGCCCTTGAAAAATACAATGAATGCCTGGACATGCCTGCCCACGACTTCCAAAACTCCATAGACCAGCAGGCAAAAGCAGGTATTAATAGGATTGGCTCACAGTAGAGTCATTTAATATCTTAGCTATCGCCGCTACCCATTTCTCAAACAACTTGTTCTCCACTTCGCACATATCCTTCGCCAGCGACTCCCATTGCGGATGAAAAACCTCCAGCATCTTCTGCATCTCTTCCAGGTGGCCTTCCTCTTCCGCTATTATAGACTTCACATTCACCCTCGATTCATACTTTGTCAGCGCCTCCTGGTATATGCCATACAGCATATCTGCGCGCACCTCTATAGCATAAGTCACCAGCAGGTACGCCCCATGTTTCATTTCCCTGCCGCTCAGGTTCAGTTTGTTTTTTACATATCGGCAGGCATCCACGTCAAGCTGATTCAGATAGTGGTAGCTTTCTATTGGCGCCAGCAGGTATGGGTAAGAATAATCAGGGCATGCATCTGGATCCAGCTTGCCGATCTGCCGTTTCAGGTAATAGGCGTGGCGGGCTTCTTCTGCCGCATGTTTCAGCACTATTATACCCGTATGCACCGGGTGTTCATACTTGGATATTTTCCTTGCACCTGTGTTCTCCATCATAGAGAGGCTGTTCAGCCACTTCGTGTGCATCTCATCAGACGCTACTATCCGGTCCACTATCACGCTCAATTGTTCATGTCGTTCCATCGCCGCAAATTTATGTTCTTTATCGCAAAATAGCCTGTGCAGATTTGGCATCCGCACAGGCTATCAATGTTGCATTCATAAAAATGATTAATACCCGAATATCTCAGCCAGCGACAGTTTCTTCACTGCACCTATCTTCTCCATATCGTTGGTAGCCACTTTTTTCTCAGACGCCACTATGCAATAAGTATATGGCTTGCTCGCCATATTGTCGTCATGGAATTTCTTCAGCTCCGGATACGAAAGTTTATCAGCATTCATGTAAATGCTCTTGCGGATATCTTCATTAAGCCCACGGCGCTCCGCGGCGAGATAGTTGTAAATAATATCATCCTCCGTGATGCGCTCTGTCTCTATACCTTTTTTCAGCTCAGACCGCGCATTTAGCACATTATTCTCCACCGATGGCAGGTCGTTCAGTAGCTCATTCATCGCCTTTATCGATTCATCGAACTTATCTGCCTGGCAGCCTACATAAGCTGATATGTAGTATGGATCTTCTTTCTTTTCCGGAGTGATCACATACGAGCTCGTTGAGTAGGCGAGCGCCTTGCTCTCGCGTATCGTCTGGAAAACAAGCGAGCCCATACCGCCGCCAAAGTAGTTGTTGAACATATTGATTGCAGGCTGTTTCGCTGGGTCATATCCGGGTATATTCCGCACCCAGCGGATCTCACTTTGTACCATGTCATAATCTGCAAACAGCACCTGGTTCTGTGTTTGGGTAGTAAAGTTGAATGCTTTTGCCGCAGCAAACGGCTTGAACATTTCCGGCATCTTATGCACACCCTTCAGCGAAGCGGTAAGCGCCGTCATTGTCTCCGGGCCATAATATAATATCCTGTGGCTGTAGCTCGACATATTGTGAAGCAGGTCCACAAGTTCTGTGCTGGTCAGGTTCTTCAGCTCATCATTGCTCAGTACATTGTTGAATGGATTATCCGCGCCATAACGGGCATACATAACTAGTCCGTTCATTATTTGCCCCTTGTTATTCTTCGCGTCTGCCCGAGCCTTGCTGATGCGTGCTTTCAGCGAAGTAAGCGCCTGCTCATCAGGCTTGCAGTTGGTTACCAGGTCTTCATAAAGCGCCACGGCTTTGTCAAAATTTTCCTGCAGTCCCTCTATGGTCACGGTCGTGTACTCTCCATCTGCTCTTACACTAAAGCTGCATGCAAGTTTGTAAAACTGCTTGGAGAACTCTTCGGCACTTGTTTTGTCGGTGCCAAGGAATTGCAGGTATTGTGCAGCAACAGCAATCTTTTTATCGTTCCATGTGCCCATTTTATACCGGTAAGACATACGGAACAACCCATCTTCATCATTATGCACATACAACACCTCAGCCGGGCCAAGGCTGCCCTTCTGCAGGTCCTTATTGTAATCTACCCATACAGGCATTACAGGGTCCACTGGCATATCTATTACTTCCTTTACAAACTTAGACTGCTTACTGGGGTTGGGCTCTATGGGAGTTATCGGCGGTTTTACCACCTTCACCACGTTCTTGTCCGCACCCTTTCTTTTGTAAACCACTACGTAGTTCTCGCCAAAATATTTGTTCGCGAAATCAATGATGTCCTGCCTGGTAAGTTTGGAGAGGCGGTCTGTGTATGAAACGTCATCCAGCCAGTCTTCCTCACCCGTAAAAGCGCCCATCAGCGCATTTGCACGTGAGCCATATTTCTCGGTCTGCTGCATCATTGCTTTCTTCTGGTTATTGATGATAGACACCATCAGGTCGTTATCAAAATTCCCTTTACGCAGATTGTTTATCTCGCCCAGCATCAGGTCTTTTACCTCGTCCAGGTTCTGGCCCAGGGTTGGCGTGCCTTGAAGGCCCATGTATCCATAATCGATGAGTATCTCTGCACTTGCCGATGCGCGCAGCAATTTTTGCTTTTTCACCAGGTCCAGGTCTATCAGGCCCGCACGGCCGTTGGTGAGTATTTGCCCTACAAGATCTGCCAGCAAAGCATCTTTAGAATGCACGCCGGGCAACCGGTATCCTATGGTCACAAACTCTGCATCCGGACCATATACCTCCTTCGTAATTGGTGATGTGATCGGCGCCTCCGGCTTGAAGGTGTATTCGGGTATCTTCTTCGACTTCATACCCGAGAAATAATGATCTACTTTCTTTATCATCTCATCAGCGTCAAAGTCGCCGGATACGATAACGCCCATATTGTTAGGTACATAATAAGTGTCGAAATATTTCCTGATCTCCAGCAACGATGGGTTTTTCAGATGTTCTATAGTGCCTATCGTTGTCTGCTTGCCGTAGTTATGGTTTAGGAAGAGGTTCGCTAGCAGCGTCTCTTCCACTTTGTTTCGGTCATTATCAAGGCCGCGGTTTTTCTCCTCGTATACCGCTTCCAGCTCCGTATGGAAGATCCGGAACACTGGGTCCTTAAAACGCTCTGACTGCACTTTCAGGAATTTATCCACCGCGTTCGATGGGATGTCTTCTGTATAAACCGTTTCCTCAAACGAAGTGAATGCATTCGTACCCTTCGCACCCATAGATGCCATCATCTTGTCATACTCATTGGCAATCGCCCATTTCGCAGCAAGCCCGGATACGGAGTCTATGCGGTGATATATGGCAGTGCGCTTTGCCTCATCGGTGGTGTGGTTGTATTCTTCGTAGAGTGCATTTATCTTGTTCAGCATCGGCTCTTCCTTGCTCCAGTCCAGCGAGCCGTAGTTTTGAGTGCCCTTGAACATCATGTGCTCCAGGTAATGGGCCAGGCCAGTATGATCTGCCGGGTCTGTTTTGCTGCCGGCCTTGGTGGCTATATAAAAATGCATACGCGGTTCCTTGTGCGTGGGGCTCAGTATCACAGTAAGCCCATTGCCAAGTTTGTAGAATCTCGACTGCATCGGGTCGTTGGTCACATACTTATAGCTGTATCCGCCCGACTTCCCGTCCTTCCACTGGTACTTTTCTTCATCACCCTTGTCTTTTGACTGCACCATTCCGGCAGCAACAAGGCATGCCGATAACAGGCAAATTTTTACTGATCTCATAATTATTAGTTTGAAAACGTACAAATTAGAAAAAATATGTGGAAAACCATCCTTGAACTTTGGTAGTTTTATTCTCCTTAATTTAAAGTTATTTTTTTATCTCTTATAGCCCACTAATAAAGAGTTAATTATACAAAACGTGGTATATTTAAAGCACGATTTCTCCGGTTCGGCATAAATCGATGTTTATACACTCACTTTTAGAACTGAAACATAGGGTACACGCTCGTTTTTAAAACTATGCTATACGACCTTACAGAATTAAGATCACTTTTTGGTGAAGACATTGATGCACTCAATGAATTATTGAACAATTTTACCGTGGACGCGACGATTTCAATAGATAACATTAACGAAGCATGTCTAACAGGTGATGTACCGATAATCAAAAGTGAACTTCATAAGTTTATGGGAATGGTCACCAGTCTTCATCTTGTAAGCATTAAAGACATACTGAAAAATATAGAAAGGGCACTAAACGAAAGAGGACTGGATGAGGCCAATCTCAGCAATATTAAATTGATTACGGACACGATAAGCAAAGTAATTTCCCAGCTCAAAAACGAAACAAAAACTTAGATGCGATTATGGAAATACAACAACATGCCTATTTCAACGGCACCTGGAGCGATATTGCTTCATCAGGTATAAAGAATAAAGAGAAAACAAACCTCGTACTTGTATTTGGCAACGCTGCCCTTCTGACCGAACAGGCAAACTTCGACTTTCTTAGAAGTCAATATCCCGGTGCCGACCTGGTGTTCGCGTCCACTGCAGGCGAGATCGCTCAGGGCCATGTTCTTGACAACAGTATTATTGCAACTGCAATTGCTTTTGACAAAACACGCACCAGGGCCTTATCGCTGGCACTGGGCAATGATTGCAATAGTTATGAAGCCGGTCAACGGCTTTTTGGGCAATTGCAAAGCGATGACCTGTGTTATATGTTCGTAATTAGCGATGGCATCAAAATAAATGGCAGTGACCTGGTGTCTGGTCTCAATAGCGCCAATTTTAATAGTATTCCAATAACCGGGGGCCTCGCCGGCGATGAAGACAAGTTTAAGTCAACCGCAACCGGGCTGAATTGTATTCCTGGCGAGGGAAACGTTGTGGCTATAGGCTTCTATGGCACAAGCCTTTTGATCGGACATGGGTCTATCGGCGGCTGGGACGAATTTGGCTACGAACGGACAATAACCCGATCACACAAAAATGTGCTCTACCAGATTGATGGTAAAAGCGCTCTAAGCCTGTACAAGGAGTACCTGGGCGATTATGTGAAAGAACTGCCCGGCTCGGCATTGCTTTTTCCGCTATCTATTAAGAATGTGGGAAACGATATGCCTTTGGTACGAACCATCCTTGCTGTCAATGAAGAAGAGGATAGTATGACCTTTGCCGGCAATATGCCGGAAGGTAGTAAAGTAAGGCTGATGAAAGGCAATTTCGGCAAGCTGATACAGGCTGCAAACGAAGCATCCGAGATATCTGTTGCAAAATTCAACGATGTTGAACCCGATCTTGTCATCCTTATTAGCTGCGTGGGAAGGAAGATAATTTTGCAGAATAGGATAGACGAAGAAGTTGAAGCCACCGGTGAGGTATTTGGCCCAAATGTTAATGTAGCTGGTTTTTATTCCTATGGCGAAATTACACCGCTTAAGCCGGACACTAAGTGCGAATTGCATAATCAAACAATGACTATTACTACCTTTAAAGAGTTATAAAAAAACGGCACCGATGTCTTATAATAAGATTCTGAAGAAGCAAATCGCTCGTTACCTGCCTAAAGATTACCAGGATGCAAAAGATCTTACTGAATTCCTGGAATCCATAAGTGATAACTACGACTCTTTCGACAGGGACAAGAAAATTATTGAAAACGCCTTTGTCGTCAGCGAAAGAGAATTCAACGAAGTTGTTGCCAGTTTAAAAAATCAGAACGAGATAAGGTTAAAATCAATATCAGAGCTAAAGAATGCGATTTCAACGATTGACGCAGGTTTACTCGATGGCATTACAGATTCTGATGACGACATCCTTAACATAATAACGCTCCTTAAAGAGCAGATCCGGAAAACAAAAGAACTGGAAAAACACCTTACCGAATCTAAAAACATTGCAGAGAAAACGGCAAGGGCAAAGAGCGATTTCCTCTCTACCATGAGCCACGAGATCAGGACTCCCCTTAATGCGATCATCGGGTATATTCATTTGCTGAAGCAGGAAAACCCAATGCCCTCCCAGGTCGAATATCTCGATATCCTGCAGATATCTTCCAAAAATCTGCTTTCACTGGTCAATGATATTCTTGACTTCAATAAAATTGAAGAAAACAAAATTGTTTTTGCCAGCAGCGACATTGAGATCCGTAAACTGCTCAACGAGATCAAGATGGCCAATAAGATAATGGCCGACGAGCGCGGTAATACCATCAAAATAATGGTTGACGAAGATATACCCAAATATCTTATCGGCGATACTACGAGACTGGCCCAGGTATTCAATAATCTTGTCTCTAATGCCATTAAGTTTACCTCAAATGGCCGAATCACTGTTGAGCTGCAGCTGAAGGCACAGGAGGGAAACAATTCTGTTATTGACTTTTCGATCTCAGACACAGGTATTGGTATTAATGACGAAAGTCAAAAACACATATTTCATCGGTTTACACAGGCTCACAAGTACATATCGCGCGAATACGGCGGAACCGGGCTGGGACTTGCCATTATTCAAAAGCTGCTCAAGCTAATGGGTAGCGACATAAAGGTGAAAAGCACCATTGGCGAGGGCTCAACTTTCTATTTTACACTCACGCTTCCCAAGAGTACATTGCAGGAAGGTGTAGAAATAGATATGGGATCTGAAAGCCTGTTGCTCGATGGCGTGAGAATATTGCTGGTTGAGGATATTACCTACAATGCAATGCTCGCCAGGAAAATGCTTACCAACTGGAATGCCCAGGTCACTATTGCTGATAACGGGCTTAAGGCAGTCGAAAAAGTAAAGAGCGAGGAGTTCGACATCATTCTTATGGATGTGCAGATGCCTATAATGGACGGAATAACAGCCACAAAAGAGATCAGGAAGTTTAACACGGATATCTGCATTTTCCCGCTGACCGCGGCTGTCGATGCCGAGATCCAGGCCGAATTTGCCGAACTGGGTGCAAAGGAATTTATTTTAAAACCCATAAATCCCGACTCGCTCCGTAAAACACTGTTGAAATGGTATAATTCAAGAGTAGTTAAAAATTAAAAAAATTTGTTCCCCCGCCCGCGCCACGGAATGACATTGTACCTTCAAACAAGCAGACGCCCTCTTTAGTTACTGTTTTATAAACTTCTTTACAACTGTGCGGTTGATTTTTATGAAATATAAACCCGACGGTAGATCCGCCACATCCATCTGGATTTCTTTACTGAAATACTCATTAATGTAAACTGTTTGGCCTAAAAGATTAGTAATCTCTATCTCAGATATTCTTTCGGCGGATGAAACAGTTAGTTCATTTTGAGCGGGGTTAGGGTAAACATATACCTCATTTGATTTACTTATCGCTGGTATTTCTGATGGGCAAAAAATGACAAAATCCGAAACAGAACTTGAACATCCCAACGAGTTTGTGTAGGTAATTTGCACACTTCCGTAAGAAACACCCATTTCTACACCTGAGACAGAACCGATTGACGCTATAGCGGCATTATTGCTACTCCATGTTCCGCCAATAGTAGAATCGGTCAGCGCCAGGGAGTCTCCAATACATACATTTTTTGCGCCCGAGATCATTGCCGGAAGTGGGTTTACTGTTATTGGGTAGGTCGCATCAGGACATCCGGTTGAAACCGAGTATGTAATAATATCAGTTCCGGCAAAGACCCCTGTCACGTCGCCATAAGTCAAGCCTGTATTTGCCGCGCCGCTACTTTCACTCCATGTTCCACCCTCTAAATTTTCTAAAGTATCATTAAGCACAATTGAATTTCCTACGCAGACCTGGTTGTACCCCGTTATTGGGGGCATCGCTGCAATAATATTGATTGTAAAACCGGACGAACATCCATTGAGAGTATTAGTATAGGAAATAACAGCATTGCCTGTATCCAATCCCGTAGTAAGGCCGGCGAGGTCCATGCTAATCAAACTGCTGTCGATACTCCACATGCCTCCAACAGGCGTGGCTGATACACTGAAAGTAAATCCCATACATGCTACATACGGAGCATCTATCTCGGGACTAGGATTTACTGTCAACACTTTTGTTGCTGTACAACCTCCCATGGTGTATGTTATAGTATCGATGCCTGAATAAGTAGCACTGACGACACCCGAAGAAAAATTTATCCAATCGGCAGTGTAAGAACCGACCCAATTCCCTCCTACAATTGAATTACTAAAAGTAACCGATGCCCCGCCGCATGTTATTGAATCTCCAAAGATTGGAGGTAATGCAGATATGACATTTACTGTAGTCTCAACTGAACACCCTATACCCAACGAGTAAGTGACGGTAGCAGTTCCGGCAGATGCGCCCGTTACAATCCCAGTTACTGATCCAACGTCGGCTACTGAAATATTGCCACTGCTCCATGTACCTCCAGTGGCCGGATTTACTAGCGTCGTATTATGGCCTACACATAGTATTGGATTGCCTGAATTTGGAGACGCTGTAGGCACCACCGATACTGTGCTTACCGCTGCGCATCCGCCAACATTATAACTTATTGATGCCACGCCAGCAGAAACTGCAATAACAGTGCCACTTGCAGAGCCGATAGTTGCTACCAAAGGATTGCTACTGCTCCACGTCCCCCCTGATATGGAATCCAAGAAAGTTACAGATGCTCCGACACACAATTCACTTGGCCCATAAATAAGCGATTTTATATTTACAAATAAATTAGGTAGTCCCCAATTTATATTGTTTGGCCATAAATCGATGGCATTAGATGTATAACCACATGCACTACCAGCAAGGTTTGGATTGTTAATACACGCGAGAAATCTATATGAACTGGCTATGTCATGAAAATAAATTTTATTATCGGGGGCAAGTTTAATATCACCAAAGTAATAATAACCAGAAATACTTGACAATACCACCTTTGAAGCAGCAATCCCTGAAGTTGTTGGTAAAGAAACATCATATTGAGAGACCATTAGAGAAGACGATGAATTATCAAACTCAACTGTATATAGTTTTGTGTTATCTGGAGAAAAATCAGCGCCATATTCCGAATGCTCAAAATCAAGACTACGGCAATTCGAAATGCTACCGCTCGTTGCATCAAAATCATACAATTGAGTGCCGTTATCAACAAGGCCTCCGGGCCTCAACAACCCAGCTAATTGACATACTATTCTTTGCCCATCGACGCTAGCCTTAATTACGCCTACAACATAACAATCCAAATCGGAGAAAATACCTACTGATGACACCACGGGTACACTAATACCGCTGTTAGTTATGTGATAGGAAAAAAATCTGGCGCTGTCTCTGCTATGTGTAACAAGCCAAATATCGCAATTGCGACCTGCTACTATAGTCATTTTTTCAGACATAAAACTGTCTAAAGGCACGCCCATTGTTGAGGTATCAGCATCCCCAAAACCTCCATCTAAAGACATATCAATAATTGAGTAAGATAAATGTCCGATACTGGGGGGCATCCAGGGATTGCAACTACCTGTAGTGTTTTCCAATGAAAATACATAGTATTGATTTGAGTGGGACAACACAGGTACAATGGCTGTGGCTTGAGTGGTACTCGCAGTACAAAAGCGCACAATAGAATCACCGTGCGGCATGATAAGACCGTTCCTGTTGTAAACGATTTTCCCATTTGTATAAAATAATAGGTTACCGTTAATGTCGCTAACAGATGCACAACCCTCTTCTGCATCCATGCTAGTAAAAGCAGTACTAATCGGAATAGGGCTACCAGAATTAAAATCCAACCCGGCATGGTAACCAAATGCCCAGACTTTATTCTGGTTTGTATTGTATTGTGCTAACAGATTTGGCAACAAGCCACAATAAAGGGCAATAAAGAACAGAAGGGTTTTTCTCATAGAAAAGGTTGTGCAATAAAGATAATAATTTATCTACAATATTTTCTATACCGTTTCAGTTAATCAGTCAATCACGATTAACCTGAGGTTCCTCTTTACATATCCCAAATGTCTTCCGGTGGTAGGGCGAAAGTCCCCGCTCGGTTATCTGCTGCCGATGGCGTGCCGTACCATATCCTTTATTCTCGTTCCAGCCGTAGTGGGGGTATTCATCATGGAGCTGTAGCATATACTCATCACGGTGGGTCTTGGCCAGGATGCTCGCGGCGGCTATGGATGCATAGATAGCGTCGCCCTGTATCACACATTGATGCACTATACCAAAGTAGGGAGAGAAGATATGTCCGTCTATCAGCAGCAAGTCCGGCTTCGTGTTTAGCTGGTCTATAGCCAGGTGCATTGCTTTAAAGGACGCCTTTAAAATATTAATCCGGTCAATTTCTTCGTGGTCCACCATCGCTACCGACCAGGCGACTGCCTTTCGTTCTATGATTGGGCGCAAGGTATTGCGGTCTTCCTCCGTTACTTGCTTGCTGTCGTTTAAGAGTGTGTGCCGGAAGCCAGGAGGCAATATAACAGACGCAGCAAACACAGGTCCGGCCAGGCATCCCCTTCCGGCCTCATCGCAACCAGCCTCTACAAGCCCCTTTTGAAAAAAACGTTTCAGCATATCACTGTTCTATTCTGCAAAATAACCGAACTTTAGACCAAATATTTTGGACTTTCTGCAATTACCTCCTGCTTTTAATCTTTTATGGCACAATTCTATTAAGTTTGAGTAAAATCGATTTAACTGGGGGAATGACTCGCAGACTTACGACTCACGACTCACGATTCACGACTACATATGGAAACCGTAAAACTCCCATTCTATGCCCGCCTTGCCCTTATCCTGCTCGCAGTGGTACTGGTGTTCGTTATACTCAGTGAGGCAAGCAATATATTCATACCGCTCGTCTTCGGTTTGCTGATTTCCATATTATTATATCCTTTAAGCAGGTTTTTTGAAAATAAACTGCACCTGGGCCGTATAGCTGCCGCGATGCTATCTGTGATATTGTTTATCACAGCTATGGTCAGCTTCATCTATTTCCTCACCCTGCAGATCATCAGTTTCTCCAGCGACTTCCCCCAACTGCGGGTAAGGTTTAATCAAATGTTCGGCCAGCTGCAGCATTGGCTCTCATACAAACTTCATATTAACAACAGGCAGCAAACAAGCTACATTGATCAATCAATTAATGGTATCATGGGCTCTGTCGCTCATTCCATCAGCAATATATTTGTTTCGCTTACAGGGATTTTGCTGCTTACTATATTCGTCCTCATTTTTACCTTTTTCATGCTCTATCACCGCAAGCTGTTGATGAAGTTTGTGCTCTACCTGTTTGCCGAAGAGTACAGGCCAAAGGTGAATGAAGTGATCTTTGAAACAAAAAGCATGATCAATTCCTATGTACTTGGATTAGTAATAGAAATGGTGCTCATCAGTATTGTCAACTGCACTATGTTTTTGATAATGGGCATACAGTATGCGTTGCTCCTGGGTGTTATGGCTGCTGTCCTGAACATCATTCCTTACCTGGGCATCTATACCTCTATCGTTATCGTCATGCTGGTCACTTTCGCCAATAGTTCCGGTAACATGGCACTAGAGGCGGGCATAGGCTTATTCATCGTTCACCTCCTCGACTCAAATGTCCTGTTTCCCCGAATTGTAGGCGGGCGGGTAAAGATGAACCCTTTTATTACCATTGTGGCGGTGATAGTCGGTGAGTTTGTCTGGGGCATCCCCGGCATGTTCCTTTTCATACCCATTATGGGCATCATCAAGCTGGTCTGTGAGCGTGTTCCCGGCCTTGAAGCCTGGGCGCTGCTTATAGGTACTGAAGAGGTCGAGAAAAAGCCGAAACGCAGCAGAATAAAAACCAAATCCCCATAAACCTGAAATCAGGAAACAATCCAAATTCCAAATTCCCTACCACTAATTCCAGCCAACAGGCTCTGTTAAAGAAAATTAAAATCATATCTTTCCGCTTTCGGGTAACCGTTCATCCGGTTAAATTTGTGTTTTTAAGCGTATGTTTCAATTTCAGCACATAGGTTATTTATATACCCTCGCGGTAGTGCCGCTGCTTTTGCTTTTGTTTATCGGCGTGCTATACTGGCGCAAAAGAAAGCTGCAGAAAATTGGCGATGAAAAACTGGTTGCCTCACAAATACAGGGCTACATATCCGGCAGAAACACATTCCGGTTCATCCTTATGGCAGTGGCGCTCTCAGCTATCATCATCGGCTGGGCCAATCTCCGTGCCGGTGACAAGAGCGAGAAAGCAGAGCGCAAAGGTGTGGACGTGATAGTGGCGTTGGACGTTAGCAAGAGCATGCTCGCAAAAGATATTCAGCCCGACAGGCTCACCCGCGCCAAGCAGCTCATTATGCGCCTCACCGACAAAATGCACAACGACCGTGTGGCGCTCATCATCTTTGCAGGCAGGTCTTATCTGCAGGTGCCGCTCACTGTCGATTACACTTCCGTAAAAATGCTGCTGCAGAATGTGTCGCCCGATATGGTGCCTGCACAGGGCACGGTGATAGGTGATGCCATCGACATGGCGATGCAGACCTTTACACAGAATGAACGAAAATATAAATCGCTGATCATTATTACTGATGGCGAAGACCATGACGACAAAGCAATAGACAAAACACGTGAAGCAGCAGATCAGGGCATTATCGTTCATACTGTTGGTATTGGCTCTCCGCAGGGTGCAACACTTTATGATCCCGATACAAGGTCGGTAAAGCTCGATGAGAACGGCAGCCCGGTTATCAGCAAGCTCAATGAAGAAGAGCTGAAGTCTATTGCCAGTGCGGGCCATGGCACCTACAACCTGCTCCAGAATACAGACGAGGTAGCCGACAAGCTCATCAACTCCCTGGAGGGTATGGAACAAAAAAGCCTCGGCTCTGTTGTTTATACTGACTTCACCAGCTACTTCCAGTATTTTCTTTTCGCTGGTTTCCTCGCGCTGCTCATCGAGTGGCTGCTGCCAGGCCGCAGGAAAGCTAAGAAGCACGTGCCGCATGTATCTGTGGGCAAAGTACTGATCACTAAATCTGCTGATGCTGGGGCGAAGAGCGGTACCGCCGCACTTGTGGCCTTAATGTTCTTAGCGCTTGGCGCACAGGGACAAACTAATAAATACATACTGCAGGGCAACAAGCTGTACGAGCAGCAAAAATATAAAGAGGCCGCCGATGATTATGCCAAGGCAGTGGCGAAAGATCCTAACAACACTTCTGGCCTGTTCAATCTCGGCAACTCCCTCTATCAGCAAAAAAAATACGACGATTCGCGCAAGGTAATGACAGAGACCGCCAAGCTGTCGAAAGATAAAACAGGTGCTGCCGCAGCTAACTACAACATTGGCAACACCTACATGTCTCAGCAGAAATGGGAAGACGCGGTAAACTCGTATAAACAAACCCTGCGCAACAATCCGCAGGATGTGGATGCGAAATATAATCTCTCTTATGCGGAGCAGATGATGAAGAAGCAGCAACAGCAGCAGCAAAAGAACGACAAGAACAAACAGGACAAAAAAGACCAGAAGGATCAGAAAGATAAAAAAGACGAAAAGAAGGACGACAACAAAGACAAAAATAAAGACAAGGACGATAAAAAAGACCAGGATCAGAAGGACGACCAGAGTAAAGACCAGCAGCCGCAAAAGCCGGAAAGCCAGCCCAGCAAGCTCTCCAAGCAACAGGCCGACCAGCTCCTTGATGCACTACAGCAGGAAGAAAAAAAGCTGCAAGACAAAATGAAAAAGGAAAAAGGCAACATCGTGAAGATGCAGAAAGACTGGTAATTCTTTTAGTCGTAAGTCCCCGAGTCAAAAACGATTGCTATTCTTTTCGGTAACTATATACTCGCTTTAACTTGTACTTACAACATGATACCCGAGTAGCGCGCTGACTTACGACTACTCAAGGTTCTACTTATTTATCAACATTCTTCTTCCAACTCGCTGACTTACGACTCACGACTTATGACTATGCGGAGTTGTCAACATCTTTTCAACATTCTAAAAAAAAATGAAAATATTTTTCTTAGTAGAAGAAATTCTTTTTAATATTGTGTAAGGATTGTGCTTACTAACCCATCCTTTATAGAGTCCGGCAGCCCACAACCTCGCCGGACTTTTTTTTGTACCTGCTGTAAGCCTTTACTGGCGCATGTTTCAAGCCGCGTGATTATTTTTATGCCACAGTATTATTTCTTTCACAAGCCTTATCATGTGCTTTCGCAATTTTCTGCTGAAGGTGATAAAAAAACATTGGCTGATTTTTTTCCGGGCATTTCTAAAAATATTTATTCTGTTGGTCGGCTCGATTATGATAGCGAAGGATTGCTGTTGCTCACTGATGACAAGGTACTCACACATCAATTGCTCGATCCATCATTTGCTCATCCGCGCACTTATTGGGTACAAGTAGAAGGCGCAATAACTGATGCTGCAATTCATCAGTTGCAGCAAGGAGTAACGATTAGTGTTGATGGAAAAAAGTACAAGACGAAAAAAGCAGCCGCAAAAATATTAACACCTGAACCCGTTGTTGCCAATCGCGAGCCGCCCATTCGTTACCGAAAAAATATTTCCACGTCATGGATCACACTTACACTTACAGAAGGCAAGAACAGGCAAGTGAGGAAAATGACTGCTACGATCGGCTTCCCCACGTTACGGCTTATCCGCTACTCCATTGGAAAAATAACTTTGGATGATATCACTCCCGGCACATTTAAAGTTGCAGACGAAAGTGTAAAACAATTACTACTGGGAAAATAAGTGTGCGCAGGTGAAGTGATTAGGCGGATATAACGCTCGCGCTTGGGGTCTTAAATACAAAATGAGGGAATAGCGAGCCCACGTACCGGCAGGCAGGCCTTGCGCCTTTGGAAGAGGTTTTTGGCGAAACACTTTTCGTACCGTTTTAATTTCAAAAGAATTAACAACACAGTAACCAAATCACCTCCGGTTTACAACTTCATTAAATAAATGCTTGCTATTTCCCAAGTATGGTTATTTTTGTGCATCAACTAATTAATGAGTTCATGTTCAACTTAGTGTTATTCGGCCCTCCGGGAAGTGGCAAAGGCACACAATCCGAAAATATTTTGGCTACCTATCACCTGCAGCACATTTCCACGGGAGATCTTTTGCGTAATGAAGTAAGCAGACATACACCGCTTGGCACCGAAGCAAAAAAATACATGGACCAGGGATTACTGGTACCTGATGAAGTAGTGATAGGCATGATCAGCGGCATGATAGACGACAACCCTGATGCACGCGGATTCATTTTTGATGGGTTCCCCCGCACACGCCCACAGGCTGAAGCGCTGGATAAACTCCTTGAATTTAAGCAAACACAGATACACCTTGTGCTTGCACTTGAGGTGCCCGAACCCGAATTAGTGAAGCGGCTCGTGGGTCGCGGCGCCACATCAGGTCGCAGTGATGATACTGAAGAAGTCATCGCAAAGCGCATCAAGGAATATCACTCAAAGACACAGCCTGTTGCTGACTACTATAACGCACAGGGCAAGCTGGAGCATATAACAGGAGATCACACGATACCAGAAACTTTTAAGATACTCACCAGGCACATAAACAAGTATCTCTTACCCGTAACATAGTGGAGAAAGGAAATTTTGTTGATCACATCCGCATCTTTTGCCGTTCCGGTAAGGGAGGAGCAGGTGCATCACATTTTGAGCGGAATAAATTCGACTCTATGGCCGGGCCTGATGGCGGCAATGGTGGTCGCGGTGGCCACATCATCCTCAAGGGTAATGCGCAGCTATGGACATTGCTGCACATGCGCTATTACAAGAATGTACTCGCGAAAGATGGCCAGAACGGAATGAAAAATAATTCCTCCGGCCACGATGGTGCGGACATTATACTTGAAGTGCCCCTTGGCACTGTGGCCAAAGACGAAGAAACCGGCGAGACCGAAGTAGAAATACTTGAGGACGGGCAGCAGGCAATATGGGTGCGCGGCGGCCGCGGCGGACTGGGCAATGCCAACTTCGCAACACCTACCAACCAGGCGCCTGACCACGCGCAGCCCGGAGAAATGGGCCACGAAGGCTGGAAGGTGCTGGAGCTGAAGATACTGGCAGATGTGGGCCTCGTAGGCTTTCCCAATGCAGGTAAATCAACATTGCTCTCCGTGCTTAGCGCTGCAAAGCCCAAGATAGCCGACTATGCATTTACTACCCTTACCCCACAGCTCGGCATTGTATCCTATCGCGATAACAAGTCGTTCTGCATGGCCGACCTGCCGGGCATCATAGAGGGCGCGGCCGAAGGCAAAGGCCTCGGTCACCGCTTCCTCAGGCATATAGAACGAAATTCAGTTTTACTGTTCGTTATTCCTGCCGACAGCAGCGACCATGCCAGGGAGTTTGATATACTTATTAATGAACTGGAGCAATACAACCCTGAACTGCTGGACAAACAAATAGTTATTGCCATCAGTAAAAGCGACATGCTTGATGATGAATTGAAACATGCCATTGCTGAAACCTTACCCAAAGACATTCCGCACGTTTTTATCGCTTCTTATGCCAACCAGGGCCTGGTGGAGCTGAAAGATGTGCTTTGGAATGCGTTAACTAAACCCCTCACTTAATTGGTTTAATATTTTCTATCTCAAATTGAGGTATATTTATTAACTTAGCAACCAGACAGTAAGATAATTATTGTAACACCGTTTGGGATGAACCAAGTAACAGCCACCGAACTAAGACAATGGATCGAGGAAGGAAGAGAATTCCTTCTAGTGGATATTAGAGAGGATTGGGAACGGGAAGCATATAATTTTGGTGGCGTCCACATCCCTATGGGATCCCTTATTGCCAGCCTCAATGAAATACCTAAAGATATAGATGTAGTAATGTATTGCGAGAAAGGCATACGCAGTGTACTTGCCATACAACGCCTGGAAACCTTTGGCCTGCACCGCCTCTATAATCTTTCCGGCGGGGTGAGCGCATGGAAGCGCTCTGAGCAATGATTTTTCCTGCTTAAGAATACCTCTCGAAAAGGATGCCTCTCGCAAAGGCGCAGAGGCGCAGTTTCCCGAGGTCTGTTTTAAAGGCAGCAAAATTACTATAAATAAGGCCTTATAATAAATCACACGCGTTTGGCGGCCTTAAACACAAAATGAGTGAATTGCGTCCCGATCGCTATCGGGATTGCGACTTTGCGAGAAACCCCTTCACGCAACCTTTCACTACACAGCACTCTTCTCAAACGGGCGCTTTACATAGCCATTCCTTTGCTCCTGAGCTTCTTTAGCAGCTTTTACAAACGCTACAAAGAGCGGATGGGGGTTCTCCACGGTGCTCTTATACTCCGGGTGAAACTGTACGCCAATATAGAACGGATGGTCTTTTAGTTCTACTATCTCCACCAGGTCGGCCTTGGGGTTCTTGCCAACAGGTATCATGCCAGCGGCTTCAAACGCAGATAGATACTCATTGTTGAACTCATAACGATGGCGGTGGCGCTCCGAGATGCCAGTATTGCCATATATAGCCGCAGTTGCAGAATCGCCCTGCAGTTCGCAAGCATAGCTGCCCAGGCGCATAGTTCCGCCCATCTGGGTTATGGCCTTCTGCTCTTCCATCATGCAGATCACACCCTGGTCGGTATCCGGGTCCATTTCAGTGCTGTGGGCCTTGGGCATGTTCAGTACATTGCGGGCAAACTCCACGCAGGCCATCTGCATACCCAGGCATATACCGAAGAAGGGTATCTTGTTCACACGCGCATAGCGTATAGCGTCTATCTTGCCCTCTATGCCGCGGCTGCCAAATCCGGGCGCTACCAGTATGGCGTCCACGTTGTGCAGTTTTTCTTTTGCATTCTCTTTCGTCAGGTATTCGGAGTGAATGTTGCGTACTTCTACCTTGCACTCATTCATTGCACCGGCATGTATCAGCGCTTCCAGTATTGATTTGTAGGCATCCTGCAACTCCACATACTTGCCTATCAGGCCTATGGTCACCTTGCTTTTAGGATACCGCAGCTTGTTGAGGAACTCCTTCCACTTCACGAGGTCTGGCTCCTTGCCCATAGGCATTTGCAACTTTTCCAGGCAGATAACGTCCAGCCTTTCGCGCATCATTTCCAGCGGTACACCATATATGGTATCTGCGTCCAGCGCTTCTATTACGGCATCCTGCGTTACGTTGCAAAACAGGGCGATCTTTCTTTTCAGGTCTTTATACAGCGGCTCTTCTGTACGGCATACCAGCACATCAGGCAGCAAGCCATGCTCACTCATCATCTTCACAGAGTGCTGCGTGGGCTTTGTTTTCAGCTCCTTGGCCGCCTTCAGATAAGGAATCAGCGTCAGGTGCACTACCAGGCAATTCTCCGTGCCCATCTCCCACTTTAGCTGGCGTACCGCCTCTATATAGGGCAACGACTCAATATCACCTACCGTGCCGCCAAGCTCGGTAATTACAATATCAAATTTATTGTCTTCACCCAGCAGCAGCATACGGCGCTTTATCTCATCGGTAATGTGCGGTATTACCTGCACGGTCTTGCCCAGGTAGGCGCCTTCGCGCTCTTTATTGATCACGTGCTGGTATATGCGGCCGGTGGTCACATTGTTGGCCTGCGAGGTAAAGGTATTGAGGTAGCGCTCGTAGTGGCCCAGGTCCAGGTCGGTCTCGGCGCCGTCTTCGGTTACATAGCACTCGCCATGCTCGTAGGGGTTCAGGGTACCGGGGTCAACATTGATGTATGGATCAAATTTCTGTATGGTGGTGGTAAACCCACGTGCCTGCAGCAGTTTGGCTAAAGATGCGGCTATAATGCCTTTTCCTAATGATGAAGTAACGCCACCGGTTACAAAAATGTACTTTGTCATAACGCTCCGTTTTTAAAGACCGGTGCGCAGCCCTGTGAATTCTGAATAAATGAAAGAGGAAACTGTTGCGGTCACACAAAGATACAAAAAATGTCTGAACCTAGATTTTCCTGATTAAAGGATTTTTCTGAAAGCATAGCAACCGGATTTACAGAAATTGAATTAAGCCTGGTATAGCGAAGAATTGCTCATTTTTCTAAAAAATCTTTATTGCTCACCTTACTATTGATAATCAGTAAACCAGCTGAAGATATCCACATTCTTCGGCTACGCTCAGAATGACAAGTTGCTCAAAAATTGCTCACTTCTTGCTCACTTCTTGCTCACTTTTACACGAGAAATTTCCGGTTTTCTTCCGGTTTGATGTTGTGTTTGTGTTGTTTAGAGACGGCAGGCATGCCGTCTCTACCAAGCTGTTTTTTTGAAATATCACATTTTCTATAGAAAAAAAGTTTTGTGGATAGCGGAAATTATTTTGTTGGTTATCAATCAGGAAGTTTTTGAAAAATGTCACAAACGTATCGCATTTGTATCACAGGCCCCGACTATGCTCTTCGCTTTTATCACCGGGTTATAGCGCCTATCATTTGCTGGGCAACCGCAAGGGATTTCCCCTACTGGCGTCTCGTACTGAAATGTATTGACACCCTGATTAGATAATCCTGACTTTACTTTACAGCCGTTTCTAATTTCATAGCGATTTTGAGTTTTCGGGCATAAAGGTCTGAAGGAAAAATGAAACGATCACTATTTTGTGGATATCTTGTCAAATTGTCTGAATCCTGCCAACAGCGGAAGCTTTATTCGACCGTGAGCGGTAGGTATCACGCAGCCATCCTCGCCAGTCAGAGACTGGCATCCACGAGGACGTAGGCACAGCCTGCCCAACGAGGGGACGTTTGTTGCCTGCTCAGCGTTACCTTACTTTTCTTTTGCTTCGCCAAAAGAAAAGTAACAAAAGAAAAGGCGATTTTTTTCCAAAGGCTCCGCCGGAAAAAAAATAGCTCTACTCTGTTATTGTGGGGAATACAATTTGGCCCCGCAGCAAAGCGTGCGGCTTGATTGGGCTTGGAATAAGGATTGAGGGTGTGTTGTCTGCTGTAGGGTAGTTGCAAGGTGTTTATATCTTTTTTCGCCAGTCAGAGACTGGCATCCACGAGGACGTAGGCACAGCCTACGCCCAACGATCGCGTTTTCTTTTTGGTACACTACGCGCAACTGGGGTAGCGGTATCCCACCAGTGCTCAGGACACTTAGTATCCAATACCTGATTTAAGCCTAATATTTTATTAGAGACATTGACAAGATATTTAACGTTGTCTTGAAGTTTTATGTATTTTACTTGCTCAAAAGCAATTCCTTTATCATTTACTTCAAAAGTACAATCTCTTAAAAGTGCGGCATCCTCGACACTTAACGAGTTAAATAATTTACCAAACTCAAAACAAACTTGTTTCATAATAAAAATAGACCCCTCTACAAAAGCAAAATATGTTCGAATATAATTGCGCTTGGAGAAATCATTTTCGTCTATGAGCGCCTCGGCAAGCTCTACGTCGGCTAAAAGTACATTGAAGGGATCACCTATCGCTATCGCAATTTTCTTTAAAAATTCTATTGTTATCAACACTATTTTTTTGATGGTTTAACCTACTGAAGTAACTAATAATTACTTAAAACCAATGATCTTAATTAAATTTTCAATATTCAGTCTCATTCACAAACCCACGCAAGTGTGGCATATCAGTTTAATCAACCGCGTTCCTTTTATATGTATCAAATTTAATGAACATCTTTTGATCACTATTAACACTGTCGCTGCTGGAGAAGTCTAATGTTTCATAACCGAATGAATTGCCTGCAATTTCATCAGAATTTACATACGGATAGATAGGTACTTTGGCAGTCTTTTTTAATACGTCATTTATGTCAATGCTTTGAGGAACTGGCAAAGTAACTTGTAAAACAAGGTTTGCAAAACACACTATTAAAACATGTCGCGGGGTAAAATACTCATCTTCAATCATCTCTGGAATAGCCTCAAATAGAAGGGCATAGGGCGTCTCAAATCTCTTGTTGGTTAAAGTCCTGGATATTACAGACGGAAGCAATACTATTTTTCCTTCATCCTTGATAAGCCAACTATAGACATTCTTGTAGTCAGATATTTTGCCGTTAGGCATTAATGACAGACCGTATTTTACAAGAGCTTTGTAAATATAAATGGGCCTGTAATTTGATTTTCTAAAGGTTATTGCTCCGGTTTTATTTTCTTCATTTATTAGTAAATCGCTTGGCTTGCTAGCGAAAATTTGCCTATGTTGGGTACTGCTGTCAAATTTAACTATCGTTCCAGTTTCCTCATTATTTTCGGTACGAGATTGAAAAATTGGGACCCGTCTTTTGCCTTTAACCCCTACCATAGTCAAATTTGGAAGAAAATATTTAGATAAATGAGCTTCGTACTTACTAAAGAGCGTATTGCATCTATCACACTCCTCATAGCTTATTGAATTGTTTTCCCCCAACGTTTCTGAAATCAGATGTGCCCATCTAATAAAAGTAGTATTTGTTTCATCTAACTGACAAAATCTACATTTTCGCTTTAAGGGCAGTAGCACATATCCAGCTAACGTGGAAGCCACCAACCTATATCTTTTAGAAAATTCGTCCTCCTTCATGATTCTTCGCATTAATGCAACAATATTATTCCGATTCCATATTCGCCACTTCATCGTGCATGTCTTTCCTGCTTAATTTATCACCCATTTTTTGGACATGCGGGCGCTCGATGTAGAAATAGACCCCTGACCCTCCCGACGAAAAATCGGGACCTTGTTCCGGGGAACCATCTATTTAACATCTGTTCAACACTCAGGAAAGATCACTACTTGAACAAAGGTTATTGTGAGATTTAAAATTATTAGTCGCCAAAACTATGTTTATTAGGGTACCTATGGCGGGTAATATTTTTAAGGTTTTAGTTCACTTTCCATATTCGCCATTTCATCGTGCTTGTCTTTCCGGCTTAGTTTATCTACCCATTTCCTGGACATGAATGGGCGCTCTATGTAGAAGTAGAATATGGAGGAGATAAGGATAACGGGTATGCCGAGGAGGAGGAACTGGAGGAGGAGGTTAGGAAGGTAATAGCCGGTGATGTGCAGGCGCAGGGTGAAGCGGCCAAGCATAGAGATGATGGTGTAGTGGAGCAGGTATATAGAATAGCACATGCCGCCGATGATGGGGATGAACTTATAGCTGAATACTTTTTTGAGGGCGCTGTTCTTCAGCACCGCGAAGTAGAAAAGCATGAGCAGGAAGGGGAAGCATATGCGGGCTGTAAACAATGCTGCCGGCGAAATAAGCTCGTCCTTAATGGGAAGGTATATAATGGCTATGAGGCAGAGCGTGGCAAGCGGGGCAACCCATTTTTTATTTACCAGGGCGGCAGCGGCGTCGCTTACATAGAGATCGGCCAGGAGGATGCCGATAAAGAAATACTGGGCAAAGCCGTAGATGCTGAGAAAGAGTGGCGGGTAGCACCACTGGGCAATGATGATGCCTATGGTGGCAACAATAAGTATAGCCCGGCGGCTGAACCGGGGTAGGGCCAGCAGGCTGAACAGCAGCGGGGCGAGGAGGTAAAACTGTATCTCTATCTCCAGCGACCAGGCCACTACGGTTAGCATTGGGGTCTGGTGGTAAATAAGATCGTGGGCATAGCCAAGGGATGCCAGCCAGTGCGGCACGAGTACGCCCACCGGCTTCAGGTGCATGGCCAGTTGCATGAGGAAGATGCCGGTCATGGCGATAAAGTAAGGCGGCTCCAGCCGGGTAACGCGGCGGAGGTAGTATTTTTTGAGCAGTACCTTCTTGCCATTGTTTATATAATGGTGCGCGAAGGGGAGGCACAGTATGAAGCCGCTGAGCACAAAGAAAAGTTCTACGCCCCTGTCTCCATTGATGAAGAGCGTATTGAGGATGTGGTAGCCGGTGGGGTCATCGGTAAAGTGAAGGGTGGTTTTGGCGGCGAAGTACCCATGTGTATGGAACAGGATCACGAGCATTATGGCCAGGAACCGGATACCGTCTATCTCTGGGAAATAGAGCTGGTTGGTGGTTATGCGGCGGAATTTGTTGTAGAAGCTGGTGAGCATGTGGTGGGTAAAAGTAAGTAACGATTGCGATTTTATATAAAACATCTATGGGCTGTTGTGTTACTAGTTTTGCGCGCGTCAACCACCCCAGACCGTTGCCAGCAACGGTCGTCCCCTCCTAAAAAGAGGAGGGGAGGTGTTTCGCGGCACTCATTGTCCACATTACTACTATCGTTATCGGTTAGTCGTATTTGTCTGTTTTATTATATTTAGCTACTCGAGTGTCTCATGACCCAAAAAGGCGCCATGAAGCCCCGAACTGTATCAATGCTATTACTGGCAAAAGGGGTGAATACAGTTAGATTCTACCCCAAAAAGAACTTTTTTTTGAAGATAAAACTCATATCTTTGCGCAAAATTTCAGAGCGGTAATGAGTTGTAAACGTCTCCTTTCCTTATTCATATTGGTTTTCGGGCTGTCTGGCATCGTGAATTCTTCGTTTGCCCAGGCTGCGGGAAATCACGAAAATGCACCGGCTGAAGGCGTAGCACCTGCCCACGAAGAGAAAAAAGGCATAAATATAACAGAATTAGTTTTTGGCCACGTGTCCGATTCGCACGAGTGGCACCTGTTCAGCCTGAAGAAAGAGAATGGTGAGGAAAAACCGGTTGCATTCCCGCTGCCTGTAATAGTATATGTACAGGGCCAGGGCCTTAAAGTATTTTCAGCATCTCATTTTGAAGAGTGGCATAAGGATGCAGACGGCAAGAAGATAAGCAATGAATACGAGGGCCTTTACATAGAGAAGGTAATGAAGGAAAAGATACTGGCGACCGATGGCTCTAAAGTATATGACTTTTCGCTGACCAAGAATGTGCTGAGCATGCTAATCGGTGTTGTGATATTATTGTGGGCAATGACTTCGGCAGCAAAGAAGTATAAAACTAAGGGTGCGCCTAAAGGTTTCCAGAATGGCCTGGAAGTGATCATCATATTTATCAGGGACGAAGTAGCGCGTCCAAACCTTGGGCACAAGTATAAGCGGTTCATGCCGTTGCTGCTGACGATATTTTTCTTTATCTGGATCAACAACCTGCTGGGCTTGCTGCCCGGCGGCGCAAACTTCACCGGTAATATAGCAGTGACTGCCTGCCTGGCGCTGATAGCCTTCATCGTAATGATGGCCAACAGCAATAAGCATTTCTGGGGCCATCTGCTGAATCCGCCAAATGTGCCATTTCTCGTAAAGTGCCTGCTGGTGCTGATAGAGGTAATGTCGCTGTGCATTAAGCCGGTAGCGTTAATGATACGTCTTTTTGCAAACATGCTTGCTGGCCACATCGTGATACTGAGCGTGATTTGCCTGATATTCATCTTTGGACTGATGAATGTATATGTGGGTTGGGGATTTGTGCCCGTGTCCCTTGCGTTCTCAATTTTCATGTTCATGCTGGAACTGCTGGTGGCAGTGATACAGGCATTCATATTTGCTAACCTTACGGCGGTGTTCATAGGGCAGGCAATAGAGGGAGACCATGATCATGACCATGTGGAACTGAGTGAATCGGTAATGGGGCATTAAGTAGTCGGCAGTTTACAGTCGGCAGGAGGCAGGGGCAGAAGGCAGTTCGCCGGGGCAGGAGGCCGGTTAGAGCGCAGAAGGCAGGGGCAGTTGGCAGCGAGTGAGTAAAGAGAATAATAGTTTTTGAAAATATTTTTATCGTTTTTTTTAATTAAAACCAAGTAACATGTCAGTATTAATGAACACAATTATGTTAGCAGGCGACATGGCGAAAGCCGGTGGCGCTGTTGGCGCAGGTATCGCTGCACTGGGTGCAGGTGTTGGTATCGGCCAGATCGGTAAAGGTGCGGTAGAAGCTATCGCCCGCCAGCCCGAAGCAATGAGCGACATCCGCGCTAACATGATCCTGACTGCTGCCTTCGTAGAGGGTGTGGCTCTGTTTGCGGTAATCGCAGGCATCCTCGCTATCTTCGTATAGTAGCCGGGCCAAGAAAGTAATAACTGCATCCAACGCAGAGGGCAGAGGATGCAGTTATTTTAAATTCAAAATTCAAAAATTAAAGGCCAAAACCTCCTGGTTTCTTTTAGTTTGTAAGTAATAAATTTAATAACACAATAAACAGATACTGCAATGGATCTATTAATGCCGGAACTCGGTTTATTCGTTTGGACGCTGATAGCGTTTCTATTGGTATTCGTGATCCTGAGGAAATTTGCGTGGAAGCCTATCGTTGATTCTCTGGGTGAGCGCGAAAAGGGCATAGCTGATTCTATAGCTACTGCTGAGCGAGTAAGAAACGAAATGAGTCAACTGAAAGCAGAAAACGAAAAGCTGCTGGTACAGGCCCGTGAAGAGCGGACTACTATGCTGAAGGAAGCCAAGGAGATGAAGGACGGTATAATCAATGAGGCGAAAGACCAGGCGAAGGTAGAAGCCAACAAGATAATCGTAGATGCGCAGCTGCAGATAACACAGCAGAAAAACGCCGCTCTTACGGAAGTGAAGAACGAAATAGGCAGCATGGCCATAGAAGTAGCCGGCAGAATACTGCGCAAACAACTGGACGCGGCAGAAGGCCAGGAAGCATATATGAAGATGCTTGCTGAAGATATTAAATTGAATTAGCCAATTTGACAAATAGCTAATGTGCAAATGCACACCATTGCCGAATTGTCGAATTACCAAATTGTCAAATTAGGAAAACATGCAAAATCCACGCTTAGCTTCAAGATATGCTAAATCATTGCTGGACCTGGCAGTAGAGAAAAACTGCCTGGATGCGGTGTTGCAGGATATGCAGGTGCTTAACAGCATTTGCACGCAGAGCCGTGATTTTGGGATGATGCTGCGCAGCCCCATTATCAGCGCTGATAAGAAACTGAGTGTTATTAATGAGGTGCTGAAGCGTTTTAATATCAACCAGTTTACACAGGCATTGCTGAACCTGCTGGTAGCAAAAGGCCGTGAACTAAACCTGCCGGAGATAGCACCTGCATTTATTGAGCAATATAATTCGCTGAAGAACATAAAGACAGTAAAGCTGACAACGGCGGTGCCGGTGACGGAAGCAGTGAAAAGCAACATAGCGGCCAAGGTGGCGGGCTTTATGCCAAATGATAAGATAGAGCTGAAAACAGCGGTAGATGAGCGCCTGATAGGTGGTTTTGTGCTGGAACTGGAAGACAGGCTGTTTGACGCCAGTGTGCAGAAGAGCCTGAATGAACTAAGGAACCAGGTGATAGATACGAGCTATGTACCTAAAATGTGACCATGTGCGAATTCGACAATTTGACAATGCACTGTATTTTTTTGATTTTTGACTTTTAACTTTTGAATTTATAAGATATGGTTGATATTAAACCTGATGAAATATCGGCGATCCTCCGCCAGCAGTTGAGCCACGTTGATAACGCGGCTACCCTCGAAGAAGTAGGTACTGTATTGCAGATAGGAGATGGTATTGCCCGCGTATATGGCCTTAATGGCGTGCGCCAGGGTGAGCTCGTTGAATTCGCGAACGGCGTAAAGGCGATCGCATTGAACCTTGAAGAGGACAATGTGGGTGTGGTACTCATGGGCGACTATATGTCGATCAAAGAGGGTGATAAGGTGAAGCGTACTAACAAGATCGCGTCTATCAAGGTAGGCAACGGTATGGCAGGCCGCGTGGTAAACACTCTGGGCGAGCCTATAGACGGCAAAGGCCAGATACAAGGCGAACTGTATGAAATGCCGCTGGAGCGTAAAGCACCGGGCGTTATCTTCCGTGAGCCGGTAAAAGAGCCGCTACAGACGGGTATCAAGGCGATAGACGCTATGATCCCGATAGGCCGTGGACAGCGTGAGCTGGTGATCGGTGACCGCCAGACGGGTAAAACCGCCATCTGTGTGGATGCCATCATCAACCAAAAAGAATTTCATGCGGCCGGTAATACGGTGTATTGTATCTATGTAGCTATCGGGCAGAAAGCATCGACAGTGGCACAGGTAATGAAAACGCTTGAAGAGAATGGCGCTATGCCATATACTACGATAGTAGCTGCTTCTGCTTCTGAGCCTGCACCACTGCAGTTCTACGCTCCTTTCGCAGGTGCTGCAATAGGGGAGTTCTTCCGTGATACAGGCCGTCCGGCGCTGATCATTTATGATGATCTTTCCAAGCAGGCTGTGGCTTACCGTGAGGTGTCGCTGCTGCTGCGCCGCCCTCCGGGACGTGAGGCTTATCCGGGTGATGTATTCTACCTGCATAGCCGTTTGCTGGAGCGTGCAGCCAAGGTGATCAATAACGATGATATCGTTAAAACAATGAACGACCTGCCCGAGAGCATCAGGCACCTGGTAAAGGGTGGAGGATCGCTTACCGCGCTGCCGATCATTGAAACACAGGCTGGTGACGTTTCTGCATACATCCCTACAAACGTGATCTCGATCACCGATGGCCAGATATTCCTTGAGTCTAACCTGTTCAACTCCGGTATCCGTCCTGCGATCAACGTGGGTATCTCCGTGAGCCGCGTGGGTGGTAATGCACAGATCAAATCGATGAAGAAAGTGGCTGGTACACTGAAACTGGACCAGGCGCAATATCGTGAAATGGAAGCCTTCTCCAAATTTGGCGGTGACCTCGATGCTACTACAAAGAACATCATTGATAAGGGTGGCCGTAACGTGGAAATATTAAAGCAGCTTCAGTTCAACCCATATAGCGTAGAGAAGCAAGTGGCTATGATATACCTAGGTACCAACAACCTGATCCGTGAAGTACCTGTGAAGAATGTAAAAGCATTTGAAGAGACTTTCCTGCAGCAGATGGAACTGAAGCATAGCGATGTGCTTAAGGAATTCAAGAAAGGCAACCTGCCTGAAGAAGGCCTTGCAAAGCTCACCAAGCTGGCACAGGAGCTGATACCGCAGTTTAAGAATTAGTCAGCAGTGTACAGTCGGCAGTTTGCAGCTGCCGTTCGGCTAAGCTCACGATGACAGTAGTTAATACAAGCCCTCGAGAAATCGGGGGCTTTTTCTTAACATTTGGTAGTAAACGTACCTATGGATAATGTACTCATCAGGCCGGCGACAATAACAGACTTCGATGCGATATACGATTTCGTCTGCGGCCTTGAAGATGAGCAGTTTGATAAAAGCGAAATGCGGCAATGCTATGTAACAAGCCTGTATCCTCCGCATCGTCATTACCTGGTGGCAACAGTTGACGACAGGGCGATAGGGTTCATTAGTTGCCATGGGCAAATATTACTGCACCACTGCGGGCTTGTATATGAGATACAGGAAATGTATGTGATACCTGAGTACAGGAGTAAGGGTGTGGGCAAGCTGCTGTTAGAGGCGTTGCTGGAGCGGATAAGCGTAGATGACTATAAATTACTGGAAGTGGCCTCCAGCTTTAAGCGTATTGATGCGCATCGATTTTATGAGGCGAATGGGTTTGTGAAGACGACGTATAAGTTTAAACGGGAGCGGTGAGTTTTGACCGGAAACGTACAGTGGTCCGACCGCTGGGAGCGGTACTGACCACTTTGTTATCAGGTGTCCAAAAATCAAAACTCCCCTTGGTCCTTCATCAATATAATGTAGTCAGAGAACCGCGACACGATAATATGCTTTATGACCGGGGTTGGGAGTAGTGTGTATTTGCAGTTTGCGTTAAAGAACTTGGTGTAGATCTCGTCCATCATTTTCTTATCGAGGTAGTAAGTATAAGGGGCGCGGTTTTCGGCATGCCGGTATTTTGGTTTCAGTTGCCAGTCGTAGCAGTTGCGGCAGGTCATGGCGATGTTTACAAAACGGTCATGAAAGGCGTCGTTTTTCTTTAACATCCCTGCCAGTGTCCGTTTGTGAGCCATATTGCCATACTGCAGCCCCGCGAAGGTGACGAACTTTTTTATGCTGTCGCGCTCTATCTGCTTTAGGATATTGCTGTACATCGTTTTGTTGCGCTTATTGTAGTCGTTATAAGTGTCTTCATTGAACATGATCTCCTCCACAGTTGCGAAGTTGGCGCCATAATACGATTCATACGTAGCCCTGTTGGCGTCTATTTCATCACGTATATCTTCATACAGGCTGTTGTAGGCTACCATTTCTTCACTATTAATTACGCCGATGTCCTGTATGGTTACCGTGTCTATATAAGCCAGTGTGGTGTATATATCCAGCGGCTTTTGCTTATCATTCGGCATCAGTTTTTTCAGCACTTTCAGGAATTCTGCCCGCTCAAAGTCCATTCCCCTTATTGTTATTTTGTGCTGCGCGGTTTTGTTGTAGGTGTAAAGGCTCAGCCAGAAATCAACGTTTGGTTTCTTCTGTGCATAAATAAGCACTGGCGCCGTAAACAAAGTGGTATCGCCGGTTGCAAGGAATTCATTGTACAGATATGCAGCGCTGTAGCCTATCTCCATAAACACATCGGAGACGCCATAGTTTGTGTTGAGGTATTTGATCAGTGCCAGTTTAACCTCAGATGTACCATATACGCCATGAAACTCGCCGAAAAAAAAGGCGTCGTATTTGCTGAGGTTGATGCTGGTATCAACGGACAGTTCCAGGGTATTGCCTGCTGAGGGATTAAAGCATCCATATTTCTGCGCATGGCAATGAATCGCAATCAGCAAAGAGGTAAGTAGCAATAATCTTTTCATTTCCCGGCTCCGGCTCTGTATTTGAACCTAAAAATATGCAAAATAGCGGAGTATGAACAGAAATCAATGGTAGCGGTTTAGTGCTGTCCTTTTGCCAATAGCAGCAGGCCTCCATACTTCTTTATGTCTGAATACCCATCGGGTAACTGAGACAAATCGAATAGAGTATAAGCGCCGACTGCTGTCTTGCTGAAACGGGATTCAATATCTTCATCGTTCATAAACCGCAGCATGGTCTTACCAGTTAAAGGGGCACCATTCAACGTACAGTTTTCACAATGCAGGTTCATGACCAATACCCTGTCCTTAAGTACGTCACTTTGGCATAGCTTGTGCACGACCGAATAGGTGTTGCACGCCAATGAATGTGCCATGCCTATGGTAAGAAAATAAACCGCCGAAGTATCCAGCGGAGTGATTTCACGCAAAAGGTTCCGTGTCATAGCCGGGTTCCGGTCAATGCTGGGACGGGTTGTATTCGGGTTAGTAATGAGGTACTCCAGGCCGTTATATTTATCGCCTAGCTCCTGTTTTATCTCCGTTTTGTTCTGCTGAAATTCTGTGCGCTTCTTCCTGTAAAACTTCATGAACGCTTTGTGGGTCATTTTGAGGCAAGTGCTATCCAACAGATCTGTGAGAAATGCTTTTGATGCGGGGCATTTGTTAAGGTCGGCATTACTGAACATAGTATTCAATGCGGTATGGAAGTCGATACGTATTTCAAAGTCTATCCCAACGAGTTTGAAATCATGATCTTTTTTAGATACTGCCTTTTCATGGTCCATGATCTTACAGTATTTTGTAAAAGCGGAGTTGCAGGAAGTGGTTTCATTGTGCAAATACTTATCCAGGATAAAAGCTGTTGACCGGCCAAGCTCTATGAAGAAGTATTTCAGGTTTTGAGTAGCTAACTGATCCAGTATGGCCGACTTCAGGGGGACGTACAGTTCCAGTCCGTGACTGCCGCCCTCTCCTAATACAAGAAGATTCTTGCCCTTCATCATCTCCGGCAACATATGAAAAGTGCCGGGATCATTGAGGTCTATGGCATACCGGTGCTGTGTAAGATAGGCAGTAAGTACGGTGTCTTGCGCCGGGCAAATGGATGTAATGGATAGAAATAAGGGCAATAGGTACTTTTTCATTTTGTTTATAGGAATTTTAAGTTGTTGCTGTAAAAGTACAAGGCTGGTACCAGGTGGGTCTAATTATTATAACTTGACTCCCGTTTCATGCCGAATATTTTGAAGGTAAGGCCCGGGAAAATCTGTTTGAAGTTATTAGTTGCTATCAGCTCGGGGCATATCCTGATACCGCTCATGAGACGGACGGAAGCGAAGACTTTCATCGTAGTGCCCTTAAAGTAATTGCCTTTTTCCCAGGCGAGATAGCCGGCACCAATCGAGAAACCCCGGATCTTGACGCCCAGCATTTCTTCATCATAGCTACTGCCGCTTTCTATGTTAATGAACCAATTGTCACTGACCAAGAACTGGCCATCGCCCTGCCGGTCGAAGAAGAAATAGGATGAGGCAAACAGTGTATTGAATTCATATGACCTGCTGTCGCCGCGACGGTAGTAATTGATATAGGTTATACCGAGATCAGCACTAGGGGCCAAAGTGTTTCTGACGAGTCCCGCACCAATGTTGCCGTAAGCGGCTACGTGATGGCTGGCTAGCTCAAATGTTCTGAATTGACCAAATTCTTTATTCAGTATCTCATTGAACTTGACAAACCGCATCCGGTCTTTGTATTTTTCGTAGTTGTTGAAGTTCTTATAGAAGCTGTCAAAAGCCGCCTGGGTGGTGTACGGCCTGTAAATACAAGACGAAGGGAACTTGTAGGGGTTTTTTATTTCACGGGCTGTACGCACGGAGGCCAATGTATCTACGGCATGTTGCAACATGGCTCTTTCGGAGATGACCTTGTCAATGTCGGTGTAATTGTTTAAAACAAAAGTGATCTGCACGGGGTGTAAAAATGATAATTTTGCATGTCCGGGCCCAAGGGTACCAGGAATGCCCTGGATCAATATTCTGATGCTGTCCTGGTCAAGTTTCAAACGTTCCGTTTCGCCGTGGCGGTTCACGAAAATATCACCTTCCGGCTGATGCTTTTTAAACCGTATCTGCCGGTATTCCCTGGAGGAATTTATCAGGTAATCTATGCGAACACTGCCTGTGCCGTTCTCCAAAGAATCTTTATAGAAAGCAATATCTTTTTTGAACTGGCCCAGTATCGAATCAATTTTATCAAGGTATTTATAATCGCTAACGTTTATCATATCCAGTATCATCTTACCGTCTTTCAAGTATACAAAATCCCTGAAATTAGGTAGGAGTGTGGCGTTAAATGTTTTCTCAGTTTTGCTCCAATTGCCGATCTTTTTGTATTCGTCAAGTTCCTGGCTTTGTGCAAAAAGCTTCCCATTCATACTTATGATGATAAGCAAGGTCATTAAAAGGTTTCTCATGTTTTTTGTTTTAGTTAATCCTGAATCTTTGTCTGTACAAAGGCTGGTATTCGGACGTATTGCCGTTACCGCTGTTATCGTTCGAACTATTGTTGTTATGCCATAAAAAGAACTGGCGATTGGCGCCAAGCCTGTTCTCCCGGAGTATCTTTTCCACTTCGTCTTCTTCATGTATCACATCATTGATATGCACTTTTGGAAGTTTGCTGACATCAAGTGCAGGCACGTTTGCTGCTATGTTTTGTTGCGCGTTTTGTTGCTCATCTTCCCTGTCCAGTTCGTTTATGTGGACCACTTTCATGCGAGTCGGTTTTGGTATCACGGGCGCAGGGCTGGTCTGTATTACAACAACGGGTGCAACCGGCGTTTTTGGTTCTGCAGCCACAGAGGTGTCCCACACCCCAGAGGTGTGGGGCACCTTTGGGGTATTTCTTTTTTGTTTTTCTGTATGATTGTTGTTTACAGAAGTGTGTACTACCATCGTCTCCGGTTGCAGTGCCGCGGTTTGGAGCTTCATAGATTGCTGGCTGGTTGTGGCTTTTGTTATTTGTACAGGCGTATTCGTTTTTTCAGTCGTGCGCAAATAGAATCCCGCTATGCCAAGCAATAACAGTAGTGCCGCAGCCATACTGTATTTTAAGGACATTCTTTTCGCGGGCTTTGCGTCCAGCCTGCCCTGTAGTTTTTCCCAGGCTTCTTCCTTGCCATACACAATGCCGCCCGAAAGGGTATCCAATGACCCCAGCTTTTCCTTCATCACGTTATCTGCATTGTTACTTTTCATGGTACGTTTCGTTTTGCTTCATTGCCCTTTGCAGTATTCCTTTTGCTTTGTTCAGTTGTGATTTGGATGTGCCTTCTGTGATATTCAGCATGGCGGCTATTTCTTTGTGGGTGTAGCCTTCTACAGCAAACAGGTTGAACACGGTGCGATAACCCGGAGGCAGCGCCATTATCAATTTAAAAATCTCACTCGCATTCATCCTGGCCATTTGCCCGTCATCGGTACTTACTTCCAGCGCGTGTTCCTCATCAATAATTTTCAAGCTGCCTGCTTTCCTAAGAAACATCAGGCATTCGTTCACCATTATTTTTTTGAGCCAGCCAGCTATGCTTTTTTCATGACTATAAACAAAGCGATCAATGGACTTATAAAAATTGAAAAAGCCGTTCAGCATTATCTCTTCGGCATCGGGCAGGTGCTTTACATAGCGAAGGCATACCATGAGCATACCATCGGAGTAAGCATCAAAGAGATACTTCTGCGAAATGCGGTCATGTCTTCTGCATCCTTCTATGGCCTTCTGGTCGGTCAATTAGTAAGTTAAAGGTTAAAAGTTAAAGCCAAAAAGTGTCACGTAAAAAGATATCTCTCGCAAAGGCGCAAAGCTCGCAATTCTTTCATTTTGTTTTTAAGGCCACAAAGCGTGAGTAATCGGGTACTGCATTAATATATGCAGTTTGAATGGTAAAGGTTGTATGATGCCCGAGGGATTTGCAAAAAATCATTTTGAGCCCCTGCCAACCGGCTCTCCCACTTTTATTATCTTAGAACTGAACTGCCGTGATTCAAAATACTCATCCCAGGTGTAGCGTCTGCTTTTTGCCACCTTGTATGCCTCATAACGCGCTAGATACTTTCTTATATCTGGATATGACAGCCAAAACAGCGGCTTATTCTGAACCAAAGGCGCTATAGCCACAATCCGCACTGTCATTTGCCCGTGGCCCTTATCGAATAGCCAGTCTTCCGCTATCCGGTATCGGTCTATTTGCTGTGGGTAGCTACACGAGGTAATCCCAGCGGTACTATTAGACAGGGATACCTGATTGGAATCCGTTCCATTGCTTTCAACAGTAAATTCCTCAGAGTCGTTTTTGTGCTCCAAGCAGAAACTCCAGAATTTCATTGCGTTAACAGAAAGGCTTGCGGGGTCGCAGCTTATCAATGCATTTATTTCTTCTTTAGTGAGCGGATGCCGGAGCTCACTGCTATTTTCCGCATAGGCAGTAAATGCACCTTCATTTATACCCGCCAACAGAATATTCGCCAGCACATTTTTCTGCGGTATGTGTGGGTCATCGCGAAGCGCAGCGTTTCGTTTTTCATAAACTGGTATCTCGCGCCATACTCTTTTTTTCCAGGCCAGATCTGTATCATTTATAGGGTGCCATGGTATTACTGTATGTGAATTAGTGTCTATTTGTGCAGAGGCTGTGTTGCCGCATAAAGCGAGCAATATTATAAATACGGAATTGAAGATTACCCTTTTCATAAAGACGATCATTTTGATTTTTCTATTGTACCAAACGGTTTTTCCAGGTTTGTTATCTTAGAACTGAACTGCCTCGATTCAAAATACTCATCCCAATTGTAACTGGCATTGTTTTTTCCTTTGTACGCTTCATACCGGGCAATATATCTCCTTATCTCCGGGTATGACACCCAAAACAATGGCTTGCCTTGTGTCATGGGTGCTATCGCTACAATCCGTACTACCATTGCATTCTGTTTCCTGTCGAATATCCAGTCTTCAACAATCTTATAACGGTCTATTTGCTGCGGGTAGGAACAAGAGGTGACAATGGAAGTATCATAAGGCGACATTAGTTTTTCCAATTCTTCGCTTGGCTTACCAGCCCAATCAACAAAAAAATCCAGCGAATCATCTTTGCGTTGTGCACAGAAATTCAGGTATCTTCTTGAATTAACAGAAAGGTTAGTCGGCTCGCAGCTAATTATCCGGTTTATTTCTTCTTTCGTTAACGGCTGTGTAAGAACTGTCTTTAGTAGTTCCTTTCGATCTTTACCGATGACTGGCCCGTCAGAACTGACCCGCTCGTCTTTCAAATCTGCTTCGTTCAGTACATCTTTCGTATCGTGTTCTTCAACTTTAGCAAAAGCGCTAAATACTCCTGCATTTACTCCGCTCAACAAAATGTTTGCAAAAACATTTTCCTTTGGGGATTCAGGATCGTCCCTAAGTGGTGCGTTTTGTTTTTCGTAAACGGGTATCTCCCGCCACACTCTTTTTGACCAGAGGATATTTTTATTTTTTATCGGCTTCCAGGGGATTTCACGGGCATTAGTGTCTATTTGGGCAAAAGCAATATTGCCGACAAATGCAAGCGTTATTGTAAGCAGGAGATTGCGTGCCGATTTTTTCATTATGTTGTAAATAATGTGTAATATAATAAAGGTGTTTGAAATGTTCGCAATTGGGTGGTTGTGCCACTCGATAGCTATTATTTGTAACTTTGAATCAAACGTACTTTTATGACTGCATCGGCAATAAGAACTCAATTACATACCTACCTGGATGTTGCTAATGATAAAAAAGTGAAGGCTATTTATGCGCTCCTGGAAGAGGATATTGCCGATAAGACTGGTATTGGTATTGGGGATAGTTGGAATGATCCGGAATTTGTCAAGGAAATGAACCGACGTGCATCGGAAATGGAGTCCGGCAAAGTAAAAGGCAGCAGTTGGGAAGAGGTGCATAACCGCGTAAGGCAAAAAGCTTAATTAAACTACGCTGGCCTGACCAGATGGTTAATTTGTTATACTTGAATGGGTTTATTTGAAGAAACCCCTGATTAAAATTCAGTTTAAGTCCTCGGCACGTCATGGTTCGGCGGGGCTCACCATGACAGTTCTCTTATCATCTTTTTTATTGGATCATAGCAATACTTTATTGTCGTTGTTCATTAATATATCATACTTTCTGTAACGTTATGATACTGCGCTATAAATCTTTACTTTTGCCCCGCTAACAAAAAGTGATGAATAACGATCTGAAACGCCCGGTGCGTGTGCTGGTAGCCAAGGTAGGGCTGGACGGGCACGACCGGGGGGCAAAAGTGGTGGCTACGTCCCTGCGCGATGCAGGTATGGAAGTGATCTACACCGGCCTTCGCCAGACACCCGAAATGGTGGTAAACACTGCACTGCAGGAAGATGTGGATGCAATAGGCATCAGCATACTGAGCGGTGCCCACATGACGGTATTCCCCAAGGTAATGCAGCTAATGAAGGAGAAAGGGCTTGACGATGTATTGCTTACAGGCGGCGGCATTATACCGGATGCCGATATGAAGGAACTACAGGAAATGGGCGTGGGCAGGCTGTTTCCGCCAAGCGCACCTACAGCGGATATTGCAAATTATATTACAACCTGGGTCGTTGAGCATAGAAGCTTTGAATAAAATTCCAAATAGAAAATTCCAAATTCCAAACTCAATAAACAACAATTCAAATTCCAAATAGAAAATTCCAAATTCCAAACTCAATAACAACAATTCAAATTCCAAATAGAAAATTCCAAATTCCAAACTCAATAACAACAATTCAAATTCCAAACAACAAATTCCAAATTCCCCAAAATGTACACTACACTACTTACAGAATTAGACAAAGGCACATTAGTAATTACCGTGAACCGCCCCGACAAAATGAACGCGCTCAATAAAGACGTGATACAGGAATTGGGCAAAGTAATGGATGAAGTTTATGGCAATGACGAAATAAAAACAGCTATCATCACCGGTGCCGGTGAGAAGGCCTTCGTAGCTGGTGCAGATATCAGCGAGTTCGTGTCGTTGGATTATTCGCAAGGAACTGCGCTTGCCAAGGCGGGGCAGGATGGCGTTTTCAATAAGATAGAAAACTGCCCGAAGCCGGTAATCGCTGCCGTGAATGGCTTTGCGCTGGGCGGCGGCTGCGAGCTGGCAATGTCTTGTCACTTCAGGGTAGCATCGGCAAATGCGAAATTTGGCCAGCCGGAAGTGAACCTGGGCCTGATACCTGGCTATGGCGGCACTCAGCGCCTTACGCAACTGGTAGGCAAGGGCAAGGCTATGGAACTGATGATGACTGCCGATATGATAGGCGCTGATGAAGCAAAAGCCCTGGGCCTGGTGAACCATGTAGTGCCACTGGAAGAACTGCTGGCTAAAGCCAAAGAAATATTGCAAAAAATACATACAAAGGCACCTGTTGCTATATCAAAAGTTATTGCTTGTGTGAATGACGCAGCAAATTGCGATCCTGCCGGTTTCGGCAACGAAATAACACGTTTTGGCGAGTGTTTTACCACAGAAGATATGAAAGAAGGCACGTCGGCGTTCCTGGAAAAAAGAAAACCTGCGTTTAAAGGAAAATAATTTATATCTTCATCCTCAAAATTTTCTATACATGCGTGCCAGGTTTATCCGCAACTTATTGATTTTAGGTATCACTATTGGATTTGCACAAAAGGCAAATGCACAAGATGCGTACCGGGTTTATATAGAGCCTGATGGGTGGTCTATAGGTATGGACATCGGAGAAACCGACCTCTGGGGTAATGTAGGCACCCAGTCGATCCTGGACCATTATACCAACAGCCACTATACAGATAAGATGTGTTTTATGGGTGGTATGTTTGGGCGTTACTCCATACATCCTGCATTGGCGGTAAGAATGATGCTGAACTACGGCGTACTATATGCTACCGACCAGTGGAATGAGGACAAAGCTACAGCGGCAGGCAGCGTTTTGCTGGAAGGCAGCGACCCGGTGCAACGTTACCTGCGTGCGCAAAATGCCAAAGACCAGACCTATGAAGGAACATTTCTTTTAGAAATAACGCCGTTCCGGATAAACCCAGAGAGCAAAGCTGCACACAGAAGAGGGCAATTGGTTTTCATGGCAGGTGTGGGTGTTTTTCACTTTACGCCATACAGTACGGTGGGCAACAGTTCTACTTATGTGAAAACCTACGACCTTGACCTGGAAGGGCAGGGCTGGGGCGGCAGCTATCCCAAGCAATACTCATTATGGCAGCCGGCAATTCCGCTGGGCCTGGGATGGAAGTGGGATATAGGCAAGCACCTAAACCTGGGCCTGGAATACATGTACCGTTACACGTTTACCAAGTACCTGGACGGAGTAAGCGGCAAATATGTGGACCCACGCGCTTTCTACAGCCATATGTCTGCTGAGCAGGCGTCGCTGGCTGAGTCTGTAGCAGATAAGGAGCAATATTTTAATAACCAGTTGCCTAATACTGCAGGTAACCTGAGAGGCAATGGCGGTAACGAGTCATACTCTACTGTTACCATTACATTCTACTACAAGGTGCTTAGCCATCAGCATGAGTGGTGGCACCTTTAGTAATGTGCAAATAATTAAATGTGCAAGTGTGCAGATTTCCGTGCGCCTTGCCTGCTAGTTCGGTATTCCAGGCTTACTTACGGTCGGTTTCAAAATCTGTGCATTTTCAAATTTGCACATTTTCAAATCTGCACATTAAATCCGTGCTCTCCATTCCGTTTCGGGGGCGTTGTTGATGTGGCTGATGTAGCGGGCCAGTACAAACAAATAATCAGACAGGCGATTGAGGTATTGTATGACTAGTGGAGCGACCGGCTCCTGATGCTCCTGCATGTCCACACAAATACGCTCTGCCCTGCGGCATACACACCTGGCCACATGACATGTGGATGAGGCAAGGTTACCTCCCGGGAGGATGAACGCGCGCATCTCCGGCAATACTTCGTTCATCTCATCTATGCGCTGCTCCAGCCAGGTAACATCCGCGTCATGTAGGTCTGGCAGCTTCATTTTTACTTCTTTATCCGGGGTTGTGGCTAGTATGGAGCCTATGGTAAACAAGCGGTCCTGTATCTCTCTTAGCCAGGTATCTATCTGCTCATTTTGGGCCATATCACGCACCATGCCGATGTATGAGTTCAACTCATCAATAGTGCCATAGCTTTCTATCCGGATGTGGTTCTTTGGCACCCGCACACCGCCTATGAGGCTTGTGCCGCCTTTATCGCCTGTTTTTGTGTAAATCTTGAACATGTCTGAACCTTGATTCTGAAGATTAAAGGATTTTCCTGGTTTCTATGCTATCGTGCAGCTAATGATGCCGCGCTTGGTTGTTGCCGTGTATCTGTCTCTACGTGGCCATCCCTGATCCTTATTACACGGTGGGTACAGTTGGCTATATCTTCTTCGTGCGTTACCAGCACTACGGTGTTGCCGCTTTCGTGGATGGTGCGAAACAAGTCCATAATCTCGACAGATGTTTTACTGTCAAGATTGCCAGTGGGCTCATCGGCGAGCAGTAGCGACGGGTTGTTAATAAGCGCACGGGCTATAGCCACGCGCTGGCTCTGGCCGCCGGAAAGCTCATTGGGCTTATGATGGGCGCGGTCGCTGAGGCCTACTTTCTGCAGCATGGCGCGGGCGCGCTCTTCCCGCTCCTTCTTTCCTGCGCCGGCATAGATAAGCGGCAGGCCTACGTTTTCCCAGGCGGTGAGCCGTGGCAACAGGTTGAACTGCTGAAATACAAAGCCGATCTCCACGTTGCGCACGTCGGCGAGTTGGTCGTCCTGCATATTACTTACGTCCTTGCCATTGAGAATGTACTGACCCGCTGATGGCGAATCCAGGCAGCCCAGAATATTCATAAGCGTGGACTTGCCGGAGCCGGAAGGCCCCATGAGCGCGACATATTCATTCTGGCTGATGAGCAGGTTGATGCCCTTGAGCACAGGCAGCTCCTGTTTGCCCAGGAAATAGCTTTTGCAAATACCTTTAAGCCTGATTACTTCTTTCATTTTTGAAATTCAAAATTCAAAAGGCAAAATTCAAAAAAAGCACATTAGTCCTTCAAAAAGAGTAATAGCAATTCCGGGTAGTTGAATTTATGCACTGTTTTCAAAAATACGCATAATTTCACCCTTTATAAAAGAGTCTTTGATTCTGCCACAACCCTTTTTGATTTTTGCCTTTTGAATTTTGAATTAAAATGATCTGTTTCCCGAATTGTAAGATAAATCTTGGGCTTTATGTCACCCGAAGGCGGGATGATGGATACCATGATATTGAGACGGTATTTTATCCAGTGCCGGTATGCGATGTACTGGAAATAGTACCTACACCGGAGACGAGGCTCCATATGAGCGGATTGCCAGTAGCCGGAGATGACAACAACAACCTGGTATGGAAGGCGTATGAACTTCTTAGAGAAAAATATCCCGGTACAATACCCGCGCTTGATATATTCCTGCATAAGGCCATACCCATGGGTGCAGGCCTGGGCGGCGGCTCTGCGGATGGAGCTTTGATGTTGATGCTGCTAAATGATCTTTGCCAACTGGGGCTGGACAAACGACAACTGGCAGCACACTCATTGCAGCTTGGCAGCGACTGCCCGTTCTTTATATACAATACACCGCAACTTGCAAAAGGCAGGGGAGAGCGGATGACGCCCGTGAGCATTGACCTATCGGCATATAACATACAGCTTATCTGCCCGGCAGTGCATGTGAGCACCGGCAAGGCTTTCCAGATGATAACGCCGCGGCCTGCGCCGTTCGGATTGGCGCAATTAGCTACGCTTCCCGTTACGGAATGGAAAAGCCACATCAGCAATGATTTTGAAGGGCCTGTTTTTGAGCATCACCCGGAACTGGGAGATATAAAACAGCAGTTGTATGATGGCGGCGCTTTGTATGCGGCTATGAGCGGCAGTGGGTCTGCGATCTTTGGGATATTTGATAAAGGGAAGAGAGTTGAGGTAAAGGCAGGGGTGAAGTTTCTGGAGTGTTATGTGTGAAAAGGATTTCCCGCAGAGATACTGCAAAAGACAAAAGCCCCGAAACCCGGGGCTTTTGTCTTTGAATAAAATAGCTTTCTACGAGCCCCATTTCCTTACCAGGAAAATGGAGAGGCCCATAATGGCTACAATAGCTATGCAGAGGGCGGTGATTATCTTTTTATAGGAGCCGGCTGCCAGTTTCAGACCATGGAGCTCATTGATGTTGTTGAGGATGTTGTCCATGCGCGAAAAGGCGGTTTCGCCTTTTATAACATAGTCATAGGCGCCGTACTTCATACTGTCAACAGCTACTTCCAGTTTGTCCTGGCCAGAGAGCATGATGACCTGTGCAGCCGGCAGCAGTTCTTTTATTTTTTTGAGCACCTCCACGCCATTCTGCGCATCGGGCAGGTGCGCATTGAGATGGAAGTCAAGCACTATTATCTCCGGATTGAGGTGCAGGTCGGCAATGGCAGTTTCACCGCTTTCGTAGGTTTTTATCTTGTATTTATGCCGGTCAGAGATATAATCCTTGAGCATTTCATTCTGTATCGGCTCATCATCGACGAGGAAAATATAACGTGTGCTTTGTTCTGTTGCCATAAAAAGTGTTTCGAGTGGTGAAAAATAGTAAAAATAATGCTCAAAGTGGAAAAATATCTTTAGGAGTTAAAAAATACCATGCCATTTGGTATCAATTATTGTTCTTCAATTCTATGAAAGCCTTGCTGCACAAGTGTTTTAGATTAGCCACGAGATCGGGCAGGGTATCGAAGTGCGCGGCTTCTCCTGCAGATTGTTCTATCAGGAATATTTTGCTTACGTCCTCCTTTACGCCCATGTAAGATAACTGCGGCTTTAGGGAGTGCGCGGCTATCTTTATAGCAGGGTAATCTTTTACCACCATCGCGCGGTCAATGCTGTCCAGCAGTTTGGGTGCGTTCTCCAGGAACATGCCTACGTACTTCTTCTGTTTCTCCGGGTTGCCTCCGGTAAATGTTTTCAGAAAATTCATGTCAGTAACCTTGTCAGGCAACTGTGGCATTGTTTTCGGCTTTACTTTTTCCGGTTCCGGCTGTTTCACAGGCTCCTGCGTTACCGCTTCGCCATCCCGGGGCGCCACATTTTCGGGTGCTATATCCATCACTGTATCCATTTTGAGGAGCAGCTCATCGGCCTGGAATGGTTTTGACACATAGGCGTTCATGCCTATGCTGAAGTACTCCTGCACATCCTCCTGCAGCACATTGGCTGTCATGGCTATGATGCGCACACTCCTTGCTGGTTCCGGCAAGGTCCTGCGGATCATTTTGGTTGCCGTTACGCCGTCCATCACGGGCATTTGTATATCCATCAGCACCACATCAAACATTTCCTTTTTCAGCCGGTCCACCGCCTCCTGGCCATTCACCGCTATTTGCACCCTGATGCCGGGTATGGTCTCTTTGAGGGTATCCTCGGCCACCATCCGGTTAAATTCATTATCCTCTACCAGCAGCACCTTCAGGCGGTTCAGCCGCTCCATAGACCTTGCATCCAGCAGGTTTTCTTTTTTTGCATGGTCTTGCACATCGGCCTCCTCAAACGGTATTGCGCAGGTAAATGTGGTGCCCGTGCCCAATATGCTGCGTACTATTATTTCGCCACCCATAAGGCCGGTAAGCTGCTTGGATATTGTGAGCCCCAGCCCTGTGCCCCCAAACTTACGGGTAGTATCGGCGCCAGCCTGGGTGAAGCTGTCGAATATAGTGTCTATATATTCAGCGCCAATTCCAATGCCGGTATCAATAACGTCAAAGTCAATCCACAATTTATTTTCTTCTTTTTTCTTCAGGGTCAGCTTTATCTCCACATGGCCCTTGTCGGTAAATTTTACTGCATTACCTGCCAGGTTTATGAGCACCTGGTTTAGCCGCGTAGGATCACCCACGAGCCTTTTTGGAATAGCAGGATCAATCGTAAGCAGCAACTCTATTTTCTTTTCTTCCACTTTTACCATCAGCATATCCTTCACGCTCTGCACCACCTCATGTATGGAGAAGTCGATGTGCTCAATAATTATTTTGCCCGCTTCGATCTTGGAGAGGTCGAGAATATCGTTGATAATTACGAGCAGATTATTTGAAGAAAGCTGGATAGCGTTGAGGTAGCGAAGCTGTTCCGGTTTGGGATCTTTGGTGAGCAGCAGGCGGGTAAGGCCCACTATGGCATTCATAGGTGTGCGTATCTCATGGCTCATATTGGCCATGAACTGGTGCTTGAGGAAGGCGGTACGCTCGGCCACTTCTTTTTCTTTCTGAGCCAGTTCTGTCTCCTGTCGCACCTGCAGGTTCTTCAGCTTATTTAGGGTAGCCTGCTTGAATATATCTTCCTTGAGCTTTTCAAATGACTTGAGATGATAGAAGGCTTTGGGAATATCCCCCATTTTGTCATACAACACAGACAGTACCTCGTGTATGCTCATCATATCGTGGCGGCGGGTGTACTCACCGGCAAGCTGATATGCGGCATCCAGCGACTTGACCGCCTCACGGTAGTTCTCATTGTCCATGCTCATGCGGCCGAGATAGAACAGGCAAATGATCTGCACCTCGGCATTGCCCAGCGCCTGGGCCTCCCGAAGGGCATGTGTAAGGTTTTTGTTGGCTTGTGCAAAATCCTGCATTTTGTAATATACCTTTCCCACACCGCTTTCTGCCAGTACAAATGCAGCAGTATCCGGCTCTGAGCGGTTCAGGTTCTCTTCGAAATAATGCAGCGCCTCGTCCAGCGATTCTTTTTTAAAGTAGATGTTGCCAAGGGTGTTATAGATGTTGAGCAGGCTGTTCACATTATGCACCCGCTCAAAAATAGGCAGGCATTTCAGGGCATATTCCAGCGCGCTGTCGTAGTCGTTGAGGTCGTAAAGCAGGTTGGATATGCTGGACAGGATCACCGACTGGTAATATTCTTCACCCAGCTCTTCATTTATGGCCAGGGCTTTTTCATAATGATTGAACACACGGGCGAGGTCGCCGAGGTCACGGAAGATATTGCCGAGGTAATACAGCGCTGTTGCCTCCATGTTTTTATCATGGATCTTGCGTGCGATGGAAAGCGCTTCTTCGAGCACATCTATCCCGGCATCATATTCGCCCTTCAGGCGGTTGCAGAAACCCTTGAGGCAAAGCCCGCGCCCTATGCCGCTGGGATAACCAATGGTGCGGGAATGACGGATAATGTCATTGGCCATCTGCGCGGCATCGTCCACCTCAAAGTTCTTTACTTCTTCGGCTATATTCAGTTGCGTGTCCACGCGCGCTTTCTCATCGGTTTGTGTGGCCAGTAAAGCCTGCAGCTCCTTGTATCGTGGTGTATCTATCATATTTCATGGAATTCGAGGCTATAAATGTAAAAAAAGTGGAGGAATAAATGGTGAGTGGGCGAATTACGGCGCTAAAGTATTTCATTAGAAATCTCTTGATGGGAAAAGAAACTCCAAACATGGCTTTCGATTTGAAAATCTGAAAGTGCGAGGGCCATAATCGAATACACGCGCGAGTATCAGCGAGTCCTGCTGAAGGAGTGGAGACTCGCCGAGGACGTAAATTATGGATACACTATATGCGCATGCCGACCCTACAGATACTGCCGAGGGTGGGGCACAGGAGCAGTTAACCGTTTTAGAGAACAGGAAGTACAAGGGTGCGACAACGGACGATGATAGCGGCAATGTGGCTGGGACAACGATCTTCTATTTCAAAAACGGGTTATGTTTTTTCTCCTCAGCAATGGTAGTTGCCGGGCCATGGCCCGAGAGAACTGTGGTTTCGCCGGGAAGGGTGAAGAGATGGGTACGGATGCTTTTTATCAGGGTATCGAAGTTGCCGCCGGGCAGGTCTGTGCGGCCTATGCTGCCCGAGAAAAGGACATCGCCGGAAATGATCCAGTTGCCCGCGGGATAGTAGAACGACACGCTGCCCGGGGAGTGGCCGGGTGTGTGGAACACCTGCAGGGTATCATCGCCAAGCTGCAGTGGCTTACCCTCCGTGATATAGGCTGTGGGCTTGGGAACATCCCTGAAATCGAAGCCGAACATGGTGGCAGAGCCTGCGGCCATTTTGAGCACTTCTGTTTCGTGCTCGTGAAGGAGAAAAGGGATGCGGTACTTGTCCATGAGCGCCTGCACACCAAAGATATGGTCGAGGTGTGCATGGGTATTTATGATGGCCTGTGGTTGTAATTGTTTGTCGTCGATGAAGGAAAAAAGGGCTTCTTTTTCATCCTGCTGGTACATGCCGGGGTCTATGATCCAGCATTGCTTTTTTTCATTGGCAATGATATAGGTGTTCTCCTCAAAAGCATTGAAAGTAAAATAGTTAACATTTAACATATCGGAATGGTGTAATTTTAGTAATTTGTATGGCAAAAGTAAGGCAATAATGGCTGAAAGGGGTAATTACCATTACAAAGCTATAGGCGTAAAATGGAGTGCAACGATAAAAGCAATGCTGCTTTTATTTGTTGCTGTGATGCCGTACATGGTCAAAGGTCAGTCCTACACAGAAACGTTTGGGCAGAACAGGCTGCAGTACCGGAAGTTTCAATGGAAGTATTTTGATACCAAGCATTTCCGGGTATATCACTACGACAAGGCAGGCAGGCAGCTAGGCAGGTATGTGGCTGAAGAGGCGGAGGATGATATTGCCCTGATAGAAAAAAAACTGGGCGGCCAATTTCCCAAACGGTTCAATATCATTCTGTATAATTCTTATGACGAGTACCGCCAATCGAATGTAGGGCTGAAAGATGAGGCGCAAGGCATAGGCAATGCCAAGGGCGGCACGGTGAACCTGGTGGGCGATAAGCTGGTAGTGTATTTCACGGGAGCGCATAATGACCTGCAACACCAGATACGCGCGGGCATGGCCCGTGTGGTGATGGAACGCATGATGTTTGGCGAGAACTTCAAGAAGATGGTGAAGAACGCCCTGCTGCTGAACCTGCCGGAATGGGTAACGGACGGCTACATATCGTACCTGGTGGATGGCTGGGACGCTAAGAGCAACAGTGAATGGAAGAGCCTGCTGGATGCACGGCCCGATGCCGGATTCTATGCGCTCTCTGAGCAATATCCCGAGCTCGCCGGAAAGGCGTTCTGGAAATTTGTTTCGAGCCAGTACAGCAATAACACTGTGAAACAACTGCTGTACAGTATGCAGCAAAAAACTAGCCTGAACAAAGCCACAACGGACAAAGCCAACCTGGGGCTGAAGGTGACGAAGGCATATGATTCATGCATCAATTTTTATAAAGGCGTTTATGCCCAGGATGCGCTGAAACAGGAAACGCCTGACAGTACAAAGGGCCTGATTGCGCTGAAAGTGCCGAAGGATAACAGTATTATCCGCGACATAAGAGTATCACCGAGAGGCAGCGATATATGCTATGTGGTGTGGAAAGACGGAGAGTTCACGGTATATGACCAGAAGACCGCCAAAGAACAGGAAACTGCTACGTTGCTAACCGGCGGGCAAAAAGACCTCACAGAGCAGACGGACCCTACTTACCCCATGATAGCGTGGTCTAACACCGGTTACAAAATGGCGCTGCTGTATAAAAAGGGGAAGACCATGCGGATACGTGTGTATAACAGCCTGAAGGGGAGGACGAATGATTACGTGATCCCTAAGAACCGTTTTGACCGTGTGCTGAGCATGGCGTTTATGGCAGTGGAAGATGAAGACCGGCTGGTGTTCTCGGCAATAAGAAAGAGCCAGACGGACCTATATATGTTTACCTTCAAGGGATCGAAGATGACTAACATTACGGACGATGTGTGGGATGATGTTTCGCCGGAATTTATTAGCGGTGGCTCAAGAACCGGAATATTGTTCCTTTCGAACAGGCCGAAACCAAACCTGGATGTGCCGCTGGGCGTGAACGAGCTGCCCACAGGGCCAATGAATGCGTTTTTTTACGACACAAAGACCAACAGAACGGAACTGCTGCAACTGACCAATACAAAGACGGGCCATATATCGCAGCCTATACAATACGGGCTTGATAATTTTGCTTATCTCAACGACAGCAACGGTATTAATAACAAATATGTGGTATTATTTGCCCGTGACAGGCATAATAAAGATTCGGCTTATTCAGTGCCGATCACGAATTATACTACCAGCATACTCAGCCAGCAATACAACCTGGCCAGCGGCGATGTGGCAGATGTGGTGCAGGAGGAAGACAGGTACATGGTGTACTTTCACGAGCTGCAGATGCCGGGTGTAAATGCTACAGTGAAGAACCTGTCGCCTACTATTTTATCTGTAGAAAAACATGAGCCAAAGACTAGTACTGGCAATGGCAGTTCTCCGCTGCCTTTTAGCCCCGGAAAGTATAAGGCCGAAGAAGAAGAACAGCCGGAGCAACCGGAAATAAAAGGCGGAAATGCATTCCAGTCGGAATTTTCGGATACAACGGCAATGCCGAAAAAGAAAGTGAAGAACAAGCCTAATAACATCTACAACGCAAGCAAGGCAAGCGGGAGCGCGGACAGCTCGCTGCTTACGGAAATAACGGACAGCGCGTATCTGAACATGAAGCCAACCCCTTACCGCCTCAGCTTTAAGCCCGACTTTTTCTCTGTAAAGCTGGATAACAGCATACTGTTCTCTCAATACCAGTCTATAGCCAGCAATGGGGGGCAGTATAATAATCCATCGCTGAGCGCACTTACCACTCTTGCCATGAACGAGCTGATGGAAGACCAGAAAATAACAGCAGGTTTCCAGTTGCCGATTAACCTGTCCGCGTCCGCATACTTCCTTCAATATCAAAACCTGAAGAAGCGGCTGGACTGGGGCATACTCTTCCTGCGCACTACAGATAAAGCGTACGAAAATGTGGAGTATGTGGGCAGCAAGGGCATCCTGGTGCAGCCACAATTGTTCAAATCAGTTTCCAACATGGTGGAAGCTGACTTCAGCTACCCGCTGGACCGGGTGCGGAGCATACGCTTCCATACGGCGCTACGGCAGGACAAATCCATAGAAAAAATAACAGACGTCATGAGCCTGGCCTACCCAGTGCCTAACACCGTTACCTACACTTCTGTGAGCAGGCTGGAGTATGTGTTTGATAACACGATAACACCTGTGCTGAACATATCAAACGGTACAAAATTCAAGGTGTATGCAGAAGAACTATATGGCCTGAACAACGGCAATAAGAGCTGCTACAATATTGGCCTGGATATCAGGAACTACCAGAAGCTGTATAAAAATTTTATCCTCGCCAACCGCCTTGCCTATGCACACTCCGATGGCAACAGCGAAGTGGAATACCTTGCCGGCGGCGTGGACAACTGGATGTCGCCTAAGCAAGCGGCAGGCGGCAGCCAGGCGCCCGCGGACAACTATGGTTTCCAGACATTGGGGACTTCATTGCGGGGCTACGACCAGTATGCCAGAGTGGGCAATAACTTTGCAGTATTCACAACGGAGCTGCGGCTGCCGGTGCTGACTACTTTCCTGCACAGGCCCATACAGTCGGCTATATTGAAGAACCTGCAGGTGGAGGGATTTTGTGATATAGGTGATGCCTGGAATGCGTTTCTGCCTACGGCTGCAAACCGTTCTACGACCTATAACTACCCGTCAAACCCATCGCAGGCCAGCCCGCTTAACAATGTGTTCCTGACACTTTCGGTAACTAACGGTGTAGCAGTGGGCTATGGTGGGGGCCTCCGCACTACGCTATTCGGCTACTTTGTGCGCACGGATCTGGCCTGGAGCATAGACGACCCTAAAAAGCCGGTTCTTTACTTTTCGCTAGGGACGGATTTTTAGATAGGGAGGGTTAATATTTTCTTAGAGTTTAAGTTTTTGCGGCTTCTGTAATGTATTCCAAAAAATTAAAAGCACTATTTCCTTTTTGATAGGTTTGTATTGATAAAAAAGGATGATTCTTTTATGAACTACTGTTTTGTACACATTGGGTTTTTTACCTCCTTTTGTGCCTAACCTGGGATTCGATTCTATTACAAGTAACTAGAAAAGTGGCCTCTGCTTCTGGCAGCCAGATTATTTCCTGAACCATTTGCTATATTTTTCCATCATTTGCGAATGGGGAATTCCTTTTCCTTCTTCAGATTCTTTCAAAGCTCTTTCCAATGATTGCTGAACTTCATGGGGCAGTTCATCCCACCAGTCTTCTTCTTCCTGGTCAACTTCCAAAATAGCCTGCACCCGTCTGAGAGATTTATCATCAGCTTTATCGATGGATTGCTTTATTTGTTTACGCAGAACGTCAGTAGCTGTCATAAAATGATATTTATGCAAAATTACGAAAAAGCCAAATAAGAGCCGTTATTCGAAACGCTTCAATCCCAATTTTATCTACCTTTATATTCACATTTGCTTACGCATTAAAATAAAAATAGTTTCGTGGAGCAGGGTTACTTTTTTCAAAAAACAGTATTAATAAGTGCATAGTCCGATAAATACCGAGCAGCAATTACTAGCAGCGTTGGCGGCAGGGCAGCGGGGTGCAACGGAACAATTATACCAGCAAAATTATCATATTATAAGCGGCTGGTTGATTAAGAACGGAGGCTCAGCGGCAGATGCAGCAGATCTTTTCCAGGAGGCGATGGTGGTATTGTTTGGCAAGGCGCAGGATACGAGTTTCCGGCTTACCTGCAGCATAGGTACTTATCTTTTCGCGGTGAGTAAACATTTGTGGTACAAAAAACTGCAAAAGCAGCACAAAGAGCCGGTCTATCTGCTGGAAAATACCGGGCAGGATGATGAAGATGAAGGCGCGGGCTACGAAGAGGATGTAAATGTGCATGAGGAACGTGAAGCGCATTATGACCAGTTGGATAGCGCGCTGGACCAGGTAGGGGAGCCATGCAGGTCGATATTGAAGGCATACTATCACCACGATAAAAGCATGCAGGAAATAGCGGCAGACTTTGGGTACACCAACCCGGACAACGCCAAAACACAGAAATATAAGTGCCTCGCAAGGCTTCGTAAACTGTTTTACACTGTGCAGGCTAAATAGGGAATTAGGAATTTGTGATTGGGAACCTGCCGGCAGGCAGGGTTGGATTGATGCTCACTAAGACCAGGATTTGGATTATTGAGTATTTTTTAGATTTTTGACTTTATAATTTTGAATTTGAAACATGTCTCAAAATAAAAGTACCTGGGAACTTGCCGAAGCATATATAGCAAGTTCTCTATCACAGGGAGAGGTCGGTGAATTGAATGCACGCCTGGCGTCTGATATTGAGTTCGCAAATGAATTTAATGAGGCTGCTAACCTTATCCGCTCTATGGAGGGCAACGGCAAGCAAAAGCGCTTCCGCTCTATGCTGCGTGATATCCACGAAAAACAGACCGCAGGGAAGGTGATCAAGAAGGGCCTGAACATCGTTTTGCCGGCTCATTTCTGGCGCACGGCTGCTGTGGCTGCCACTGTGGCCATACTTACTTCTACCATCACCATATGGAGCTTAAAACCTCGCTTGAATAAAAGCGAATCACAGTACAACAACATAAGCCGGGAAGTAAAAGATATAAAGAAGGTGCAGGCGCAGCAGCAAGCCACACAAAATCAGCTGATACAAAAGGTAAATAAGAACATACCCGCCCCGCCACCATCTGATGTGAAATATACCGGTACCGGCTTTGCGCTTACCAACGATGGTTATTTTGTTACAGCTTATCACGTGATCAGCGATGAGGATTCCGTGTATATACAAGACCATGACGGGGATTATTACAAAGCATTCCTGGTGAACTTTAATGCCGAGGCTGATGTGGCGATATTGAAAGTGGAGAAGAAGAATTTCCGTTTTAGCAAAGGCGAGATACCGTACGTTTTTGCCAATAGTAAGGCCGGGCTGGGCTCCCAGATATATACCCTGGGCTATCCCAAGGATGATATGGTGTATAACGAAGGCTATATCAGCGCAAAGAACGGTTTCCAGGGCAATGAGCTCCAATATACGCTGGCGCTGCCTGCGGGCCACGGCCAGAGCGGTTCGCCGGTGATAGATGGCAAGGGCAACCTGCTGGGCCTGCTCACAGCAGTAGGCAGCCAGAACGAAGCGAACACCTATGCAGTGAGTTCAAAAGCGTTGCTGGAATTGCTGCATACCATACCCAACGCAAACAGCCTGCACCTGCCAAGGACTAACAAGCTGGCCCACCTGAGCCGCGAAAGCCAGATAGAAAAGATGCAACCTTACACCTTCTCTGTGAAGGTGTATAAGAAGTAACCCCCCAATTACCGCCTACCGGCAGGAAATAATAGGGCTTTCTCCCCATTGTTGTTGTTAAACACTGAAGGGTATAATGGCACTAAAAATCAGTATTTATACTGATTTTTAAGAAATCTATTCCATGTACTTTTACGAAGTATTAAGGTATATTTTATGAGGCAGGCTATATTTCTTATCACTGTAATAGTGTTATCTTTTTGTTCCGTTGATGCTTCCTATGCACAGGCTGGGTATATCAATTTAATGGCAGGTGCGTTTTCGGGTTACAGCGGAGATGGCGGGCCTGCCACCAGCGCCGGTGTAGGAACAACCGCCGGCTCCTGCACAGATAATTTTGGTAATTTTTATTTTTGCGATGAATCTAATCACTGTATTCGTAAAGTAAATACTGCAGGTATTATTTCAACAGTTGCCGGTATTGGTATTAGCCCGGGATATAGTGGCGATGGTGGGCCAGCGACTGCAGCCGAATTAAATACCCCATTTGATGTGAAGGTAGATGCCTTGGGAAACTTATACATTGCGGATGGGTTGATTAATTATCGCATCCGAAAAGTCGATGCATCCGGGACTATTACAACTTTTGCCGGTACCGGTACTGCTGGTTATAGCGGAGATGGAGGCCCTGCAACGGCAGCAATGATAAGCAGTGCACAGGCTATTGCGTTGGACGGGGCTGGAAATCTCTACATTGCTGATTATGGTAACAGCCGTATTCGGAAAATAAATACATCAGGAGTAATAACGACCATAGCAGGTACCGGATACCCGGGCTATACCGGCGATAGCGGACCGGCAACAGCCGCCGAGATAGATGGCATGAGCGGCATTGCAGCAGATAATTACGACAATGTCTATTTTCCCGACTTTAATAATATGGTAGTGCGAAAAATAAATGCTTCTGGTGTAATTACCACGATTGCTGGGACAGGAAGTACTGGCTTCAGTGGGGATGGGGGTGCTGCTACCGCTGCAAATTTGAATAAACCATATAGCGTTGCTATAGATGGCGGGGGCAGTGTTTATTTCACGGATATTAATAATTACCGAGTGCGGCAAATAAATACATCAGGTGTAATAAATACAATCGCCGGCACAGGTATTGCGGGTTTAAGTGGGGATGGCGGCCCTGCGACTATTGCACAAGTAAATGACCCCTTTGGTATCAGCGTTGATGCGTCAGGCAATATATACGTGTCAGATATTACAACTGTGCGCAAGATCACATCCATGCCCACTCCTTGCACTGGCACACCGGTAGCAGGAGCCGTGGTAAGTTCGGCTTCGGTTGCCTGTGCTGCAGCCTCAGTTATCCTTGCAGATACCGGCAGTTCTTATGGAAGTATGTCTTATCAATGGCAAGCATCTGCTGACAGCGCTTCATGGACAAATATTTCCGGGGCTAACACTTCAGGTTACTCCCTCACGGGGCTTACTGCACCTACCTATTACCGCTGTGTCGTTACATGCACCTCAAGCGGTTTGTCCGCGCCCACAGCAGGTTTTAAAATAAATCACGTTCCTTGTACCATTGTTGCGGACAGTATAATCAGTTACCCGGATACAGCCTGTCACGGAGCACAATATTTTGTTAGTGTCAATGGCCCGTCACCGCTATTCCGTCTAAAAACTTATTATGGGGATAATACAAGCGACTCTATTGCATTTGTAGCGGCAGGTTTGATGTCAGACGCAATTGCAGTGCATTATTATTCATCCCCGGGTTATTATAGTGTAAAACAGATGCTTTATTACAATGGTGTGCCACAGGACTCTGTATCATTTCATTACGAATACGTTTATTGCAGGGTGTTGCCGGTAAAAATGTTTGTAGATTTAAATGGTGATTGTGAGCAAGAACCCAGTGAACCATATAATATGATACCACTGCTTGTGCAAGTTGACTCTAACAGCATCCCGATAGATACTTTCTCTGTTACCAGTGGCCTGTATTATAAATCTTATGGTATGCCGGGCACTGTATATTCTTTCCGTGTTATTCCCGGAGGTACATATGCATCGTGTCCTGTCTCCGGTGTTCTGTACGACACTATTTCGGCAATCACCTCATACCCGGTAAAATATTTTGGGCTTAGCTGTAATGGAACAACACCATTTGACCTTACAGAAAATGTTACGATGCACTGCGGGGTACATAGAGCTGATGGGGTTGTTTTGGTAGGCAATATGTATTGCACGCCAGAAAATGCTACGGTGACTGTGAATTTTAGTCCTCAGTATAATTTTGCATATTCATCTCCGGCCCCCACCACTCAGAGTGGTACAAATATTACCTGGGACCTGGCAACAGTGTCAGCAGATATTGCTTCTCCTATAATTCAATTTACCCTCGGTATCCCAGGAGCATACCTTTCCGTAGGAGATACTATTAATTCAAATTATCTGACTACTCCAACAACAGGTGATGTAAATCCTGCAAATAACAGTTGCGCCCGGATCGATACGGTAAAAGCGGGCTACGATCCAAACTACATGGCGGTAACACCATCAGGTAATATAGTTGCTGGCACGCAGTTGGAGTACACGGTTAATTTTGAGAACACCGGCAACGATACCGCCCACAATATTTATGTGATGGATACGCTGTCGGATAACGTGGACCCGCGCTCCCTGGAAATGGTTGCAGCTTCGGCCGTTATGAATATCGCGCCGTTTAACGATGGCGTGCACAACATCGTAAAATTTGATTTCCCGTTAATCAATCTTCTCGATAGCAGCCACCATGGCCGGTGTGACGGAACGTTTATGTTCACTGTAAAAACTTATAATGGGTTGCCTGATGGTACAACAATATTTAATCATGCTGGTATTTTCTTCGATGATAACCCTGTTGTAATGACTGATACGGTTGAAGATGTTATTGGCACACCAGTTAATTCGGTCGGCAATGTGCAGCTTGCGCCAGGCAGCCTGCAAATTTCTCCAAACCCCACAACCGATCAGCTAACCATAAAAATGGACCAGGATGCGTATTATATGCTAACTATCACCAACAGTGTAGGCCAGGAAATAATGCAAAAGCCACTGACGCGATCAGAAACCAACATCAATGTCGATATGTTGCCTGCAGGACTATATTACATTACGTTCAGGGGCAATAGTGGTACTACGATGCGGAAATTTGTGAAGATGTAATGTCATAAATTCCGGATGGCGACGCCGGAAACAAAAGGGGGGCGGCCTGTTGCTTACGATCTTGCAATAAGAACGATTGACTTATTACTCTTTTAACTTATTAACCTATCAACTTATTACCGCTTTACCCCTACCTTTGCAGCCCTAATACAGTGTCTTGAGTATTCTTAAAAACTTTCTGAGCAAAAGAAACAGTAATCCGCAGGCCGAAATGAATTTTCTGGACCATGTGGAAGACCTGCGCTGGCATATCATCAAGTCGGCTATTGCGATACTGGTAGGCGCCATCATTATTTTCTGCAAGGTAGAGTGGATATTCGATAAGGTGATCCTGGGCCCGGCGCACAGTGATTTTATATCTTACAAATGGTTTTGTGCGCTGGGCAGGTTCCTGCATTATGATGCATTCTGCCTGGGCGAGATAAAAATGGATTTCCAGAATACCGCCGTTACGGGGCAGTTTATGATGAGTCTTTCTGTTTCGCTGATGCTGGGCTTTATCATTGCCTTCCCATATGTGCTGTGGCAGCTCTGGAAGTTTATAAAGCCGGCCCTGAAGCCAGATGAGATCAAAATGGCGCGTGGCATAGTGTTCTGGTGTTCCCTGTTGTTTTTCACAGGTGTACTCTTTTCATATTTCATTGTTGCTCCATATACGATCAACTTCTTTGGCAATTACCAGCTCAGCGCCAAAGTGAAGAATATCATTACCCTGGATAACTATTACGATACCATGAGCAACATGATACTGGCGCTGGGTATCGTATTTGAGCTGCCTATACTGGTATATTTCCTGTCGCGGATAGGTATCCTTACTCCTGAATTTTTGCGGGAAAAACGCAGGTATGCTATAGTTATCCTGTTCATCCTCGCGGAGATCATTACACCGCCCGATCTTTTCAGTTGCTTGCTTGTTTTTATACCTTTGTACATATTGTTTGAGGTATCTGTGAGCATCAGCGGCCGCGTAGTACGGGCAAAAAGAAAAAGAGACGCTTTAAAAGACCAATAGTATGAACACTACTTTTGATAAGAGCCTGCCACTGGCAATAGGCGCTGACCATGCGGGATATGAATACAAAGAGGAGATCAAGAAAATGCTCGTAGCCGCTGGCTGGCAGGTATCTGATAAGGGTACGTACAGCCTCGACAGCGTTGACTATCCAGATTTTGCACATCCGGTGGCGACAATGGTGGAGCAAGGGCAAGCTGCGGCGGGCATACTGGTATGCGGCAGCGGTAATGGTGTGTGCATGACGGCGAACAAACATGCCGGTATCCGTGCGGCGCTATGCTGGAATGAAGAGATCGCATCACTGGCCCGCCAGCACAATAATGCCAATGTAATTTGTATCCCTGCTCGCTTTGTCTCTATTGAAAAGGCGGAAGCAATGACCAAAGACTTCCTGATGACGCCATTTGAAGGCGGCAGGCATGAGCGGAGGGTGGAGAAGATATAATGGCTCAATGGCTTAATTACTCAATGGCTTAATGTACCTGCTTTGTTGAGGGAGTGTATCATAATCGCTCAGTGACTTAATTGCTAAATGCGCCTGTTTACATCGGGATATCTATCCTGATCTGCTTGGAGAACATTTTGCCGTTGGCATCCTTGCCATCAATCTTCCACATTACAGAGCGGAGCATGATGTATAGCGGCTTCTGGTTCACAGCGCGTAGATGATGTACGCTGCTTTCCCATTCCTGTACTTTTCTGCGGCTGAAGTGATGGCGTTTTGCCGACTTGCCCACAGCGCTGCGGATAGCGTTGCCGTTCACCTGCGGATATTCCAATGACTTGGCGTCGAGATCTGTTATCTTATATTGATTGTTGTTGCCTTTTATTGTTTCCCAATCCGTGGTTACAGACAATGATTCTATAGGTAGTGTACCCAGTTCATTTTTCAACACAACAACCGATTGATACCGCTGGGATACTTTAATGACATTGCCGGTAACCCGCAATGTGTTGCCATTTATCTCACCGCTGCTGAGGCTATAAACTGCGCCATTGGCCTTCTCCAGATTCGGTTTTCCAGCCAGCTTTGCGTTGACGCCGGGGATGAGTATAGATACATCTTTAAAGTCTGCCCGGAGGCCGGCTACATTGGGTAACGGTTGTGCGGGCTGCACCTGTTTTGCAACCGGCGTGGTTGCGGTGGTTGTTTTTTTACTGGTGTCTGCGGCAGGTGGATTGCTTTCAGCAGAGTCTTTATTCTCAGGTACTGGAATCACTGGCTGCAGATCGGTTACTAGGTCTTTCAGTTTTTGAGGGTCGTTCTCTGTAACGATGGTTGATGAATCGCCAAGCACAATAGGCCCGTGATTTTGAGGGGGCATATTCTTGCAGGAAAACAAAAGTGATCCTGTAAGCAAAGCAATATATAACGACCGTTTATTCATACAAAGCGTGTTTCACCCGCTAATGTACCCTATAAAAAGGCAAAATTCAAAAGTGATCAGCCAAAATGCCATTTGATGCCGCAAAGCGCTATCAATAAGACATCAATTTCTGCACAGAGGCATCCAGCCTGCTGCTGGCCATAAAGTTCTGCTCCAGCGGTATGGCAAAAGGGATAGGTGTATCCAACCCCGCACAGCGCACTATAGGTGCATCCAGGTTCTCAAAGCAGTTTTCAGAGATCCATGCTGCCAGCTCGCCGCCTATGCCGCCGATAAGCGTATCCTCGTGCAGCAGCAGCACTTTGCCTGTTCGCAACACTGATGCCTGTATTGCTGCATAATCCAGCGGTAACAGGGTGCGCAGATCCAATATATCAAAGGATACATCCGGATGGTTGTCGGCGTAAGCTGTAGCCCAATGCACACCCATACCATAGGTAATGATGCTGATATCGCTTCCTTGGCGCATAACGCGGGCTTTGCCTATTTCAACACTGTAATATTCATCCGGCACATTGCCGCTGATACTGCGGTAAAGCGCCTTATGCTCAAAGTACATCACCGGGTTAGGGTCTTCAAAAGCAGCTATTAATAGACCTTTCGCATCTTCGGGTGTGGAGGGGTACACCACCTTGAGCCCCGGGGTATGGACAAACCATGCCTCATTGCTTTGTGAGTGGAACGGCCCCGCGCCCACGCCGCCACCGGTGGGCATGCGTATCACTACATCGGCATTCTGGCCCCAGCGGTAATGGATCTTAGCAAGGTTATTGATGATCTGGTTAAAACCAACTGTGGCAAAATCAGCAAACTGCATTTCCATCATAGACTTAAAGCCTTTGATGGACAAACCAAGCGCAGTGCCCACGATCGCGCTCTCGCAGAGTGGTGTATTGCGCACACGCTCTTTTCCAAATTGGGCAACAAATCCTTCGGTTACCTTAAAGGCGCCACCGTACTCGGCTATGTCCTGTCCCATCAACACCAGGTTGGGGTGGTGCTCCATACTTTGTTTTAGTCCTTCGGTAATCGCCTGTATGAATTTTTTTTCCGGGCCAGCCGCAACCGGATGCCGTGTGGAAGCGTTAAGTGGTGCATAAACATCGGCCACTTCCTCATTTGTATTGGCCACCACTTCGGGGGCTGAAAAACCCGTGGCTATTCCGTCTTCAATTTCCTTCTGGATCCTGGCCCGTATGGCTTCTATCTTTTTATCATCCAGGAGATTTTCGGACCTTAGAAAATCTTCATAATTCTGCACAGGGTCTTTCTTGGCCCATTCTTCAAAAAGCTCTTTGGGCACATATTTCACACCGCTGGCCTCCTCGTGGCCGCGCATACGGAAGGTCATGCACTCGATCAGTATTGGTTTCTGCTCGGTAATGCAGTATAGCCGGGCCTTGGTGATCTCTTTATATACTTCAAGTATGTTATTACCATCAATAGTGATGCCCTTCATGCCGTAGCCCACTGCCTTATCGGCGAGCTGCTTGCAGATAAACTGCTCGTTGCTGGGCGTGCTGAGGCCATAGCCGTTATTTTCTATTATGAATATGACCGGCAGGCCCCACACAGCAGCTACATTGAGCGCTTCATGAAAGTCTCCTTCACTTGTGCCGCCATCGCCGCTGAAAGCCAGTGACACCTTCTTTTCCTTTTTCAGTTTATGTGCCAGCGCCACGCCATCGGCAATGGCAAGCTGCGGGCCGAGGTGGGAGATCATGCCGCAGATATGGTATTCGTTAGCGCCAAAATGGAAAGAACGCTCCCGGCCCTTGCTAAAACCTTCCTTGCTGCCCTGCCACTGCATGAACAGTCTATCAAACGGCATTTTTCGTGTAGTGAATACGCCCAGGTTGCGGTGCATGGGCATAATGTACTCGTCGCTGTCCAGCGCTAACGTAGCGCCAACTGCTATCGCCTCCTGTCCTATACCGCTAAACCACTTACTGATCTTTCCCTGGCGCAGCAGCACCAGCATCTTCTCCTCGATCATCCTGGGGCGCAGGAGCTCTTTGTACATTTCAGTGAGCTCTATATCAGAAAGGTTTTTGCGGTCGAATTGCATAATGTGTATTTGATGGCAAAAGTAAGCCAATGGGGCGATTTTAGGTAGTGGGCTTATGAACTGCAAAAATCACACTTCTAAGTTTATTTAATTAAAACAGTAAATTTGCAGAAATTCTTCAAGATATGAATACCACAGGTATCCGCCAGAAATTGCATCATTTTATTGACACAATAGAAGATAAAAAAGCAGCGGCAATCTATACTCTTTTCGAGGAGAGCATAAAGCATGAGGAGGAAGATTATACTGATGAATTTAAGGCTGAACTGGACAAACGTTATGCGGAATATAAAAAAGACGGCAAAGTCATTACGCGTGAAGCGATGGACAAACGAATAAAGAAAATGTTAGGTAAGTCAAAATGATCGGTATGTATCAAATAACTTACCGCGAAATAGCATCTGAAGAATATGCAGACGCTATAAAATGGTACGAAGACAGAAGTCGAGCCGCAGCTGAAGGTTTTATTAAAGCTATTGATAATAGACTAGATAGTATTAGCAGCAACCCAAGGAAATATAAAAACCTGTTTCGAAATTATCATGAAGTGAGCACCAACAGGTATCCCTTTACCATAGTTTATTTTATTGAAGAGAAGATTCAAAGAGTTGTAATTGTGGCTGTATATCATCATAAACGCAGTCCCCGTAAGAAATATCGCAAATAGATAAGATTAGAGGGGTTCCATTATCCCCTACCTTTGCCCCAATGCCACTCACACCCCACAAAGAAACACCCCCCAAAACCGCGGGTATTTACCTGCATATCCCTTTTTGCAAACAAGCCTGTGTGTATTGCAACTTCCATTTTTCCACGTCGTTGAAATACAAGGATGATGTAATGCAGGCCATGCTTCGGGAGATAGAGATGCAGCGAGAGTATCTTCAGGGCATCGAGATAGAAACCGTTTATTTTGGCGGCGGCACTCCCTCGCTGCTTTCGGCTGACGAGATAAACAGGTTGTTCGATGCCATTTTGAAATACTACCCGGTAAAGGAGCTAAAAGAATGTACATTGGAGGCCAATCCCGATGACCTGGATAAGCATTATTTGCAATCGCTGCGGGCCACGCCGATGAACCGATTCAGTATAGGTGTGCAGTCCTTCCGGGAAGATGACCTGCTGTATATGAAACGCGCACACAATGCACAGCAGGCTGACTATGCTATAAAGGCCGCTCAAGATGTGGGTTTTGATAACCTGAGCATTGATCTCATTTACGGTACGCCCGGCCTTACTGATGCTGCCTGGAAGGGCAATCTTTCTAAAGTAAAGGAGATGAGCATACCGCACTTTTCCTCTTATGCACTTACCGTGGAAGATAAGACAGCATTGCAATATGCCATAGCGCACAAAAAAGCTCAACCCGTAGATCCGGAGCAAGCTGCGGGGCAGTTTGAAATACTCATGCAGCAGGCTGCATCTATGGGATATGAGCATTACGAAATATCGAACCTGGCGGCTAATGGCAAGTATGCGGTGCACAACACTAACTATTGGTGGGGGCACCATTACCTGGGCATAGGGCCATCTGCGCATTCGTTCAATGGCACCTCGCGCAGGTGGAATGTTGCTAATAATGGTTTGTATGCAAAGGGCGTTTTACAGGATCACAAGCTGAACTACGAGGAAGAGCAACTAAGCCCAATCGCCCACTTGAACGAATACATCATGACCTCCCTGCGCACCATGTGGGGCTGCGACCTGGATAGGATAGCCCGCGAATGGGACAGCGTTTGTGCTAAAGAAGTAGAGAACAGCAGCCATCTCTTTATGGAAAAAAAATGGCTGATACAGCAAGGCCGGAAATTATTGCTGACCAACGCGGGTAAATTATTCGCTGATAAAATTGCCGCGGAATTGTTTGTTTCGGATAACCGCTAACATTGTTATTGCAACGGTTGGTCTGTGCTATGTAGAGACGTTGCAATGCAACGTCTCTACGCCATGCCTACGTTTATCTTTGCAGCCTTAAAACATAGGAATATGTGCCTTTCGCAGAAGACCTTACTTTACTATCGCCCCGCGTTTCCCTCGTGGGGTATATAGCCGCATAAGCGTACTGTTTTCCGCCTGTATCTCATACTCAATATTAGGGGAAGGGTGGACATCATCCGGGTAGTCGGTGGGGTGAAGGCGGAAGTTGGTGATGAAATAGTCGGCATCAGGCGCACTGGTTGTCCATACGAAACGGTCGCGCTCCTTTGCCGGCAGCATGAGTATGTTGTTATCCAGGGGTGTCTTGTGCTCACAGCAGATCTTTATGTGGCGGGAAGTATCATTTGCTATGATGTAATCCAGCCCCTGTTTGTAGCTGCATGCCCAATATTCGAAATCGTAATTGCGGCGCAGGTATTCCTCGTCATGCGATACCAGCGGATTGAAATAGACCTGGGGGAATGGATGGTTTCTTACCATGAAGAAGACAAGCCCGGCCAACTGCAGGCCACAAGCTATCTGTAATACCATTTTTATTTTTCCGCTCCAGAATTTGTGTATCGCATAGATGGCCATGAATACAAATGGCGGGTAAACGAAATAAAGGTGCCGCCAATCGTCATAGATCACAGAATGCAAGATGATTACAGCGAATATAGGGGCCAGGAAGCTGCCAAGATAAAGTGCGAAATTACGTTCTGGTGTGTTTTGGAAATAAGTGAGTGGTTTTTTTATGAAAGCGTAAGCGATTAGGACTGCGCCGGCAAAGCCAGCTGCAAGCCACAGCAGTGGGTTTGATATCATGAACCATACCGGGAAATAGTTCCACGGTATCTCGGTTGACTTAATCGCCTGGCCCTGGAACAGAACGGACACATGCCAGTCGAAACTGGCCATTTTGGTGAATGACTCACCAAATTTCTTTATCGGCGACTTCCATATATACGGCCACGACATATAAAGCAGTGAGACAAAGCCCAGCACAAACAAACCCATGTGTATGAGCTGCTTTGTGGGCTTCTCTTTTTTCTTCATGTCCGCGAGCATGTCAATAACTAAAAAGCCTATGATGAACAGGAAGTGCATGACGCCCATTATCCTTATACTGGTAGCATAGCCCGCTGCTATACCCAGCAGCAGGAACAGCCATTTTTTCTGTTTCTCGAATGCTGCCTGGCAAAGTGTAAGCATGATAATGACCATATACAGAAAGGGCATATCCTTACTGTTGAAAAATGAATGCCCGTAAAGCCGGGGATTGAGTGCCAGCATCAAAAAAGCGAGCGTCGCCAGCCACTTATCCTTAAACAAGCGAAGCACGAGCACATAAGCAAACAGGCAACTGATGAGGAAAAACACATTCGTTACAATATGCCGCATTTCATAGATCGCCTTTGGGTCCTTCAGCCTCAGCCCTTTTTCAATAAATATCAGCAGCAACTCATAGCCAGCACCGTGATTATCTGAAGGGGTGAGAAAGAGTTCCTGGCTGCCGTGATAAATATAATTGAAGCTGAGCAGGCCCGGCCCTCTCTGCGCTGGCTCATCCCATCCCATGCCGTAATCTTTGTAGGTAGCGAGACCCACGATGAGCAAAACAACGAACAGCAAAATACCCGGTAAGTACGGGGCTAATTTTTCATTGACCTTCATGACTTATTTTTTCGGTAATTTTAATTTCTCATTATTTTTTAAACAGCCTTGCCAGTCCCTCATACTTCACGGCCGAGTCTATATTGTTCTGCTCTCTGTATATTCTACCCAGAAAAACAACCGCATTATGGTCGAAATAATCAGGCGATATTTGATAGGATCTTTTAAATTCAATTATCGATGAATCTTTTTTCTGCAAATTATAATAACACGCTCCAAGGTTAAACTGGGCCATGATAAACGTCTGATCTATATTCGGATTGTCCTTTACAACTATCCTATAGTAATGTAAAGCATCGGCATAGTCCTTTTGATTCATATAAAGAGTGCCCATATTGCCTGCTGCATTTGCCAGCTTTGGATTGAGGTTCAGCGCGTTCCCGAGGTAAATTTTTGCGGAATCAAAACGATTCAGCATAAAGTAAACGGCACCCAAGTCCGCATGAGTATCGGCCTTAAGCGGGTATATTGCTATTGACTTCTTATAGTATTTGATAGCCGAATCGCACTCTGTAGCCTGTATTTGCTGATTAGGCTCGGAGGTGGCCATACGTTTGTATTCCACTGCCAGGCAATTGGTGCTTCGCCAGCTATTGGGGGCGGTCTCTACGCCGCTTCTGAAAAGGGCCATGTTGCTGCTCCAGTCTTCATTACGGGCCATTGTCCGGCCTGCATACAATACCGAGATACCGATCACCACATATGACAGGTTACGCGCATGGGCGTAATCAACCGTTGCTATGTTCGACTTGAACAGGCGGGCCAGCAGCAGAACAGCTACTATACAAAAAGCCAGCGAGCCAATGAATGTAAAACGTTCACCGGCAGTGGCCCCTATCTGTATGAGCAAGCCGGAGGTAACACCCATTGCGAAGAAATAAAAGAGAATGCAATAGGCGATCACACTTTTGTCTTTGAACTTTGCAATGGCATAAACAAACAACCCGGTGAATATTGCCAGCGATATGATCGAAATGTAATTGGTAATATTAGTTATCGGCATTTGGTTGTAAGAATAGTCGAATGACAAATGGTAAGGAAAAACGAGCAGCTCCAGGTATTTAAGCTGTATGCGCAGTATGGTGCCTATCTTATCGCCAAAATTATGAATGCCGGCAAATGTATTTTCTGTAATGGACACATCTCCCGCGCCCGATTCCAGTATCATGCCACGTATCAGCAGAAACAACGCGGTCATGGCATAATAAGGCGCAGAAGCGATAACGATCTTTTTGAGATTAGCGTTGGTGAAAAAATAAAGGGTTAGCGGAGCAATGGCGATAAAACAAACAGGGCTTTCCTTAGCCAGCAGGGCTATGAAGAAATAAAGACAGGAAAGGATGAGGTGCTTCGTTTTGTTATTTTCAATGTACTTAAAAGTCTGTAACAAGTTGAGTACACTGAACATAAGCGCCAGTATCTCGTCACGGCTTTTCACGCTGGCCATTACCTCGGTATGTATCGGGTGCAGCTCAAAGAGTAGTATGATCAGGAAAGGTATGTAAGGAGAGTACGCAGGCAGCATCTTGCGTAGCATCCTGAACAACAGCATCATGAGTATGCAGGCCAGAACGAGATTTACAAAATGGCTGACAGAAGGATTAAAGCCGCCAACTATAGTATGCTCTATGGCAAATGTGGTAGGAAGCAGTGGACGGTATGAGCCATTGTTGCTTTTATCAAAGCAATAATTTTTGCCGTGTGTGAACAATCCTGGTATGCATCTGAGCCCTCCAATATCGGGCAGGTCTATGAGGTTTCCCTTAGAAGTAAAGACCGCATCATCGTATGTATATTCATAACCAATAGTACGCGCATTAACAATGAATACAATAGCCATCAATATAATGATGTACCATTTGTCGTTCATCACAAATGGAGTAGGGGCCGCAGGTTGCTGCGGTTTTCTGTTGGGTACCTGGGGCGGGGCCTTAGGTGCCTCGGCTCTCAGTACGGGTTTCTTTTTTGCCACTGTATTTTGATCTTTATTCTATTCTATGCAATGTAAAAACAAAATCACTACTATACAACTCGGCTATGTGCCCGCCTTTCGTTGAGGCTCTATTTCCCCGCCTTCAGCGCACTATTCAGCAGCGCCCGGTAGTGCTGTGCATTTGCAGAGTCTCCCATGAATTTGTAAATATTACTGATGCTCATCAGTACGTTCGGTGGTTGGTTCGGCTCTTTGCGCATGGCCATCATGTAGTATTTTTCTGATTCTTTGAAGTTGCCGCTGTTGCCATAAGCCGCTGCCAGGTTGCAAATGGCGTCATTGTAGGTGGTATCCCTCGCTACAAGCCTGCCCAATACCTGTATGGCTTCCGGAAGTGCATTGTGTCGTAAAAGTATTGACCCCATATTGTTGGCAGCCTGCCTGCTGAGGCTATCGTACAAGAGTGTTGTCCTGTAACTGGCTACCGCAGAGTCATCACGCCCGCCAAATTCAAAAGCGTATCCCTTCATCAGCCAAGTATCACTGGTGAGCAATATGGCATTGCTTGCGTTTAAATGCTCTACTGCGTTCGCCATCAGCTCTTTCTTGGCATTTGGGTCTTTTTCAGCGTTTAGCAACCTCACATATTCCACCCCCAGCAGGTAGTGTGCCCGCCAGCTATTGGGTGCGGTTTCCATGCCGCTTTTATAGAGGTCCAGGTTGTTTTTCCATACCTCGTTCCGGGCCACGGTTTTTACCGCGTACAATGCAGATATGCCAACTAATACTATAAAAACGCGCGGGGCAGTGGCATAGCTAAGGGTCACTTTATCGGATTTGAACAGTTTCATAACCAGGAACACCAGCGCTATACAGAATCCCAGTGAAGCCGTGTATATAAACCGCTCCGCCATAGTAGCGCCTATGTCCACCAGTATATTGGCGGTGATAGCTGCACCCGCAAAATAGAACAGGATACTGTAAGAGAAAATATCCTTTCGTTTCAGGTTAATAAGTGCGTAAGCCACCAGCGCAATAATAACAAGCACGGAGATAAGCGCTTTAGGGTTTGTGAAACTGATGATCGGGATCTGGTTAAACGAATAATCGTAGGATAATGGGTGGGGTATCACCAAAAGGATAAGATATTTGAGTTGAATGAACAATGCTGTAGCCAGTTTGTCGCCATAGTTGGTTGCAGCCATAAGCGCGTTGTTGTTCACCATTATCTTTACTTTCTCTCCGTCACTTTCAATGAAAGCAGCGCGCATCAGCATATATATACCTGCCATAATCACATAGGGGGCCTCTGCCTTAACGATCTTAGCCGTTTTTACGTCTCTGAAAAAGTAAACGGTGAGCGGCATTATGGCAACGAATGTAATAGAGCTCTCTTTTGAAAGAAGTGCCAAAAAGAAGAATACTGCGGACAGCACCAGGCTCACTATTTTATCTGTATCTATAAACTTAAAGCTATACAACATGCTCACCGCAGTGAACAGCAGGGCCAGCAGTTCATCACGGCTCTTCACGCTGGCCACCACCTCTGTGTGCAAGGGGTGCAGCTCAAAGAGCAGTATAATAAAAAAGGGAATGAAGGCAGAATAGTTATTGAATACACGCCGGAGCAGCCTGTACAGGCAGAATATCTGTAACGCGAAAAGGACAAGGTTAATCAGATGGCTGACAACCGGGTTAAAATCAAAAAGCGTTTTTTCCACCGCAAAACTGATGAGCATTAGCGGACGGTAAGAAGCATCATGGTTTTTAAAAACGCCATAGTAGGCAGCATGGGTAAAGAACTGCGGTATAGATTTAACGCCCTCCCTTACCAGTGGATTGTCCTTCGTGAAATAAGGATCATCCAACGTATAATCATAGCGGATGGTGGCGATGTTTGCCAGCAATGCAACAGCTATAAGTATCATTACCAGCCACTTGTCGCCGGGCGCTTTTGTTTTTGGCATGGCGGCCTGTGCAGGTTGTTTGGTTATGGCCGGTATTGCTTCCTTCGCCTGTGGCTGTTTGGGTTTTTGCTGTTGTTTCTTAGCCATACGATAGCAATATAAAAACAAAATAACTACTACCCAAACCTGTAAGACAAACCTATAAAAAACAATGAGGTGTGCCGGTTGGTTGTATCCAAATACCTTCTGGCGAAGTAAACAGCAATTTATTGGGAAAAATTCATCACCTTTAATCCTCAAAAACCAACTATATGACACTGCATTTCCTCCTGATGTTCAAATTCCTGTTTTGTTTTACACCTGTAAAAACAGACGCGATCCCGAAATCTATTTATGAATTCAAGGTGCCGGGCCTAACCAAGGGTACTGTTGACTTTTCGAAATATAAGGGCAAGAAGATACTTATAGTGAATACAGCCTCCCAGTGTGGCAATACGCCCCAGTATTCCGACCTTGAAGCACTGTCGAAAAAATATGAAGGCAAACTGGTGATCGTTGGTTTTCCTGCTAATAATTTTGGTGCGCAGGAGCCTGGCTCTAACCAGGAGATCGCCGAATTCTGCCAGAAGAATTACAGCGTAACTTTCCCTATGGCCGCTAAAATATCGGTAAAGGGGGATGATATGGCGCCTATCTATCACTGGCTTACCGAAAAAGCCCACAACAACTTCCAGGACAGCGAGGTAAAGTGGAACTTTCAGAAATACCTGATCGATGAGAAAGGTAACCTGGTTGCGGTTTTCGCCCCGAAAACCAAGCCGATGAGCCCTGAGATCATTGCTGCGATCGAAAAATAATTATCGCACCAGCGTCACATTTCCGTTTACATGCGTTTCCGCACCGGGAGATGCGTTGAGTCCTGCAAATTTTCCGTTGTAGGAATATCGCAGCGTATAATAGTACACGCCCATTTCCTGTGGCTTCCCATCGAATGTGCCATTCCATCTTTCTCCGGGGTCAACCGTCTGGAAGACGAGTTGCCCCCAGCGGTTGTATATGCTGAAGCTATAATCTTTAAGATCGGGGAAGCAATAGTTATTGCCGGGGCCAAACAGGTCGTTGAGCCCGTCACCATTGGGAGTGAACGCTGTGGGCAGCCATACGCAGTCCTGCACAGGCATCTCGGCGACCTTAAACTTGTCTATTGCATAGCTGCAGCCTGTCCAGCGCTGCCGGGTGTAGGTACCTGCCCCCTGCACAGTTATTTGCAAAGAAGTATCTCCATTATACCACTCATACTGGCCTTCCGGCTTGCCTTCGCCTACTGTTATGGGAAATTGCGGCGTATAAATAGTTGTGTCGGTAATTTCCGGGTTCTCCATATCCGTAACGCAAACATCATCTACAAGCATATAGCATATGGAGTGGATTTTAGTGATGTCGTTTACCGGGGAGTATATCAACTGGTAATTGATTACATCCGAATAAAACCTGCCAATAGTAAGCCACTGCTCGCCACCGGTTGCATGGTAAACACCGGATACCAATGTCCAGTTAGCGGTATCGGTAATAAAAAGCCCTGGCGGCGTATGTATATCGGCGGGGCCATTTACATAGTACATAGGCCCTGCGCAATTTGTATCCAGCATGTTCACGGTAAGCCGGGCGCCGATATTGTCTGTGGAAATAATATTATAGGCTTCTTTAGCGTGGTTAGTGAGGCACACATAATAGCTCACATAATAAGCGTGGCCGGCCTGCATTGGGGCGGAGAGTTTAGTCTCCAGGTATTCTGCCCAGTAGTCGCTGGTATCATGAAATACCGAGCCGGCAAACATCGAAATACCTGCATAAGCCTCGCCACCATGCGGTTTGTGATATCCGTCCAACGACAGATTTGGGACCCTTACCTGGTCGTTTGTGGCGCAGGTATTAAAATAATCCGGTGTGGTATTCATAGGGCTCACCCAGTCGAGTGTAGTGGGGAAGTCGTAATAAATGGGTAAATAAATGATCTCGCTACGACCTGTCGGGCATTTGTATTTTTCTTCAAAGCCTGGATTGGTCACCAGGTTTTGGCTGTGTGCCGGCAGGGTATAGCACAGTAATAGTATGAGTAGATACTTAGGCATCAGGCCATATATAACGCATAAAATTACGAAATATTGTAACCAATATGTTTATTAGCGCATTCGCTCGCCATCTACTATGTACTGAGTGCCTTGCGACCTTGCACCGAAAATATTTAAATCGTCACCTCTTCTTGCCTGATATATGCCCGGTAATAAACTGATGGCATCATATAAGTCGCTGATTGGCAACTTAGATAGCTCTTCCCTTGTAAAAACATAATCAGTCGGGCTGCGGCACCAGCATTTACTTAGTTCAGGGCCGGAGCCATTATCGCTAACCATCACTACTGGAATGGGATTTCCATCGATGACGTAGGTAGCACCTCGACCACCTATGTTAACATCACTTCCTCGGTTCCGATTGAATGCACCGCCCTCGCCAAAACTTATCAGATCGGTTACTTCGCTAGCGGGAACTGTAGCAATCTCCTCCCTTGTAAGGACATGTATTTCAGATTTATTACCCAGGGTAACAATTGGCATTAATGTTTCAATGCGCTCGGGCACTACAGCGTACCTCATGTAGTTTCCACTATAGCTACTTACATTTACCTTCAGTACACTTCGCTCGCACAACTGAATCAGAATATCCGAGACCGGTTCCATTTTCGTGTCAATTATTTTCTGTTCTGCTTGTTGGGCAATTGATTGCAATGAAAGTGTAACCAACAGTAATGTCAACGCGGTTTTCATAAAATGCCTTTATTATCTAGACGTAATAAAGAGGTTGAATCTTGGGTAGAACGAAAAATATTGTTGGCGGAATTATTGCTGCCTTTGAAAAAGGTTGTTGGCTATCTAAATGAGTTATTGGGATAGCAATATTTCCTGCCGCCTGAGAATATGACTACCGTGATATCAGCGGATTTCTATATCCGCCTTTGCTCTTTCTAATCCTGCTAAGATCGATCTTTGATCTTTTTAAGTTGAAATTCTGGGTTGTTATTGCACCGGGCTGTACTATTACTTCGGTTACTGTGACCGAATCATAGCCGGGATAAAGGGCCAATATTTTATAATAGCCCGGTTCCAGCGGTTTCACCCGGTAATTCCCGTCATAGTCTGTAACATTTGCTCCTGCCAGCACTCCCGCAGATGAAAATACTTCCACTGTTACGTTAACAGCACGTTCCTTTTTTTCGTCTAAAACACACCCGGCAATCCCCTGTGCCACGCAACGCACCGAAAATGCAATAAATAATAATGTCAATGCGGTTTTCATAAAGATGCCTTTATTAAATAGACGTAATAAAGAGCAGGAATCTTGGGTTTAGCCCAAAAATACACGGCATAAGATAACAATCCCAATCCAAATTCCCAATTCCGCTTAGCCCGCATGCTTCCTCACCTTCAGTATCACCATTTTTGAAGTTGGTGTGTTGCTTTTATCGGCTGTGGTGCCGATAGGCACCAGCACATTCGTTTCCGGGAAGTAGGTAGCCGTGCATTGCTCCGGTATGCTGAATTCAACGATAATGAATTTGTGGGCTACGCGCTCTTTGCCACCATGGTAATTGAATAAGTCAACGACATCGCCAGCTTTAAAACCGAGGCGAGCAATGTCTTTTGCATTCATAAATATTACCCGCCGCTCATTGTAAACCCCCCGGTAGCGGTCGTCAAGGCCATAGATCGTAGTGTTGAATTGGTCGTGGCTGCGTACGGTTTGCATCATCAGCTCATCAGGCGCCAGCTTCACGAAGGTTACATCTGATACATTGAAATTTGCCTTTCCTGTAAGTGTATTGAACTTTCCTTCTCTCGCGCCATTTGGCAAATAAAAACCACCAAGTACACGCACACGTTTGTTATAGTCATCAAAGCCCGGTATAGTAAGCTCTATATCGTTGCGTATGTAATCATAGCTCTCTTCATACAGGCTCCAGTTCACTTTAGAGCGGCTGCCAAGTGTTGCCTTAGCCAACCCGCATACGATTTGCGGTTCGCTAAGCAATTGGTTGGATATTGGTTTCAGGCTGCCTTTCGACATCTGCACTACACCCATAGAGTTCTCGCACGTCACAAATTGCTCCTTGCCATTCACCACGTCTTTATCGCTGCGGCCATAGCAGGGGAGTATCAGGGCTTCCTTGCCATGAATGAGGTGGCTGCGGTTCAGTTTTGTAGATATATGCACCGTCAGCGCACACCTCCTCATTGCTGCTGCCGTGTATTCTGTATCCGGTGTTGCAGACAGAAAATTGCCGCCCATAGCAATGAATACTTTTCCTTTTTCTTCGTGCATAGCATGTATGGCCTCTACCACATCGTAGCCATGATGCTGCGGCGGGGTAAAGCCATAAGTTTGCTCCAGCTTGTCGAGGAATTTTTTTGCCGGTTTCTCGTAAATGCCCATTGTTCTGTCGCCCTGCACGTTGCTGTGCCCGCGCACCGGGCATGTGCCTGCGCCGGGCTTGCCTATGCTGCCTTTCAGCAGCAACAGGTTCACTACTTCCCTTATCGTATTTACGGCATTCCTATGCTGCGTGAGCCCCATTGCCCAGCAGGCGATGATCTTCTTTTTCTTTATCAGCACATCAGCAGTTTGCTTTATCTGCGCTATGGAAATACCCGCAGCTTCGGCCAGTGTCTCCAGCGAATATTTTTTTGCCTGGCTAATGAACTCATCATAGCCACCGGTATGCTCTTTTATAAACTCCAGGTCAAAAACAGATCCCGGGTTTCTTTCCTCCTCTTCCAACAGGAGCAACTCTATGGCCTTCAATAAAGCCATATCCCCATTCAGTTTCACCTGCAAGAAAATATCGGTCAGCTTTGCCTTGATGCCTAGCGCGCCTTTTACGGTCTGCGGATCCTTAAAGCCCATCAGCCCAGTTTCCGGCAACGGGTTCACAGAGATGATTGTAGCGCCGTTCTCTTTTGCTTTCTGCAAGGCCGATAACATGCGCGGATGATTGGTGCCAGGATTTTGCCCCAGTATGATGATCACTTCCGCCTCATAAAAATCTTCGAGTGTCACAGACCCCTTGCCTATTCCCACCGATTCATTCAGCGCCACTCCACTCGATTCATGGCACATATTGGAACAGTCGGGCAGGTTGTTAGTGCCGTATTCCCGCACAAAGAGCTGGTAGAGGAAGGCCGCCTCATTGCTGGTTCTGCCGGATGTATAAAATATACCCTCATCGGGTGAATTGAGCTTATTCAGGTGTTCGCCAACCTTCTTAAAAGCCTGCTCCCAGCTAATAGGCTGGTAGTGTGTAGCGCCTTCGGGCAGATACATTGGCTCTGCCACACGGCCCTTTTTCCCAATCTCGTAATCGTTCAGCTTCGCCAGGTCAAAAACGGAATTATCGGCAAAGAATTTAGCAGTTAGTTTTTTTGTGGTGGCTTCTTCAGCCACAGCTTTAGCGCCATTCTCGCAATACTCGGCAATCGAAGATCTGTGCCCGTCCGGGTCTGGCCATGCGCAGCCGGGGCAGTCATAGCCATCTTTTTGGTTCAGTGCAGCCAGCGCCTTGAGCCCGCGGCCCACATTCATCTCACTGAACACGTGCCTTGCACTGATCAGTACCGCAGGCATACCCGCAGCAGCAACTTTAAGATTCCCTAATTTTAAATCGAGAAACTCTTCCGGGTTTTCCGCGTTGGGTGTACTTTGGTTTTTGGTTTCCATTACATTTAATAGAGACTAAAGATAAAGATATATTTTTGTTTCAGGATTACAGAGCCAGAAGCCTGAAGGAACAAACGCCAAATTAAAAAAGCAAATGGCAAAACTCATCATTACCCGCTCCAGCGAATGGATGAACAGGGCGAGAGGAATAAAGATAACGATCAATGATAAGGAAATAGGTAAGATCGCCAACGGGCAAACTCGTGAGGTGGAACTGCCGCCGGGCGACTATGTGCTTAAGGCAAGAGTTGATTGGTGCGGAGGTAGTTTTCTTTTTACAATATCGGGTGATGAAACTAAAGAAGTTATGCTTGCCAGTTTTGGCTATTCCTGGAATTTTATGCCCATTTCCATCGCTTTCACAGCGCTAGTCTTTGTTCTTCAATTTTTGCTTAAGCTGGACTATGCCGTTTTCTTGTACCTGCCTGTTTTAATCTTGATGGTCTATTATCTCACCATCGGCAGGAATAGTTATTTAGTTATTAAGGAGCAACCTAAATCCCCACAGTAAATTATGCTGATTGACAAAAAACTAAAGCGGTGATCTATTGCTGAATTTTTTTTATCGGCGCAAACCTGATTACCCCGTGCTCATGAACAGACCGGTCGAAAATGGTATAATAATTATTGAGGAGCGGCAGGCCAAAGACAGACTGGTTTTGACTGTCTTCAGGGCCTGTGATCTGGAATACTGCCCGGTTATAGGTGGGTGTAAATAGCTGCCAGTAAGTATCCGGGGTACAGGTGAGCCGGATATCTTTTCTGCCCTCGCCCGAAAATGTAAAATGTATTTCTGGCCAGTCTGCAAGATCCAGTTTTTTTGCATCAAGGCCCATTTTCTGTTCATCCGATTCCCTGATTAGTTCTATAAATGAGGGGTTTATCTTTTTAAATGACTTCATGATATATCGGTACACATCATTTGCCAGGCAAAGCCTGTTTGTTCCCGTATCAATAATAGAGTTGGATACACTGGAACCAATAAATTTTTTCTGCAGTGGGCGGGCTTCTATAGGGTCACAGCCGTCCACCTGCACGGTTTTGAGGTTAGTGTTATAATACAAATGATGGTAAACCTCTGCGATCATAAATGAATCCAGGCCGCCCATATAGAGGTCTGTTTGCTCTTCTCCGCCTCCAATAATAAAGAAGCCATTGTTGAATGGGTCGCTGACAGCCTTGCTTTTATCTTTTGTGGCGTGGCGGGTGCGGGAGCGAAGCGTATAGAATGCGAATTTATTTGCCACAACACCTTCTTCTTCCAATTCGGTAAAGTACGGCACTACTCCCTTTTGCGGTATTTCATTTGCGCCCATCAACTTCTGGAATTTCTGATTGAAGGCGTTGAAGTTCTTCGACTTGAACGGCCACGGATGAGAAAACTGCGAACCACTCTTTGGCAAAACGCTTTTAAGGTCGTAGGCCATATTAAGTCCATTATATGCCAGGCCTATAATGCCGTGCACACCTACAAAATTATTTTTCTCCTCTACAGTAGTTATGGCAATATGCGAACGCCTGAGACTGATACTGTCTTTCTCGTGGCCAATGGTCATAAGTGTATTCACAAGGGGGCCGGCCCAGCCACCAGTGCCATATTGCACCACCTGGGCGTAGGTGGTGGGCTGCGCCAGCGTATCTTTCAGTCCATCGTAGGCAGATGGAGATACAGCGAATGTACTGCTGCCAGTATCCAGTAATACATTGACGGGGATTTTTTCGCTCCCGATAAGAACGGTGGCTGAATAATCGTTGCCAGAATATGCGTTAGTAATGGGCACTCGAAGTGGTTTTTTGCCGCTGATGCCTTCTGTATATTTCTTTCTGTTTGATGATTTGGCCATAATATTCAAATTTCTTAAAAAAATAGGCTAAAATGAAGCTAACAATTAAAAATTTATAAGCATCCGGTTAGCATTTAATTGTTAATGTATTACAAACGTAATAATAGTTAGCCGTCAAGTATGTATTTTGATGAACATTTACTTCGTAGTGCTATAGCTTTGTTTAACAGCAATGATGAAATTTATCTGGAAATCGCTACGCAAAATAATTAACGATCGAAAGAAACTTTAGTAATTCGAATATGAAAGAGCCCGTTAGCAATGGGGTTGATAGCACTATCTCATTTCGAAAAGAAAAGTGGGCCAGACGAATTGTTGCTCTTCTTTTTCTGTCTTTTGTATTTTCTGCCTGTATCCATAAACAGCAAAACAAACCAAGTGAGGACAGGCCGATTGTTGAGGCTGTTGGCATAAGCCCCCGGGTCGATACTTTAAAGACAGCGAAAGTAACCTATCTCGATGCCTGCCCCAAGCCAGTCAGCGTTGTTATTCCCGCCGGAACGACCGGCCATTTAGCACCAGCCGGCAATTCCCGGCAGAACTCACCGGAGCAAAAGACCGCTGGTTTTTTAGCTCACATGACCACGTACTCATCAGAACAAGGACTATACGGGCTCATCTCGGAGATCATGTGCGACCATAACGGAAATATGTGGTTTGGCACTGATGGCGGCGGGGTGATACGCTACGATGGCAGATCATTTACCAACTATACAACCGCTCACGGACTGGGCTCCAACACGGTGAGAAGCATGGCCGAAAGCCCAAACGGAGACCTGTGGTTTGGCACGGATGGCGGTGGAGCCTGAAGGTTTGACGGTAAGTATTTCAAAACGTACACGACTAAGAACGGGCTGGGTAACGACAATGTATGGTGCATACTGGTGGACAGAAAGGGCAAAATATGGTTTGGCACAGACGGAGGGGGCGCCAGTTGCTATGACCCTTCGGCAGAGCTTAGGGCAGGCTCAAAAACATTCACTAACTATACTACCGCACAAGGGCTGGCTGACAACTCAGTTCGCTGCATGGCCGAGGATAAAAACGGCGACATCTGGTTTGGTACCAATGCGGGTGGTGCCAGCAGATATGACGGGCATGCATTTGTAACCTTTAGTAAGGAGCAAGGGCTGGCCAGTAATACAGTAAGAAGCATGATCTGCGATAAAGCCGGAAACCTGTGGCTGGGCACTTATGACAGAGGTGTGAGCCGATATGACCCTTCCGCAGTGCTGAAGCCAGGCTCAAAACTATTTACGAATTACGGGACGGAACAGGGGCTATGCAGCAATACGATCTTCAGTATAGCGGAAGATAAAAACGGGGATCTGTGGTTTGGTTCAAACGGCAAGGGGCTTAGCTGCCTTGATCCTTCGGCGCTAAAGGCGGGCTCAAAGGCCTTCACCACTTTTTCCACCAGCGAGGGGCTATGCAACAATACCGTGCTGAGTATCGCAGAAGATAAATCCGGCAATTTATGGTTCGGTACCTTTGGCGGAGGTGCGAGCCTGTATGATGGCAAGGCGTTTACCTGCTATGGCGTAGCGCAGGGGCTGGGCAATAACCAGGTATTGAGTGCAACTGAAGATAAGAACGGATCGATGTGGTTTGGTACTGCCGTTGGAGGAGTAAGCCGCTTTGACGGTAAAAATTTTACTACTTATTCTACCGGGCAGGGCTTGCCCGGTACCCAGGTGGTTAGCCTCGTCGAAGACAAAAAAAACGGTGATCTGTGGATCGGTACATTTGGCGGCGGTGTGAGCAAGTATGATGGTAAAACCTTAACTACTTACACGACCGCTCAAGGGCTCGGTTTGAATACGGTAATGACCGTATTATCCTGCAAAAACGGCGATATATGGATAGGCACGGACGGTGGCGGGGTAAGCCGGTTTGACGGCAGGAGCTTTACTACCTATACCACTGCCCAGGGGCTTAGCAACAACAGCGTACTTAGTATAGCAGAGGACAATAGCGGCAAGCTGTGGTTTGGTACCAATGGTGGGGGCGTGAGCTGCTGGGATGGCACCTCATTTAAAACATTCACTACCGCCCAGGGTTTATGCAACAATAAGATATACTGCATCACCGCCGATAACCTTGGTAATCTCTGGCTGGGTACAGATGGTGGCGGCGTGAACCGGTTTGACGGAAAATCGTTCATTACCTACTCCACTGCCCAGGGGTTGTGCAACAATGTGGTTTTTGGTATTACCACAGATACAGGCGGCAACATTTGGTTCGGAACGAACGAAGGGCTTTGCGGGCTGACAGGATACCTGTCGAAACAAAATACAAATGAAGAACGTACGGAAAAAAATACGCCCGTCTTACCGGTAAACAAGTTGGGCAATGTGGAGCTAAACGAGAAATATACACCTGTCTTTAAGACGTATAACTTCAGAAAAGGCTACCCGGTAAAAGATGTAAATGAAAATGCATTGTTCGCAGACAGGAACGGAGTAATATGGGCAGGCACCAGCGACAAATTGGTGCGGTTCGATCCTCATTACTTACACGAGCGCAGTGATACCCCCACTGCCTACATCAGCGCTATTAGGATAGACAATGAACCTGTTTGCTGGGGCTACTTGCAGAATAATCGTGCAGGAGAAGATACAATCAGTATAGCCGATTCGTTGGCTACGCTCAATGAAGAGATCAATGTTTTTGGAGATGCTTTAACGGCCCAGAAGCGAGACACGATGTTTGCAAAATTCGGCGATATCTCATTCGGAAATATTCGGCCATTTTATCCCATACCGGAGCAGCTTGTGCTGCCCTATGGGCACGACAACATTAGCTTTGAATTCGGCGCGATAGAACCCGGCAGGCCCAATATGGTAAACTATCAGTACATGCTTGAGGGATACAACAGAAGCTGGTATCCGGTGAGCAATAAGACTTCTGCTTCCTTCGGTAATATACATGAAGGCATCTACACCTTTAAACTGAAAGCGCAGAGCCCGGATGGAACCTGGAGTAAACCACTGACCTATGAGTTTAAAGTATTGCCTCCGCTTTACCGCACATGGCCTGCCTACCTGCTCTATGTTGTCTTGATTTTCCTCACAGTGCTTGGTATCACCCGCGTGCGCACTTCGCAACTCAGAAAGGACAAAGAAAAGCTGGAATTGGTGGTAGCCGAAAGAACAACGCAGATAGCACAGGAGAAGGCCGAGGTGGAAAAACAAAAAAACCAGTCGGAGAAATTGCTGCTGAACATATTGCCTGAAGAAGTGGCTGCGGAGCTTAAGGAAACAGGCACCGCTAAAGCAAAACAGTTTGATAATGTGACGGTGATATTTACTGATTTTGTGAATTTCACGCAGACAAGCGAACAAATGACCCCGCAGGAGCTGATCGATGAATTGCACTATTGTTTTAAGAATTTCGATGAGATAATTACCCGCTATAATATTGAAAAGATAAAGACCATCGGAGATGCTTACTTGGCTGTTTCGGGCTTGCCCGTAGCAGATGGGCAACACGCAATAAACGCAATAAATGCGGTAAGCGCAGCACGTGAGATCGCTACATTTATGGGGAAGCGTTATGACGAAAAGGGCGACAAAACATTCAAGCTGCGCATTGGCATTCATACAGGAAATGTGATCGCCGGCATTGTTGGCGTCACGAAGTTCGCGTATGATATTTGGGGAGATACCGTAAACACTGCAGCACGTATGGAACAGAGCAGCCTTGATGGAAGGATCAATATTTCGCAAACCACTTATGATCTTGTTAAGAAGAATTTCGTTTGCAGTTACAGAGGTGAAGTTGAAGCAAAAAATAAAGGCAAACTAAGCATGTATTTTGTTGACTAGGCAGCCCTTCGCGACATGCATAAATACGTACCTGCAAAACGTGTGGATAAATAAATGAGCAAAAAACATAACAGCATTTGTTTGGTTAAAAAGAATATTATCTTTGATGATATTTAGTAGATAAGCATAACTCAACTTCATAAAGATGTAGCGCCCAGCGCCCAACGATTTTTATTTTTTAACCCCTTAAATTCAAATTTATGGCAGAAGGTTCAATTATGAAGAAAGCAGCCGCTCCAAAAAAAGCCGCTCCTAAAAAGGCAGTAGCGAAGAAAGCCGCTCCGAAAAAAGCTGCTCCGAAAAAAGCAGCAGCTCCAAAGAAAGCTGCTCCGAAAAAAGCAGCAGCTCCAAAGAAAGCTGCTCCGAAAAAAGCAGCTCCTAAAAAGGCGGCTCCAAAAAAAGCAGCTCCCAAAAAAGCGGCAGCTCCAAAGAAAGTAGTGGCTAAAAAGAAATAATTTTAGCACATTGAAAAAAACGTCCCGGAATCATCCGGGACGTTTTTTTCTGCCATTAATAGATGTCGTAAAAATAAGTTCAAAGAAAAGAAAAAACCGCTCAGTGCCTGGAGCGGTTTTAATGTTACGGGAGTGAGTATTTTTTATTTTACCGAAGCCACTGCTTCTGTTGTCTTTGCATTCATAGTTGGCGCCGAAGACCGGGCGTCATCGTAGTAGGCGAGCAGTATTTTGTAGCCGGCGCATTTTTCATAGATCGGGTTGGCTTCACAGCCGGCATAGCCTACGAACTTCTGCTCCTGCGGGCCAATCTTCTCCACCACCTTTATTCTCTTTTGTAGAAAGTTGTTAACCATTACCGACTCTTCTATTCTTACGGTAATAAAGCGGTCGGTTGATTTGTTGGTTACAGCACAGGCTCTCCTGTCTGGCAGAACCTTTGCGTCCTTAGCTGGAACGAGTGCGGCTTCTTTGCCTGCGTTCTCTACTATGCGTTTCTGTGCAAAAGCGCAGTTTGCGCTGATGAGTGTGATGGCGAGGATGAATATTTTTGTTTTCATTTCTTAATGATTTACAAAGCGTTTACTAATGGTTTGTTAACACAAATGTATGCCTGCTTTCGGAAACGGCAAAATATTTTTTCACAAAATTTCAAAGAAATTTAAATGTTATTTGTAAATTGTTGATTATGATTTATATATCGCATAAAATTATTTTTAGAATTTGTGCGCACTTTTCTGGATAGAGCAAAAAATATGCTATGAAGCATAATTTGCGACTGATTAACAAATGAAATAACGATCACGAGTAAATTTGCTCTTGTCTTTAGGAACATAGCTGGCTTTAATCTAAACTATAGGCTTTGCCTCCGGAATATGCTCCAGGTTCTTGCAGTTCAATTGCCTTAATTGCACTTTTGGCCTGTTTAATGAGCCGGCTATACCCACATAGAATGTTATAATACAGGTAAAATCGGTAATCTATGGTGGTCTTTTCGTTATTTTGCGGATATTTGAGTGGTATATGAGTATAGCAAAGGAAGTAAAGATCGGGTTAATGGTGACAGTAGCCCTGGTGATTCTCTTCGTGGGTTTTTATTTCCTGAAAGGCGCAGCCATTTTTTCAAATGAGAAGGATTATTATTGCTACTTCAAGGATGTGGACGGCCTTCAGAACTCCGCGTCTGTGCAGGTGCGGGGGCTGAATGTGGGCAAGGTATCGCATACGCAGCTGATAGATAATAAGGGGGTACTGGTAAAAATAAGTATCAATACAAACGTGGAGATACCTGCCGGCACTATCGCTGAGCTCGCATCTGACCTGCTGGGGCCGAAAATAATAAAGCTGGAACTGGGCCCGGGCCCGGCCATGATGTCAAAGGGAGATACGCTGCCCAGCCACAATCAAGCGGGCGTAATAGATAAAGTAAGTGACCAACTTACGCCGAGGCTCGAAGAGCTAAAAGAGACGATATCCGAATTTAACAGGGCGCTTGTGAGCGTAAACTCAATAGTGGGCGAGGAAAATCAGAAGGCCTTGCAGGCTGCGGTGGCATCGATCAAAGCGACCTCCGATAATCTTGCCGCCCTGTCATCTTCACTGAATAAGGAGAGCGGCGAAATGAGCGACATCATACACAATGCGAAAAGTATTACGGGAAACCTGAGCAAGAACAACGATACCATAAACCACATACTGGCCAATGCAAGCAACATCACCCGCCAGCTATCGAATGCGCCTATACAGAAAACAGTTACTGACCTGCAAAAAACAATAGGTGAGCTGCATGGGGTGATGGACAAAATAAATAACAACCAGGGATCGCTGGGTATGCTGATAAACAACAAGGACGTATATAATAACCTGAACAGCTCGCTGCACTCGCTGAATGGCCTTATGGAGGACATAAAGGCGCACCCAAGCCATTATATAAACGTTACCGTATTTGGCAGCGGCGGCAAAAAATAATGTTTTTTCAAAACAATACCGCACTTGGTAACAGGTTCCCATAAAGGCGCAAAACTATTTCTCGCAAACGTGCGGAGATGTACGCTTATGTGCTTATGTGCACTGTCGCTAAGTTTTGTTGCAATCGCACAGCAAACAGACACCAGCAAGATCACGATCAAAATACTAGGTACCCGGTTTCTCAATTTCAATAAAACAGATTCAGGTGAGTACCGTAAGTTCATTGATTCGGTGGCGTTCCTGGAGGGAACAGACACTTTGTTTTGCGACAGCGCCTACCAGAACAGCCTGACCAAGAATTTCGAAGCCTTCGGCGATGTGCGCATATCGCAGCAGGATGGCACGCAGGGCAAGAGTGACTACTTGCGCTACACGGCAGACAAAAAGCTCGCCTACATGAAGGGCAATGTGACACTAACGGATGGCAAAAACAAATTAAGCTGCGAGGCGCTGACCTATGACCTGGGCACAAAAACAGGCGAATACTTTGACTGGGGCACCCTGCACAGCGATAGCACTTCTGTAACCAGCAAGACGGGCGTATATAATGTGCATACCAAGGATGCACGGTTTAAAGAAGATGTCCTTATAACCGACCCAAAGTACCACATCACCTCGCAAGACCTGGGGTACAATACAGAGACCAAAATAGAGACATTTTATGCGCTTTCTACAGTGACAAGCGACAGCGGCCGTTCCATATTGGTCACCAGCGCAGGTACTTATGACAGTAAAAATGTGATCGCTCGTTTCACCGGGCATTTCTCAATTTGGGACAATGGTGAATATATAGAGGCTGATAATGGGCATTACAATAAGTTTACCGGCTATGGCTATGCTATTGGTAATGTCGTCTCTATAGATACCGCGCACCATTCCACGCTATATTGCGGCCATGCGGTCTATTTCAAAAAGCAGCGGATACTGTGGGCCATGATTAAACCAGTAATGGAACAGGTGAATGGCAAGGACACTATATTCATGCGGGCAGATACTTTTTATACAGCGCCGATGGTCAAAGTCTTAAGTCGTAACCTGCCTGCCGGCAGGCAGGGTCCGTTAGTCGTAAGTCCGGGGGATTCGGTTGGCAGTCAGCCGTTGGCAGTTAACAATGGTGCAGATTCAGCAAAAAATACGAAAGATACTATTGCACAGCATGATCGTACACAACAATCCAAATTCCAAATTCCAAATTCCAAATTCCAAACCTGGAAATTACCGGACTATAAATACCGGATACCTGATTTCATGACCGATACGAGTAATGCAAAGCCGGTGAAGGTGATGACAGGTGAGGCGGCGACTAATCAGCCACAACCGGCAGTGAATACAGGTAAGAAGGGAAGGAAAGGCAAAGTGAAGATACCTAAGCTAAAAATGGCAGATACTGCGGAAGCGGATACTACAGCACCTATGTATTTTGTAGGCTACCACCATGTAAAGATATTCTCCGACTCCATGCAAGGCAAGTGTGACAGCGTTTGCTATACCCGCAGCGACTCCACCATAAGGATGATAAACATACCTATACTCTGGGCACACAACAGCCAGATAACGGGAGATACTATATTGCTGTACCTGGATAGTAACAAGCTGCGCAAAATGTATGTACCTAATAATGCCTTCCTCGTATCACGGTCAGGGCCGGAGCGGGCACATCTGTTCGATCAGGTACAGGGCAAGACGCTGACCGGATACTTTAAGGACAATACGATAACGAACATGACTGTGTATCCAAATGCGGAATGTATCTACTATGCTACCGACAAAGACAAAGCCTACATAGGCGTGGATGAGGCCACCAGCACACGTATGCGCATCTTCTTTGCCGACCAGAAAATTACCTTCATCAAGTTTACCCAGGACGCCAAGCACACCATCACACCGCTGGAAAAAGCCGACCTGCCCAATATGAAGCTAAGCCGGTTCAAATGGTTATTTGATCAAAGGCCGCAGAGTAAGGAAGAGTTGTTTAAATAGTTCCGGAATTTGGACTGTTCTTTTGTTAGCGGAAAATATAGCCGACAACAAAGTTCACAGGCGCTGAAATTGTAGTGTATGCCCCGAGCACGTTACCCACCGCAACGACGTTAATATCTGTCCGGAAAGGAGGCGGCACATGCTCATCACCCGGTGCGGTTCTGCCGGCTTCGGTTACCGTCTTGCTTTTAATTCCGATCCCGGCAAATGTTTCGAATATAAAATGGGTACCACTGTGAAATTGAAGGCCCCACTTCACGTCTGCGCCGGCCATTTTCTTTTTGAGATAATAATTATCGGAGTACCGGATATTGGTTGATTGGCTGATAAAGGAATCATTAGTATAATGACGATAGCCGGTATAGAAAATATCTGCTGCAAGAAAGAAAGCTGCTTTTCTTCTTACGTGATAGTAATGCCTGTATTCAGCCTTGAGCCTGAAGCCATTTACCAAAGCGTAGTTTTGTGCGTTTTGATTGGCCACGTTCAGGTCTGTGCTGATGCCGGCAAGGAATTGTACACTATTTTTTCCATTAAGGCGGCGTTCTACGGCAACACTCAGGTTGGGGCTGTTCAGGTCAATGAGATTGAGCAATGGTAGTTTGACTATCCAAAAAGGATAAATCGCAGAAGGGCGTTTTGCAGCCAGGGTGTCCTGCGCGAATGTGTTGCTGGAAAATAGCAGCAGTAAAGCGAAAAGAACGTTTCTGGGGGTCATAATAAATAGCAAGGTTTATTAAGGAAATACATAGCCGATCGAAAAGTTTATTGGAACATTTAAGGACACATACGATCCTAAGCCGGGTATGCCTGTGTGAATATTAAAATCAACAGGAGGGGTCACTGGTGCTGCAGGGTCTGTACTTGCTCTTCTGCCGTATTGCGTGATATTGTTTTGTTTATACCCCAGCCCTGCAAACGCTTCGATCAAAAGATGATGCTTCAGATATTTTTGAAACCCCCACTTAATATCCGACCCATACATTTCTGTACGGATACGGTAACGATCCATATATCCGTCGCCAGTTGCCTGGCTGACAAAAGAGTCCCTTCGCCCAACACTATACTTGGTATAAAACAGGTCTGCCGCAAAGTAATAGGAGATGCGGTTTCTCAGTCGAAAATACCACCGGTATTCACCTTTTGCCCGGTATCCATTTATTTTGGGGCTCGATGTTTCGTCCTGAATGCCCAGGTTGGTGCTGAAACCAGCCAATAACTGGAAGGCGGAGTGTTTGCTAAGCCGGTATTCTGCACCTCCGATGAGGTTAGGGCAAAAAGGGTCGAAAATATTGGCGAGTGGAAGTTTGAACACCCAGGTACGATAAGGCGTATCTATCATTTTCCTACAAGGAGGTTCCTGTGCGTAACTATAGTTGAACAACAAGACAAGAAAAACGCAAAAAGAATATCTGTAGCTCATAGGTTAACATAAAACTACGGAAAATAAAAAAGCTACCAAATAAAATCCGGTAGCTTTCAATACTATAAACCAATGGTTAATTCGCCATCACCTTCCTCATATTAGCTGACTCTTTGCGTTCACCTATCTGCTGGCGCCACATGGCGTAGTAGAGCCCCTTTTCTTCGAGCAGGGTAGCATGGCTGCCTGTTTCTATTACGTTGCCTTTCTCCAGCACATAGATGCGGTCTGCGTGCATGATGGTGGACAGGCGGTGCGCTATCATGATGGTAATATGCTGCCGCTGCGAAGTGATGCTGCGCATGGTCTGCGATATTTCATCCTCGGTCAGCGAGTCGAGGGCTGAGGTGGCCTCATCAAATATCATCAGTCGCGGCTGGCGTAACAGGGCGCGGGCTATAGACAGGCGCTGGCGCTCACCGCCTGAGAGTTTCAGCCCGCCTTCACCAATTACTGTATCCAGGCCCTTTTCTGCACGGGCCAGCAGGTTCTGGCAGGCAGCCTTTTGCAATGCTGTATTAATATCTGCTTCGGTAGCGCCGGGGTTAACAAATAAAAGGTTTTCGCGAATGGTACCGGAGAACAACTGGGGATCTTGTGTTACGAGGCCCATCTGACGGCGCAGCTCTTCGTAATCTATATTAGCCTCGTCATGGCCGTTGTAATAGATGTGCCCTTTTATAGGGTGGTACAAGCCCACCAGCAATTTCACCAGGGTAGTTTTCCCGCTGCCGGACGGGCCTACAAAAGCGATGGTCTCACCCAGCTTCACATCGAATGATATGCCGTCTAGCGCAGGCTTGTTGGCGCTGTTGTGCTTGAAGGTTACATCCGTGAATTTCACTTCAGCTATTACATTAATTGCCTCAGGCCGCTCCGGTTTGAATTCTACGGGTTTGCTGAATAGCGTTTGCATGTTGTTAAGGCTGGCTTCGGCCTCGCGGTAGGAGAGTATCACATTGCCAATCTCCTGCATGGGCTGCAGGATGAAGAAAGAAAAGAAAGTCAACGAGAGATACTGGCCTGGGGTAATAGCCCCCTTGAAAATAAAGAACAGGAAAGTCATGACGATCACCTGCTGCAGAAAATTGACGAAGGTACCCTGAATGAAAGAGATAGTGCGGATACTGCGCACTTTCCTAAGCTCCAGCTTCAATATTTTGATAGTAGTTGCGTTGAGCCGGCGTATTTCCTGGTCGGTAAGGCCGAGGCTTTTCACGAGCTCTATATTGCGCAGGGATTCTGTTGTAGAGCCAGCCAGCGCATTTGTTTCCCGCACGATATTCTTCTGCACTACTTTTATTTTCTTGCTCAATGCGCTGGTAAGCAAGCCCAGCACCACTGCACCACCCAGGTACACCAGCGGCAGGTAAGGGCTGATCGGCACGCAGTAGATCACCACAAAAACAATACCTATGATCGTAGGCAAAAGCACATTAAAGAACGACACTATAAACTTCTCACAGTCGGCGCGCACTTTTTGCAGCACGGAGAGTGTTTGCCCGCTGCTCTGGTCTTCAAAATCCTGGTAAGGGAGCCGCAGCGCATGTTTCAGGCCATCGGTATATAGCTGTGCACCGTATTTCTGTATCACTACATTCACGGTATAGTCCTGGAAGTTCTTGGCGATCCTGGACACCATAGCGAACCCCATGATCATTAAGATCGGGTTTAATGCTTCGCGCAGGTAAGTAGCCATTGTTCTGGCGTGGCCTGCTTTATCAGTAAACGGATGATTCACAAAGTTGTCCAGTATTTTACCGGAGATGATAGGGTTTAACAGCGAAAAACTTTGGTTGATCGCAGCTAAAACAATTGCTAAAAGGATCATCAGCTTGTAACGGCTGAGATATTGCATTAATAGTTTCATATCGCGCAAAGGTAATGGGTAGGCACACTTGTGGTGCAAATAGCTATATTGATAATGTTTATTGGGCCTTTCCGGGATTTGGCACTTAAAGGAACGGTTATGCTGTTTGCAATTTACCAGGGAAGAGCATGAAAATACTCATATAGCATTCCACCCACTACTTTATCTATAGCCAGTGTAAACGTATCTGCCGAAACTTCGAAAATATCCATCCAATAGGTTCGCTCATTGGGTTCGGTGTTTAGAATGGTATCCGGAACAGGTGCAGTGACAAAATAGTATATACTGATGACCTGCGAATTATCATAAGCTGAAGGCTGAAAAAAATCGGTGGTATAAAAGTGGCTGAGCACCTCAATATCTATATTCAGTTCTTCTTTCCATTCGCGCACCAGGCAATTTTTGATACCCTCTCCCCAATCGAGGCCTCCGCCGGGGAATTTGATGATCTGTTTTCCGCGTATCATTTCCTCATTTACCAGTATTTTATTGTCCTGTATCCAGATGCCATATACACGGATGTTGAAGCGCTTGTCCATAAAGTAAAGATAGCCAGCCCGGGCATTCTCTGGAAAGGATAACATTGCATTAATATTTTGTTTATTTAGAAACCTTACTTTTGAATCAAATAGACACCAAATGAAAAGCAATTTACTCACTGGGACGTTGATCTGTCTTTCGTTCTTTCTGGCCGTTAACGGGAGCAACGCCCAGATACTCAGCTACACCAGCTCAACAACCGGCGCCCTCAGCTCTGTTGCTGCAAATGCCACAGGCACAGCGCTGGCCAGAGTAAACGGTGTTGCTACAACCGGCACTCCATGCGGCACCGGATTTTCTTCTGCCAGCTTTACAAGCACTACTACCTATTCTTCCACTCTTGGGGCAATACAGGTTACCTGCACACCAAATACAGGTTACACACTAAACGTTACCGGTTTTAGCGCAGGGCTCCGGCGCTCATCAACCGGCCCGGCCGATGTGCGTTTTGCGTACAGTACAAATGGTGGCACTACCTGGATTAATCAGGGTTCAAACCAATCGCCAGATAATGCTGCCTGCGGCACGACAACCACAGGCACCTGGACTACTTCTTTTACAGTTGCTGCGCCCGCAGTTTTAATGTTCCGTGTATATGGCTTTGATGCAAGCAGCACGTCTGGAACTTTTCAGATATTGAACCTCACCATAAATGGCACAGTAACGGGCGCTCCGCCATGCAGTGTTCCAGGCAGTTTGTCAACAACGTCTGTTACTGCTACCAGCGCTACACTGAAATGGGGCGCCGTAAGCGGCGCAGCAAGCTATAATATAGAATACCGCCAGACGGGGGCTTCAACATGGAGCACGGCGACAGCTACGACAAATTCTATCGGTGTTTCCGGGTTAACAGCCTCTACCGCATATCAATACCAGGTACAGACGGTTTGCTCCGGTTCTTCTACCAGCGCGTACAGTTCAACCGGTACTTTTACTACTTCTGCTGCACCATGTACTGTGCCATCTGGCTTATCGGCCACCGCTATCACCACAACCAGCGCTACACTCAACTGGGGCGCCGTAAGCGGCGCAGCAAGCTATAATATTGAATACCGCCAGACAGGCGCCAGTACGTGGAGCACTGCCACAGCAACAACAAATGCGGTTAGCGTTTCCGGGTTAACAGCCTCTACCGCATATCAATACCAGGTACAGACAGTTTGCTCCGGTTCTTCTACCAGCGCTTACAGTGCCGCCGCTACTTTTACTACTTCTGCCACAAGCGGCGGTGGCGGGTCCACAGGCAAGATGGTTATTTATTTTAATCAGCCTGTTGACACTACTGTTTCAACCGGCGTATATGCCCAGTACCTCAATAATTGCATGGCGGATACCATCATAGCTTACATCAACCGGGCAAAGTATTCTATTGATATTGCACAGTATGAATACAGCCAGACAACAGGTTTCTCAAATATCGCAACAGCAGTTAATAATGCTTATGCAAGGGGGGTAACTGTGCGCTGGATATATTGTGCAGCAGGCACAAATACTGGTTTGTCCGCGCTCAACTCGGGTATCCATACCTTGTCCAGCCCTGCGGCAGGCAGCATTTCCCCTTGCAGCAAGGAGTATAATATCATGCACAATAAATTTGTGAACATAGACGCAAATTCAACAAATCCTAATGATGCGACCCTGCTGACTGGTTCGGCTGACTGGAACTCAACCATGTTCCAATACGATTTTAATAACCTTATTTTCATCCAGGATTCTGCCCTTGCGCATGCCTACACTAACCAGTTCAACCTGATGTGGGGCAGCACTACGGCTACTCCTAACTCCAGCGCCAGCCTGTGGGGCCCATGCAAGCCTAATTCCGGCCATCATATTTTCACTATTGGGGGCAAGGAAGTGGAATTGTATTTCACACCTTCCGACAGTACGAATGCACATATCCTTTCTACTATTCAAACTGCAAATACCGACCTTTATGTTGGCATGTACACCTACACAGACGGCCCGGATGCTACGCAGCAAGTAGCGGAATATGCGAGCGACGGCGTTTCTGTAGATTGCATTATTGATGAATACAGTGTTAGCTATAGTGCTTACACTACGCTTAATTCAGGTTTAGGCTCTTCGCGCCTCAAAGTGTATAATGGAGGTTCGCACATCTACCACAATAAATATATGGTCGTTGACCCGTCTAATACCTGCTCTGATCCCTTGGTGCTTACCGGCTCACACAACTGGACCGTATCTGCAGATGGCGAGAACGATGAAAATACACTCATCATCCATAACGATACCATAGCCAATATTTACTACCAGGCATTTAAGGGTGATTTCAGCTCCATGGGCGGAGCACTTTCTCATATATCCGTGAGCGGCGGGTGCGGCACTACTTATCATCGCGAAATGAACCCGGCCGGAACAGCAATAGTTGCAGGGATTATGGATGAAATTAACGTATTCCCAAATCCTACGAAGACCAGCTTTACCATTCAGTATAGCCTGTCAACTACAGAAGACGTTTCTGTAATTATCACTAATACTGTTGGGCAAGTTGTTTCCGCGATTGTAAACAATGAATCACAAGAGCAAGGTACACATCAATACACTTTTGCGCCTGCCACTCCTGGCATCTACTTTGCCAGGGTTAGCATTGGTGGAAATGTGCAGGTAATAAAGGTTGTGAAGCTATAATGTACTACGAGGATATTTAAACGGAACCGGGTCATATTTTTGACCCGGTTTTTATTTTTTTTAGGATCAGGTGCCAAACAAGTAAATGGTAACATTTAATTGTTATTCTGTTAATATATCAGGAATATCTTTAGAGCTAAATACACACACTTATGCGTCAAAAATTTACTCTTGCAAAGATTGCCCTGATATTCCTGCTTGCAGTATCAGGTACTGGTATTAGTTACGGCCAGATCGTTAGCTACACCAGCTCCACAACCGGGGCGCTGAATTCTGTCGCTACTCATGCCACAGGCACGGCCTTGGCGAGAGTAAACGGTGCTACGGCTCCGGGTTCTCCTTGCGGAACAGGTTTCTCTTCTGCCAGCTTTACCAGCACGACCACTTATTCTTCCACTTTGCCGGCGATAGAAGTTTCGGCAACACCAGCTTCCGGGTATCAATTGAATGTAACCGGTTTCAGTGTTGATCTCCGCCGCTCCTCTACGGGGCCTGCTGACGTCCGTTTTGCCTATAGCACAGATGGAGGCACTACCTGGACCAACCAGGGCTCCAACCAATCTCCCGATAATGCAAGTTGCGGGACTGCAACTACCGGTACCTGGACGACTACAATAGCAGTAGTTGCTCCAAGTGTACTAAAATTCAGAGTTTATGGTTTTGATGCAAGCGGCACCACCGGCACATTCCAGATACTGAACCTGAACATTAACGGAACCGTTGCGTCTGCCAGTGGCTGCACTGCTCCTACACTTTCTACATCTGTTACCAATGTAAGTTGCAACGGTGGCAGCACAGGAGCAATCGCACTGACCACAACTGGCGGCACAGCGCCCTTTACTTATTTATGGAGCAACGGTGCGACCACGCAAAACATATCAAGCCTTACTGCAAACACTTATTCGGTGACAGTAACCGCTACAGGCGGTTGCACTGCATCTACCAGCGCAACAGTTACACAACCGGCCGCGCTCACTGCAAGTATTTCTGCCCAAACTAACCCCGGATGCGGCAATACGGACGGCCAGGCAACTGTTACCGCTTCAGGCGGCACGTCTGGCTATACTTACACCTGGAGCACTTCTCCTGCTCAAACAACCGCCACATCTACCGGGCTAACACAGGGCGCTTATACCGCCACTGTAACTGATGCCCATAGCTGCACAGCGAAAGCCACAGCCACAATGGGTGTCGCAACAATAGGCGGTTTATCTGCTACCAGCATTACGACTACGACGGCCACTCTAAACTGGACAGATGTTGGAACGTCCACGAGCTATAATGTGCAATACCGTAAGACCGGCACCACTACCTGGAGCACAACTTCATCAACCACGCGCTCAGTTGCGGTATCTGGCCTCACTTCTGCAACCACCTATGAATTCCAGGTGCAGGCAGTTTGTGGAACCGCTACAAGCACTTATTCGTCCTCTTTTGACTTCACTACTTCAGGTACTTCATCTTGTGCAGTTCCGGGAAGCCTTTCTGCCACGAGCATAACAACTACCGCTGCTACGCTTAACTGGAATGCGGCGACAGGCGCCGTTAGTTACAACATACAATACCGCCAGGTTGGGACTACCACGTGGACGTCAACAACGTCAACTACAACCAGCAAAGCTATTTCAGGGCTTACAAGCGCCACAGAGTATGAATTCCAGGTTCAAACTGCTTGCTCCGGTTCTACAACGAGCGCGTTTTCCGCGTCCGCTGATTTTACCACAAGTGGTGCATCGGCTTGCGACTCTACATTGTGGAACCATGTGTACCACAGCTACCGCCTGATACCCTATTCCCAATGTGCTACAATAACCGGCGTAGTGTACAGTTTGATACATGAAGCAGATGGTGATATTCATATCCGTGTTACGCTTGACAGCGCATATACGTGGATGCTGAACAGCGGAAATATAGCCAACCAATATGGTAAACTGGTGGTAGAGCCGGTTTGTGCGGTTACAGTGACACAAACAGACGCAATTGCTGCATGTACAGGATTCACTAACACCGTTTACATCCCCAATGTTGGCGAGCATGTGCAAGTGCTGGGCAGTTATGTATTAGACAATGATCATGGATGGAATGAAATTCACCCGGTGACCAGCATTACGATCGTTCCGGCACGGTACGAAAACCCTGCATCCGTTCCTGCAGAAGCTGCAAACTTAACAGGCGATGAGATAAAAGTATATCCAAACCCCTCGAATTCCATGATCAATTTCACGCTTGCCAAGCAGCCCTCGTCCCCTGTTTATATCACCATTGTTGATGAGATCGGGCGTTTGGCCGGGCAGTATCAAATGCTGGAAACTCAAAACCTCAAGGTGAAAACTACATTCTTGCCAGAGGGTAAATATTATTATTCGATTGTAGAAAACACCCGCGTTGTAACAGGTGGAACTTTTGTTGTTAAGCACTAAAGAAATAGTAAGTACGTGTACCCGGCTTGAGCGTAAAAACTTAGGCCGGTTTTTTTACGGCTTTCTTACACTGAGAATAACATCAGATTCCTCCTTTGCCCGTTTAATAACGACAGGGGTATGGCTTTTCTCCGACTCTTTAAGCAGAGCAAGATAATTGGGGTTAGCATCATTTGGGAGCTTATAAAACCGCTGCGATTGCAGAAAGGTTACCCTTACAAAGGTCTCACTGCTAACTGGAGGGCGTATTGCAGCAACGGTCATGGTATTTTCAACACCCTTTTTTTTCAGCTTGTGCTTTGGTGCCGAAAACGATGGAACGGTAAGCAGCATAAATAACAAACCCAGCACGCTTTTTAAGCATGCCGGGCGTGAAAAATGTTTTGTGATCATCTTCTTTATGGACATGAAACCAGGTGCCTGTAGCTAACCAGTGTCGAATTTGTATTTACATAAAGCGGGTCTGTATCGAAGGAATAGCCGCTGCCGCCGGATGGGCTGTAAGACGCAGTAGGCTGAATGTTTATCATGCTGACATGTGGTACATCACCCGAAGGAACGCAGGCTGGATTAGTCTGTGCATGGAGCCATGTTGACAGCAGTACAGGCTGGTCGAACATAGCGGGGGCGAATACGTATGCCCTGGGGCCGGTGGCTGTTTTAATTGTTACTAATGGTGCTACGTGATACCACCAGTTGATACAGCAGCCATTCCATTTTTCAGCTTTTACACAAAGCTCATCAATGCCTGCATTTGCAAAACTGAATACTTTTTGGGTGCCATAATGGTATTTGCTGTTAATGATCATGCACATTTTGTGAGCCCGTGCATAGCAGCCGTCTTCGCAATACTGGAAACTGATGCAGTGGTCAATGGCGTAAGGGCCAGCCAACTGGCAGCACTGGTGGGCTATGTAATCGAACATTAGCTGCGCTGTATTGAAATCAGGGATAACATTTGTAAGCGTATCCGTAGTAAGGTTAAGGACGCCCATGTCTGCAGCATGATCAATGGCTTCGGCAGAGGTTGTGGCTTCAATTCTCATTGCGGTGCCTGCATTGCCAACAACTTCTTTATTATTAAAGTAAGCCTGGTCCTCTGCAGAGGCGAGCGCTACATGTGAAACCGCAGCATGCCAGGGATCAAAGGTGATCTGTACAGCGTGGTTTTTAGCAAAGGCATCCTTTAGCGTGTTTATATCCGCCGAGTTGGCAACGTTTAGAATTTGCTCGTTTTGGCAAAACATAACCTTTGTTGTGCTGCCATCAGCCGATGTGCGCAAATTAGCGATAGTCACAACACTTGTTATCTCTGTATTTTGCAGCAACGGAGTGCCGGAAGCCTTTCTCAGCGTTTCGTTGGTAGCCTCGTTGAGGGGTGCAGCCGTTTTGCTTTTATTACAAGCATTCAATGCAGCAGCCAGGCCGACTATAGCGATCACACAGATCGCCGGAAATTTTACGAAAATATTTTTTCTCATAATCTCTTTCATGAACATACGGAACTTTTTCAAAAAGGGCAAAATATCTTTGGGAAAGCCTGATTTTACTGGAACAAGGTTGAGTTTTTCCAGAAAATATCTTTTTGCAGGTCAGGCGGTTTAGGCTTTACCCTAAATACAATTGGCT
>CAISPO010000011.1 GCA_903887415.1 uncultured Bacteroidota bacterium | reverse complement strand
GATTTTGGATTTAGATAATATTCAATTGAAGAATTTGAAATGCAAAAAAATAGGTGTATCTTCAATTTGCTAATTTGTTCTAACCATTAAAATTAAGCCTATGTTTTTCACAAAGACGCACAACTTTAATTCACCTGTACCAAAGGCCGATTTAAAAAAGCGGCTGATGGGCAGTCATGTGAAAATTCACAACCTGGATTTTGAGATCGTGGAAAGAGATGGCGAAGTGTTGATCGTACCCCATGCGGAGCAGGAAGAGTCTATAAAGACGCTTCCGATGACGCGTGTAGATATGACGGAGCAGGGCAACCAAACCAGGGTAAAAGTGACATCTGAAATGCGCAAAGTTGATTCGGGCGGGCCTCAGCTGCTGGTGATCTTTTGCATCTTCCTTTTTATAGGCGCATTTGTATTTCGCCTTGTTGGAGTGGACTGGAATGTAACGTTTATCCTCCTTGGAGCTGACCTTTTGATCTTCGGTTTTTTCCTGTACCGTTTACAGAAAGGTTATTTCGATTATGTGCGTAAAGTGCGCTCATATGTTATCGAAAAGGGAGATGGTTTGGTATCTTCAGGCAGTATGCATGCACAGGTAGCGATATAATTGCTACAGCCTTTAGTTTTTATCTGGCATCGGTTGAGCCGTGCCGGGGTTTCTTTTCTACTCGCATACGTTGCTTGGGATTATTCCGAAGCCGGACAATCATCTCTTCAAAACGTTCGCCTTTCTACAAGAGTAAGCAATCAGATGGGCTATTCTATATATTGTTTCAGGCTGTCTATAGGCACTTCGCCATTATAGGTTTTGATCAGTTTGCGATCATGGTCGTAAATGTTGATCTGGGGTAACATCTGGAATAGATAGATCTTATTGATAAAATCTGAGCTGTCTATACCAATCTGAAATGCTGGGTATTCGTAAAGATGCTGCCTGTTTATGAAATCCGGCAGGTATTGCTTCATGCCCGGGTTTGCCATTAATACAAGCTGCGTTTTATTAAAAAGGGACATATTGTTTCTAAGCAATGCTGCCATATCCTCGCAATGTGAGCAGGTAGGGTTGAACATCATTACGAACAGGTTCGCGTTATTATCAACATCGTCATTAGTGAGGTATATCTTTTGCTCCTCTTTTTTCTTTTTATGGCTGCTTTCTTTGGCGTTATTTTTATTAATAGTGTCTTTGTACAGCAGCACTTTTAGCGGGGGCATTGGCGAGCCCGGCACTTTATAATCTATTTCAGCAGCCTGCTTTTCCGTAGTTTTGGTAGCTGGTTCAGTTGGTTTCTGGGCGATAACATTCATGGCACAGGCAAGGCACACGATCAAAATCAGGTGGCGTAACATGCAGCTAATTTAGGGAATTAGTTCAAAAGATAAACATAATTTCTATGCAGGGTTCAAATATACCGCTGGCCGAAAGGGTAAGGCCGCATACGCTGGACGAATTCATAGGGCAGGAGCATCTTGTGGGGCCTGGTAAAGTGCTGGAGCAAATGGTGCACAGCCGCAAGGGGCACTCTATTATTTTCTGGGGACCGCCGGGTGTGGGGAAAACTACGCTGGCACAGATCATAGCGCATTCGCTGGATATGCCCTTCTTTACACTGAGCGCTATAGACAGCGGAGTAAAGGATGTAAGGGCCGTGATAGAAATGGCCAGGAAGAGCGGCCACGCGCTTTTGTTTATTGATGAGATCCACCGGTTTAACAAGGCCCAGCAGGACAGCCTGCTAGGTGCGGTGGAGAAAGGAATTATAACCCTGATAGGCGCCACAACCGAAAATCCATCATTTGAGGTGATCAGTGCATTGCTGAGCCGGTGCCAGGTATATGTACTGAAACCGCTTACGGAGGAGCACCTGATGGCGCTGGTGACGCAGGCCATGCACAAAGACAAGTGGCTGGCAGAACGGCATATAGTAATAAAGGAATGGGATGCGCTGCTGCAGCTAAGCGGCGGCGACGCCCGCAGATTGCTGAACCTTGTGGAACTGGTTGCAGCTTCACTGCCGGACGATGACAGGGTATTCACTAACGAAGCTGTGCAGGATATAGTGCAGAAAAAAATGGCGCTGTATGACAAGAGCGGGGAGCAGCATTACGATATTATCTCGGCATTTATAAAGTCTATGCGCGGCAGCGACCCTAATGCCGCTGTTTACTGGCTGGCAAGAATGATAGAGGGTGGGGAAGACCCGAAGTTCATAGCCCGTCGTATGCTGATACTGGCGAGTGAAGATATAGGGAATGCCAACCCTAATGCGCTGCTGCTGGCCACGAGCTGTTTCCAGGCAGTAGAGATGATAGGCTACCCGGAATGCAGCCTGATACTGTCGCAAACGGCTATCTACCTTGCTTCATCAGCCAAAAGTAATTCTGCTATGGTGGCTATTGGTATGGCCCGGTCGCTGGTTAACAAAACAGGTGACCTGCCCGTGCCACTCGCGATTCGCAATGCACCTACCGGGCTGATGAAAAAGCTGGACTATGGCAAGGGCTATAAGTATGCACATGAATTTGAAGGCAATTTTGCAGACCTCGAATTTTTGCCGGAGCAGATAAGCGGTACTAAGATTTATGATCCGTCAAATAACCCGGGTGAGGCCCGCATACGTGAATACCTGAGAAATTGCTGGAAGGATAAGTATGGGTATTGATGTGGAATCAGGAATTTGTTTTTAGGAATTTGGATTGGCCTTTTATTAACTTCAGTAATGCAGTTGACATCTTTGTTTACAGTCAACCAGGGATTAAAAGGTATATCCTTCTCAAAAAATAATATTTTGTTGTTATTGATTTAACATTCAACAGTGGCTTGTTCAATAATTTTGCAGGTTTAAATTATACAAGCACAAATGAAAAAACCGCTCAGCCTTCTTTGCATTACTCTTTCCCTTATAATTCTTCTTAACAATACAACATTCGGACAATCAAAGATCAAAGCCTACTTCAACCACCCGGTAAACACCAGCCTGGCAACCTTTGGTATTAATGCCGCTTACCTGCCATCAGGCACTATGGCCGATACGATAGTGGCCTACATCAGTCGCGCGAAGCAAACGATAGATATAGCCCAGTATGACTATAACCAGGATACCTGGGACGGCGCCTATGCCAATATTGCGGCGGCTGTTGACACTGCTTATGCCCACGGTATTACTGTGCGCTGGATATATAACGGCAGCTCGTCAAACGGCGGCCTGTCGGCACTTAACCCCGGAATAAATACCTTGCCTCGCCCGGTAAGCAGCTCGGGAGATATAATGCACGATAAATTCATCATCATAGACGCTAACACAGGCAACCCCGATGATGCAATATTATGTACTGGATCGGAAGACTGGAGCAGCGAGATGTTTTACAATGATTACAACAACATACTGTTCATCCAGGACTCTGCACTGGCAAATGCATACAAGGCCGAATTTAATATGATGTGGGGCAGCACCACAGCCGTGCCCAATGCAAGCGCGGCAAAATTCGGCACAGCAAAGACCCCGCTTGGCATGAATACGTTCACTATAGCCGGGCACCTGGTAGAGCTCTATTTCAGCCCGGAAGATAATCCGGACTCGCACATAGCCAGCACTATATTAACAGCCAATAAAGACCTGTATGTGGGTGTATATGATATGACAAGAACGGGAGATGCCAACAATATTGTAAGCAGGAAGAATGCAGGTGTTTATACACTTGCTGTGGTCGATCAATATACCCCGTCCACATCATCAGCGGTAAACAGTACGCTGAGCAGCGGGCTGGGCAGCAATTATGTGGTGTATTCCGGTTCTTATATCTACCACAACAAAATGATGGTCGTTGATCCGTCTGACACCTGCTCTGACCCTATAGTGGAGACAGGGTCTGAAAACTGGACAAGCGCCGGCACCAACTATAATGATGAGAATATTTTGATCATTCACAGTGATACTTTGGCGAATCTCTATTATCAATCCATCGTCAAGGACTTTACCACTATCGGCGGCGGTTCTTTTGCCCAGGCAACCAGTTTGTGCGGTGGAACCATAATATCAACCACTTCAGTGCCGGCAATTAATGACAATGAAGGGAATGTGGCAATATACCCTAATCCGGCAACTAACGAACTTACAGTGACAGCACGGGGCCAGATAACAAACATCCTCATCAGCAATTTGTTAGGGCAAACAGTATATGCCAGCAGCAATAACAACTCGCAGGAAGTTACGGTTGATATTTCCGGTTTGCCTGCCGGCGTTTATTTTGTTAAGGTGAATAACAACATTGTCAGGAAATTTGTGAAGGGGTAATTGATGCTGGGATATATCCAGATACATAAATTTATCCCCGGTAGCAATCCAAATTCCTTTAAACTAATTCAAAAAAGACTATTTCCCTACGAAAATCTGTGTATAGTATAGCTGTCCATCGGCGCCCTTTACTATACCTATACCGGTGAGGTTGTAATTGCCTTCTATGTTCTTTTTATGGCCAGGGCTGTGCAGCCACATGTCAACCGCCTTTTCAGCGGTCCCTGCGCCCATTAGGACGTTCTCTGCCCAGCCGTTTGCACCGCCTAGTTGCTGGGTGATGCCCTTCATTCTTTCATCAAAGCCATCATGTCCGAAGGGTATTTTTTTAGCGGCCATATTGCTGCTATGGCGCTCTGCGGCTTTTTCTATCACGTCATTCATTTTCAGCGGTTTCAGCCCCATGCCCGCGCGGTGCTTGTTCACAAGGGTCAGAATGCCGGTTTTTATGGCAGTATAATTTGCCGGTGCTGCCTGAGCCCGGGCCATAACCGGGGCGCAGCAAACAAAGGAAAAGAAGACGAAACCCTTGAGCAGTGTTTTTGAGATCATAATAATGTGGAACTAACTTTTGCGTGGCTTTTTAGTGTTGATGGCAGCAAGTAATTCTTCCAGTTCAAAACTGAGGCCGAAATTAAGAAGCGTATTGTAATACTGCCACGGTACATTTGAGATGGGATTTGCAATAACGTATTGTGTCTGTATTTTGATAAACTTATATCCGCCGCGGATGGTAATTGAAGGTTCGGCGAACAGATAATTGGTGTTGTCTATTCTCTTGTTGCCATCTACAAGATTGTGCTGCTGCAGGTAGGCGCTGTCGTGCCCGTTTGTGTTCAGGTGATAATACCTGATATCAGAGAGGCGGTAGTTCAGAGATACTTCAAACCAGTGAGTTCTTAAACCGGCTCCGGGCTGAATAAACGCACGAAAAAAATTCATGTTCACATCGCTCTGCATGGAACCGCCGCCTGCGCCGGCATAAATATCGTAAGCAGCCTTCACTTTATTCCCGGTGGCATAATAATAGCCCGCGCCTAGCTCTGTCAGGTGCGCCTTAGCATTCACATTGCCAGAAGGCGCATCGGCATCAGACGCTTTGTAAGAAAATGTGCTGAAATTGCCGATGATACCAAGGTGATTGATGGGGGAGTAAGCTGCCTGCACATCGGTAAAAGCACCGTCTGGTGTAGCGCTGCCAGACAGGTGTGCTTCTTTCGCAGCGGTGAAAAGCGGTGCATTCACACCGTTAGGCTTGTAATAATACCGGTTGCAACTGCACAGGCAGCAGGCAAGCAGAAGTGATATGTACCAGCTATTTTTGATGGCAAGGTTTTATCAAAAATAAGAAAATTTGGCGGGGTTACGTAAAGCCCGAACGGATTTAAAATGCGAGGTTGTTCAACCCTTCGGGTTGTATTGTCTCGTTGCTTTACCGTGGGTTTCACCCACGGCTATTTAAATTTAAGCCCTTCGGGCTTGTGGGAATATTGAAATTTTGCGTATCGGGGGGTTTCACCTACGGCTACTGAGATTTAAGCCCTTCTGGCTTATGGTGGATTTTTGAAATTTTATAAACAGATTGGTTATAGCCCGGAGGGCTTAAATATGAATAGCCCGGGTGAAACCGGGGGAATGGAACAGGGTAAAATTATAACCCCGACGGGGTTAAACAACGTTCCCGGAATTTCATTTCTCTGATAAATTTACAATCTTTGTCAACCAAAAATCCTGTAAAATGAGCTACCGGCAGATCTTTTATCAAATTGTTTTCGGAACAAAAAACAGGGAACCAACAATTAATGACGAGCATTGCAGTGAGCTATATAATTACATCTGGGGAATAATAAAAAACAATAGATGCAAGTTGTACCGCATCAATGGCATTGAAGACCATATCCATATTTTCTCGGATCTGCATCCATCCGTTGTGCTGGCAGATTACGTTAAGGATATAAAAGTAGCCAGCAGTATATGGATGAAAGACAGCGGCAAATTTCCCGCATTTAAAGGATGGCAGGATAGCTATGGGGCATTTACTTATTCAATCAAAGAAAAAAACATCATTATTAACTACATTAAAAACCAAAAAGAGCATCACAGGGATGAAAATTTTTTCGATGAATACAAGAGGTTGCTAACTGAACATGGAATTGAATTTGACGACAAATATTTATTATAAACGTTCACACTGAAGCGCTCATCTATACGCATAATCGCTCAGATACTCATATTTCTTCGTTAGCCGCCCATTGTCGCATATTGTGGCCCTGGTCAGTATGTCGCTATGCTCTTTCAGCAATTCGGGTAGTATATGTTTTTCAAAGTGTATGCCGAAGTATCGTGATGCATCACGCGGCAGTTCGTTGGGCAGATTGTCCACAGCCATCACATCTACGGTGTCCCTTGTATGCTGAAAAGGAGCGGTACGCGCAACAGCGTCCCTGTCCACACCATATACAGGATCTGCGATAGTGGTGGAACCAAGGTTGATGGGTACTGAACCGTCAATGTCGCAGGTAATATCTGAGATCACGCTGATGCGCCAATCGTTTCTTTTAATTTCTTCTTTTTCAAACAGCCTTGCTATCCTGTGCTCCCAGTATATGCCGTTCATTAGTATATCGGCCTGGTTCACATAGGAAGTGAAGAGGCATTTGTAAGCCTCCGGGTGCGCGTGGAAATCGTCGCGGAAAAACAGATCGTTGTCTTTACGGGCATAGAGGTTCGCTCCCTTCAGGTGTGTGAATACCGGGTATTCGTATTGATGGGTGAGGAAGTCGTTTGGCTCTACCGCTTCTATGTCCAGTTGTGTGAGTACCTCCAGCACGCCGGCAGCTACCTTGCCCGATCCGGTCATCACTATTTTAATATTAGGCAGCTTCACGTGTTCATAGGCGGCCAGCAGGTCTTTGAAGCTTTTTACTGCATGTGCCGGAGGGAGATCATACAAACCGAATTTCTTTCCATAAGTAAGCAGTCCATTATGCGCACCTACAATACCGGCATACAGGCCGAAGCCGAGTATGCGCTGATCATCGCTGTGGGTAAGGCACTCATAGTCTATCATTCGGATGCGTTTTTCAATAAGCGCATGCATCAGGCCCTGGTTATACGGCTGTTTCTTCTTGGTGTGCGAGAAAAAGAAGTACGTTTTGCCGGGTATCAGCAGATCCGCGGGTACTTCCTTTATGCCCAGGAGCACATCACAGTCGCTGAGGTCGTCTTTAATCTCTATGCCTTCTGCCTGGTACTCGGCGTCTGTATAGGAGCGTATTGGCGATGGTTGTACTACTATTTTTATACCGGGGTAATTAGACTGAATATAAGTACATTGGCGTGGTATCAGCGGCACACGATCGTCCTGTAGTTTTTTCATTTCCCGTATCAGCCCTATGCGCATGATCTTTAGTAATTTGCGGCAAAGATAACACCATGACAGACTATTTCACACTATACCACCTCCCGGTAACCTTCCACCCGGACCAGGCCGCAGTAAAAAGCGCCTTCTATGAGCTTAGCCGCCAGTACCACCCCGACAGATTTGCGCAGGCCGGCGGAGCTGAGCTTACGGAGGCACTGCGCATGGCTGCCCTGAACAATGAAGCCTACAAAACCCTTAAAAACAGTGACGCCACAATGGCCTACATACTGAAGCAAAACCACTTGCTGGAAGATGAGGAAAAATATGCGCTCCCTCCATCCTTCCTTATGGAAATGATGGACCTGAACGAGGCCATAAGTGACTACGAGACCGACCATGACAAAGACGACCCTAATGATGATGATGCAATGATGGGCGCCAAAGACATGCTAAATGAGCAACTGGAGCTGTGGGATGATGCCACAAAACTGCTGGTGCGACGGTTTGAAGGTGGTGATAAAAGCAAAGAGCTGTTACTACAGATAAAAGACCAGTATTTCCGCAAAAAATACCTGTTGCGCATTAAGGAAAGAATTGATAGATTTGCAACCCGGTAAAAAAAGTTGGCAGCCGGCAGTTGACAGTCGACAGTCGGCAGTTCGCAGTTACACAATATCTGCCAACTGCTAACTGAATTGCCTCGATGGCGGAATTGGTAGACGCGCTAGACTCAAAATCTGGTTATCGCAAGGTAGTGCAGGTTCGATTCCTGTTCGGGGCACCCTGATAATCAAGCAGTTATACATTAGTATAGCTGCTTTTTTGTTTATAGTCAAATCGTCTTGCATTGTAAATTGCATTGTGATCTTTTGAAAGCTGCTACTGATAAGGTTCTTCGTGATTGAGACTATGTGTTGAACTTATGAATGGAACTATTGTCCAGCGCGTCTGCCAATTCCGCCATCGAGGCTTAACTACATAAAACTACGCTCACTTGAATAGTTTATTTATGTACATTTAGCCGTCAAAGGAACTTAATAGAATTAAGATTTTCATAGTGATAGGGTTTATAGGGGCTGGCTTGTTCTCAGGCTGGCTTTTTTATTTCTGCCCCTTTAACGATATGGCAGCAGTCCTTTTCGCCATTGCCTGCTATCTTCGGTTATAACAGAAACGATATGAACGGCAAGACGATACCAAGCAAGCAAGGACAGATTTGTAAGATTAAAAATCCACTACCAGATGAGAACCCGGCAGAAACTTATCTTATAATTGAGGATGTTTCAGTCTATAGCAACGATGCGACAATCTATGTCGTGAGTATTACAGACCTGCAACGTAACATATCTAATCCTGCTTTCGCACCACGCAAAGCAATCACGAAAAGGGAACTAACTATTGTTGCCGACGACCTGACGAGTTATGTTACTTCATGGAATAAATAACTATCTGCAGTCTTTTACAGAATTATAGAGTTGCTGGTAATTGCTATTGTTAGGCTCCATATCAAGTGCTTTGTTTGTATATTCTTTTGAGGTCGTGCAATCCCCATTTTTAAAACAGCACACAGCATAGTTATAGTATAACTCACATTGTAAGGCATTTTCCATATGTGGTTTTGAAAGTGCTTTCTTATAATATTCTATAGCCAATGGGAATTTCATTTGCCACTGCATTATTTCCGCGTATTTAAACCAAGCGAAACAATTATTTTCATTAATTGCGATAGACTTAATTATATAGTCCTCTGCTTTTTTATATTCTCTCATGCCTATGTATGTTGATGCCAGGTTATCATAAAAATTAAATTTATCTTCTTTGTCTTTGCAATATTTCAATCCTCTTTCATAAGTTTGAATAGCTAAATCATTATTAGAATTTGTCAAATAATAGCCAGCTAAAACTTGATACATGTTACTGTTCTCTTCTTCTAATGATAAAGCATATTTTGCATTTTTAACCACGCCATTTTCCCACTCATTTCGCGCTAATGATTTGTCTCTATAATAACAACAAGCCAATAAATTATAAGCCATACCTGAAAATGGGTCTATTTCAATTATTTTCTCCAAGGTTTTGCGAGCTTCTGAATAATTACCCCCGTCAAATTTGTTATTAGCAAATGAATAAAGTGTTTGCCACCAGATAATTTTCCATTTACCATTTTCATTTATCAGGGTATAGTAACGTAAGTTATGAGCAGTATCTGCTTTATAAACCAAAGTTTCTTCAACTTTAAATCTCCTATAGGATGGGTTATCCACGTCTAATGGAAAAGAAGATATTTTCGACTCTATTTTTTTTATCCCCTTCAATATGCTATCAGGAACATCCCGAGTTTTAACGTATTCATCTTTTGTAACAAATTCTTTTGACTTCCCTGACAAATAATCATTGTATAAAACCTCGCTTTTATTTTCATCCGTAAATTTCCAATAATTTTTTAAAACATCTTCCGGGTTTGAGAAGTCTGTTCTATTACAAGAGGCTATAAAAAAAACGGTTATCAGTAAAGTGAGTAAGTTGAATTTTTTCATTGTTATTGTTTTTTCTGCAGTTAATTAAGTGTAACAGTTGCAAATTTTTGAGTGCATTGATTGTCTAAGTAAAAATCTATTGACTTTACCATTGCGTTTTGAGAAATCATACACGTAGTAGTCGAATTTTGCTTGAATTGAGTGTCAGTATAGGGAGTGTATTTTAAACTGTGTCAACCCACCCTGTGTGTCCTGCCTGCCCCCGCGGGGGCAG
>CAISPO010000010.1 GCA_903887415.1 uncultured Bacteroidota bacterium | reverse complement strand
CACAATGAGGTATTCGACAGCCTTAATGATGTGGAGAAGGTACTGGTCAAAATATTGGGAACATACCATAAAGACCCAGAAGCGATAAAGCAGTTAGCTAAAGGATATTCATTTTAATAAAATTGATAGCGGTTTATTATAAATCCCTCATTTCTATCACCTGGAATACTGACAGGCATAACGTGATAATCATATGCAATTCCGATCCGAAGCCTCTTGAATGCAACACCAGCCGTTGCCATCAATAAGTCTCCGGTACGGAGCCAAGCACCTGCAAACACCGACGTTGTATTCGGTAGAGCGGGATGCTTACTTACATTATATTCAAAATCGTTTCCAGCTATAAAATTCCAGACAGATGGGATGCTTTGGTACAGTATTTCAGGTTTTAAAGTAAGCCGGCTAGTGATTTTCCATACTGCCCCAATCTCCGCTATGCAACTTCTTTGAAGACCGGCATAATTATACTGAAATTGTTCGTATGCTGTCTTGGGTTGGCTTAGGTTATATACAGCAACGCCAACCGTATAGTTGAATTTAGGGCCCGCAGCTTGAGAAAAACAAATTCCCACATTTACGGGGTAATAAGATATGTCATTGCCTATGCCTAAATTGTACTGGATCGACTGTCCGGGTGGCGGAAGGTAATAATTGTAATTATAGTACGGATAGCTCAGGTACCAGAAGTTACCAAAGTATATTTGCCCTACATCTATTGAGCATTGGTCATATCCGGCTTCTACTCCAATGGCTAGATCAGAGGAATGGCTATTGTTGCTGTCATTGGATTTTCGGAAGATTTTATGATAAGAGACCGACAATATGCTATTAAAATTACTGAGGTTTCCATCACCGGCCATATCTTTATGAAGTTGTAAACCCGCTGCCAGGTAGTTGCCTTTCTTGTTTGTGTAAACAGGCATATCCGCTGATACACCCATACTTACAAAAGGAACCATCGCGTCTTCCCATCGACTACTGTAAAATGTATTGACCCGCACACAGCCATTGAACATTCCGGTAAATGCTGGGTTAACGGCCATTGGCGCCGTATTCAGTTCAGCATTCACAATGCCTTGAGCGAACGACAAGGAACCGGATAAACAAAGAGCTAGAGCAATAAGTATTGATCGCTTCATTTTCGTTAGATTTTGCAAATATATAAACGTAAACTACAGATAAATATTGTATTCTGCAATATTTACAACCGCGAGTTAAAAACAAGCAAAATAATATTACGAAAGCAGTTTCTCCAGCTTCAAGAATCCGTCTGATGGATTAAGTCCTTCCCAAAGAATTTTATAAATAAATGTTGCGATCGGGATGGGGATGGAGAACTCTTTGGAGATAGATTGCATGCCTCTTGCCGCATAATATCCTTCCGCTACCATGTTCATTTCCAGTATTGCCGTCTTAACAGAATAACCCTTGCCGATCATTGTGCCGAAAGTGCGGTTGCGGCTGTGCAGCGAATAGCAGGTTACCAGCAGATCGCCCAGATAGGCAGATGTGTGGAAGTCAGGATGCTCGTTAGAAGGATGCACTTTCTCGAAATGGGCATTCAGAAAATGATACATTTCCCGATAGCAATTGGTAGTATATACACTCAGGAAGTTGTCGCCATAGTCCAGCGCGCGGGCTATACCGGCGCCTATGGCGTATATGTTTTTCAACACCGCTGCAAATTGCGCTCCCCAAATATCATGGTTGCTGGTAGTGTTGATATATGTATTACCAAAAGCAGCAGCAACAGCGCCGGTAAGGCGATCATCAAGCCCTGAAAACGTAAGGTATGAAAGCCGCTCATCTGCTACCTCTTCGGCATGGCATGGGCCTGTAATAGACACATACTGCTCAAGGGGATAGTCAAACTGTGACGTCAGGTAATCATTAAGTAGCAAATTGGTGTCCGGAAGTATGCCTTTTATTGCGGAGATGATATTTTTTTGCCGCCATACATTCTTGTCCACCTGCTCTATCACTTTTTGCGCATACGCCGAAGGAACGGCAACTATTACGGTATCGCACTTGCCTAGCATATCTGCCAGGTCATTGGTAGGTAGTATGGTATCCGGGATAAATCTTACAGAGGTAAGGTAATGAGGATTGTGCTGCCGGTTCTTCAAATAGGTGATGGCCTCCTGGTTGCGCACCCACCAATGGATCGTTTGACCATTGTCCGTCAATATCTTAGCCAGGGCCGTACCCCAGCTTCCATTTCCTATAATACCTACTCGCCCTAATTGTTTACTCAATTCAGATCAGTTAAACGAACCCCAAAAGTAATAGATAATATAGAAAAGAGAAACAACCAATAACCTTGGCCTTGGCAAAGGTATTAAAATGAGTTGCTCAACTGTTTCAATGCAATGAAGTCCGAAGGATCTAAATTATTATAGAAAATGATGCATAATGACAGAATAAATCCCGAAGAGGTGATATAAAGCGCTCGTACGCTATAAAATAATGCACCCTTTCCGGTTTTGATATGTTTTTGGAGGTTATTTATATAATAATACCAACCTTTCGGATTTGCAATTTTAATGCGTTTGCCCTGAGATTATTGCCTAACCAGGGAATAATATTGAGAAACTTTTTTTACATTTATACTTCATCCCCTAAAAGATATTTTATGTCATTCTTCACACGCCTGTCCAATGGCTGGGTTATTGCAAAGACCAGCTTAAAAGTTCTTAATGCACATAAGGAGCTTATTATATTCCCCATATTGTCGGGTATAGCTATGTTGCTTATCATTGGGTCGTTCTTCACCGTATTGCTGGCTGGTGCCGACTGGAACATAGATAATTTTCAGATAGGGAATATCGACAGGGGAGGGCAGTACCTGATCATATTCGGGTTCTATGTAGTCAATTATTTTGTGGTGGTTTTCTTTAATATGGCATTGATGCATTGTGCGAAACTCTATTTCGATGGTGAAGAAGTAAGTGTGTCAAAAGGGCTGCAGTTCAGCCTGAGCAGGATAGGTGCTATATTGTCGTGGGCGGTATTTGCAGCTACAGTAGGTATGCTGCTCCGGATGATACAGGACAAAGCAGGCTGGATCGGTAAGATAATTATTGGCCTCGTGGGTTTTGTTTGGAGCGCGGCCACCTTCTTTGTGATACCTGTAATAGCTTATGAAAAACTGGGCCCTATGGATTCTGTAAAGCGTTCGGCGCAGTTGATGAAGGAGAAGTGGGGAGAGAGCATTGGCGCTAATTTCAGCATCGGGATGATCGCTTTTTTTGCTATCCTGGTGTTTGGGGTTTTTGGCGCGGCGGTTACTGCGTTGGTTAATGAAGCCCTTGGTATAGGTATTTTTGTTATCGGCTTCCTGGCTATCATTACTGTAACCAGCGCATTGCATAGCATTTTTATCAGTGCGGTCATGAACATACGGAACTTTTTCAAAAAGGGCAAAATATCTTTGGGAAAGCCTGATTTTACTGGAACAAGGTTGAGTTTTTCCAGAAAATATCTTTTTGCAGGTCAGGCGGTTTAGGCTTTACCCTAAATACAATTGGCT
>CAISPO010000009.1 GCA_903887415.1 uncultured Bacteroidota bacterium | reverse complement strand
TGTAAGCGTGATAGTGGCACCGGTACATACTGCGCCGGGACCTGTGATCGAACCTGCAACTGGTGTCGTATTTACTGTAACAACTGTCGTTGCCGTAACGGTACCGCACGATACGGTCGATACTGTATAACTGATCGTTGTCGTTCCGCTACTTGCTCCATAAACTACACCTGCGCCGCTGACCGTGCCTACTGCCGTATTGCTGCTGCTCCATACGCCTGAACCGCCGCTCGCTGTGGCATCACTAAGCGTGATAGACGTTCCGGTACATACTGCGCCAGGGCCTGTGATCGCTCCCGATACAGGCGTTGTATTAACCGTGACAACTGTTGTTGCCGTAACCGTACCGCACGATACGGTCGATACTGTATAACTGATCGTTGTTGTTCCGCTACTTGCTCCATAAACTACACCCGCGCCGCTGATTGTGCCTACTGCTGTATTGCTGCTGCTCCATAACCCTGAACCGCCGCTTGCGGTAGCATCTGTAAGCGTGATAGTGGCACCGCTACATACTGCGCCAAGGCCCGTGATCGCTCCCGATACAGGCGTTGTATTAACAGTAACAACCGCTGTTGCTATGGCTATACATGACCCACTCGTTTCGGTATGACTGATCGTCGCGGTGCCGGCAGTTACTCCATAAACTACTCCTGCAGCGCTTACTGTACCCACAGCAGTATTACTGCTGCTCCATGCTCCTATACCACCGCTTGCGGTTGCATCGGTCAGTGAGATCGTTGCTCCGGTACATACCGAAGTAGGGCCGGTGACGGCACCCGCTACCGGCATTGTACTAACTGTAACAATTGTCGTTGCTGTTACTGTTCCACAAGACACGCTTGACACCGTGTAACTAATCGTAGTCGTTCCTGCGGTTACTCCATAAACCACGCCCGCTCCGCTGACCGTGCCAACAGCTGTATTGCTGCTGCTCCATAACCCTGAACCGCCGCTTGCTGTAGCATCTGTAAGTGTGATAGTAGCACCAGTACATACCGTACCGGGACCTGTAATACTACCGGCAACGGGAGACGAATTCACAGTCACTGTAGCGGACGAAGCACAGGTACTGCCAAAAGTATAAGATACTAATGCAGTTCCCCCGGATACACCGGTTACAACTCCAGTTGAAGATCCCACCGTAGCATGCCCGCCCGAAGTGCTCCACACACCGCCGCCAATATAATCAGTTAATGTGGTCATAGAGCCGCTGCAGATTGTCAACAATCCATTGACCGGTCCGGGCATATAATTTACAGTGACAATTGCTATAGCATATCCGCACCCTGCGGTATAAGAGATAATGGCAGTTCCTGCCGCGACTCCCGTCACTACGCCCGTGGAGCCAATAACTGTTGCTACGGAAGTAGTACCGCTGCTCCAGGTACCACCTGTTGTGACATCTGTTAATGTCGTAGTTGATCCACCGGCACAAATGGACATAGTGCCTGAAATCGGAGATGGGCCTGCAGTTACTGTAAATGACGTAGTACCCACAGCCGAACTGCAATATCCGCCATAACCGGATGCTATTGGATCATTCACACCTGTTAAAGAATAAGAATAAACGCCAGCGCCTAATCCGGTCAATACAGGATCGGCTAATGTAGAACTATATGATCCTGATCCAGACCAGGAATAGGCATTTACGCCACTGCTGCCGCTTGAACTCAGGGTCACAGAAGTTGTGGCGCAATAAGGTGGCGCAGAATTGGTCACTGTTACAGTAGGCACTTTGCAAATTTCGAAATCATCTATTGCCAGGTTCAAACTGGTAGCATTAGTCTGCGCATCAATATCTATATAATAGGTACCGGCAGCAGCAACAGTGATCGTAGCACTGTATCTTGTCCAGGTACCGTCTGTAAAATTGGCCAGCGGCGTGCCTATAGTGGTTCCTCCTGATGTTGCAGGGGTTGCAGTCGTAGCTGGAAGTGTGCCAGTAGTATTATATTGAGCTGTTAATCCTGTCCATGAACTGTTGTTAATATACCAGAAGTTAACATTGTAAGTACCCGGAGTCAAAGCAAATCCGGGCGACATAAGCCATTGATTGGCGCCGACCGTTCCATAAGCTGTACCGGAAAAAATATAGTAGTAGCTACCGCTATGTGGTGTGAACGGCGCTCCGAACTCTCCTCCGCTAGTGTACACTCCGCCTGCTCCAAGGAACTGCGTTGCATTGCCTTGCCAGCAATTCGGAGAAAGGTTCCCTGCCGTGCTGCCATCAAAATTCTGCAGATCGGGCACTATCGCTGTTCCTGCACAAGTAGTAGTGTTGGATGCGCTATTGCTTGTAGTACCACAAGCGGCCCCTGTAGCAGTTGAGGTTACGGTGAAATAATAAGTGGCTCCTTCGCCAAGGCCTCCGGATGTGTATGTAGTGCCGGAACCTACGTTGATCGGATAACCTATTGCTTCGGTCGTTAACCCTGCATCAACGTATGCGTTGACCACATACGTGAAGGTAGCTGGTGCAATAACCGTTGCCGGGTTGCCGCCATTTACAGCAGCAGTCCAGCTAAGGTTAACACTGCTGCCGGTGGGGGCAGTAGCGGTAAGGCCGGTGGGAGGAGCGATGCAGGTCGTTAACGTGTTACCGATCAGTGTCGGATAACCGTCATAGTATTTCGGGCCGGTACAATCTATATTAAACGGATAAACATAAATATAATAGAGCGAATTAGAGTTTAAACCCGTTGTGCTATATGGTGGTGCGTTCGCGTAAACCGATCCGCTGATCACAACACTGCCCGCACCAAATAAGCCTGTGCCACCGGTGGCATATGTGGTGCCATCTGTTGGGTTCGCTGGCGGCGTACTGGAATTTGTAGCAATGATCAGGTAACCATTAGGCGGTGTAGTAAAGGGAGTAAAAGTAATGTTGCTCGCCCCCTGGTATGTATTTCCTGAGATGGTCAGCCCGCTCAGAGGTGGTGCTGTTGGCGCTGAAACTGACGTGGCTACCGTAATGTCTATAGTGCTGGCAGCACAAGCCTGTGCCCCATCCACAACGGGCATTACAGAATACACTCCGGAGTAAGATGTGGATATCGGATTAAAAGTTGTTGTATTCACCGATGAACTGGTACTGGTACCATAGCCCGAAGGGCCGGTCCAGGTATAGGTGTAAATATCGCCCGTTGCAGTGCCGGCACTGATATTGGTAGTTGCGGTCAATGTTTCAACAGCTCCGGGTACACATATGTACGCAGGTGGCACCACCGGGCTTGCGGTAATGACCTGGTTAGGAGGCTGTATGTCCACCAGGTAATCTTTAGTGATCCCATAGTGCCGGCCAGCGCCCCCGGCAGTCACGTAGGCAGTGGTTGGGCTAATGGCTCCGGCCGCTGGCCCTCCCAATGCAGTTCCTTCACAAGCCCTTACCCGCATACGATGTAAACCATAAAAAGCCCCCGCACCAACAGCAGGAATAGCGATAGAAAGGTTCCCGGTTGAAGTATTGATAAAACCAGTAACGGTCGCTACTTCTTCGCCTGTGCCGGTAAAAAGCCCATCGTCATTAAAATCTATCCATACGGCGGCGTTCATCGCATTGGTAAAACCTGCAGTGATCGTGCCGGTTGCATAGGTAGTTCCCGCCTGTAATTCTATTGGCTTTAAATAGGTCAGGTCCACATAGTTCGCACCATTAACGCCTAAATTGTATTGTCCATAACCAGAGGCAGAGGCGGAAGCGTCATTAAATGAACTTCCGCAAGTATTGGCACCCGCGGGGATATTAAAATCAGCAATGGTAAGGCCATTTCCGGCATTGTCAACGTTAAAAAGATTACTGTACCAATTTAACGGAACCGTTGGGCAAGCAGACTCATGACCTACAACAACAGGAGTAGCAAAAACCGAACTTGCACCGCAGGATACCCTGCAGCCATAATAAGCTGCAGCTGCAGGCGTTACGACATAAGATGCGGTAGTGGCACCTGCAATGGCACTCCATGACCCCGGTAGCCCGGTATTTGAAGTATTCCACTGAAAAGTGAGCCCGGTAGCGTTAGAAAGACCAGCCAGGCCTAAAGAAACTGCGGTACAGGTAGTGCCCGCAGAAGCAACAACGGTTGGTGAAGACGGAGTCCCGCTGCAAGCCACCGGAGCAATAGCGCCGGATGGCGTCCAGTCGAATGTCAGGCCGGAAGGGATAATTGCAGTTGTAGAAACATCATTAAACTGGAGGAAAGAGGACGTACTGGTACCAGGTGTAATTCCACCGATCGTCCAGGTATCTGAAGAGCTTTGCAAATCGTTAAAGTCCGCCGTAGTTGACCCTCCTAAACCTACGACCGGCGACCAAATATTCGGATAAGTGAAGGTGATATTTGTTGTACTCGCTCCGTAGCATATCTCAACAACATTCGTGTTCTGGATAAGCCTGATTTGAAATGTTATCGCATCAACAAAGCCATCCGGCCTTACAGGTATTCTTTCTGCGTTAGTCCATTGAATTACAAATACAGTATTACTACCACTGGTCTGGGTCCCGTAAACTACCGGATTTGCATTCAGCGCATCAACGATTGATCCCGAATAACCGGAGCCATTGAGGCCGAACCCGGATACAGAACCATCAAAACCGTTGTTGACGGCAATGGGATTGTTAGTAGAAGCGAGCGGAGGTGTTGCTCCAAAAGTGATATACCCATTTGAGCTCACCCAGATATTTGAGTAGCCCTTCCCGTTAAAATAAAAAACAAAGGGCAACGGCACATTTGCTACCAGTGAGCACCAACCTGCAGGAAAAACAGTAGTCGATGCCGCCAATGGCGTGTATGTCCCATTCGATCCCGAATAGGTATAATTTGTTGCGACCTGGCCGGTTGCTGCTAAGCTGCCACATACCAGCAAAGTGCCCAAAACGAGGGCTTTGATGTTGTTCGCTTTCCTTTCAATACCATGTAGCATGTTCAGTAAAATCGAGGGGGTAAATTTTTTCATACGCCTGTTGAGTTGTTTTGTTGTGCTTCTATTATTTTTTTATTTAGTAGTGTTCTAATATTCTTTCGCGTATAGCCAATCAGGAACACAGTTAATCAATACTGCTCCATTCAAATTATTGGCAATAGCTTACAGAAGGTTCAATTGTGATGAAGGAATTGTTGGTAGTGTAATGAACTGGTTATAAATGTATAACGTTGTGTGGATTTCTTTACTAATGGCATGTTAAAGCGCAAAATATAGTTGCGATCATTCATATAATGTAGAAAAAAGAGTCATTAACGAGCTGATCGAAAAGAATGAAGCCAAAATATAATTTACTACTGCGGCTTAAATTCCTGATTACTGAACGGCGGAGTATCGGGAACTTTGATTACGTTAAACTCATGAGCTGTTGCGCGGTGGCAGTTATTGCACGTGTTGGTCAGTAATAAGAAACTGCTTTTGAATAGTTGCTGGTTCTGTTGCTTTATGGCAGCATTCATACTGTCGATAGCAGGATCTATCATCCCTATAGATTTAACTTCTGGCCGGTCGGGGCAGTATTTTTTAATATCGTCCAGTGTTTCCATTACTTCGTTTACCTCAAAATCAGCGAGCTTCCAGTTATTGTTGGCGCCGGCATACCAGAGCTTAGCATGGTGTACCTGGATACCACTCATAAACTCGCCTAACCCCGGCCTGTAAGTGTTGTCGAGCTTTCTTTGCAGGCTATCTATTTGCTGCTGCATTTGTTCAACGTTGCTGCCGGGCTGGTTACAAGCCATTATGAGCGCCATAGAAACGAGGGATAAAATGGCTTTCATCTGAACCTAGATTTATCTGAAGTACGCTAATATCACTTATCTTGCAAAAGGTAAAGATACATACGCGATTAGTAAAAGTTTACTCAAATGATCTTATGAACTATAAAAGCCTGTTGATCTCCCTGTTTTTTTTCAGCATCCCCGTGCTCGCTCATGCAGGGTTTGTTGTTACTTCACGTAGCACTGCCATGGCTGCAAATAAGGTAGTTACAGTCAGTGCTGATGCGCAAAAAAGTACTGCGACATTGCCCTCGCTCATGCAGGTTAAGGGAACGGCAAACGTCCATCCTGAAGACAGGCATAATGTAAAAGGAAAGATCGGTACGCTGGCTTTTGTGTTTGGGTTATGCGGCTTTATTCCCATACTTGGTGCAGGAGCAAGCATTGCTGCTATTGTCTTAGGCATTATAGGCATGCGCAAACATCAAAAACATTCCCTTGCAGGGTTGATATTGGGCATCGGCACTATTACATTGGGGATCATCCTTACGATCATTATTTTTAGTTCAATAGTTTTATATTGATCAAACCGCAACTCTTCCCAGGTCAGGGAAGATGCGCTATCACTGCCCCTTGGGAACATGGCACAGTACCAAAACTTTGTTCCAAAACTAATTTCTTATATCTTTACGATAACAAGCAACTTTGATAATGAAAAAAAATCTGACTTATATTGCTTTCGCATTGATAATTGCATTAGCCTTTACCGCCTGTACCAAGAGTGTTACTACCACCTCTTACTCGATGACTGCATTAGTGGGCAGCACCCCGGTTGCATTTGACAATTCTGCAGTTAGCGTAGTGGAAAAACCTGTTACCGGCGTTAATACTTTTGTCATTGAGGGCATGAACAACGAATCAAACTACCCCTATATCAATATCTACGTTCCCTTGAATAGCGTGGGTGTCTACACGATAGGGGGATATGGCACATCAGTTTTTGCAACTTATGCCGTTGATACGCTGACCACTAAGTATTCAGGGGGCGGATTGGTAGAAGTTGATTCCCTTACTCCCAGGACAGTTGGTGTTTATACATTCACCTGCACAGATGGCACAGTCATTATCGGAGCGTTCCATGCTAAGCCACTGAATTAATTATCTTGTGTTTATTACAAATCGATGAGCCAATTTGTTATCCTAACGCAAATTGGAGTAGCCGTTGCCTTTGGGCTTTGCAAGAGGTATTCCCATATCAGAGCCACTCGGCTGCCGAGGCCACATGCCGTACCTTTGTACTAACAAATCAAAAACAATGACTCATACATATCACATCAGCGGCATGACCTGTAACGGTTGTGTGGCTAAAGTAAAAAGTGAACTGCTGAAAACAGAAGGAGTACAGTCTGCCGATGTGCAACTGGAATCTGCGCAGGCGGTAGTCACTGCATCCAGGCATATCCTCGTTGCCGACCTTCAGCGTGCACTGGGCACTGGCAAGTATAGCATCACAGAAACTACACAACCAGTTAATATTACAGATGCTGCTGAGCCCGAAAACAACTCGTACTACCCTATCGTCCTCATCTTCGGCTACATCGCTGGCGTTACCTCCCTTATCCAGTTTGCAAAAGGGGCCTTTAACTGGATGGAGTGGATGGACAGCTTCATGGCCGGCTTCTTCCTGCTGTTTTCATTCTTTAAATTGCTTAACCTCAGCGCATTTGCGGAGGGTTACAGCACTTATGACATTATTGCCCGCAAAGCGCGCTGGTATGGGTTTATATATCCTTTCATAGAACTGCTGCTAGGCATTGCATACCTGATCAGCTTCCGTCCAATGGCAACTAACATTGTCACGCTTGCAGTGATGGGCGTTAGTTCTGTAGGCGTGATGCAGAGCCTTGCCAGGAAGAGTAATTTTCAGTGTGCCTGCCTGGGCACTATAATAAAATTGCCGCTAAGTAAGGTCACTCTTTTTGAGGACCTGCTCATGGTTGCTATGAGCGCTGCCATGCTGGCATTTCAGTTGTAGCAAAACTATCGACCCTATGATCGCTACGATTTAACCGTCAGTATGTTCCCGGATAATGTAGCGGTATATTTCGTTAGCGGTGACGGCGGCGGGCCACTGATCACGCTTCCGGTAGATACATTATAGGTACCACCGTGACACGGGCATAATATGTTGCCGGAGCGCGAATCATAACCTACAGTACAGCCCGCGTGTGTACACGTTGCCGATAAAGCGTCAAATATTCCGGCACTTGCCCTCACGACAATAACACCATTAGCAACCAGCGCGCCCCCAACTGTATTCAGGGCTGAATTGGCGGAATTACTAAGGTCTAGCGTAAAGTTGACATTTGCAGGGCCGGTGAAACTCTGCTTTCTACAACTCTCTGCAATACCAATGGGTATTAACGCCAATCCGCCCAAAGCGAAAGCGTTTTTTATGAAGTCTTTCCTATCCATTCTATTTTTTTAGCTCCAATCAATTACAATTTCGGGCAAATAACGTGTAGATACACTTATTTATTGCGCAGGCATCGTTTTCGCAAAGGCAGAGAAGGGCGCTTGCAATAAGAGTATGTGATCAGCACCGGAACATTACTGTTTAAAATAAAATTAGCGGCAATCGATGGAAAAAGATATTAAAATATACAACTTTACCGCAGTAAACATCCATTAACACAAAGACAATATATCAGTAATGTAATGGTAATATTCCGGTAAGACACCAATGAAAAGCGAATTGTTCTTTTGTAGCAAAATTCATTGTGATGCGCTTGAACATTATTTACCTTTTTTTGATCACAGGCCTGCTCATTGGTTTTCGCTCTTCAGCCCAGGTTACATCAGCTAGCATGGCGGGTTATGTAAAAGATAAAACAGATAAAACATTTATTGGGGCGCTGGTAAGGGCCATACACCAGCCCTCTGGCACGGTATATGGCACTGACATTAAAGACGACGGTACATTTTACCTGCAGGGTATGCGCGTTGGTGGCCCTTATAAGGTAACTATAACTTTTGGCACTCAGCAGGTGTGGGCTGATAGTAATATCACGCTTCAGCTCGGCGAAACATACCAGGAGATCATTGGCAAAATGGCAACCAGGGAACTGGAAGGAGTATCCGTAATTGCTGCCCGCGACAATATTTTCAATAACCAGCATACGGGCGCGTCAACCATAATTACACAGGAGGAGATCAATACGACTCCCAATATAAGCAGGAATGCGCTTGATTTCATTGGTCTTACCCCTGAAGCTAATGGCACGCAACTGGAAGGGAGAAACAACCTCTACAATAATTTGCAGGTGAATGGGGCGAACTTTAATAATTCATTCGGTTTAAGCAGCGGTTTCTCAGGCGGGGGGATGCCTATCCCTTTGGATGCGATACAGCAGATACAAGTAGCTATTTCAGACTTTGATGTACGCGAAAATGGTTTTACCGGAGGAAATATCAACATGGTAACTAAGAGCGGGACAAACACGTTTCAGGGAGATGCTTATACCTATTACCGTAACCAGAACTTTAATGGCACTCAGGTTGGCACCGCATCTCTTCCGCCCGCCACCAAGCTCACTAATAATATATATGGCGCGAGCCTGGGAGGAGCTATTATCAAGAATAAATTATTCTTCTACGTAAGCGGCGAATACCAGCAAACGGTGCAGCCTGCGCTTAGCCCGGAATGGGAAGCAAACGGGCAAGGTGCAACTGGCGCTAATGTCACGGCTGTCAGTGCAGACAGCCTGCAGGAGCTTTCCAGCTATGTGAAAAATAAGTATGGCTATAATACAGGGTCATTTGCAGGCGCACCCGGCTTTAACAATACATTTGTTTCAAAATATACCCGTCTTTTTGCCCGCCTGGATTATAACGTAAATGATAAAAACAAGATCGATGTGAGCTTCAATCATTATGGCGATGCACTTCCGGAAACCGCAAACTCAACCAGCGCGCCTGTTGTAAAAAATGGCAATGCCCGTAATGGCCAGAACGCAGTTGCTTTTTCCAATACCGACTACAACCTTGTTGACAAAGTGAATGCGTTCAGCGCGGAATGGCTGAGTACCTTCAGTAGCAATGTTACTAACCAGGTGTTATGCACTTATAACCAGACCAGGGATACCCGTAGCAGCCCCAGCAGTGAGTTTCCTTTTATGGACATTAATTACAGCCCTACCGCGGCAAGCAATCAGAATTATACCAGCCTCGGCTATGAATTGTTCACTTACAAGAATGATGTGCAACAGAATGCGCTTACATTGTATGATAACGTTACTATCCATGCCGGTATCAATAATATTACCGCAGGCATAGACTATCAATACCTGACTTTTGCCAACAGCTACCTCCCTTACGGTACTTCTTACTATCGCTTTTCTTCCATAAACGCGTTTATGAATAATGAAGCGCCAACAGTGTTTGCTTATTCTTATCCCTATCAGGGTTCTGATGGCTATTCCCGTATGCACTATGGCTTACCGGGAGTATATGTACAGGACAGGATAAGCCTTTTCAACAACAAACTGACGCTTAACGGCGGTATCAGGGCTGACCTTCCTTTATATCTCAATGCACTTAAAGACAACAAATACATTGATACACTGAACCTGGATAACCCGCATTCAAGTTACAATAATGGATACGGCACCGCCTGGACTACCACACACTATAATTCCGGCAAATGGCCTACAGAGCAAGTTGTCATTTCTCCGCGCTTTGGCTTTAACTGGTCGCCGCTTGATAATGGAAAACTGCATGTACGCGGCGGTTCCGGGATTTTCTTAGGCCAGATACCTTTTGTATGGTTCACCAATGCCCCCGCTAATTCAGGTACCGTAAGCAATAATGTCGCGATAAATGAAGGCAACTTACTTAATAGCTTAAAGTTTCAGCCCACACCGGCACAGGCAATAGCCGAGCTCTCGCAAGCTAATCAAAATCTCTATTTCTCCAAACAGGCAGGAGCAACCGTCCCTGGCACCGTAGCACTCATAGACCCTAATTTTCACATGCCCAAAGTATCGCGTTCTGACCTCTCTGCCGATTATAAGCTGCCGTGGCTGGGCATGATAGCTACCGCGGAGTTTATGTACACAAAAGACATTTACGATGTTTACGAATTCAATGCCAATATGCCGAACCCTACTGGCCGGCTGGCTGACTCCAACGACCATCGCCCCATTTATCCGGGCGATCTAAAATATGCGTTCATCACCGGGGGTGCCTATGTGCTTAGCAACTCCACGCCCGGTTATTCTTATTCCGGCACTTTCGGTATAAGGATACCTGCAAAAAAAGGTTTTTATGCATCTTTTTATTATACCCGCATGTATTCGGCAGAGGCCTCTGCAGTGCCAGGCTCACAAGCAAGCTCAGCCTGGCAAGACCTCGACCACCTGAATACACCTAATGAGAATATCCTGGCCCCGTCTGCTTTTTTTGCACCAAACCGCTACCTGGGCACACTTTCCTACCGCCTTGAATACGCCAAACATTTTGCATCAACAATATCCCTGTATTACAGCGGATCAAATGGCGGTCACTTCGACGCTACTTATTATGATGACATAAATGGTGATGGCATTTTTGGCCAGCTGATATACATACCACAAAACGCAGACAACCTGAACTGGGTGCCTGTGGTAACAAGGGGTGCATTTAGCACCGATACAATATTCACTGTTGCGCAGGAAAAGGCCGCTTTTAACCAACTGCTGAACAGTGATAAATACCTCAATTCACATCGTGGGCAATATTTCCAGCGTAACGGGGAGACTTATCCTTTTTATGGAACACTGAACCTTAAGTTCGTCCAGGACTTTATTTCCAATATTGGTAAAAACAAAAACTCATTACAGTTTACTCTTGATATATTGAACTTCGGAAATTTACTGAACCGTAGCTGGGGCATACAGAAAGAGCTTTCCGTATCATACGACAACATACTTTATGGAAGTACGAATACAAAGGGCGTAACCTCCTATTATATGCCTACTGTCACCAAAACAAATGCCCAGGGCAATACAATTGAATACAACGCGCAGGGTATAGCGCCGGATGGCACTAAAGGTACTCCTAATGCCCCCGAACTGTTTTTGCCTACAAGCACATTTATTAACGAGGTCTCTACCAGCAGTGTGTGGAGCATGCAGCTAGGTTTGAAGTACAATTTCAGATAAAGATTTCATAACACTCATTTAATCCTTCCGTAACAATCCATATGGAACTTCACAAAAAAATAGAAAAATGAAAAAAATAATTTTACTCCCTTTACTCGTTTTGGCCGCTTTAGGAACAAAGGCCCAGGATTCAACATCCCTTTATCAGCAGTTCAATACCTGCGACAGCATTCTTGACATTGCCGGTACTTACAATCACTTCCCTTCCGGCTGGAGCGCATATAGCGTGATTGGCGCTGAAGACTGGAGGTGCGAGGCCGGTTATGGTGTGAATAATACAGCGTGTTTTCACATAAACGGGTATGCTTCAATGGCGGCTAACCAGGATGAGAACTGGCTGATAACACCCAAACTGGACCTGAGCAGCTATGCAGGAAGCATTTTTCTAAATTTTGCAGCCAGCTATTACTATCCCGGCGATTCTTTGCACATCATGGTCTCTAATAACTATGTAGCGGGCTACAACCCGGACTCGTCGATATACTCATGGACAGAACTGCAGCACTTTGGCGTTATGCTCTATGATACCTTTTATTATGTAACGGGCACTTACGATGAATTCCAAAGCGACCTTACGCCATTTAAATCCAGTCCTGTGTATGTGGCTTTTAAATACACTTCGAGTACATCTGCCGCCAGCGTATGGGACCTCGATAGCGTTACTACCGGCACCACTTCATTTGGCCCTATCCCAGGCGAAGGCACCGGCTTCCAAAATCTCACTAAACAAATGCTTCCTGTTTCTGTATTCGGTATGAGCACATCAAGCGAGGTAAAGGTGGCATTTGATGTTCCGCAAGGACAATACGACCTGGCCATCTACGATTTACCGGGCAGGAAAGTATATAACCGGAGTATATCTTCGCAGGGAGGCAATCAAACAACATTGCTTACCGACGCCAATCTTACTAATGGCATGTACATTCTAAAGATAGGTGATGGAACCGCGTATGGCGTTACAAAATTCACGGTACAATAAGAGACAATGGCTTTCAAAATTAAAAGTCCCGCTGAGGCGGGATTTTTAATTTCGTATAATCCCGTACCGTCAGTATAAACTTGCTACTTTTCAACGACCGCAATAATGTTCTGCGTGAAGATACCTCTGGGGTTACCAGTTTCAACCATCTTCCAGAATTTTGTTTTGAGCACCATCAGTTTCCAAAGCACAAAACGGATACTTGATACAATACCATAAGGTATCGGCCCCGTAGGAAAGCAGGCTGACCTTTTGAAACCAGTATTAAGTATCACCTGGTTGATCGAGCTTTCCGTATAGGCCATTTCGTGGGTGTAGTCGCCATAAAAAACACTGGTGTAAAAAAGGCCCTGCCCGTTTGGCACCTGCATGATGAACCTGCCGCCATCGTTCAGGTTATTGTTTACCAGCGCAAGTATTTCAAATACTTCGTCTCTTGTGAAATGCTCAATGACATCCTTGGCAATAATGACATCGTACTTATTTTTGTTCTCTGAAAGATAGCTCACAAGGTCTGTGCACTGCAGGTTGTTAATGCCCATGCTGCGGCCCTTTTCCACCTGCTCGGCAGAAAAATCAATACCACAGGCATTTTTGTAACCCATCTCCTGGAGGCAGTAAACAAAATTGCCATCGCCGCAGCCGATATCCAGTATGCGCAATGCCTTATCCTGGGGTATATGCCGCGCATAATAGTGCTTCAATGCGGGGAAATAGGCCCGGATGCGGGCAAGCGAGTTCTCCCCATACAGGTTTTTGTTGTGGTTGCTGATGTAATTTTCGTAGATGATCTTTTTATACTTATCCATACATCATAACAATTTGAACCGCTCAATAATGACCTTCGCACGTGCATCAAGCGAATGATCTGCCAACGCGCGTTTGTGCCCTGCCTGCCGTATCCTTTCCCTTGCAGCATCGTCCTTCATAAAATCACTTACTTTAGAAACGAGTTCGTCAGGCCCATCGAAAAAAGCAGCCTCTTCATTTTCTTTATAGTACAACACCGATTCTTCATTGCGCTCGTGCAGCATAAAACCAGATGCAGCAGGAATGTGAAAGGTGCGTGAAGTAATGAGGTCACCGGAAGATGCACCGGAAACCTGCTCGGACAAGATACCCAGGTTTATCTTCGAGCATTGTATTGCAAGCGCATACAGATCGCCTAGAACAGGCCTGCCCTGAATGGACGATCTCAAAACGGAACTTGCCTTTCCCCATTGGTCGCCCCATATCTTCAGGTTAATACCCGGCATCTTTTCTTTCAGGTATGCCAGCCATTCTTCTTTCTTTGGAGACCAGTTGCCAACAAAAGAAGCGTCGCAGCCAAAAATGGCCTGTTCTTCATTGCTGAATGCTAATTTCCGGTGTATATCAGGGTCAAAGCCATGCGGAATAAAAAAAGCATTCTTTACCCCATACTTTGATTCGAGGTCCCTGATGCCGAAAGTTTTTGTTGTGAACACAAGGTCATACATTGGTATTGCCCTGGGGATATTTGCGCCATGGGCGCTCATGCTCACATCTGGGTAAAAAAGCACCAGTTTGCACCGCTGGCTGCGGGCGAAAGACAGCGTATCTGTATTGACAAAGACTCCTTTATAAACAAATAGGATCTCCGGCCTGAATATTTCTATTTGCCTTTTAATAGCCCGGTTGAACTCATCCTCCTGCAATGGCCTGATAATGCGCTCGAGCACCTTGGTTGATTTCTTCCTTGTTTGTAAACTGACAAAATAAAACTCATCCACAACCTCTATAAGGCATCCCTCGCGGCTCAAAGCACGAAAAAGGCCACCGGCGTTACTGCCCCTCCACAGAGGGCCCATGTTGAGTATTCGCATACTGGTCCGCAAATTTTTTCATCATTAAAAATACAAGGTAAGTGGAGAGCAGCGTCACCGCCACCTGCAGGTCTGATCCCATGGTACCAATAGCGCACTGCAGCAGGTAGCCACCCCACAGTGTACCGGTGAGGTTGTACTGCGATTCATTAAAACGGGATGCGTTCCAGATCAGCGCTAAAAAAATACCAAAAAGCACGCACCCTATCACCACCCCGGTGTATCCAAAATCAAGATACAATTCGCCTGGAATGGACATGTTCACGCTATTGTTGGCGCGGCCGCTCTCCCCAACAGAGGCCACACCTATTTCTACCGCAAACCATGCACCAAGCTGAACGGTAGGTTTATCCGGCCAGAATATCCTGGGCACTAACGCTGCGACCAGAGGCAGTGACGCCCTGCCATCATAAAAACCGTTTTCTTTGGTCAAGCGGATCACGTTAGTCATCTGTGCCACGTCAGCACTTCTTTCGAGCGCCGATCCGCTTTTCTCCTCTTCTTTTTCCGTGTAGGTGATGCCACCGCTATTCTCATCTTGTACCGGAGCCTCGAATGCGGTAATAAAATGCGCCCTTGCCCCCCCCAGGCTTTGAAAAAATGCCGAAAAAACACCGAACACCACGAGAACAGGAATGATACGGTAGCTGAATAAAGCCTTGATCTCACCTTTACCAATAAAGTACCCCAAAAACAATGTCGCAGACGGAAGGATAAGATCGATACGGATGTATGAGTGCTGAAGGGCAAGGATAGTATCGACAACAGTAAGTATAATAGCGTAAATGCCGAACCGCCTGCTGTTTTCAGTAACCCATAGCCTACCATAAAACAAGATCCCTACTATACCAAACAACTGCAATATCTTTTCAAACCCTCCTGCGATAAAGCTCAGGTTGATTCCATTTCCGGTAACGTTCAGTAACATCATCCCAATAGTGAAATAGAATATATTGTCCAGTGCTTTTTTATCACTTACAATTACATCTATCGGCGGCAGGCTTCGTTTCTTGACTAATTCATACCCGATAAAAATAAACGCATTGCCCAGCGCCCATAATAAGCTGGCATCATCTATATAACGCTCGTCGATGTAGTTGTAGATATGGAGGACATCTTCACTGGTGCCAAATTCCTTAACTTTCTGAATAAAGATAAGATTGGCGAATGTAGCGATCATCACACCAACGTTATAGATGAGGATAAGTGTAACCGAGCTTTTGAGATCCTTGAGATCGACTAATATGCTGGTAAGGCAGTGGAATATCAGTACGCCGCAAATCACCTCACCGGGGAATGCCTGCGAACAAATCAGGTAGATAAATAAAAATAATATGTGCCTGCCCACTAAAAGCTATTTGATTTATACAGCGTTTGACCAGTATAGCGCCAAGCCCTAAAATTAGGTTTTTTAACGTTAATACCAATGCAATAAGGTGCAAGCGCCGCATTAGCCTGCAACAAGAAACAAGCACTAATCAAACATATTCCACTTTGGCTTGGGGCCAGGTATTGTTGGCTCACTGGGCATGGATGGTGCAGACGGTGCGGATGGCACGGACGGCGCGGAAGGGGCAGAAGGCACAGAAGGGGCAGAAGGAACGGATGGCGTGGCTGGCGCGGAAGGCACCGATGGAGCAGAGGGTGCGGAAGGTGCAGAAGGCACAGACGGTTTTGAGGGAGCAGAAGGCTCTGCATCAAACATATTCCACTTGGGCCTGGGCTTGGGTATTGCCGGCTCGCCTGGCACCGAAGGAGCGGAAGGCGTACCCGGAACCGAAGGCGCGGAAGGCGCAGATGGCGCTGACGGAATGCCTGGTTTCTGCAATTCATACGGACTGCTCTGGGCAGGCTCATGAGGTTTCACATTACCGCTGACAAAATCGGGCAGGCGTATCTTTTGCGAGTGCAGAATGCCATTCTGCAGCCAGCATTTTATAGCAAAGTTTTTGTCCTCATCTTCCATAATGAAATACTCAATGGGACCAAAGAACTCGCGGAGCTGGCCCATATCGCAGGACGGAAGGAAGATGCGCAGCACGCGGGGATCGTAAAACCGGAAATAGAGCTGCTGGTGATCTTCGGTGCCTACTATAAGAAACCTGCGGAAGTGCTTATGCAGCTCTTCCAGCGGGTAAGCGGACTTTATCAGTACGCCCCAGGAATCGCCCCAGCCTTTGGCCATGAACCAGTTGATAAAATCGGTTTTATGCTGGAACAAAAAAATGTATGGCGCTACTACAGCCAGCGACTCCTCGCTACGGCCCCGGTACAGAGAATCGTGGGTTGGGTTCAGCTCTTTAGCCTCTTCGATCTTATTGCCCATACGGGCCGCATCAAGAAGTATATATGTGATCTGGCTGAGCATGCAGTATTACAAATTCGAAAATCCTGTCTAAAAATAATACAAGAAAATTAAAAAAATAAATTAATGTTGCTAATCAACTTCCGGCATCGCCCTCCTGCTGTGGAGAATAATGCTTCGCAGTCATAGCCATTTGCACACTGCCCATACCATACGATGCTGCAATCTCCTGGCCTTCCCGTTTTGTGCGGCTCAAAAAAGAGCGCAAAAAATCAAAATCAAGAAGTTATTTTATTGAGTTGACCGCAGCACCATTAGCTGTGTCTATCGCTGCATTTGCCGCATTGATAATTGTATTTTGCAAAGAAAACTGATCTGCTATCCTTGTTATCAGTGTATTCCAGGTAACGGAGCTATCTGAATGGACATACTTTGCAACAACTGCCTGGATAATAGTTGTTGCCAGCCCATTAGCTTCGTTGCTTAAAAAACCAAGAAACACTTTTGCGGCTTCGACTTTTACAGTTGGCGGCATATCATCATAGCCATCAACGGTCTTACCCAAGGTCATATCTGAAGCGTAGGAAAGAAGGGCTTCTATGAGCGCGTCTTCTGTGATGCCCGTAAAATCGACTTTATCTCTTGTGCCATAGGCTACTTCAAGGCCCTGCTGCAACGCATCGAGCCCATACGCATAACCACCTTCTGCGGCAGCACCCCATGCAGGGTTCCCTGTCATAGCTGTAACTGTGAGATTGACACCTGTTTTAGCGCTGTTTTGTACAGTTTGCAATACATCGATAGCCAATGTGTAGCCAGGCTGCGTGTCGTTGTCATAGCTGCATAATTGCTGATAAAGTGCATTGGCCTGGGTAGATACAACATTTAAAAGCCTGATGGCCGAATCAAAGTCGCCAGCAGCAAGCATATTGCCAATTTTGGGCATCAGCCTGAACACAGGATCCCATGAAGAGATGGGCGGAAGGTATGCCCCCCTGATATAGCCGGTGAGCTCGAGAATACCAAAGGTGCTGTCTTCGTTTTGAATAAGGGTGAGGTTCCAGCCATATAGGCCGGTGATCTTAGTATATAGGCTGTTGTAATAATTCCGGAGGAAGGTATAAGTATCGTAAGCAGATTTTGTATAAGAATTTTTCCCGAGCTTAAACGAGTACGACTTCACGCCCATCGTTTTGACACTGATGCCGGGCGTGTTACTTTTTTTTATCCTTATTACGTTGCTACCCATCTGACAAAGATATATTTTTTTGAGGATAGGATAATAACTAAAGTGTGTGAAAAAAAGAGATTTTTGAACGGGCTAACATGGCATCGCTATGAGCTATAAACGGGAAGAAATTGCCCGGATCTTTGAAAAAAAATTAGTTGCTCACCCTGGCATTGATAATCAGTAAACTAAGTGAAGTTGTCCACATATTCTTGCTCAATTGTTGCTCAATTCTTGCTCAAAAGTTGCTCACTTTTGCCCAATTCCTGCTCTTGTCATGTTAGATAATCCTGATTTTACTTTACATGCGGTATCGTCCGGCTTTTAGTTTACAATTTTGGCGGGTTAAAAATGATTGATTTTTCACTCTGTCACAGGTGATAACTGCATGAAGTTAAGCTGAGTTTTGAGATTCTGTTGTTGCAGTTGTCACCTGTGACAGAGTTGCCG
>CAISPO010000008.1 GCA_903887415.1 uncultured Bacteroidota bacterium | reverse complement strand
GGCAACTCTGTCACAGGTGACAACTGCAACAACAGAATCTCAAAACTCAGCTTAACTTCATGCAGTTATCACCTGTGACAGAGTGAAAAATCAATCATTTTTAACCCGCCAAAATTGTAAACTAAAAGCCGGACGATACCTGATGTAAATCAAAATCAGGATTAGCAAAATGAGGTATGCTTATTCAGGACGATACGCAGACGTAACATTGCAGATAAGCAGAAGAAAACCGGAAGTTCATCCTGCAATTTTTTGACAAACTTGAGCATTTACGCAAGTAAACACGCTACGCGCCTGAGCAATAAATGAGCAAGAAGTGAGCAACTTTTGAGCAAAAATTTATGGATAACTTCAGCTAGTTTACTGATTATCAACAGTTGGATGAGCAATAGAGATTTTTTTAGAAAAAGTGGGCAATTATAGTAGCAGAACATTAATCGCCCAAGTGCTTTTGCTCACCAAAACACCTTATGCGTACCAGGGTTGTGGCGGAAAGCAATACTTTTATTCAGCCCTATTTGTTTTACTTTTGGTGTACAAGGCTACATATTGAATCTTTCATTTTTCATAGCACGGCGGTACCTGGTAAAGCAAAAGGGTACTTTCTCATCGTTTATCATAAGGCTGGCCATTGCGGCTACTGCGCTGAGCGTGGCGGTGATGATCGTGGCTATGGCGGTGGTGACGGGTTTTAACTATGCGGTGACGGAGAAGCTGTATAGCTTTATGGGGCATGTGCATGTGATACCGTATGACGAAACAAGATCGAACGCGCTGAATTATGCAGAGCCTGTGTTCTACGACCAGGCATTGCTTGCAAAAATGAGGCAGATACCGCATGTTAAGGCGGCATCGCCGTTTACGCAGTGCCCGGCGATCGTACAATATCGCGGCCGGATGGAAGGGCTGGAGCTAAAGGGGGTGAACAAGGATTATCATTTCCTGCATGGCATCACCACATCTGGGGCGGCTATTGATTACAGCGATACGTTTTATGCCAAGCAGATACTGCTTTCCAAAACAACAGCCGACCGGCTGAATATAAATGCGGGCGACACAGTGCAGCTTGACTTTATGGAAGCAGGGCTGCCGCGCATTCGCCGGGTGAAGGTGTGCGGCTTCTATCACAGCGGCATGGAGGAGGTGGACAAGTATTTTGCAGTATGCGATATGCGGCTGCTGCAGCGCATAAACAACTGGAATGCAGACAGCATAAACGGCTACCAGGTGGACCTGGACAATGAAAAATATGCCGACACTGTGGCCAACTTTATTCATTACAATCTTATAAAACCGCCGCTGGAGGCCTATACAACTACGGAGAATTATTCGTTCATCTTCGACTGGCTGAAGCTGCAGGGGATGAACGGGACGATACTGCTGATAATAATGGCAGTGGTGGCCATCATAAACATGGGGGCGGTGCTGGTGATACTGATGGTGGACCGGGCAAATATGGTGGGCCTGCTAAAGGCGCTGGGGATGCCGTTTGAGGCGACAAGGAATATCTTCCTGAGCATTGCGGGGCTGATAGGCGCAGCGGGCATATTGCTGGGCAATGCGCTGGCATTTTTGTTATGCTGGCTGCAACTGACTTTTGGAATAATGAAACTTCCGGAGGACTCCTACTACATGCAGTTTGTGCCGATAAAAATAGTGTGGTGGCATGTGGCGATGATAGATGTGGCTACCCTGGTATTGTGTGTGCTTTGTATGTGGCTGCCCACGCTGTATATTCGCAGGATACAGCCGGCGAGGGTGCTGCAGTTTAAATAGTTGGCAGTTTACAGCCGGCAGTTCGCAGTTTTGAATTTGATATATTGGCGGACTTACGACTTACGACTTATGACTTACGACTAAAACAAAAATGACCAACAAGGAACAATACATAAAGATATGCACGGAAAGCAAGGTTGTACCTTTGTTTGAAAAACCGTGGTGGCTAGATGTGGCGTGTGAGAAGTGGGATGTGGCAATAGCCCGGAAGGGCGACCAGGTGACCGGTGCATGGCCTTACCCTATAGAAAGTAAGATGGGCGTAAAGCTGGTGCGCACGCCTATGCTTACACCATATATGGGGCCGCAGGTGTATTACCCGTCAGGTCTCAAGGAGAGCAACGCAGACAGCTTTGAGCACGAGACGGTAGCAGAGCTGATGACCCAGATGCCCAAGGCAAAGGTGTGGCACCTGGCCTTGCAGCCTGGCATGAAGCAGGCGGGGCTGTTAAAAAAACACAAGCTGGAAGCGAGGGTGCAGCAGACATTTTTACTGGAACTCTCTGAAAATGAAGAGACGCTCCTGAAGAACATGAAAGATGCAACCCGCCGTAATATCCGCATAGCTGAAAGTGAGGTAACGGTAAGCAATTCTCCCGGCAATCTGAAGGATCTTTATGATTTTCAAAAAGAGACACTCGGCAAAAAAGGTAAGAAAATACCATTCTCCTTTAAGCATATGCAGCGGATAATGGATACCTGTATGGCAAATGACGCAGCGGCTCTGTGGGTGGCAAAAGACCAGCAAGGTGTTATAGAAGCGATTGTATGGCAGGTATGGGATGAGCAGTGCAGCTACTACTTTATGGGCGGGCAAAACCATGCTAAAAACAGCTATCGTGCTATGTCGCTGCTGTTGTGGCATACAATAAAGGAAGCCAAGGCGCGGGGGTGTACCACCTTCGACCTGGAGGGCAGCATGGATGAAGGGGTAGAGCGGTTCTTCCGCAACTTCGGGGGTGAAAGGGCGCTATACATCATTGTGATGAAAAACAAATCGGTAAGATGGAAGCTGAAACAGGCGATCTTTAAGTGATTTGGAATTAGGCGTTTGGATTGGCTCTGGCAAATATTCCGACCGTCATTTTAAGATCTATGGTATCCCAACTGTTTCTGAGTTAGTGACTCCATGCGCGGTAGGCCACCAAGTGTTTCCATAGGGATCGATAATACCGCCGCTTCTGCCATAGGGCATATCTGCAACGGGCGTTACAGAAGTGGCTCCGGCCGCAAGAGCTTTATTATATACAGCATCGGCATCGGCAACATAGATGAAAAAGCCGCCAGTGCGCGGCGGGTAGGCCTCGGTGCTGTCTGCCAGCATAATAACGCTTTCGCCAACTGTCAGTTCAGCGTGCATGATGATGTTTTCATCGCGCATATGCTTCACTTTTTCTTTAGCGCCAAACACCTCCTGCATGAACTTCATAAACCCGGCAGCATCCTTTATGATCAGGTAAGGCATTACCTGCTGGTAGTCGGGTGGGAAGTTTGGCTGTTCCATAGTTCTTGATAATTAGTAGATAGTAATTAGTAGATAGTCGTTTGGTAAATGGTTTTGGCAGATAATCTCGCGGTTAGTGCTTTGCTAGCTCCACTTTCCGGTGCAGTATGGAGTCCGCAGTATGAATAAATGCAGTTTCTTCTTTACCGGGATGCCCAGCAGGATAGCCCAGCGATCCTTTCGGAATGATATTGAATCGTGTAGCGCTGTCCTGTGTGATATTGAATATCCATACGGTAGGGTAACCCTGTACATGAAAGAATTGCTGCAGGCTGCCGTTTTGCTGCGCCAACTGCTCGGGCAGTTGTTTCATCCGGGGGAAATCGAGTTCCATGAGGATCACGTTCTTTTTGGCCCATGCTTTAAAGCCAGGCTTGCTGATCACATCGGCCTCCAGCTTGTGGCACCAGCCGCACCAGTCGCTGCCGGTGAAGAAGCCAAACACAGGTTTGTTCGTCTCTTTTGAGATTTTGGCTATTTGGGTAATATCTGTGTACCAGTCGAGGCCATCTTTTGTTTCCTGCGCGTAAGTATAGCCGGTGGATAAAAGAAGGACAAGAGACGTAAGTAATATTTTGTAAAAAGGAGTCATAGTTGCCTGATATAATGATATAAAATTAGGCAAAGATTTGGCTAATTCCAGTATTTCAGCAACAACACTGTTTTTGTAAGGTTTATGCCTGATCTAATGAGTGGGCGTCTGCTGTTTGAAGGCATCTCTTTTAGCCTTGCGTTTATGATAAATATGATGCCCGGTTCTGAAGCCAAGAAATACAATAACTACCAGTACCGCTAACAATGACCACATGCCCATAAAATGTTTTTACTTGTAGCGTATGATAACCGTGCCAGCAGATGAGACCAGCAGAAGAATATATATTTGATTAACCAGGTGTTATTATTACAATTTATTTTACTTAATTTTATTAACTATTGAACAACTATCTCAAACCCTAAAATCTTTTTTATGAAAAAGAGTTTACTGATCGTTTTGTCTTTGTCATTTTTTTCGCCTCGCTTATCTGCACAAACCTTCTATCAGTATTTCGATGGCGCCGACACTTTAACCACTTCAGTGATCGTTAATATTGTCTCCGATAGCTCAAACGTTTGGCAGATCGGACGGCCCCAAAAGACAATATTTGATAGTGCCGCCACTTTACCCAACGCCATAGTGACCGATACAATTGGTTTTATTCCGTTGAATAATACTTCTTCATTCATTATTTCGGTTCATCCTTACACCCTCGGCCCGTTTGTCAGCGCTTATCAATGGAAACAAAAACTTGATCTGTTAAAAAAAACATGGCGGTGGGATAGTCGAGTATTCTGTTGATAGCGGTGCAACCTGGAAAAACGCTTTTAATAACCCTAGCGTATATAGTTTTTACGGTTACAATCCTGCCAATTTGGATACTTTACTAACCGGCGATTACGCGTTTAGCGGAACCGACACCACCTGGAAAGATATTTGGATGTGTCTTCCTTCATCTGTTGCGGTTTTAACAGATTCCATGTTGGTCAGATTTACGTTGAAATCAGATTCAGTTGACAGTAATAAAGAGGGTTGGCTTATAGACAATATCATACTTCATCCTACTTTTATGCATACTGCAAGCAAAATATTAAAGGAAACTGATGTCCTCGATGTATATCCTACTGTAACAAGTGGTGTCGTCTATATAGGTACCAAGAGATCGAGAAAACTAAACAATATCGAAAAAATACAGTTGATAAACGCCGCGGGTCAAATAGTACATGAATATGGTAACAGCCAGGTAAACACATCAATAGACATAAGTGACTTTGCTGACGGTATGTATCTTCTTAAAATTAAGACCAATCTTCGAACGAATACATTTAAGATAATTCTGAAGAAATGACTAAGAGATTTGGAACCGTGTCAATCGTCCTGGTTGCATTCATTTTTCTTAGCGGAGCTGTTGGTTTCCAGACTGGTTACCAGCAAACTGCTTATGTTGTTTCACTTCCAAATTATTTTCCGAAAATTCCCCAATCTCAATCTCGCACGGTTACCGAAGAAGGCGCGAATCTGGGAAAATATTTGTTTTATGATCCAATATTAAGTGACGATAGTACTATTTCCTGCAGCAGTTGCCACAGGCAGTCGGCGGCGTTTAGTGACGCACCTACAAGATTCAGTAAGGGGAAGAATGGCGCATTGCAAAAACGCAACACGCCGCCTCTTTTCAATCTGCCTTGGTATCCGTTTCTTTTTTGGGATGGTAGGGCAAGCAGCATTGAGAGCCAGGTGTTTCACCCGGTTACGCAACAAGATGAAATGAACATGCGTTGGGATTTGGCTACTCGCCGGCTGGAGCGAAATGTGTTTTACAAACGTGCCTTTGAGCGGGTGTATGGTGATCGGCGTATTGATAGCAATTTAATAGCAGACGCAATAGGTCAGTTTGAAAGAACAATATTTTCTTACAGGTCCAAGTACGACAGGGTGCTTCAGGGAGAAGATGTTTTTTCTGAAGCTGAGGCCAGGGGATATATACTTGTCAACGACATGACTAAAGGAGATTGTCTCCATTGTCATACCACAGATTCTGATCCATTGGGGACAACGCTCGGTTTTAGTAACAATGGCCTCGATTCCATCTTTGTAGCAGACAGATACCGTGACAAAGGAAGAGGTGCTATAACCGGGTCAGCAAATGACTATGGAAAATTCAAAATCCCCTCATTACGGAATGTGGCAATAACGCCACCATATATGCACGATGGAAGATTTAACACATTGGAGGAGGTGTTAGATTTTTATAGTGAAGAAGTAAACAAATCAATAAATATCGATTCGAAAATGGAATTTGCTTACCAACACGGAGCTCATTTGTCTCCGGACGAAAGAAAACAGATCATCGCGTTCCTCAAAACTCTCACTGATTCAGCATTGATCTCTGACAAAAATTTCAGTAATCCATTTTTAAAAGGATAGTATCCGACAATAATTTAAAAAGTCATCCAGATCTGGATGACTTTTTACTTTTCTCATTTTAAAAATCAATTTACCCGAGTTTCTTCTTCAACCCCTCATTCAGTGCATCAAGGAACTCCTCGGTGTAAAGGTAGTGCTCACCATGGTTTACTTTATTGCCATGTACGCATACTGCAAGGTCCTTGGTCATCTTACCGCTTTCTACGGTCTCGATGCACACTGCTTCCAGCGCTTCAGAGAAGTTGATGAGCTCCTGGTTGTTGTCCAGCTTGCCGCGGAATGCCAGGCCACGCGTCCATGCAAAGATGGAGGCGATGGGGTTAGTGGATGTTGGGTTGCCCTTCTGGTATTCGCGGTAGTGGCGGGTTACGGTGCCGTGTGCCGCTTCTGCTTCCATGGTGTTGCCGTCTGGTGTTATCAGCACGGAGGTCATCAGGCCCAGTGAGCCGAAGCCCTGCGCAACTGTATCGCTCTGCACATCACCATCGTAGTTCTTGCAGGCCCATACAAAATTGCCATGCCATTTCAGCGCACTTGCTACCATGTCGTCTATGAGGCGGTGCTCATATTCCATACCGTTCTTGTCAAATTCCGCTTTGAATTCCTTCTGGTAGATGTCTTCAAAAATGTCCTTGAAGCGGCCATCATATTTTTTCAGGATGGTGTTCTTGGTGGACAGGTACAGCGGCCATTTCTTAGACAGCGCCATATTGAAGCAGGCACGGGCAAAGCCCATGATCGACTCATCGGTATTGTACATAGCCAGCGCTACGCCATCACCCTTGAAGTTATATACTTCATGCTCTATGTTGTTGCCGTCTTCGCCTTCAAATTTTATCGTCAGTTTGCCCTTGCCCTTCACTACGAAATCGGTGGCGCGGTACTGGTCGCCAAATGCGTGGCGGCCTATGCAGATAGGTGCTGTCCAGTTTGGCACCAGCCGCGGAATATTGCTCATTACAATCGGCTCGCGGAACACCGTACCATCCAGTATGTTGCGGATAGTGCCGTTCGGGCTCTTCCACATCTGCTTCAGTTTAAATTCGGTAACGCGCGCCTCATCCGGTGTGATCGTCGCGCACTTGATGCCCACACCATACTGGCGTATCGCATTTGCTGAGTCTATGGTCACCTGGTCGTTGGTGGCATCACGGTGCTCTATGCCCAGGTCGTAGTATTTAATGTCTATGTCAAGGTAGGGGAGGATCAGTTTCTCTTTGATGTACTTCCAGATGATGCGCGTCATTTCATCGCCATCAAGCTCCACTACGGGATTTGCTACTTTAATTTTTGCCATGAGGTTATATGTACTTTAAAGCGTTTAGATTTTAAAAAGCGCTCAAAAGTAATACGTTTTATGCAAGATTGGATATGGGTAGGAAAATTGTGAGAATAGTTCAGACTTCTGATAATATTTGCTCAATTTCGGCGATGAGGTTGCGGGCGGGTTGTAATAAAGCTAAAACTTCTTCCTTATCGAAAATAAAAAAACTCTGGTAATCTCCTGTTTGCCGTAATTCAAAAATCTCAGTATAATAATCGCCAGATACTTCGGTGATAATACCTGGTCTAATAAAATGTAGTCCAAACAATTGTTTAGTGCCGGAATGTGTTTTGGAATATAATTCCTTATCAATAAGCAGCGCTGTTACTGCATAAAAGCAGGCATAATAAAGCCTGTTAACGGCAGTATTCCAAAACTCATTTTTTAAATGAACTTCGATTTCATTTAGAGTTTCTTTTGCTTTAGAAATTTGGTATAGGACTAAATCCCGCTTTTGTTGGTCGTTCATAATACTATACCTTCCCGGTTGACATTTTCATAAAATGGCGTAACCATTTGCGGTGTTTCCCAGGCTTTCCTGGGATAAAAAAATAGGCTGATCAATTTGCCGGTATCCCATTCGATGCGATTTACAGGCGAACGGATCTGCATTTTGTCTTCCAGCGTCACTTTATCTTTATCCAATAGCACCAGAAGGTCAATATCGGAATCTTCCCGGTAATCGCCACGGGCATAAGAGCCATACAATATCAGCGTGGCGCCGGGTGCAGTAGCTTTCACCGAATTTTTTATGAGTTGCAGTATCTGGTCTTTATCAACCATACACAAATATACAATTTTTACTCTTGGGGCAGAAGCAGGTTAATCCAGCTTATCCAGGTAACTCAGCAACTGGTTCCAGGTATAGTTTTTACCATCGAGCTGCAGGCCATAAGCTGAGTTGATAGCCTCTACCAGCAGTTGCTTGCTGTCTGCCGCCAGGAACGATCCCGCTGATTTTGCCTGTCCACCGTATGCTACAGTCATTTTTCCTCTTTGTATATTCTCCGGTGTAACAAAATTGTATTTGTAGTCATATACGGAGAGCTTCCCACTATGTATGACCCGTGATAACTTGCCAGTACCGCCAGCCCGGTCCAGGTAAAGCGCATTATTTCCTTCAAACACAGCAACCGCGTGTAAATTGTTGTCTGTGTTAGGGAAAGTGTAACCCTTTACATGCCTGCCATCCAAAGGCTGCTCCAGGTATATGGCCTTATCAGTTACAGTGACAATACCGGATATGGTATCGCTGCCGTACACAACATAGCCGTCAAGAGAGGTGTTAAGAACAGAGGCGCCTTTGGGAGAGTTATCATTATCCATCAGCATATTGTCATAGACCAACTCACATTCATAAAAAGGGAAAACGTCGGGATAGTATAAGTATGGAAGATAAGCGGTGAACCTTTCTTTCGCAAAGGAGCGATTGTGTGCCTGGCTTTTTTGTTTGGTTACAGGTGTGGAATAATAAGGGTAGTTGTGCCTGGTAACCGGGTTATACCTTTGCGCTCCGGCAATGATTGCCGAAGGGCCATGGAAAGTACTACCTCCTGCTGTGCCAGGTGCAGCAGGCAAACGATTATTTGCGGATGCGGTTGGCCCGTCTGATGTTGAGGCCGCATGAGGCACAGCAATAGCGGTTTCTTTTACTGCAGCGCTGGCAACTGGAGCAGAAGGGTGCGTATCGTAATTGTTAGGGCCTGCAGAACTGCTGTTATGTGTTGCAGACTCTGTGCTATTTGCAGACGCATAGCGCTGGGCTATACTTTTGGCATTTATTCCTAAGAGCAGGAAAAAACCAAGGGCAATCGAACGGCGTTTCATAAAGGAGATTTTTAGTGGTGTAGTATATTAAAACAACACCAAAAATTACGCCTTATTATGGGAATAATATGTTAAAACAGAAGCTGCATTAGTCGAGCTTATCCACGTATATCAGCAACTGGTTCCAGGTAAAATTCTTAGGGTCAAGCTGCAGACCATATGCCTGATTGACATAATCGATGAGCTGCTCTTTATTTTTTACACTGTAAAACGTTTTTGTATCCCCATTAAATGCGGCCATCAGTGACATTCTATCAATATCTCCTGGACGGTATATGAAACCGTGACTGTAATCATAAAGGTTCAGTTTGCCTTCGTGCACCACGCGCCACAGCTTTTTCTTGCTTTTTTCCAGGCGCACCAGTTTCACTTGTTTGTCTTCGCTGTTGAAAGCCGTAACGTACTCCAGCTCCTTGTCTTTTATCTTAAATGTATAATCATAGTCCTTTCCGGAATCCTTCGTTGCCAGGAGTATAGCATTTGTCTTTAAAGTCAGCGCCCCTGAAATGGTATCGTGTGCATAAACAGCATAGCCTTCGAGGTCGTCCTCCATATTATTATTTGAATAACCATTGTTATAGCTATTGCCCGACCCTGCGCCCATGTAGGGATAGGTAGGGCTGTACATCATGCTGAAGCCCATGGACCACATATTGAAATAAGGGTTGTAGGCATAAGGGTTAGCATAATAAGGATCGTAGTATCCATAGTAATAAGATGGGTAATACGCTGTGCCGGGGTTGACCACTACAGGCTCACCGCCGCGTGGCTGCACTGGTACGCCTTTCTGGTATGGCTGCATATTCCTGGCATGATTTGCAACAATTGCACTGGGGGCGGTAGTGCGGCTAACAGGCACTCTTGCTTTGGTTTGCGACGCGCTGTGGCCTGCGGCGTGCTTTACCCCCTGGCTGTTGCTGCTGCCGGCAGAATGAACATTACTGCTGCGGGATGAAGAATGGCCGCCGGAATGGTGTCCACCCCCACCGCCATGCCCGCCACCGTGGCCTTTGGCAAATGCTCCCGAGGCAATGAACAAACAAGATGCAACAAATGCTAAGATATGCTTCATAAAGTTGGAAATATATAATCGCTTGTATTTACGTGATACCGCAAAGTTCACATTTTATATTTTAATTGTAACTTCTTTTTAAATTTTTCTTTAGCTTGCCTCCTCATGCAGTGGATATATTGGGTATTAGCTATCGTTGTATCGGTTGGCGCGGGTTATTGGGTATATCGTGCTGATAAAAAGCGTGCAGTACCCTATCCATGGCTTACTTCGTTACTGCGGTCCCTGGTAGTGTTTTTCACCTTGTTGCTTATCCTGGTGCCGACAATTATTATTACTAAGAATGTGGTTGAAAAGCCGGTTGTCTTGTTATTGCAAGACAATTCGCGCTCTATCGGCAATGCACTGGGCAATGACTCTGCCGCTTACCGGAAAAACATAGAAGACCTTACGCACCGGCTGTCGGATAAATATAAAGTGGTGCAATGGGGTTTTGGTAGTACGATACAAAACGACAGTTTATTTCAATACAGGCAACCTGCTACAGATATTTCCGCTGCTTTATCAAGGGCGCAGGAATATTTCGGGCTGCAAAACCTGGGTGCGGTGATACTGGCTACCGATGGACGCTTTAACGAGGGCATGAACCCGCTATACCAGCAACTATCATTGCATAGCGCTTTGTATGCCGTGGCAATTGGTGACAGTGTGCAGCAAAAAGATATACGGATCGCAAAGGTTTATGCCAATAAGGTGGCAACTATAAACAGCACCTTCGAGATACGGGCAGATGTGGTTGCCGATCTCTGCAAGGGGTATAATAACAGCGCTGTTATTAAAGAAGGTGAGAATATGCTTTCCTCCGTTCCAGTCTCGGTCAATAATGATAAGTATGACCGTTCGGTTTCATTTACGGTTAAAGCAGATAAGGCGGGCCTTCACCACTACACCATCTCGGTACCAGAGGCTGAAGGAGAAAAGAACGTAGCAAACAACCGCAGAGATATTTTCGTAGAGGTAGTGGAAGAAAAGAAGAATATCCTTATAGTTTCTGCCGCCCCGCACCCGGACGTAAATGCTATCAAGGATGCGCTCAGCGGACTGGAAGCCTACAAGGTTACCGTATGCACAGCCGACAATTTTCCGGCATCACTTACCGGTTATAATGTTATTATACTCCATGGGTTACCCTCCGTGAGGTATAAGATCACTGCGCAACTGCTTGCTGCTCATAAACCCCTTTGGCTGATATTTACCAGCCAGGCCGATGTGAAATCACTGAACAGCTTATCTGAGCTTACCCACAGCAGCATATCGGCTGCCTCGCCGCACGATGAGGTTGCCGTGTTTGAACCAGGGTTTACCACATTTACTGTTCCACAGAATATTCAGTCGGTCGCGGACAAAATGCCGCCGCTAAGTGGCAATGTCAATCTATCAGCCGGGCCGGGCGCAAGTATTTTATTCTCACAAAAGCCAGGCGGCCAGCAGGCTCCTTTATGGGTATTGCAACAGGGTAGTGTGCCTACAGCTATTTTGGCAGGGGAAGGACTGTGGCGCTGGCGGCTATATGAGTACAAGAACTTTACTGGCCATACTGTAATCGATGAATGTATCAGGCAAACCGTCGCTTTCCTTTGTGCTAACAACAATGAAAAGCCCTTCGGTGTATCGTTGCAGAAGTACATATGGAGCGACCAGGAATCCATATCGCTCAGCGCCCATCTGCTGAATGCAAATAATGAGCAGGTAAACACACCCGATGTGCAACTGACCATAATAGACAGTGCAGGGCGCAAACAGAATTTTTCTTTCGAACGGTCGGGTACTGCGTATAATGTCAATGTTGGTGTTTGGGCTGGCGGTACCTATACTTATAGCGCACACACTACTTACAACGAAAAGCAGTATTCAGCTAATGGTACTTTTGTGGTAGAGAGCATTCCCCTGGAGCTGATGGAGTCAGGAGCGGATTATCCTTTGCTATACGGGCTTGCCCGGAAATACAATGGCGGGTTTGTTGCTGCCCGGAACGTTGCATCGCTTTATGACAGCATTTCCCACAACGACCATATCAAGCCCATTATACAGTCTAATACAGAAACAGTTCCGCTGATAGACCGTAAATGGTACTTCTTTATTATTCTTTTATTGGCCTTGTCGGAATGGTTGTTGCGGAAGTATTGGCTGGCGCAGTAGGGTGAATTTGCATTGATTTGGATGAAAATTTTCGATCTGAAGGTTAGAGACGCAATGTATTGGTAACAACATGCTAAAATGTACTAAAGGGATAAAGGCCGTTCGCGTTTCATAAATACACGAACGAGAATAAGGCTTATCAGAGATATCGCTTCTAAAACTCTGCCTATATTTTCCGTTCGCTCATCGCCCCAATCATCTGGATCCGTAATATTTGACGGAAGCGGATTTGGTGGATCAACCCTTGCAAACTGAATCAATAAAAACCCTATAATCACTCCACTAACGCATATTATAGTAGCTGTTTTACGGCGCATAAATTATTGCTTTTATACCATTATCGCAACCTTCATAGATGTATTAGAATTGGCTAATATCTTCTTGCAAGCTTTTAAAACTGAAAATAAATAAACGAATTCTCCTTGAACAGGCTGAAGCTGAGTATGGTTAATATAACCACCGAATAAATGGCCCATCTCACCGGCAGGTATTTGATGTTGTGAATCTCAAGGCCGTGCCTTTTTTCCCTTTGCAGCCATTCTACCAGCATGAACAGGCCGATAAGCGTAAACAACGTAAAGGGTATGAACTGCGGGTGCGTAAAAACCGACCTGGAAAAAATGGTGGAAATATAAGAAAAGGCCTGGCCTATGTTTGCCGACCTGAAAAATATCCACCCCAGTACCGTCAATGAAAATGTAAGCAGAATTTTCAGGGCGTCTTTTAACGACGGCAACACTTTGCCGGTTGCAACAATATCTATGTGGTTCCTGTTTTTATCGGTCAGTAACAGTGGCAGAAAATAGACCGCATTCAGTCCGCCCCAGAAAATAAAGGTCCAGTTGGCGCCATGCCAGAAGCCACTGACGAGGAATATGATAAACGTATTTCTTATCGCTTTGCCTTTTGATACCCTGCTGCCGCCCAATGGATAATATAGATAGTCCCTGAACCATGACGAGAGCGATATGTGCCATCGCCGCCAGAATTCGGCGATATCCCTTGAAAAGTAAGGGAAAGCAAAATTTCTCAGGAGCTCAAAGCCCAGCAATCTTGCCGTGCCCAAAGCAATGTCTGAATAACCGGAGAAGTCGCCATAGATCTGGAATGTGAATAATACCGCGCCCACTACCAGCGTACTGCCGGAGTAGCTGCCGGAATGGCTGAATATCTTATTTACGTACACCGCACAATTATCCGCGATCACCATTTTTTTGAAGAGTCCCCAGAGTATCTGCCGCATACCATCCGCAGCATAAGCATAATCAAACTTCCGTGGGTTTTCCACCTGCGGCAATAAATGGGTGGCACGCTCTATGGGGCCGGCCACTAGCAGCGGGAAGAAACTGACAAATACCGAATAGTCAACAAAGTTTTCTGTGGGTTTTATCTTCCGGTTGTATATATCAAAAACATACGACAGGCCATGGAAAGTATAAAACGAAATACCTACGGGCAATATGATCTTTATTGTCCAGATGTCAGGATGGAAGCCCATGTGAGTGAGCAGGTCAGCAAAAGAATCAGCAAAGAAATTATAGTATTTAAAGAAGCCTAGAAAGCCAAGATTGATGCACACACTAATGAGCAGCCATGTTTTGCGCCAATGTGTTTTTTCTGCTTTGTGAATTTTCAGACCGGTGAAGTAATCTAAAAAAGTGGAAAAGATGAGCAGGAAAAGAAAGCGGTAATCCCACCAGCCGTAGAAAACGTAACTGGAAAAAAGCAGGATGAAGTTTTGTACCTTATACTTTTTCTGAAACAGCAAATAGAGTGTAAAAACGATCGGGAGAAATATGGCAAACTCTATTGAATTAAATAGCATGTTGTTGTATTATGTTACGCCCGATTTGAGGGTGAAGATAAAGAATTTTATAAAACCGTCGGGCGGTTTCGTTTACTCCTTCAGCTAAAATTTATCCCTTAACTTTATCCCGTGAATCTTAAAAACAAACTGGTGCGCGGCTACGGCTATGTGTTTGGCAGTTTTGCCGTTCGGTATAGGATTGCCTTTATTTTAATAGTATGCACCTTTGGCCTTACGCCAAATCACTGCCGTGCGCAAGCTGTACCGGACACCACGCTTAATAATATTGTAGACGATACGCTCCACGAAAGAAAAGCAGGAAAGGGCATCCAGGTAATAACGCCGCAGGCCAAACCAGGCGAGGATACAGCTTCCATGATCGTAGTAAAAAAAGGCCCCTTCCAGCCAAACCCGAAAAAAGCCGGCCTGTATAGTGCACTGGTGCCAGGCCTGGGGCAGCTATACAACCACAATTACTGGAAAGTGCCCTTGGTATATGTCGGGATTGGCGTTGCGGGATATTTTTTTATCACTAACCTTAATAGCTACCAGGGATACAGAAAAGCATATATAGGGCGTATCAACAATCCGTACCCAACCGATAAGTATGTAGGCCAGTATAGCATCGACCAATTAAACCAACTTCAGAATGACTACAGTAAATACCTCGATCTGACCGTGATGTTCAGCACAGTTGGGTATGCGTTGCAGGTAATAGATGCGGTCGTCTCCGCCCATCTGAAGAATTTTGATATTTCGAGGGATATATCTATGCATATGATCCCGGTGCCAGCCCCCAACGGGCTAGGCCTGGGGCTGGTGATGAATTTTAAATAGCGTAGCGCTATAGCCATAAAACCTCTTTACGTTTTTTGGTTTTTACTTTTTACTTTTGGCACAATGGTATTTAATTCACTGCAGTTCCTGGTGTTTTTTATGGTGGTATCAATCCTGTACTACCAGATAAAGAATCAAAAAGGGCGTATCTGGCTATTACTGATCAGCAGCTGTTATTTCTATATGACGTTCATACCCGTTTATATACTTATACTCGGCGCTACAATTGTCATTGATTATTTTGCAGGCATATTAATAGCCGCTTCTTCGCGGCGTAAAAAGGCCTGGCTTACCCTGAGTATTATTGCAAATGTCGGTATCCTTGTTTTTTATAAATATTTCAACTTTTTACTGGGCAGTATTGATCCGCTTATCTCCCACCTGCTGCCTCATGCGCAATTGCCGTATCTCAACATCATTTTGCCCATCGGTTTATCGTTCCATACGTTTCAGGCAATGAGCTACACCATAGAGGTGTATCGCGGAAACCAGAAACCTGAACGGAATTTTGTGATCTATGCACTGTACGTTATGTATTATCCGCAACTGGTAGCGGGACCTATAGAGCGGCCTCAAAATATGCTGCACCAGTTTCATGAGTACAAGGAATACAAATGGGACAATGTTAAAGAAGGCCTTGCAAGGATGGTGTGGGGCTTTTTTAAGAAAGTAGTGATCGCAGACCGTTTAGCTGTAGAGGTGGATTATGCTTTTGCCCACCATCAGTCGCTCTCCTCATTCTCCCTGGCTGTAGCAGCTATGTTTTATTCGTTCCAGATATACTGCGACTTTTCCGGTTATTCTGATATAGCGCTTGGGGCGTCTAAGCTGATGGGTATAACCCTTATGGAGAATTTCAATGAGCCGTATAAGTCGAAAAATATCACTGAATTCTGGACGCGCTGGCACATATCCCTGTCGTCATGGTTCCGGGACTATGTGTATATACCCCTAGGCGGTAACCGGAAGGGTGAGGCACGGAGGAGGATAAATGTATTTTTGGTTTTCCTGCTCAGCGGCCTGTGGCATGGCGCCAACTGGACTTTTGTGGCCTGGGGCTCCCTGCACGGTGCATTAGTTTCGCTTTTGTCGGGCAAGAGCAGCAAAGAACCGAAGAATAATGTGATTGCCGATGCGGTTTTTATAGCGTTCAATTTTTTGCTCGTAACCATCTTCTGGATCTTTTTCAGGGCAAGTAACATTAGTACTGCTGTGAGGTTTATCTCGGAGATATTTAGTTTTAAAACAGGCCCGTCTAAATTTGGCATGAACGTTGTCGAAATGTTGTTTGCCGTGCTGTTTGTTATTGTCATGCTGCTCCGTGAAAATAAGGTCAAAAGCCATTTTATTAAGAGGGACTCTGCTTTTGCACTGTATCTTACTATGATGGTGCTTGTATGTTACTTTTTCGGTGTGTTCGGTGAAAATCAATTTATATACTTCCAGTTCTGATATGGTTAAGAAGCTACTCGCATATGTATTTGTTACCATAGGGCTTGCGGCTATTGGTATATCTTCATGGCCCCCCCTTATGCACAAGATATATGATTGGAACAATGCCCATACCGACGTTCACTCGTGGAGAACGAATCATACAAAAATGGGCGGCGGCGACCTTATCAAACTGTCTTATCTTGATGATATAAAAAAATTCTGGGAGCTGAAGAACTACACTTTTGTGAAGGCCACAGACAACGGAAAAAAGAATATAGACCTTTACCTGTATGGGGACAGCTATACAGAAGATATGCCGGGTTATATTTTTGCGAATGTCAACAAGTATCAGTACGGTACAAAGCTACTGGGGCTCAACTATTCGCTCGACTCCGGAAAGAAGAATATACTCCTTATAGAAATTACCGAGCGTTTAGCATTGGAGACACTGAGCGGGACGTGGATATACAATATGCTGAAAGGAAAAGGCCTGCAAAAGGGGGAGCCGGCAGCGGCAGAACAACCCGTTGCTCCTTCGGCTGCGCAGCCTTCCGCCCCGCCTAAGAAGCAATCTTATTCGCTTGCAGGCAGGCCCAGGTACGCACAGCTCGTAAATACCAATATAGAATACCTCCTCTTCGACTACAATATCATTAATCAGTTAAAGCAGCGCAAGGCGGACATGAACTATTACCTGTTCAACCGGGCATCAGGTGATGCGGCTATTTCTGATAATGGAGATTACCTGTTTTTCAAACCAACAGTGGTGGAAGGGGGGGCTTACAGTAGCTATACACCTTTGACCGACAACAATATTAACACCGCTGTGAGCCTGCTCAATGAGATATATGACCACTATAAAAAGGAGGGCTTTTCCGAGATATATCTTTCCATTATCCCCAATGCCGCTACGATCTTACAACCGAAAAATTACAACAGGATGATACCCCGTATTCAACAAAACAGTGCATTGAAAATGCCGGTTATTGATATTTATTCGATCTACTCGGCGGCGCCGGACCCCGCAACACTCTACCGCAGGGGCGACACGCACTGGAATGATAAGGGTATGCAGATATGGCTTCGGCTCGTGAATAATGAGCTGAAAAGACAGAGTGCGCAGCAGTGAAGGGGATTTTGCGGTAAACATGAAAATTTGTACCTTTAAAGTATGACAGCGAAAGAAAAGAAATCTGCCAAGATAGTAGCTGAAGTGCGTGCTCCTTATCTTACAAAAAGACTCCTTGTTAGCGCCGCTAAACGTGGCATCCGCAAAGCCGCAGCAGAGACAATGCAAATAATGGGATGCAATGTTATAGCAAAAGATGGCTGGGTAGTTAAAATCTTTGCAGACGGCACAATTGAAAAGATCACACCTATAAAACGAGTGAAAGCAAGCCGTGGAATCGCACTCGATTAGTTCACAGGACAATTTACGTCTCCGGGTGTTTGCTGGGCCGAATGGATCTGGTAAAAGCACTGTGATTCAATTTGTCAGGGACCAGGAAGTGAATGGCAGGAAGATAGATTTCGGCATTTATATAAATGCAGACGACATTGCTAAAAAATTAAGAGAAAGAGCATTTACATTTAATGATTACGACATTGTAACTTCTAATAAAGAATTTACACACACTGCTTTAGCATCAGGCCTTATTGGCCGTGAATTCAACGATATTGCTTTTAAAAAGGCTTATTCATTCAAAGAGGGAAATGTCAAGCTGAGGGACAAAACCTCGGATGAACGCTTATCTCAGATCATAGCTGATTTTCTGCGCAAAAAAATATTGACTGAAAAGAAAAAATTCTCTTTTGAAACGGTTTTTTCGCACTCATCGAAACTGGATGTAATGCGGGAAGCCGCCAGTATGGGATATAAGGTATATCTCTACTTCGTCTCCACCGAAAACCCGGAGATCAATAAGTTCAGGGTAGCTTCACGAAAAACAAAAGGTGGACATGATGTACCCAACGACAAGATTGAAAGCAGATATTACCGCTCGTTAGACTTGTTATTTGAAGCGGCACAGATCGCATACCAGGTTTTCTTTTTTGATAATTCCAAAGATGGCGAATCTTTTAAAATGTTTGCCCACTTCAAAAAGAACGGGAATAAGAAAAAGTGGGATAAGCTTAATAAAAAGGATGTTCCAAACTGGTTTGAAGAATACTACTCTGCAAAAGTGAAATAGCAGCTTTTGACCCCTTAAGTGTAAGTCAGACACTCGCACACTCATTTTTCGCAAAAAACTTCTTACCTTTTCTCTGTAAAATAGCGCTATGAGTTCATTAAGCCAGCTTGCTGAGTCGATGACGGGGTCCGAGATCGTGAGGCTCGGCAACGAGATAAGCCGCCGTGTGCAGCAGGGAGAAAAGATATACAACTATACCATTGGGGATTTCGACCCGCACATATTTCCAGTGCCTGCGCTGCTGGAAGATCTCATTATAGAATCTTACAAACAAAAGAATACCAACTATCCTCCGGCTGATGGCCTGCTGGAACTGCGTGATGCGGTGTCAAAATTCATTGAGCGGAATGATGCGGTACATTATGCTACGAATGAGATACAGATAGCGTCCGGTGGGCGGCCACTGATCTACGCGGCATTTAAAACTATTGTGGACAAAGATGATAAAGTGATCTATGCCGCCCCCTCGTGGAACAATAACCACTACACCGGCATGAACCAGGGCGGCCATTGTGTGATAGAGGCTTTCCCTGAAAACAACTTTATGCCATCTGCGGCTGATATTGCCAGGCAAATATCCGGCGCTGCATTGCTGTGTCTTTGCTCGCCGCAAAACCCTACCGGTACTGTGATGACGAAAGAAACTATGGAAGATATCTGTGACCTGGTGCTGGAAGAAAACAGGAAGCGGACCGGCAAAGAAAAGAAGCTGTACCTGTTGTTTGACCAGATGTACTCCCTGCTCACTTATGGTGATATCAGGCATTACCACCCGGTTGCTTTACGTCCGGCCATGAAGGAATTTACGATTTCCGTTGACGGTATTTCAAAATCATTTGCTGCGACCGGTGTAAGGGTAGGGTGGGCCGCTGGCCCGGCAAATGTGATCGCCAAGATAAGGGCGCTGCTGGGGCATACCGGCGGCTGGGCGCCTATGGCCGAGCAAAAGGCAACCGCGCGTTTCCTGCTGCAAAATGACGCGATGGACAAGTTCCTGGAGCATTTCAAGCATGGCCTGTACGACCGGCTGCTGACCATCTACAAAGGGGTGGTGTGCCTGAAAGACAAAGGTTTGCCCATCGATTGCATTGCTCCGCAAGCAGGTATTTACCTCACCATTAAATTGCCGCTAGTTGGGAAAACAGCTGATGGCAAGCTCCTGGAAACGCAAAAAGAAGTTACCGAATACCTGCTCAATAAGGCGAGGCTCGCAATTGTGCCATTTTATGCGTTTGGGGCTGGTAATGGCTCGCCGTGGTACCGGCTCAGTGTAGGTACGTGCGTGCTATCCGAAATTCCTGAAATGCTGACGCTCCTTGAAAATGCACTGCAGGAATTGTCGTAATTTGCGGCTCTGAATGAAAAAACTATACTTTATACTGTTATTGCTTGTTACGCCCCTCTTCACTTATGCCCAGGCGAAATCTGACCTGGAACGGCAGCATCTGAAGGGTAGTGTAAAAACGCTTACGGAAAAGGAATACAATGGCTCCGGTGACAGCCTGATGTGGAAGAGCGTGAGCAACTTTAACGATACAGGGAACCAGGTTGATTTTTATACCTACTCTCCCACAGATGTGTTACTGTCTAAATCTGTGTATAATTACAATGACTCCACTGGTAAACTCATAGACATAACCAGGTACAAGGCGGATGGAACACTGAATGTGAAAACCACTTACAAATACGATTTTAAGGGAAATATCAATGAAGAAAATAATTACGATCCCCAAAACGTATTATTTATGACCGCCAAATCAAGATTTGACCCGAAAGGCAACCGGATGGTGAAAGACTGCCTGAACGAGTTTGGGATACTGTTTCTGAAGACCAATTATACGTACGATAAAAAGGGCCACGATATAGAGGAGAAGGAATATGACTCGCACCATAGCCTGAAATTTACCACGAGCTATGACTATGAAAATTTCGACAGGAACGGCAACTGGCGCAAACGGACTACCTATAAAAACGATATCCCTAATTCTGTTACTATCCGGGAAATAGAGTACAATTAGTTTTGGCAGCCACGGCTCTACCAGGAAAAACAGGCGCATACTTTGGAAACAAAATGAGAACAGCCGCATTATTTGTAATAGTATTTTTTCTATCGGCCAGGCCGCTCGTCTCGGTATCGCAGGTTGTGAATGACCTAACGGAGCAGAAACTGGTGGGTAAGGTAAAATCACTGACCGAATACAGCTTTATTGTGAAGCGGGTGCATGGCAAGACGCAAAAGGAATACACCGGCAAAACTCTGTCCGTTTATAACCAGTTGGGCAACAAAGACAACGACTACACCTACAATGCTGACGGCAGCCTTGAAAACTCAACAGTTTTCAACTACAATAAGGAAGGAGTGTTGGAACAGGAAGATGGCTACAATGGCGATGGCAGCCCCGCATACACGAATGTTTACAAAAGTGACAAGGATGGGAATTTCACTTTGATCAAGCTCTACAATGGCGCCGGTAATTTGTTCCTGACCACTGTTTGCCATTACGACAAAGACGGCAATGAAACGGCAGAGGTAAACTACACACAGGTGATGGAAAGGGAAAAAATGAGGGAAGCCGTACTGGATAAAACCGTGTGGCAGTATGACAAAGATGGTAACAAAACCAAAGAGCAGTACCTGGAGGGCGACAGTGCAGTAATAAGAACGGCTTATTTCAGCTATGATGGCAATGGAAATATGGCTGAGCGGGTTAACTCGGAAAACGGTTTTAAGCTAAAAACCACCTATAAATATGACGTCAGGGGCAACCAGGTGGAGGAAACCCAATTTGATGTAACCGGCAAGATCATTACGCGGATAGCTACGGTGTATGAGGAGAAAGGAAACATTTCGGAACAAACCTTTTTCGACAAAGACAACCGGCTGCAGACCCATACCGTTTTTTCATTCACCTATGACCAGCATGGTAACTGGATAAGAAAAGTGCAGACGAATAATAACCGGGTGGTGGCGATTACTGACCGGGAAGTGACCTATTATTGATATTCCGGTTAAAGCACGGGCTGTACTTTTCCAAACGTTTACTTATTGTAAAAGCGTTACCAGTAGGCTGTTTTGCATTATAAATAACGCAATGCGAATGCGGTTTTTAAAAAAAAGAGCCTGAAATAAAATAATCCGCTTTGTTATCCTAAAAAGTATATTTTTGCAGCATAAAATTTAAACGCATTATTCTATGTCTGAAATTGCAAATCGCGTTAAGAAAATTATCGTGGACAAACTGGGTGTTGATGAATCAGAAGTAACACCTGAGGCAAGTTTTACCAATGACCTCGGCGCTGACTCACTGGATACCGTAGAGCTGATCATGGAATTCGAAAAAGAATTCAACATCTCCATTCCCGATGAACAGGCTGAAACCATCACTACTGTTGGCCAGGCCATCGCTTACCTGGAAGAACACGTAAAGTAATTTTACTAAACCACTCTGTAACTGGAAAATCGTTCGATGAACTTAACGTTAAAACGCGTTGTCGTTACGGGTCTCGGTGCCCTGACGCCATTAGGCAATGACATACCCTCTTATTGGGATGCGTTGATCAATGGAGTCTCGGGCGCCGATTTCATTAAGCAATTCGACGTAACCAAGTTCAAAACGAAATTCGCCTGCGAGGTAAAAAACTTCAATCCTGAAGATTTTTTTGAGCGTAAGGAGGCTCGTAAGCTGGACCGGTTTTCACAGATGGCCCTTGTTGCGGCCGATGAAGCCGTTCGGGCTGCAAGGCTCACAGATGAGGGTATAGACCACGACCGTGTGGGTGTTATCTGGGGGTCAGGCATCGGTGGTATGATCACCTTCATCGAAGAAATGAAAAACTTCGCTGCCGGTGACGGTACTCCCCGCTTTAACCCTTTCTTCATTCCCAAGCTGATACTGGACATTGCCGGTGGGCATATATCCATGAAGTATGGTTTCCGCGGGCCGAATTTTTCTACAGTAAGCGCCTGTGCTTCGTCCACCAACGCTGTTATTGACGCGCTCAATTATATTCGCCTGGGTAAAGCTGATGCATTTGTGTGCGGTGGTTCTGAAGCCGTTGTTACCGAAGCAGGGATTGGTGGTTTCAATGCCATGAAAGCCTTGTCAGAGCGTAATGACGATTGCAAAACCGCAAGCCGTCCCTTCGATCTGAGCCGTGATGGCTTTGTACTTGGAGAAGGCGCCGGAGCTATAGTGCTGGAAGAATACGAACATGCCAAACGCAGGGGTGCAACCATAATTGCCGAAGTGGCTGGCGGCGGCCTCAGCGCAGATGCCTATCATCTTACAGCACCACACCCGGAAGGGCTGGGCGCATACAATGTAATGAAAAGCGCACTGGCTGATGCTGGTATGAAGCCGGAAGACATAGCATATATCAATGTTCATGGAACGTCCACACCGCTGGGCGACATCAGCGAGATCACGGCTATACAGCGGGTTTTCGGTGAGCATGCTTACAACCTGAATATCAGCTCTACCAAGTCGATGACCGGGCACCTGCTGGGCGCCGCCGGTGCTATTGAGGCTATCGCAAGCATACTGGCAACAGTACACGATATTATTCCGCCTACCATCAACCACTTTACAGACGACCCATCGTTCGATCCCCGTCTGAACTTTACTTTCCTTAAGGCACAGAAGCGCGTGGTCAACGCCGCTCTGAGCAACACCTTTGGATTTGGCGGGCATAATGCTTCCGTTATCTTCAAAAAACCATCCGAGTAATTTTGCGGCGCCTCATCAATCGCATCTTCAACTCCTCCTCCCCCGACAAGCAATTGTTGCTGCAATTAGAACACCTGCTAGGCTTTACACCGCGCCATATAGGGTATTACAGGCTGGCACTCATGCACCGCTCCAAGCCGGAAGAAGTGACAGACAGCAATGAACGGCTCGAATTCCTGGGCGATGCCATTCTGGGCGCAATAGTTGCTGAATACCTCTTCAAAAAATATCCTTACCAGCCCGAAGGTTACCTTACCGAACTGCGCTCCAAGATCGTACGGCGTGAAACCATGAATAATGTAGCGCTCCGTATGGGCCTCAATAAACTGGTGCAATACAACCAGAACGACCGTGGCCTGAGCCGCAGCCACATCTTTGGCAATGCGCTGGAGGCCCTGATAGGTGCCGTTTACCTGGATGTAGGCTTCACGAAGACCCGCGATTTTATCCTCAACCAGCTCATTCGTGCCTACATAGACCTGGACACCATGGAGAGCACCGATACTAATTTCAAGAACCAGCTCCTGAGTTGGGCACAGCGCAAAAACCGCACCCTTACCTTCGATACGCTCGATGAAAAAATGGAAGGCGTCCGTAAGCTATTCACTGTAGGAATCATGCTTGATGGCGAACTCATAGCCAGCGGCACGGGATTCAACAAAAAAGAAGCCGGGCAGGTAGCGGCGAAAAATGCGTTGGAGAAACTGGAGTCGATTTAGATAATGTGTATAAAATAGGTCACGCTAAAGCGAATTAATCATATCTGTTGACAACCGGCGTTCTGGTATTTTATCAAAATCGGGGAGGCCGGTAAAATTGCGGTACCAGGTTCCTTTTGCGAAATAATAGCGCCGTCGACCGATATCTACCATCGGGTAAGTGCCTGTGAATCGTTTGTCAGTTGTTTTCTCATCTGCAAAGTTGTACACGTGGAAGACATTGTCTATATACTCGTGTCTGCTGAAAAACACGCATTTGTTTTTATCAAAATCCAGTATGGCTGCTGTGCGGTAATTTTTCTTATGTAGTATTTTGGCGTATTCCCGGTTTGCCGATAGTTCGAGGCGGATATTTTCGTTGCTACCGGCTGCTATTTTTAATGAGGCATTGTAATCGTCTACATCGTCACCTCCGTAAATAAACTCACTGTATGATACAATGTCTAGCGCAGAATGGAGTTTATTATTTTTTACACAGATGAGCAACAGGTCGTCGTTATGAATACCACTGCCTCCCCTTCGGGAGTATATTATTTTCAAAAAATTTTTAGTCAAAAATGTCGCACTCACAGAACCGTACCAGTTATCCGTAAAGCTGATTGTATCATTTCCGCATATGACCCGCAATCTTCGGTCCTGCCAGTCATTATTGACAATAACACGCTGCTCAATGCCCTCTAAGGTCGTAATAGTATAGGTTTCCGTTTTAGTTTGTCCCATAGACGGAAACCATGAAACAACCAAACAAAACAGTATGATAGTAAAAGTGAACTTCTCTGGGAGGCACATCTGTTTAGTAACAAGATAAAGTTACTACAAATAATTTCTTCACTAGTGGCCGTTGAAACCCAAAACAAATTCGCCAAATTATATCCTAAAGCTAAAGCTCAGTACCGGAGCCAATTGCATAGTTCCCCTTTTAGGGGACAGGGGCGAGACCGCGGTTTATATCTCCAGCAGTGTCTTCACCGGGTCCTTCCCAAACAACATCAATTCCGGGCTCTCCAGCAACTCCTTCACCCTTACCAGGAAGCCTACCGATTCGCGGCCATCTATAATACGATGGTCGTAGCTCACTGCCAGGTACATCATCGGGCGTATCTCTACCTTGCCATTAATGGCGACGGGGCGGTCTTGTATCTTGTGCATGCCTAGTATGGCAGACTGGGGTATGTTGATAATAGGTGTGGACATTAGGGAGCCAAACACACCACCATTGGTGATCGTGAATGTACCACCCGCCATTTCATCGGGGCTTAATTTATTATCACGGGCTTTTTTGGCAAGCTCCACGACTTTGTTTTCTATATCGGCCATGCTCATGCTCTCCGCATTGCGTATCACCGGCACCACCAGCCCCTTGGGCGCAGATACAGCTATCGAAATATCGCAATAGTCATGATAAACAATGGCATCGCCATCTATGTAGGCATTCACTGCAGGCCACTCCTGCAGCGCTATGCAGCAGGCCTTGGTGAAAAACGACATAAAGCCCAGGTTTACACCATGGGATTCTTTAAACGAATCTTTATACTGCTTGCGGATGTCCATTATCCGTGTCATGTCCACTTCGTTGAATGTGGTGAGCATCGCGGTGCTGTTCTTCGCCTCCACCAGCCTGCGGGATACGGTCTTGCGCAGATTGCTCATTTTATCGCGGCGCTCTTCGCGGGTATTAGCAGTATCGCCGCCCTTACGCCCCGGATGGGCTATCGCTTCCAGCACGTCTTGCTTCATGATACGGCCTTTGCTGCCTGTGCCCTTTACTTCAGCAGGTTTCACCTGCTTATCACTCATTATTGCCTGTGCTACAGGAGTAGCTTTTACATCACTTTGCGGTGCTTCTTTGGCTGGCGCAGGAGCAGATTTTTCTTCTTTCTTCGGCGCATCCGCTTTTGGTGCGGGCGCAGCAGGAGCAGCCTCAGCACCGGCAGGTTTAGCAGCCGTTTCATCTATGGAGCATGCCAGGTCGCCTATAGCCAGCGTAGCGCCTTCCTGTGCTTTTATATGCAGTATGCCTGCTTGCTCAGCATTAAGCTCAAAAGTTGCTTTTTCAGATTCCAGTTCGCACAGCACCTCGTCCCTGTTCACATAATCGCCTTCTTTCTTCAGCCATTTTACAAGAGTTACTTCGCTTATTGATTCGCCTACGGTAGGAACTTTTATATCTATCATTGTTCGTATTATTTGCTACGGGCTGCAAAATTACCAAACAACGAACTATAAATCAAAAAGGGTGTGAGACAAATTGCACTTAGAAAAAAATCATTGTAGTTGCCCCGACCTTCAGGTCGGGGAATGATGAGCAAAAAATACTGGCTTTAGCCGAAATAGATTCCATGAGCGCCTCCGGGTGCCATATTTTGGCTAAAGCCCGAGCGGTTTTTTATTTTATTCACCCCCGACCTAAAGGCCGGGGCAACAGAACAGAAGACTAGAATTTGTTATATGCCTAAAGAGTATTACATGGCATTCGTTAGCCATATCCCCAGTTTGCACAGCAGCAACCCGAGAATAACGCTAAGGCCGGTATAAACGATGGCTACTGTCGATTGCCCCTTCCCTATAAGTGTCACATTCTCAAGGGCAAACGTAGAAAAAGTTGTAAAGCCGCCACAAAAACCGGAAGCCAGCAACAGGTAGAGACCTTCCTGCCCTTCATTATACCAATGAAAACGGCCCGCAAGCCCAAACAAAACGCCAATGATCAGAGATCCAAGAATATTAATGGTAAACGTGCCATAGGGAAACGGACTCTCCACCATTTTCCCCACAAGAAAGCTCAACCCATACCGGGCCATACTCCCAACTGCACCGCCGGCACCAACTAATAAGAAATTACGGACCATACAGCCAAATTAATCAATATCTGGCATTTACTCAAAGGATATGCTTTGATACATCAATTTTCACATCTGCACATTTCTTTATTTGCACATTACTTAATCCACCCAATCGCATACAAACACATTCGTATCATGCCCGCCGCCATTGTTGCGGTTTGAGCTGAAGATGAATTTCTTCCCGTCTGGTGAGAACATAGGGAATGCATCAAAGCTGCCATCGTGGCTTATGCGCTCCAGGCCGGTGCCATCCAGGTTGATGAGATATAAGTTGAACGGAAAACCACGCTCATACTCATAGTCGGACGCAAAAACGATTTGCTTGCCATTTGGTGTAAATGCGGGCGCCCAGTTGGCCTTGCCCAGTTTGGTTACCTGGTGCGCATCGCTGCCATCGGCATTGGCCACAAACAGCTCCATGTGTGTTGGCATTACCAGCCCCTGTGCCAGCAGGTCTTTATATTCTTTCACTTCTTCCGGTGTCTGTGGACGCGATGCGCGCCACACTATCTTCTTACTGTCCGGTGAGAAGCAGGCGCCGCCATCGTAGCCCAGCGTGTTCGTTATCTGCTTCACGTTCTTGCCGTCAATATCCATAGTGTAGATATCTATATCGCCATTACGCATGCTGGTGAAAATGATCTTCTTTCCATCGGGAGATATAGTCGCTTCTGCATCGTAACCTGGCGTGCTGGTAAGGCGCTTGGTGATATTGCCTTTAAGGTCGGCTTCAAAAATATCGTAGCTATCATATACCGGCCACACGTACTTCTTGATCACTTTGCGATCTGGTTCCACCGGGCACTCATCTCCAACCAGGTGCGTAGATGCATACAAAAAATGCTTGTGGTCTGGCATCAGGTAGGCGCAGGTGGTGCGGCCCTTACCGGTGCTCACACGTGAATAGTTAAATTTCTCGTTTTCGGACTTTGGCAACGACCCGAAAAATATCTGGTCGCACATTATGCCTTCTGCGGGGTTCCTGCGCTGAAAGGTGATATGCTCATTGTCAAACCCAAAATATGCCTCCGCATTATCGCCACCTGTAGTGAGCTGGCGCATGTTCTTAAAGTGCTTTTCGTCAGGGTACACGAGGCTCTTCTTTTCCGGGCCTGAATTATCAACGGGAGCCTGCTGTTGCTGAGCCTTTAATAAGAATGAAGACGCAATGAATAACATGGAAGCAACCGAAGTAAAAGTAATACGCATAATTAAAAATTAATCGTGCAAAACTACTTCAACATCAAAGGATTGGCACTAATTTAAGCCCGTCTATTGTCAGGGAAATGTAAAAGATATACTCCTTACATTCACATTGTCAGTCTTCCTGGGTACAATTGTTGTACCATTTTCAGTATGGCTCAAACCAAAGAATTAACTACATCCTGCTGCATTGCAGGCGGCGGGCCGGCAGGCATGATGCTCGGCTTTCTGCTGGCCAGGGCTGGTATTGATGTGATCGTGCTGGAAAAACATGCCGACTTTTTCCGAGATTTCCGCGGAGATACCATCCACCCCTCCACCTTTCAGTTAATGTACGAGCTTGGCGTGCTCGACGAATTTTTGAAGGTACCTCACCAGGAAATAGAAAAATTCAGCGCAGTTTTTAATGACACACCAATACAGATCGCCAATTTCAGTCATCTCAAGGTTGCCAAGCCAGTGCTTGGGTTGATGCCGCAATGGGATTTTTTAAAATTCCTGCAACTGCAGGCTGCACCTTATCCAAAGTTCAGATTGGTGATGAATGCAGAAGCTACCGGCCTGATAAAAGAAAACGGCAGGGTAACAGGTGTAAACGTATCATCCGCTGACGGCCTTACGCAAGTAACTGCGGATATTGTAATTGCCGCCGATGGCCGTCGTTCCCTATTGAGGGAAAAAGCAGGGCTTAAGGTGATATCGTCGGGCGTTCCCATAGATGTCCTATGGTTCAGGATATCAAGGCAGAAGAGCGACCCATCGCAAATATTGGGCCGCTTCAACTTTGGCAAGATCATGGTTATGCTCGACCGGAATGAATACTGGCAGTGTGCCTATGTAATAGAAAAAGGGGGTTACGAAAAGATACACCAAAAGGGATTGGGGCCCTTTAGAAAAGACGTTACAGAGGTTGCACATTTCCTGGCAGGCAGGCAAGATGAATTAAAAACATGGGATGATATAAAGCTGCTGACCGTGGACATAGACCATCTTGAAACCTGGTACACAGATGGGCTTTTGTGCATTGGCGATGCAGCACACGCTATGTCGCCAATAGGCGGGGTAGGAATAAACCTTGCCATACAGGATGCTGTTGCTACAGCCAATATTCTTTATAAACCCCTGAACGAAAAAAAGCCGATCAGCACAGCTATACTGCGGTTAGTGCAGAAAAGACGGACATTGCCAACGTGGTTTATACAACGGCTGCAAATAACTATTCAAAACAGCGTTATCAAGGCCCGCCTGTCTGACAAAAATATTAAGCCACCCTTCTTCATGCGGTTAATAAATGTATTTCCCGTTCTACAACGGCTGCCCGCCCGTGCAGTCGGAATCGGTATCAGGCCGGAGCATATTCATACGCCGGATATAGCATCTGCAATAAAATAAATGACCCTATCTGCGCAAAGTACCGAATACTTTTTTACCTTGAATAATCAATTCGTGCGACATGTCGAACCGGAGAAAATTTCTGAAGGCTTCTTTATTATCATCAGCGGCAATGCTGATAGGTAAAAACTTGTTTGCAAAGGCCGATAAGGGCGACAAGATATATACTACGGTAAAAGACGAACCGATTGTGATCTCGACCTGGGACTTTGGCAAGGTTGCAAACGTTGGCGCATGGGATATACTGAAAAACGGCGGCAGGGCGCTTGATGCCGTGGAAGCGGGTGTGAAGATACCTGAAGCCGATCCTAAAAACCAATCGGTGGGCCTAGGCGGCAGGCCAGACAGGGATGGGCGGGTAACACTGGATGCCTGTATCATGGATGAGAACTACAGGTGTGGCTCTGTAGCTGCATTGGAGCATGTGGTTCATGCCATATCCGTAGCGCGTATGGTAATGGAGAAAACACCCCATGTAATGCTGGTTGGCGATGGGGCAACACAGTTTGCCCTTGCCAATGGTTTTAAAAAAGAAAATCTGCTTACACCCAAAAGCGAAGCAGAATGGCAGGAGTGGCTCAAAACATCGAAGTATGCCCCGCAGAAAAATATAGAGAATGTACTGCCCGGCGGCGAGTTCAACCATGATACTATTGGCATGGTGGCAATGGATAAAAATGGAAACCTGAGCGGGGCTTGTACCACCAGCGGCATGGCCTACAAAATGCACGGCCGTGTGGGTGATTCACCTATAATAGGCGCTGGGCTGTATGTTGACAATGAAGTGGGCGCAGCTACAAGCACCGGGGTAGGTGAAGAGGTGATACGGATAGTAGGATCGCACCTGGTAGTTGAGTTGATGCGCCAGGGCCTGGAGCCGGAAGAGGCCTGCAAAAAAGCCGTGGAGCGAATAATATCCCGCAACCCGGAAATGGCAAAACAAGTACAGGTGGGCTTCCTGGCACTCAATAAAAATGGCACTTATGGCGCTTACGCGCTGCAAAAAGGGTTTTCATATGCAGTGCGGAATGGCAAAGTGGAGGACGTGTTTGAATCAAAGTATTTTTATGACACCCCACAGAAATAAGCCCGCTTGTTTGCACCGCACTATTACTTTCTAATCCTGATTCCCAATTCCTAATTCCTAACTCTAAAGAATGCTTCTCGAGGTTTGCGCATTTAATATTCAATCCTGCTTAGTAGCTGCAATGGCTGGTGCAGCCCGTATAGAGCTATGCGTTGACCCATTGCAGGGCGGCACAACACCAAGTTATGGCCTTGTAAAGTATTCGCTGGAGAAAATACCTATCCCTGTATTTCCTATGGTGCGCCCGCGAGGCGGCAACTTTGTATATAACGCTGACGAACTGGAAATAATGAAGAAGGACATATTCACTTTTCGTGAGTTAGGCTGTCCCGGCATAGCCACCGGCATTCAGTTGCCAGATGGCCGCATAGACGTGGAACTGCTGCGCCGCCTGGTGGAATGGGCACACCCTATGAGCGTTACCTGCCATAAAGTATTTGATGCGACCCCCAATGCTTTTGAAGCCCTTGAAGATGTGATAACAGCAGGCTGTAGCCGCATACTTACATCGGGGTTACACAAAACAGCCATCGAGGGAGCACTAGTGATCGCTGATCTTGTTGCACAAGCCAGTGGCCGCATTAGAGTCATGGCAGGTGGTGGCGTAAGGTCGTCGAACATTGCGCAACTCGTTGGCCAGACCGGCGCTAAAGAATATCATAGCTCATGCCTGGTCTCCAGGGCCGAAAATCACACCGCTGATGAGCAGGAGGTAAAACTGATAGTGAAAACGCTGGAGATGAGATGAAAATGGTTTTGCTTATCGCAATCTGCTAAAAACCATATCTTTATGCAAAACCATATTATGAAGAAGCTCGTCTTTGTATTTTTATTATGCCCATTGTTTTCGCTTGCTCAGGATAAACTCACTGAAGCCAACTATCGTATCTATTCTGTAAAGGCCGGGAAAGAAATTGCACTCAAAGATATAGTGAACGATATGGCGGCAAGCGATGTATTGTTCTTCGGAGAAGAGCATAATGACAGTGTCACGCACTTCCTGGAAAAGTCTATGCTCGAAATGCTTTATGCGCAATATGGCACCCAGATGACCCTCTCAATGGAGATGTTCGACCGCGATGTGCAGCCGGTGATGAATGAATATCTCAAGGGCTTTATCCGCGAAAAGCATTTCACCAAGGATGCCCGTGTATGGAGCAACTACAGGGACTACAAGCCGATGGTGGAATTTGCAAAAGATAAAGGCCTTGATGTAGTTTGCGCAAACGCACCAACGCGCTATACCAACCTTGCAGGAAGAAAAGGAGAAGACGAACTGGTGAAATTACCTGAAGAATCACAGGCATATTTTGCGCCCCTGCCCTACGACACCGCTTCGGGAGACTACTACGAAAAGCTCACTGGACTGCCACAGCATGCGGCCGGATCGCTAAATGATACTTCAAAAAAAGCCGCGCCAATGTCTATGCCAGGTATGGGTAATTTTGATCTGGTACTGGCACAGTCACTGTGGGACGCTACTATGGCTTATTCTATTTCCCAATACATGAAGAAACATAAGGGCCAGAAAGTGATGCAGGTAAACGGAAGGTTTCATAGCGACGAAGGCTTTGCAGTAGCCAACCAACTCAAACATTATCGTCCTAAGGTAAAAGAACTGATCATCTCATCAGGCAGTGATGAGGCCTTCCCGAACATAAAATGGGACGACTATAAAAAAAATGGGGATTACATCATTATTACAGATCCTAAAGTGCCGAGGACGTATAAGGAATAGGTGATGGGTTAGCGCATGTAAGTGAAGAGGGCGTATTGCGCTACTTTATCTTTCGCGTATCAATATACTCAAACTTCAATGCCGCAGAATCATGGAAGATGCGGGGAATATCAATGACCACATTGTTGCCTATTTCAAATGATTTTTCAACGATCATTTTGTCTATGTTGATGTAGTTGCGGGGGAGTAGTTCACTGGCATTCATAAACAGCGCAAGCGGCACCCGAACTTTTTTAAGGCTGTAGTTGTTTTTTTTGCTGCGCGTATATAATTCTGCATTAAAAAATATAAGGTTTCTTTTTTCATCCATAGTGCCAATGTAGGAGGGGCCAAAGCCAATGCACTGGTCGAACGCGTTGTACTTTATGGAGAAGTACATGGTAACGGAGTCTTTGGGATAAGTGACCAGCTTCAGCAGGTATAGCTTTTGATAGTACCCTTTGAAGTTCTTGTAATGAAGAATGTTGTTATCATTCTTTGAGTTTACTTCAGAGTAGTCAATAACATAGTAACCTTCGTAGGGCTTTTCTTCAAAGGTAGTTTCGTAGGCAATAACAGAATCGATCCGGAGGTTTTTATTGAGAATAAGTGGCAGGGACTGATAAAATAAAGGGTTGGTAAAATTGTCTGTACTGAAAGCAATGTTGCGCGGCGAGCAGCCATAAAGCATGCTCATAGCCAGTACCGCTAACAATATTTTATTTAATGCTGACATTAGTAAAGTTGTTGTAAGTGCCGCCTATGAAAAAATGCTGGTTATCATTATTGGGGTGCAGTGAAAAACCGCCTTTAATGTGTATAATGTCCTGCAGGCCATAGTATATCTCTTTCTTCCGCCGCGACGATACGTCTTTCAAAGAGCCCATAGCACCCACATCTATTCCATAGCCCCTGATGAAAAACACTTTCAGATTGTACATGGACGTGTTATAGTTGGTTGGCTTTGGACCATGCGTATCTTCATCATACTGCAGGTTATAATTAGGAATGTATATGCCCAGCATATTACACGCCTCAAACAACAGCGGACTGTAACCGGTAAACTGGTCGAAGCTGAACTCTACGCTGTTATATGCCAGCTTATAATCGCTTTTATTATGTACAAATACGCCAAAGCCGCCTGTCCAGTAACGGTCCAGGTTGTCGGCTATGGGTATGCGGTAAAAGGGTGCCCCGCCATCGTTGTAGTAATTGAGGGTGAACTGCGGAAAGGATAGTGCGATCGAGCCGTTCACTTGGTTTCGTTTATGATTGTTGAGTATAAAATTGCTGGTAAGCAGGAATGCGTAGTCTTTATTGAGCAGCACATTGTAATAAGACGCATTATCCAGCGTTCGGAAAAGCTTAAAATAAGGGAGGTCATTCATACCTGCGCCAAATGAAAATGAGTTCACAAAGTCTATTTGCACATCGGAAATAAGCGGGTTGAGGTTAGCGCCAATAGACTTGGTATAAAAGGATAGCGATGGGCCGTAGTTGACGATAAAGTGATCTTTATAAACACCGTTTGCAGAGAAGCCGCAAAACAACTTAAGGCCGGGAAAGGCTGTGCTGCCCCTGCTGTAGTTCAGTGTATAATTGCAGCCAAAATTGAAATTGCCATGATACACCCAGCCCTGCTGGGCCGGGGCAATACTTACCCTGCATAAAAACAAAACAAACAGGATGAGTCGCTTCATTAAATAGTCTATTTTTCTACGTTCCTAAAAATACTGATTTTCTAAATTACAAATTGTGTGTGGCCTGTATTTATTTGGTCTGCTCACACGTGGCTATGTATAATAACACGGGCGGCACGCTTTCAGATATATACAGATTTGCGTAACTTACTCGCCAATAATTTAAAACCTTATGTTCAAATCTATTCTGTTGCTGATATTGCTGATGCCTGTGATATGCTTTGGGGAACTGCGAACACAAACCGTGCGGGGCCGTGTTGTGGACAAAGAGTCTAAAGCGCCACTGACTGGTGTAATAGCCTCAATCACAGACGGGCCTACACGGATGGGCGCCGCTACCGACAAATTTGGCGAATTTGTGATCGACGATGTGACACTGGGAAAACACACAGTTACCCTCACTTATATGGGCTTCAAGAGTATAACGCTTAATGATGTGCTCGTAATTGCAGGCAAAGAAACCGTGCTGGATATAGAAATGGAAGAAGCGGTGACGACGATGAATGAGGTAACGGTTTCTCATAAGCGCGACCATATAAATGATATGGCCGTGGTAAGCACACGTACATTTGATGTGCAGGAGACTGAACGGTATGCGGGCAGCAGGGCCGACCCTGCGCGTATGGCATCGAACTTCGCAGGAACACAGGGCGGTGATGATTCGAGAAATGACATTATTATACGCGGCAACAGCCCGCAGGGTGTGCTGTGGCGGATGGAAGGAATTGATATTCCTAACCCTAACCATTTCTCCATACCGGGCACCACCGGCGGCCCGGTGAGCATGCTGAACAGCCATACATTGGCGAACAGTGATTTTTTTATGGGTGCATTCCCGGCGGAGTATGGCGATGCGGTAGCAGGAGTATTTGATGTGCGGCTGCGCAACGGCAATAACGACAAATATGAGTTTACCGGGCAAGTAGGCTTGCTGGGCACAGAGATAATGGCCGAAGGGCCTATAGCGCAGGATATAGGCTCTTCATTTCTTATTGCTTACCGATACTCTACGCTACAACTATTCCAAGGCTTGAATATCAAGATCGGCACCACATCCGTGCCAAATTACCAGGACCTTACTTTCAAGCTCAACTTCCCGGTAAGCCCGCGATCCACTGTATCCATCTTCGGTATCGGCGGACTGAGCAATATAAACCTTGTGGTAAGCGACCTCGCTGAGAATACGCCGCAGTTGTATGGCGAGTCGGACCGCAACCAGTATTTTACCTCAAACACAGGAGTTGTGGGCGCATCATTTGCACATACCATAAACCAGGATACCTATACTAAACTTACCGTTGCTGAAACAGGAAGCGATGTTTATGCCCACCACGACTATGTATTCCGCGATTCTAACAACAATGTGATCTATCCGCTGAAACCCATACTTGGCTATGATTTCAGGACAACAAGCACAGTGGCCCACTGGTTCCTGAACAAAAAGTTATCATCGCGGCAAACCATCAAATTCGGCGTTATCAATAATCTTTACAACCTGAATTTTATAGACAGCAGCAGGCAGTATCCGCCTACCCGGGAGACCTGGCAATACCGGGAAAACTATCATGGCCTTACCGACCTTGCTCAGGCATATATACAATACAAATACCGGCCTACAGAGTTTGTCACTTTAACGGCGGGTGTTCATGCGCAATATCTTACACACAACAAAGCTGAGTCTATAGAGCCGCGGGTTGGTGCAAAAGTTGTGCTTACTGATAATGACGTAATCACTCTTGGATATGGCCTGCATAGCGAGATGCTGCCGCTGTATCAATACTTTGCCCGGGATACTGCCAACCCGGCTTTATTACCCAATTACAATGTTGGTTTTATCCGCAGTCATCACGCAGTGCTGGGGTATGACCGAAAAATTGCAGACAACCTGGGCCTGAAACTGGAAACTTACTATCAGTACCTTTTTGACGTACCCGTTGAAACAAGGATCGGTTCCTCCTATTCAGCCCTGGATCAGGGAACGGGCTACTCACGTGACTTTCCCGGCCAGCTTCAAAATACAGGTACCGGATATAACTACGGCCTGGAGCTGACACTCGAAAAAACATTCAGTCACGGTTACTACCTTTTACTTACCAGCTCGGTATTCGACTCGAAAGCAAAAGGGAATGACGGGGTATATCGCAATACAGATTACAACACCCACTACTCATTTAACCTGCTCGGGGGTTATGATATAAAAATTGGCAGGTACAACACACTGATAACCGGCCTCAAAGTAACAATGATCGGCGGCCGGCTATATTCACCGGTGGATACAGCAGCTTCCAACGCTTATGGTGATGCTGTAGTGATAGACAGCCAAAGGAACACGCTTCATTTTAACCCATATTTTCGCACAGATGTAAAACTTGGCTTTAGGATAAATGGCAAAAGATTAACGCATGAAATAGGCCTCGACCTGGTAAATGTGTTCAATACCAAGAATACACTGGACGTAACCTACAGCTATGGACTAAACCAGCAGACAAATGGCAAAGACCCATTTTATTACACTTACCAGTTGGGCTTCCTGCCTATCTTTTATTATAAATTGGATTTTGGGCTGAAATGATTCGGTTGGTGGGTGTAGAGACGCAATGCATTGCGTCTCTACGTAATCCAAAACGAACTAGCTTATCTCATGTAAACATACGCTCCTAATTGCACTAAAATGCCGATAATATAGCCCAGCCAGATATCTCCGCGCTGATGCGCGCCAAGGATGAGCCTTGCCGTGCCAACAATACCGGCAATGATTATGGATGCCAGCAACGGAATAGCCATATTTACATGCCCGCTCCACAGGAGCACAAGTATGATGCCTATGGTGGCGCCTGCTACTGTAGTGTGCATGCTTATTTTGGTAAAGATGTTTACCATGAACACTGCTATGATGCCCCAGAAGTTGCCAAGCAGCAATACTTTCAGGCTGAGCGGCGGGCCTGAAATTGTATTGAAAACATGGGTCACCCAGAAATAGAAGATCATGGATGTGATGAGGGGAATCGTTCGCTCCTTCGCAGTGGGCATATGGTAGCTGTTGATGAAACCAAGCGGCTTCATAATAGCTATGCTGAAGAGGGGAAAGAACACGGCAGTGATGCCAATGCTCAGGAACCACAATTTAAGCTGTTTGTCGGGAACACCATAAAACTGGTTATCCAGCCGCGAAAGTACCATAGTCATTACCAGCGGAAAAAGCACCGGATGGAACACATAAGATACTATGTGCGCCAGCACCTGGAGGAACTTAGGCTGCGTATTAACGACTCGTTTCTCGTCCGGAAATGATAGTTTTAGTTCGTCCACTTGGGTTTTCTGTTTTTCCTTAATCCAATATTGGTGATAGCCACCTGCTCATGTCTTCTATACTCATGTCCTTCCGTTTCGCATAGTCGTGCAACTGGTCATTTTCTATGTGCCCTATACCGAAGTAGTGGCTTTCCGGGTGGCTGAAGTACCAGCCACATACAGATGCGCCGGGATACATGGCCAATGATTCGGTAAGTGTGATGCCCGCTGTTTCGGTGGCATCAAGCAGGTCAAACAATTTATACTTTTCGGTATGATCGGGACATGCCGGATAGCCCGGGGCTGGACGTATGCCCTGGTAGCTTTCTTTGATCAGGTCTGGTATGGCTATATTTTCGTCCTTCGCATAGCCCCAGAATTCGTTTCGTACCCGCAGGTGCAGTAACTCTGCAAACGCTTCCGCAAGGCGGTCGGCAAGGGCCTGCAGCATGATCTTGTTATAGTCGTCATGGTCAGCCACGAATTTCTGCAGGTGCGGCTCTATGCCATGTATGCTCACTGCAAAGGCGCCCATATAATCTTTTATTTCGTGCTCACTGCTAAAGGTGTAGGGCCGGATAAAATCAGCCAGCGAAAAACTTGGTTGCCCCGGTGCTTTCTTCACCTGCTGGCGCAAAGACTCGAGGTGCGCAAGGTCTTTACCATTCGTATCTTTCAGAACAATAGTATCGGGAGCAATTTTCCGTGCTTCCCAAAAACCTATTACTCCGCGGGCAGTAAGCCATTTCTCATTGATCACTTTATCAAGGAGCGCATTGGCATCGTTATATAGCTTAGTAGCTTCTACCCCTACTGTTGCGTCTTTCAGGATATCCGGGAATTTACCTTTCATTTCCCATGCTATGAAGAATGGCCCCCAGTCTATATAGTTCCGTATTTCGTTAAGGTCGTAATCGCCGAAGGTGCGGGTGCCATGCAATGCAGGTTTCGGTGGCGTATAGTTTGCCCAGTCTATCTTTGCAGCATTGGCCTGCGCCTGCTGGAATGTGATATATTGCTTTGCAGATTTTTTATTTTCAAAATCTTCCTGTAGTTTGATATACTCGTTACCTATGGTTTCCAGGAACTGGCCCTTCTGTTCTTTATTTAGCAGGTTGCCGGCCACGGTTACGCTGCGGCTTGCATCCAGCACATACACCACCCCATTATCATATTGCGGGGCTATCTTCACCGCGGTATGCATACGGCTGGTAGTAGCGCCGCCTATCAGCAATGGTTGCGTCATGCCCCTGCGTTTCATTTCTTTGGCTACATGCACCATCTCATCCAGCGATGGGGTGATGAGGCCGCTGAGGCCTATCAGGTCCACGTTCTCTTTTTGGGCGGTATCCAATATTTTATCGGCATGTACCATTACGCCTAGGTCTATCACGTCATAGCCATTGCAGCCCAGCACTACACCTACAATGTTCTTGCCTATATCATGCACATCGCCCTTCACGGTCGCCATCAATATTTTTGCAGCGCCTGCGCTCTCTTCATTTATTGTTCCTGCCTTTATGTGTGCCAGCCTGCGTTCTTCTTTTTCCGCTTCAATGAATGGGAACAGGTAGGCAACGCTCTTCTTCATCACACGGGCGCTCTTTACCACTTGCGGCAGGAACATTTTGCCGCTGCCAAACAGGTCGCCCACCACATTCATGCCATCCATCAACGGGCCCTCTATTACATCAAGGGGCTTGGGGTATTTCACCCTTGCCTCTTCTGTATCTGCATCTATAAAATCGGTGATGCCATTTACCAGCGCATGTTTCAGGCGCTCTTCCACTGCGTGGCTGCGCCACACATCATCTTTCTTTTCTTCCTTGCCTTTTGCTTTTACGGTATCGGCAAAAGTTACGAGGCGTTCTGTGGCGTCAGGGTTCCTGTTAAGGATCACATCTTCGCATAGTTCACGGAGCTTTGGTTCTATCTCATCATATACCACCAGCGCACCGGCATTCACAATGCCCATGTCCATACCGGCTTTAATAGCGTGGTAAAGGAATACACTGTGCATGGCCTCGCGTACTGTATCGTTGCCCCGAAAAGAGAAAGATATGTTGCTCACGCCGCCGCTCACTTTGGTAAGGGGCATTCTTTGTTTGATGACCCGCGTGGCCTCAATAAAATCAACCCCATAGTTATTATGCTCTTCAATGCCTGTAGCTATCGCAAAAATGTTCGGGTCGAAGATGATGTCTTCAGGATGAAAGCCTACTTGCTTCGTGAGAATATCATAAGCGCGCTGTGAGATGTTTACTTTTTTATCCAGCGTATCAGCCTGGCCTGTTTCGTCAAACGCCATAACGATAACCGATGCACCATAGCTGCGGCATATCTCCGCCTGCTCTATGAACTTCTCCTCTCCTTCTTTCATGGAGATAGAGTTCACGATGCATTTACCCTGCACGCATTTCAGCCCGGCTTCTATGATCGCAAACTTGGAAGAATCGAGCATAATGGGTATGCGGGCGATATCGGGTTCTGCCTGCAGCAGGTTCACAAAAGTGGTCATTGCCTGCACACCATCCAGCAGGGCGTCGTCCATGTTTATGTCAAGTATCTGCGCGCCGCTTTCCACTTGCTGGCGGGCTACGGACAAGGCTTCCTCATATTTATTTTCACGGATGAGACGTGCAAATTTCTTTGACCCCGTCACATTAGTACGCTCACCAACATTTAGAAAATTACTCTCCGGCCGCACCACCAGCGGCTCCAGGCCACTAAGCCTCAAAAAAGGTCTTATTTCAGACATTATTAATATTTATAAAAACGCTGCAAAGGTACGTGTTTGGAGGCATTTATTTAATCAGCGTTCCTGTACCGGTTTACCAGTATTCATATCTATGATGGTCGCGGCAGCCATGGTGCCTTGTAGCGCACGATGAGAGTATCAGCAAGAATACCACTATCACAGAGAATATTATCCCTTTCATTTTCATGCCATATAACCAGCAGAAAACGTGCCATTATGAAGAAACAATACGTTAAAACCGGTTATATCGCGAAAAAGCGGAAGCCGAAGCTAATCGGGTGCTGGTTCATACCCGTGCTCGCGCCAAACATATTAGTCAGCTGGTAAGTACCATACAAACGTACCGTATTAGAAAGGCCGATCTCCCCTGTAAGGCAACTGTTGAAGTTGGAAAAACCAAAGTCGTCATGGAGCTTCATTTTGTGGCCGCCTGCTTCCTGCTTGGTCCAGGTGGCGATGCTGTAACCTGCAGTAATACCTACACCATAAACCAGCCATTTATCTTTATGAAGCCGTGTTTTAAATGTGATCATCAGCGGCACATTCAAGTAATCAAAAGCCAATTTGTCTTTTTTGAAGCTCACCGTATCCAGCACCACGGTATTAGGGCTATGGGTAAACGTCACCGGGTTTTCATACCGGAAGTTATATAACTGCAGGCCTATTCCCGTTGAGATATTTATCTTCTGGTTTTTCCTTTTCAATGCGTATAGCGTTTCCATGAATGGGTAAATGTTCACGTTTATTGACTTCGCTTGCCTGAGATCCAAAAGGCTGGAATTTTGCCTGCTTGCGGGTACGTTTAAAAAAGTTTTTACCGCAGGGGAATTGTAATTGGTATTATCTGCTATAGTATTAAAGCCAAGGTCCAGGATGCCCCAGTGCGTATCGAAATCTCCTTCTTCTTTATCCCTGTCATCCTCATAGTTACTGCCAGGCGGATCTGTGATGACCCCGGTATAAATAAATATTGTCCCTTTGAAACCTTGTAAATTATTGCCATGCCGGCTATCGTATGGGTGAAAATGAAGGGTTACACTTTCTGTGCTGTCTATGATCTGCGAAGGGACGGTAGTACAGGTAGGGTCTGTATGCGCAGTATGCTTCGAACCGGCATCAGCCGATTTCCAGACATGAATAAACATGTTGCCGGTCTGAATATTGCCCAATGAATCTTTAAATATCAGTGCTATGTCTTTGATCTGTGTATCAGCACCAAGCCTGTAATAGTTGCGCAGGTTAGGTATGGTGTAAACGTAGTCATTGCTGTCTATACGCTTCATGGCATGATAAGCGTCTTTAGCTTCCCATGTTGGGTTTTTATGTTGCCATTCGTTCTCACGGGTTATTTTCAACCCTCTTGAGCCGAGGCGGATTGTGTTCGCTCCCTTTCCTTTCTGTGTCGTACTGTCCTGTGCATATGCCAGACCTGTGGCCAGCACGCCGATAGCCATGGCTATTGCGCAAATTATTCGGTTCATAATTTTTGTTTTTAAAACGAGACTCTAAGTTTGTTATCTTCTACGCTCACTGTGATTTCGCCGGCATCAAGCTCTTGCTTTACTTTGTTCACTCCATTGTAGGTGCCTTTCGCGACACGAAATAATTTCCTGAGCTGATTCTTGTTGGACTCGTCTATTGGCAGCCTGTCGATAAGCGATCTCTTCTTCGGCATCCTATCATCCTGCGCTTCGGGAACTGGCAACGCGGCAACAGTGGCTGTGGTATCAACATGAATAAACGGTTGTTCCTTCTTTACTGCTACCTGGGGTTGTTCAACCGGCGCAATTGGCTGGACAGCCTTTGTTGTTGTATCCTTTATTGCGGCAACGGCCTGTTCCTCTTTCTCTTCTTTGATCAGGGGCATAATCGGCTTGTGCTGCCTACGATTTGTAACCGGTGCAATTTTTCGTGGAGAAGTTACTATGGCAACACCCGTCTTGGGTGATTGTACTTCCTTCGGTACGAAAGCGGTATTTGTATCAATAACCGGTTGTACGGCTTTTGGCATAACCGGCATTGTGTGTGTAACCGTAATTCCATCGACACTTTTATTTACTTCTCTGTATTTATAGAATGACAAGGACACCAACAATGCAACACCCGCCGCTATTGCATACCTGCGCCACTGCGGGAAGGCAATGATACGCCTTGATGGCTCTGGTTTGAGCAATAAATCTTTACCAGCATAAACAATAGTTTCGTCAGGAGACAGGTGGGTAAGGCTGAATGCTCTCAGCTCAGCTTTCAGATCAGGATGGGCTGCAACAAAGTCCATCAATTCCTGCTTTTCAGCAGGCTGCAGCTCGCCATCGGCGTGCATCATCATATACTCCTCATAGTTTTCCCAGCCTATCATCTATATAATGTTTTCAACCCTCACCAGGTATTCTTTCAATATTTTTCTTGCCCGGTGCAGATAGACCTTTACCTGCGAATCCGTTAGTCCCGTTATTTGAGCTATCTCTTCATAATGGTAACCCTCATAATCTTTTAGCAGTACCAATGCACGGGCCTGCTCATCCAGTTGCCCCAGCGCACGGTCCAGTATTTTTTTTAGGTCAGGGTTATGAGGTGCATAGGATTCTTCAGGGGGCGCCGCATAAGTTATCTTTATGCCTTTCCGGTAGTTGTCTATCGATTTCCGGTATGCTACCTGGAAGAGAAATGCTTTTCCTTTGCTTGCTTCCACCTCTCCCTTTTTTTGCCAAAGAACTTCGAATGAGCTTTGTACTACGTCATGCGCGTCGTTCGCCTGGCCGGTACATTTGCAGGCGAACCGAAAAAGGGCATCGGCCCATTCACGTACACATGCATTGTACTCCTTAGCATCCATTCAATAGTATATCGGTTGAGCGAAAAAAAAGTTACAGGAAATTTAAAAAATAAACCCATAGCGTTTGCTATGGGCGATATAGTTCTGGTTGGGTTGTACTCACTTATCCGCCATTGCGGCAATAATATCTATTGTTACGGAACTGGCTCCTTTCACATGAGTGGTCTTAATTTTGAAATCCATTGAACTGCCTGGCTTTACAACATCGTCCAGTGTTTCCTTTTGTTTTTCTATCAGCGCATTGTCTTTGTCCAGGAAGGATACCTGCACCTGGATATTTTTATAGGCAACTAATGTGGCCTTATTACTGATCTCTCCCTCTACAACCGTTTGGTTAAGCAGGTTGCCATGATGTGAGGCATTTACCCTCAGGAATTTCAACGGGCTTTCGCGCTCCATATCTTCAAGCGTAGCTTTCTTTTCTTCATATTTAGCCGATGGCTGCTGCTCGCCGGAATGACATGCCGCGAAGATTACAGCAGCGAATAAAAGGGTGGTGATGCGCTTCACAATAAAATATTTACCCCAAACATAATAAACTATGGATAAAATACTTTGTTAAAGGCCAAAAACAAATGGCCATGCGTTTTTGCATGGCCATTAGCCTGTTTATGCTTCGTTTGTTTATACTTTACCTGATGATCACTTCGGCTTCGTCGTGGTGATGGTGATGCCAGCCATGGTGCGGATGTTCTTCCACATAGCACGATGAGAGGCTAAAGCCGAAGGCTATCAGTAGTGCGAATATCAACCGTTTCGTTTTCATAATAAAGAGCTTTTAAATGATGTTCCAACTGATTATACAGTTTGCTTACCTGCAGAATCTTTTACACCCTAGTAAATATTAAAAACGTGCCAATACCTCTTCCGTAGAAAAAAAAACGCCATAAAGTAGTATTATTTTGTTTTGTTTTCATAACTTGAACACTAATTCATAACCTTAAAGAAAACAAACACATTTATCTTCACTAACAAACGTTGAAATCATGGCAACTTCCAAGAAAAAAGCAGCACCGAAAAAAGCAGCGCCTAAGAAAGCCGCCGCCAAAAAAGCAGCGCCCAAAAAAGCAGCGCCTGCGAAGAAAGCAGCACCAAAAAAAGTTGTAAAGAAGGCGGCACCGAAGAAAGCCGCGCCAAAAAAAGTAGCGCCCAAAAAGGCGGTTAAAAAAGCAGCGCCAAAGAAAGCGTCGCCTGCAAAAAAGGCGGTAAAGAAAGCCGCGCCGAAGAAAGCCGCGCCTAAAAAAGTTGTAAAGAAGGCAGCGCCTAAAAAGGCAGCGCCCAAAAAAGCGGCACCGAAGAAGGCAGCGCCCGTGAAAAAGGCAGCAGTGAAGAAAGCCGCGCCTAAAAAGCCGGTAGCGAAGAAGCCAGTGGCGGCAATGCCAATGCCTGCGCCGGAGATGCCAATGGTAATAGAGGTGATAGAAGCGATATCTATGCCTGATAATATGATGGATAGCGATGCGGCAATAATTGTAACATCGGCAGAATAACAAACTATAAAATACAAAAGATACTGCGGCGCATATTTTGCGCCGCTTTTCTTTTGAGGCGAGCAGTGTTGGATGCAAATAAAAAAGGACAAGCGAGCGCCTGTCCTTTCCAAATAATATGGCTGTATTTTACAGTTGTGATTCCTGCATAGTTTCCTTTGGTTTCTTCATAATGGCATAAACCTCTACAAAGAAGCCGAGCAAAACGACGATTGGTGCCAGGGTGATGCGGCGGAAACTATAGATCTCATCATAATGAAACTCATGCGGATTGGCGCTTTTACCGCCAGACATGAGCATAAAACCGATAAGTATCAGCGCTGCACCGCCTATCATCCACATATAGTTCTCCCTATCAAACAAAAAGGACACTTCTTTTTTCGGCATTGCAGCTTTTAGTGGTTTCACCGCAGGTGTGGCTTTAGCCGCCGGAGCTGCTTGTGAGGGCGGGGGTGTTGTTCCTGTTTTTCCTGTTGACATAATCGCAATATTAGGTTAAAAAAGCTAAATCAAAAAAATCAATAAAGGTCGTCAATATGCATTTTCAGATACTTCACTACTGACCTGTGTGTGCTGATCATAGATATAATAATGCCCAGTACCAGCATGCTCACAATAAGCGCTGCAAGTAAAATGGGGTCAGTAAGTGTCTTTAGCACGGGTAGTTGTGCATTGGCAAACGACATAACGATCCACAAACCGAGAACAGCCACCACTCCGCTGATGAGGCCATTGATAAAAGCGCGCAGATCGAAAGGCCGGGTGATAAATGAGCGGGTAGCACCCACCATCTGCATGGTCTTAATAATAAACCTGCTGCTGAACATAGCCAGGCGGACGGTATTATCAATAAGGAAGATAACCACGATGAGCAATACGAAAGTAATACCCCCTAGTATGATCCCTATTTTTTTCAGGTTACTGTCCATTTGGTCCACAACTACATTGGGCCAGGTCATATCCCGCACCACATTGCTCTGAAGCACAAATTTTTTGATCTTGCTGAGGCTGTCTTTATTTACGTATTCCTCATTCAGCTTCATGGTTATGGAAGTAAACAGGGGGTTGTAGCCCAGGAAGTCCATCATATTGCCGCCTTCCACCTGGTTTTCCATTTTCATTGCTTCATCCTTGGTAATGATATGTGCATCTCTGACAAAGGGCTGCTTCATCAGTATCCCTTTCATCCTGTTCACGCTCTCGTCGGTTACATTATCATGAAAGTCCACATTCACTTCCAGCTCTTCCTTGAATGCGCGTGATAATGCCCTGCCGTTGATAAGCAGCCACCCAAGTACGCCAATCAGGAACAGCACCAGGGCTACACCCATAATGGCATTAAAATAAGTTGCTTTCCCTTTTTTTCCTGTAGCCATGTTTACTATTTCCCGCTTTGCGATCCGGGCCTGCATCCGGCAGTGGTTGCTGCGCTCAAAAGTATAAAAAACCACGGGCATTTAAGGATATAATAATATGGCGGTTAACTATTTTTAACAATAATGTATTTCATGAGTATGTGTTCTTTGAGGCAACGGCGGGAGTATTGTTTTTTTGAATTTACATTTGTGTACTTTTAGCCTGTGTGAAACATTTTACAGGAAATATAAACCGAGCATTTTTGGGTTTTGAATTTTAACTTTTGACTTTAGCATATGCAGGACCTGAGCGCTTTTTTTGAAAAAGACTATTTTATAGAATCGAAACAACCCGGTACCTACCAGCAGCAGCAGTGGGGAGCGAATATTAAATGCGCAACAGAGCGGGCATTCGACTGGGATGATGCGGATATTATTATTGTAGGCTGCGGGGAATGGCGCGGAGCTGATGCAAATGCGGAATATAGCAATGGCCCTGATGCGATACGCGAACAGTTGTACAAAATGTATTACTGGCATGCCGGCATTACAATAGCAGATGCCGGCAACATCAGGCAGGGCGCCACACTTGGAGATACCCGCGCAGCGCTGCTTATCGTGCTTAGAGAGATTCATGACGCCGGTAAAATAGCAGTAGTGCTTGGCGGCAGCCACGACCTTACACTACAGCAATACGAAGTGTTTAAAAAAGCAGAGCAGATGGCAGTAGCCTCCGTGGCGGATATGCTTATAGACCTTGACGAAACAGAATCAGTTACCGACCGCAGCTACCTGATGGATATGCTAACAGGTACGCCGAATTTCATGTCGCACTATAACCACATTGCTTTCCAAAGTTATTACGCACACCCCCAGATGCTGGAAACGCTGGACAAGCTGCGGTTTGACTTTTTCAGGTTGGGTAAAGTGCGGGAGCATATAGAAGATATGGAGCCCGTGCTGCGCACCAGCAATATGTTCAGCTTCGATATGTCGGCAGTGCGATATTCCGACTGCCCGGCAAACATTAATGGTTCGCCAAACGGCCTTACCGGCGAAGACACTTGCCTGCTCACCCGCTATGCAGGCATGAGCGAGGCGCTTACTTCTTTTGGGATATATGGCTACGACAATGGCAACGATAGCCACGATATGACTGCCAGACTTATTTCACAGATGATCTGGTATTTTGTTGACGGCTACCTGGTGCGTAAAACAGAAGCAAAACTAACCGACCGCGAAGAGTTCATCATGTTCAATGTTGCATTTACAGACAACGATACCGTATTCCTGAAAAGCAAGCGTACCAACCGGTGGTGGATGAAGCTGCCCGATCAGTCTTATGTGCCCTGCTCCTACAATGACTACCTTGTGGCCTGCAATGATGAGATACCGGAAAGGTGGCTGCGGGCGCAGGAAAGGCTGCTGTGATTTCTTGTCTAACGTCCGGGCAGAAAGTCTAAAGCTCCCGATATATTCGCGATTGCTTAGTCTTTCGAAAATTTGATGCGGTACTGGCATTATATTTTCTACTTAATACTTAACACTATTTTCGTTATCAACAACTTTAGACTTTCTACTTAATACTTTAGACTAATTTTATACGGTGCTCGACAAACAAAATAAAATACAGGACCAGGAAAAAGCAGTGCTGGTGGGGCTCATATACAAGGAGCAGACGGAGATACATGTAAAGGAATACCTGGTGGAGCTGGAATTTCTGGCCGAGACCGCAGGTGCGCTTACTGTGAAAACCTTTATGCAGAAGCTGCCCAAGCCGGACAGCAAGACATTTGTGGGCAAGGGAAAGCTGGAAGAAATAAAAGAGTATGTGAAGGCGAAAGGTGTGTCGCTGGTAATATTTGACGATGAGCTGACCGGCTCGCAGATCGGCAATATATCAGACGAGGTGGGTGTAAAAGTGATAGACCGGAGTGACCTGATACTGGATATCTTCGCCAGCCGGGCGAAAACTGCTTCAGCGAAAGTGCAGGTGGAACTTGCCCAATACCAATATCTGCTGCCTCGCCTCAAGGGTATGTGGAAACACCTGGAGCGTCAGGGCGGAGGCATTGGCAGCAGGGGGCCGGGTGAAACGGAAATAGAAACCGACCGCCGTATAGTAAAGGACAAAATAGCCCTGCTCCGCAAAAGGCTGGGCGAGATAGACAAGCAGGCTATGACACAACGCAAGGAGCGTGGTGAATATATAAGAGTAGCGCTCGTAGGTTATACCAATGTGGGCAAGAGTACGCTGATGAATGCACTGAGCAAGGCGGATGTATTTGCCGAGAACAAACTCTTTGCAACACTGGACACCACTACACGCAAAGTTGTTTTTGAACATTCTCCTTTCCTGCTCAGCGACACGGTAGGTTTCATCAGGAAACTGCCCCACCATCTTGTAGAGAGCTTCAAAAGCACACTTGACGAGGTGCGCGAAGCCGACTGCCTGCTACATGTAGTGGATATTTCGCACCACGGATATGAAGAACAGATGGGTGTGGTGAATAAAACCCTGCAGGAAATAGGCGCGTTTGACAAGCCCTCACTCACCATTTTCAATAAGATGGACCTGTATGAACAACAGGTGTTCGACCCCTGGCTGGATGAGGAAGTGAAGCAAGACCTTATAAATCAGTTAGAGAACCGATGGCAGTTGCTCACCAACAACTCAGCCATATTTGTATCCGCTACACAGCGCCGCAACCTGGATACTTTGCGGAATACGATACTTACAAAAGTGAAGAAACTTTACGAAGAGCGGTATCCATATCTCACCAAATTTTATTAGTAGTTTGTTTGCGAATTAGTTTTTATCAAACAAATAAATATGCAGGCTTTTTAGAAAAAAATAGCTACATATTCTTTTTTGCTATGCCCCGAAGCGAAAAAATGTTTTAACTTAGAGTAACCCTCAAAATTCGTCTTATGAAGCAAACTGTACGGGAATTACTAGTTACGGCAAAAGTAGCGCAACACTGGTCAGATCATTTTGATGAGCGAATAGAGGAGTTAATGTCGCTAGTGAACAAAATAGACACCGATAAGCAAGTGATGGGAGCAGGGGAACTGCTCGACGTATATCACAAAACCAAGCAGACGCCTGCGAAAGGCCGCAGAAAAAAGCAGCAGGAATGTTGCGATAAGCCATTTGAATTTCTCGTATTCCGTAATTGATTCAGCCCACCGACCTGTTTAAAAAATCTATAAAGGGCCGCATGGTCGTGAATACGTCCATCGTTTTCTTTATCAGTCCTTTGCCCGCTACATCTGCATCTGGAATATTGCAGGATACCGTAAAACTCTTCATTTTCAAATATCCGATCGCGGGATTATCTTCAGTGTAACCTTGCGGGTTTGTTTTTAGCTGCTCACCATTTATTTGGCCAAACAATTTTTTGAATTTTTTGTCTTCAACTATTCCGCTAAAGTCCTTAAAATTATAATCTATTTCCTGACGCACGGCCTTCAGCAGTGGCGCTTCGGGTACCCAAAGGCCGCCGCCGGCAAAGCTCTTGCCGCCCGGCTCCAGGTGAAAATAATAACCCGCCCCCGGATACTTGCGCCCACCCTTGCTGAAAAATGCACCGAAGTGTGCTTTGTAGGGCGTTTTGTCTTTAGAGAACCGCACATCCCTGAATATGCGGAAGATGCAGTCTTTAGCGTGCTGTTCTTTAAATAATGGCTCTATGCTTCCAAGTCCCTCAAGCACTGCTGCTACAAAGGTTTCATAATCTTCCTTCGCAGCCTGGTAGTCGTCCCGGTGTTTGTCAAACCATGCCTTGTTATTATTCCTGGCGAGTTTCTCAATAAAGGAGATAGTTGTTGGCTGTAGCATAAGAAACGGTTATGGGCATCAAAAATAGGAATTTGTGATTTGGAATTTGTATTTTGGAATAGAAATCATAGGGTTGTTATATTTTTGGGCCTGCCTGCTGGCAGCCAGGCTTTTACTTTTTGAATTTGAAGTATGTTCATCGCATCTCTTTATAATCTTAAAGGCGGGGTAGGCAAAACAGCCTCCTGCGTCAACTTCGCTTATATGGCCGCCAAAGATGGTTTTCGGACCCTGATCTGGGACCTCGATCCGCAAGGCGCAGCCAGCTATTATTATCATGCACACGCAACAAGCAAAAGCAGCGTGAAGAAAATAATAGAGCACGACCTCTCCATAAGTGAGGCGATCGTGCCTACGGAGTATGAGCGGCTCAATATAATACCTGTCGATAACTCGGCAAGGAAGCTGGATATTCTCCTTGACTCCCAGCACGGAACAAAAAAGTATTTCAAAAACCTGCTAAAGGATATAGCTGCAGACTATGATTTCGTTTTCATTGATTGTGCTCCCGGCTTCTCCAATGTGGCCGACAATATTTTTTTCGCTTCTGATGCGGTGTTGATGCCGGTCATACCTACTACCTTGTCTGTCCGCACTTACGAACAGGTAAAGGCTTATTTTGAAGATAAAGACATTGATCTGAGCAAAATGATGTGCTTCTTCACTATGGCCGATACCCGAAAGAATATGCACAACGATACCATGCAGCAATTGTATAAAGACAAGCGCTTTTTTGAGCACTACATCCCTAATCTTTCGGAAGTAGAAAAAATGGGGATAAAACACGCGCCGCTTGAGGTTTTTGCGCCGTCCGGTTATGCCAATACTTGTTACCGGGCTTTATGGACGGAGATCAAAGAAGGGGTGCTGGAATAACCTGCCTGCCTGCGGGTTTGAAAATTTGAAGATGGCTAAGGTTGCATCGAACCTGGCTTTGTTTTTCTCCTGATATGCCGTTGTGACTATGAACGTTTAATTTTAACCTTTTCACCCTGATGGCCTCACGTATCACATATATCTTTTGCCTGCTGCTGATGTGCTGCACATCGTTCTTCTTTTACCCGCGCTGGAAACAGCAAGGGAGTGAGGCGGCTATTGCATGGGATGTTTCCGGCTATTACTGGTATCTCCCTTCCTTGTTTATATACCATGACCTTGAACACCAGGGATTCAAAGACAGTATTCTGAATAAATACGGGCCGACGGGCGATGATTTTCAACAGGGCATGAAGCTGGATAATGGCAACTACGTGATGAAGTATTCATCGGGCATGGCGGTCATGTTTCTCCCTTTCTTTACTGCCGCCCATTTGGCTGCAGGTGCGCTGGGCTACCCGCGAGATGGCTTCTCACCACCATACCAGCTAGGGATACAACTCGGTGGTTTTCTGATCTCTGTTCTGGGGCTGTGGTATTTAAGAAAACTGCTCCTGATATTTTACGATGACAAAGTCGTTGCGATCACGCTTCTTCTGTTGGTGTTTGGCAGCAATTACCTGAATTATTCGTCAGTGGACTGCGGCATGTCGCACTGCTGGCTGTTTACCGTTTATGTGTTCCTATTGCTGAACACCCATTATTTTTATCAGTCCTTCAAAATAAAGTACGCGATCAGAATAGGGCTGCTTGTGGGCCTGGCTACGCTTACCCGGCCCACTGATATTATTTCCTGCCTTATCCCGCTGCTGTGGGGCATGGAGCGTATCTCCCTGGCTGAGATAAAGGACCGCATTGCTCTCATCGCAAAACAATTCAAAAGCCTGCTGCTTGCCGGGATGTGCGCGGTACTGGTTATTTCTATTCAGCTCTTTTATTGGAAGCATGTCTCAGGGCACTGGCTGGTGTATAGTTATGGCGACCAGAGTTTTTCATGGAAACACCCGCACTGGTTCCTTTATGGCCTTAACTACCGCTGCGGCTGGCTCACCTATGCCCCTATGCTGATGCTGGCGATCGCGGGTTTTATCCCCTTTTTAATAAAGGGACGGAACAAAGTGGCTATAGTCGTTTTTTGCCTGCTCAACTACTACATAGTCTCAGCATGGGACATCTGGTGGTACGGCGGCAGGGCCATGGTGCAAAGTTACCCGCTGCTCATGTTCCCGCTGGCTGCGCTGGTGAGCGCTGCACTCGACCGGAAGATATTATTGTATATAATCGGGCCAATTGCATTGGTGTTTCTTTACTTCAATATCTGGGTTACCTGGCACTACCACAAAGGCGATCTGTACGACAGCGATTGTATGACCAAACATTATTTCTGGCGGGTCGCGGGCCGCTGGAGCGCGCCTGCAAATACAATAGTATTAAGGGACAACACCGACCTGTATGAATCCGCCCCGCAGGATTTGCAGTTACTCTATCAAAACGATATGCTTCGCGGCATAGGGACCGATAGCGCCAAACACATCGAATTGAACAACCAGGTGCAGGTGAGCCCTACGTATAGCTTTGCCTTTACAGGCGACAATGCAAAATGGCTGCGGGTACAGGCCACATTTCACTGCACGCAAAAGGAATGGGATGTGTGGAAAATGGCGCAGTATGTGGTGCGGCTCGTCGATAAAAATAAACCCGGCAAAGGAGTTGTAAAAGAAAATATGATCCGTATCTATCGCTTGCTTGGTGATGGTGAAACCAAAGATATTTCACTGGACATGAAACTGCCGCATGAGCATTACGACTCGGTAAGCATCATGGTCTGGAATAGCGGCAGCGATAAAGAACTCGATATCAGCAACCTCAAAGCATGGAGCTTTAATAGATGAAGATGAGCATGATAAATTAACACCTCATCGTTAGTGCAAAAAAGTAGAGACGCCGTGCATGGCGTCTCTACGAACTCTTAACAATCATTAATGTCTGCTTCGTTTACGATTCCGGGTAAAGCACAGATACAAACTCATTCTTGCCATCGAACAACTGTTTTGCAGTTGCCTGTATGTCTGCTGGTGTAAGTTTCTGAATGTAAGTTTCATACTGTAATACACGGTCTTTGTCCTTGCCCCAGAAGATAATGCCTTCCAGTTTGTCACGCCAGTATTTATTTTCTTTCAGGTCAGTGAGGTGTTTTTCGTGCCATTGGCTTTTCACTTTGTCCAGGTCTTTTGCCTCCGGCCCTTTTTCCTTTAGCGTTTTGATCTCATCGTTTGCGGCAGCTATCAGTTTTTCCACATTTTCCGGACCGCAGGGAAGGCCCAACTGCAGGCTGTAACGCTCGTAAGGCTCTTTCGACACGTTGCCGTTAAAGCCACCGCCATATATAGCGCCCATTTTTTCGCGCAGGTCCTCTATTACCTTTATGTTCAGCACTTCTGCTACTGCTTGCGTTTTCAGCGCCAGGTCTTCTGAATAAGGTATTTCGCCGCTATATATCGCCAGTATCAGGCTTTGTTTTTCCTTGCCTTTATTCACCTTCATATTGTGTATGCCTTTTACAGGGCGCACTCCATTGTCTGCAACCTTGGGCATTTTGTTGCTCACGGGCAGGCTGCCCAGGTATGTTTCAATAAGCGGTATGGCTGTCTGCGGGTTTACATTGCCTACAATAAAGAAATGATAGCCATCCGCGCTGCTAAACTCATCTTTGTATATGGCCAACGCTTTGTCCAGGTCTATTTTATCAAAATCAGATTGCTTGGGTATCACCATCCGCGCCAGCGGGTTATTGTTATACAGTGTCTTGATCGTGGTGTCGGAAAATGCGGCACGGGGGTTGGAGCTCATAAACTGCAGCATGGTCATTTGTTTGTCTTTATATGCTTTGAAAAGGCCTTCATCCTTGCGTGGCTGCGTCATATACAGGTAGGCAAGCTGCAGCATACTTTCAAAATCCTTCACATTGCTCGATCCCTCAACGCCGTGATTGATGTCGCTGATCTCCATGCTTACCTTCGCCTGTTTGTCTGCCATTACTTTGTCAAGGTCAGTAGGTGTAAATTCACCTACGCCCATCGCCTCTACAACATCAGTAGCAAAATGTACATTGCTGCGGTCGTCTATGCCGTAATTATTTGTCCCGCCTTTCTTTACGCCGGTCATCAGTATTTCGTCGCTCTTGAAATCCGTTGGCTTGATGGTCACCTTTACACCATTGCTGAGTATATAAGTCGTGGCGTCAAGCCCCTCTTCCTTCGTCTGCGACACTACTTTGCCGGCAGTTGGCTTGTTCGTCATCAGGCTGGCGGCTACTGCCTTTTCTTCCGTTTTTGTTATTTCCTGGCTGAAGCCTTTTTTGGTCATGGCCAGCAGTTCTTCCTGTGTGGGCAGCTTCACATCGCTTTTATCAGGTGCAGTGATCAGTGTAAAGGTGTTATTGCTAGCTAGCATTTTTTTTATCGCTTCATTCACATTGGCGAGCGTTATTCCCGGCATCATGGTTTTATAATATGAATATTCATTGCTGATGCCCGGAAACGCTTCTTTGTCGAGGAATGCGCGGATGTATTCCTCCACGTAATCCTTGCTGTCGGTGGTAGTCCTTTCATTGTAGGTCTTTTCCATATTCGACAAGCTTTCTTTTTTGGCGAGCTCAAGCTCGCTTTCCGTAAACCCGAATTTTTTAGCCTTTTCCAGCTCGCCGGTAACAGCATTTACAGCTTTTTCTGCGCCGTTATTGCTGATCAGGGCAAAACATTGTAATGCCTCATAACCATGTATCAGTCCATCCATTTGTACACCTGCGAATGGGAATGGAGGATTGCTGCTTTGCGCCAGATCGTTCAGTCGGCGGTTGATAATTGCCTGGGCCAGGTTTTTCACAAGGTCGTTTCTATAGTCGCCCAGGGTCACTTCATCATGTTTCTTCTCATATGGGAACGTCAATATCATTACAGAGTTAGTCGCTTCCTTGTCGGTCACTACCATTGCTTCCGGCGCTTTGCGCGGCGTTACATCCACATATTTACGCTCCCGCTCACCGGCAGGGTTCTTCAGGCCGCCAAAATGTTTTTCCAGCATTTGTTTTGCCGTTTTTGCATCTATGTCTCCTACCACGATCACCGCCTGCAGGTCGGGCCGGTACCAGTCGTGGTAAAAACTGCGCACCTTATCATAAGTGGAATTTTTAATAATTTCATCCTTACCTATGGGCAGGCGCTCTGCATACAGCGATCCTTCAGCCAGCTTAGGGAAATATTTTTTCATCATGCGGTCATCGGCTCCCTTGCCCAGGCGGCTCTCTTCCAGCACTACGCCGCGTTCTTCGTCAATGTCCTTGTCAGTAAGCAACGCATTGTGCGCCCAGTCCTCGATTATCTGGAAGCCTTTTTCCAGATTATCGGGCTTATCAAGCGGTATAGGCAATATATATACGGTTTGGTCGAAGGCGGTATAAGCATTCAGGTCGGCGCCAAACTGTACGCCTATGGACTGGAGATAGCTTACCAGGTCGTTTTTCTGGAAATTTTTGGTGCCATTAAAGTTCATATGCTCCATGAAATGTGCCAGCCCGCGCTGGTTCTCATTCTCCAGTATAGAGCCTGCTTTTACCGCAAGGCGCAGTTCTACCTTTTTTTCCGGCTTATGGTTTGTCCGTATATAATAGGTCAGCCCATTGCTTAATTTGCCGGTAACAACATCCGGGTCATTGGGCAATTTTGCCTTCATGTCCTGGGCTACGGACGCGCCAGTTGCGGCTGCAACAAGCAATATGCATACCAGCAGGCTGCGCATCGAATGATTAAATAATTTCATTTTGTGAGATTTTCGGCAAAGTAATATGAAATTCTGCATTAGCAAAGGTTTTCGCTATTATTAACTGCTAAAATATTGTTATACAAAAAAAGTTCCTTTACGCCTGTTACACTAATGACTCACAATCAAATAGTAACGTAATGCCCTTGTGGGCCACTGGCAGGCTTACGACTCATGACTAGCTGGAAAGCACCCTTATCATCTCCAGCATATCTGGGTTTATGTAGCTGCCGTCTTTTACGATCTCGGTGAATGGCGTGAATACTACTTTATCATTTATCACTCCAGCCATTACCTGAGTAGTGCCTGCCACCAGTGCGTTTACAGCGGCAAAGCCCAGCCTGCTTGCCAGCACACGGTCTGCCTGGCTGGGCGAGCCTCCACGCTGTATGTGCCCTAATATGCATGCACGCACATCCAGGTGTGGGAAACGCGCAGTAATGCTGTCTGTTACTTCTTTTGCTCCGCCCAGGTCATCGTGTTCCGAAACCACGAGTATATGTACCGTCTTCTTCCGGCGCTCATCAAAGTCTATCCGGTCCAGCACATCGGTGATATTGTTATGCTGCTCCGGTATAAGTATATCTTCCGCACCGCAGGCAATGCCGCTGTATAAAGCTATATAGCCTGCATCCCGCCCCATTACTTCTACTACAAACAGGCGGTCGTGTGCCTCTGCGGTGTCACGTATTTTGTCTATAGCCTCCACTGCAGTATTCACTGCAGTATCAAAACCTATGGTAAAATCAGTGCCCACAAGGTCCTTGTCGATAGTGCCGGGTATGCCCACTGCAGGTATGGTGTATTGTTCAAAAAAATGTGCAGCTCCCCTGAACGTGCCATCACCGCCTATCAGCACCAGCCCTTCTATATTATGCCTCTGTAGCTGCTCATAGGCTTTCTTCATCCCGGCATCGGTCATAAATTCCTTGCTGCGGGCCGTTTTCAGTATGGTACCCCCGCGCTGTATGATGTTGGAAACGTCTGTGGTTTTCATTTTAAAAATATCCCCTTCTATCATACCCTGGTAACCGCGGCGTATGCCATGTATATGCAGCCCGTGATACACACTGGTGCGTACCACCGCACGTATCGCGGCATTCATGCCGGGGCTGTCGCCGCCTGATGTCAGTATGCCTATATTTTTCATAGTGCCCCAAAAGTTTGAATCTAAGTTACGGAAACAGCTTTAATGTTTTGTAGTTTTACTGCTTGTATGCCCCGGTTCCTGAAGATACTCTTTTTATATTTCCTATTGCCCTTCCGTGCATTTGCACAGGACGCATGGCCATCACCGGAAGTAGAGCAGATGTACCATCATGCACAGGACTATGCGGCAATGGGGAATTATAGAGATGCGGTTACTACTTACCGGCAGGCCATTGTTCTCGCGCCTGCTATGTTTGTGCTGTATAAGGAATTGGGAAGAGCACTATACTTATCCGGCAATTACAAAGAAGCAGTGCAAACATTGCAACCATTAATAAAAAAAACAGGAGCTGATGCGGAATGTTTTCTATTGCTAGCACAAAGCCACCTCATGCAAAAGGATAGCAAAAATGCCCGCTCTGTTATAAATAGAGGGTTAGAACGTTTCCCTTCATCAGGCTTGCTTTATAATGAGCAAGGCAGATTATTTGATCTGAAAGATCATCGTGAGCAGGCACTTGATTCCTGGCGGGAAGGGATTCGTAAAGAGCCGGCATTTGCAGCTAACTATGCAGCAGCGGCAAAAGCATGCTTTGCATCAGGTGATGCAGTATGGGGCTTGCTTTATGGGGAAATATACCTCAATCTATCAACAGACACCACAAATGACAGTGCGGTCAGGAAAATGCTGTTCTCGGGCTACAAGACTATGTTTGACAACTTAGCAAATGAAAGCAGCAAGTTGGCCGGGGAAAATGCGAAGGTTTTTGAAGACGCCGTCAAAGAAACATATCTCACCCTCACTCCCGTTGTCAGCGATGGCATTACCACCGAAAGCCTCACCATGGTACGTACCCGTTTCATTATGGATTGGATGGACAAATCCGAAAAAAAATATCCTCCTTTCTCCCTATTCACCTACCAGGACTACCTGATAAGAAATGGCCTCTTCGAGATATATAATGAATGGCTCTTTGGCAACGCAGAAAGCCCCGCTGAGTACAAAGCATGGACTGATTTCCATCCTCTGGAAATGTATATTTTCTTGCAAAAGAAAAAGGAACATCCGCTGGTGCCGGAAACCACAGATTTTTACAATCAAAAGAATGTTCGCTAACTTGTAACTAAATGCGCCATATACGTCTGCTCATTATCGTATTTATCATTATTGTTTTCTCTTGCGGCATTACTTCATGCAATAAAACGACCTCATGCTCTGATCCCAAATATTGCGAATTGCAATTTTACACAACCTCACAAACAGACACTATAAAAGATATTAGTGGCAAGATCATGGAATACATCAAAGGCAATAATTTAGCTACAGTTGTTGACTCATTCGTTTTTGATTCACTGGTAAGTCTTAACGTTGTTGGTCAAAACAGTTTTTCGCAACTGTACATCTCATTTTCAGATCACAGCGCCGATATTTACAACTACGATTGGAAAATAATATTGCTCCCTTCCGGCAGGACCTATACGTTAACAAAAGTAAGTCACGATAACAGGACTATCCGGCAAAGTAATGAAAATAACCTGGCGTGCATAAATGATATAACTTATATGGCGAATGACTCTTTATGCCAGATGCCTGGTGGTGGCAACAGTACCGGGCCAACCGGGGGGTGAGGCTGTTTTTTATTTTAAATATTAGGCATTGAAAACTAAAACGTTAAAATCTCCCCCGTATTCAAATAAAGAGGCTAAATAAACTATTTTTGTCGCTTCACATTTTTGCATATTTTCTATATCTCATGGGTTTTGGTTGTACTAATATAATGTCGCGTGTGGGTAAGGCCTGCCTGTTAGTGTTGTGCCTGTTTGGCGGAGCGTCTGCTTTCGCACAGGAAAGCGCTGATAAGATCATCGCTGTCGTAGGGCGCAACCGCATCATCCTGCAATCTGACCTTGAGGTGCAGGCAGCACAGGCCCGTCAGCAAGACCCGAAATTCAACGATTCTATGAAATGCATGATCCTCCAGCAGATGATCATGCAAAAGATACTGATGGAACAATCGGAGCGGGACAGTGTTAAGATCACGGATGAAGATGTAGAGGGCCAGCTCGATAACCGCCTGCGCTACTTTATACAGCTATATGGCTCCAAGGAAAAACTGGAAGAAGTATCCGGTAAAACCATCTACCAGCTAAAAGAAGAATACCGCGATGTCATCAGGGAGCAGATGCTTGCAGAAAAAGTGCAGCAGACGATACTGGAACCGGTGAAGATCACCCCGGCAGAAGTAGAAGCATTCTTTAAGAAAATACCTGTTGACAGCCTTCCGTTTTTCCCTGCAACAGTAGAGGTGGGGCAGATAGTTGTCGATCCGCCCGTGAGCCAGGAAATGAATGACTATGCCAAACAAAAACTGGAAGGCATACGCCAGGAGATCATTGATGGCAAAAAAACCTTTGAGATAGCAGCAGGCTTTTACAGCGAGGACCCCGGGAGCCGCGACAATGGCGGCAGGTATGATGGCGTTACCCGCACCGGCCCGTGGGCTGCCGAGTTTGTATCTGCTGCATTCAAGCTCCAGAATGGCGAGATATCACCCATCGTCAAAACAAAGTTTGGCTACCACATTATACAGATGATCAACCGCAAGGGCGACGAGGCGGACATAAGGCACATACTTATAAAACCCGAGGTGCTTTCTGCTGACTTTAAGGCCGCGCTTCAAAAGCTGGACAGCATACGTACGCTGCTTGTAAGCGGTAAAATGCCTTTCCCGCAGGCAGTAGGCGTATTCTCAACAGATGAAGCTGCAAAGCGCACCGGCGGCATGATAGCCGACCCCAATACCGGAAATAGTGAGCTGGACATGACCAAGCTGGACCCCGGCATGGTACTGATGCTGGACAGCATGAAGCAGGGCGACTACTCTGCGCCGCATGTGTTCCTCACCGACCAGCACGAAAAATCTTGCCGCATTGTGTATCTCAAAAGCCGCACTTCGCCGCACAAAGCAAACCTGAGGGATGATTACAGCAAGATACAGGAAGTAGCCCTTGCACAGAAGAAAAACCTGAAAATGCAGAATTGGGTGCTCACCAAACTGCCTACCTTCTACCTGAAGATAGCCCCCGAATACCAGACCTGCCCAGCGCTGAAAATGTGGATGAACAACATTGAGGCGGCAAGTAAATAGTTGGCCTTTACGTTTATAATACCATTTGAAACGGCTTGCTATTTATTGTAAATGTGGGTGCGTTATACCTCTCCTCCTGTTTTTATTAGGGGACGCCGGAAAACATAGCTAAGCGGTGTTTTCTGGCTGGAGTGGTTGGTTCGCGGCAGAAAGAACTCATTCGTGTTTTACATCTGAAAGATGGCGTTACCTGCTTCCGATAGCCAGGAATGCCTTCCCGAGATAATCAATTATATCACCCGCTATAAGTGCCTCCTGCGAAAGCTCTTTTACTGCCAGGTCTCCCGCAAGTCCGTGCAGGTAAACACCCAGCAAAGCAGCATTATGGGGCTCATACCCTTGCGCCATCAGGCCGGCGATAATGCCGGTAAGCACATCGCCTGCGCCGCCGGTAGCCATGCCTGCATTTCCGGTCATATTATACCAGCATTCCCCTTCGGTGGTGATGATGGCGGTATGGTGGCCCTTTAACACGATATTTATATTGTAGCGCATGGCCTGTATGCGTGCATGGTCCACCTGTATCATACTGTTGGTGTTCTCACCAAACAGCCGCGCAAACTCTTTTGGATGTGGCGTCAGCACAGAGCCCTTGGGCAGTTTACCCAGCAGTTCCGGCTGCCGTGCCATGAGGTTCAGCGCATCCGCATCCACCACTACCGGGCTTTTACAGGTATCTATGAACCCTGCTAGCGCCTGTGCGCTTTTTGGGTCAGTGCCCATGCCCGGGCCTATCCCTATGGCGCTCATGTGCTCCCATCCTTCTATCTTTTCTATCACCCGCTCGCCGTTCACCCTGCACATTACTTCCGGCACAGCAGCCTGCAGGCTATGGTAGCCATATGCGGGAATAAGGGCAGTTACGAGCCCTGCGCCTGCCCGTAGCGCAGCCTTTGCGCTCAGCGTTATAGCGCCTATCTTGCCGTAGCTGCCGCCTGCCACCAGTGCGCTGCCATACGTACCTTTGTGCGAAAAGGGGCTGCGTGGTTTGTATATCGCTGCTGCATCTTCCGCATCAATCGTCTTAAATTGGGTATGTGTGGCATTGATAAAGGTTTTATCGAGGCCAATATCCAGTATATGGATGTTGCCGGCATACACCCCTGATTCCGGGTGCAGAAAAGTTCGTTTGTAAAACTGGAAGCTCAGGGTATCCTGGGCCTTTAGCATCACTGCCTCCTTGTCCGGCACCACATCAGCGGGTAGGCCGCTGGGTATGTCTATGGCTATCTTCCGGTTTGGAAGCTGGTTCACCTGGTTTATGAAGGCCGCCACCCATCCCTGCACCGGGCGGCTGAGGCCTGTGCCCAGTATGGCATCAATGATCACAATGTGGGCAGGAATATCGGTAATGAAGGTATCCGGCTCCACTATTCCTGCAAGGTCCTTGTCTATGGCCTGCAGCCGTTGCAGGTTTTCCTTACAGTCGGGGGAAATGTCTTTGCTGATACGTAGCAGGAACGCTTTTACCCCATACCCGCGCTGGTGCAGCAGCCGGGCTATAGCGAGGCCATCACCGCCATTGTTGCCGGCACCGCACAGCGCTACAAACAAAGTATCTTTTGGAAAATGGTCTTTTATCCAGTTTACGCACTTTACAGCGGCCCGCTCCATCAGCTCGGATGAGCGGATGCCCGATGCCTGTATAGTGTAGGCATCGCAGGCCTTTATTTGTGCGGCGGTAAATATTTTCATGCTCGTATATTTCTGCCTCTCGAGTAAAAAGGAATTTAAAAGTACAGAAAAACAGATTAGGATGTCTAACCGAGATAACAGTCGGTATGATTCAAATCTTCGCATATAGATAAGTAACTATAAGCCCGAATGGGCTTAAATACGAATAGCCCCCGGCAAAGCCGGGGGAAATAATAATAAGATACACCAACCCCAAGGGGGTTGAGCATGGATTGAATTGTGAAGGCTTGAAATGTACCCTTTTGTTTTTATCTTTGGAGAAAGGCTTTTATGAGCGCTATTGTAATAAAAAGCAGCAACAGCAAAAATCTCAGGTTGCTTACTGAACTTGCTAAACAACTCGGCGAGCGGGTTGATAAGCTATCCGCTGCACAAGCCGAAGACCTACAGCTTGGGCTAATGATGAAAAAAGAAAAAACCGGAAAGACTGTTAGTCGCCGGGCTATATTCAAACATCTTGATTCCTGATGAAAATAGCCTTTGATAAAAGTTTTCAAAAAAGGCTTATCAAAATTAAGGATAAGGCATTACTCGGAAAAGTAAAGGATGTTATTATACATGCCGAGAGTGCTCCTGACATTTGGCAAATACCAAATATTTCCAAACTGGAAGGCTTTAAGACATTTTATCGAATACGGATTGGTGATTATCGCATTGGGATTGAATTAAAAAAGGACACGCTATTCTTCATAACGATTGCTAACAGGAAAGATATTTATAAAAATTTCCCTTAGAGTGTTGCAAACAGAACTCCCATCTTACTTACTATTCGCCGTTTTCAGCGTCTTTGAACAAGTAGTTACATGCACCGCATCCGCCACTTTGCGCAGATTGGCGGCTTCTCCTTCGCTGATGTCTGCATGATATTGTAGGGTGCCTGCTCGTTGCCCGCTAAGGTACCGGAAGAACATACACGCAATAAGGTAAGCGCCCTGCCGAGACGGGTGACCATTATACCTGCCTAGGTATAATGGTATTGCAGGGTACATTTTTTTGCATTTTTCAAACGCGGCGCCAATTTCTACTACATCCGCATTAACCATAGCCCCAAGTTCCCTGTATTCCTTTTCTATTGCGTGAAATTGTTCTTCAGCATTCTTATAATGCGGTTCACGGAAACTGGTGTCCTTACTGGCAAGATTAGTTCTTACACTGGGATCAAATACCTTTAAATTTAAAAAAGACCCCATGGTGTCAGCATGTATGCAATATCTTTTAGGAAACATTTGTTCATTCGTCATGACCACAGTATCCTCCGGATTTGACTGCGCGTATGCCTGGTAAAGCACTGTTTTCGCGTGGACCTGCTTTATTACACTGTCTAAGAATTTAAGCGCAGGTCGCGTTCCGTAACTAATCACTCCGGGGTTTAGATCCGGCCTTTCCTGCAGTATAACAATGTCCCATTGACCATCAAGTATCTTTCTTACAGTAGCCGTTGTTTCACCCGGCACGATTCGTCTCAAACGCTCATTTTCATCATCAGGGACAAAAAATGCAGCATGCCACACCAGGCTCGCACCTCCGTGTGTTATCTTATCAATGCTTATATTCTTCTTTGCTTCAGCAATCATTTTCTGAAGCTCGGGCAACATAAAGTTATAGTACTTAAAACTCGAATCAGGCGCGTAATACCAATAAGTGAGGCTGTTGCCTACAAACAATACATTCAGGTTTTTCTGCGCTAAAGAAAACTGAGAATAAATCGTGGAGCATAAAAGACAAACAATAAATCTCATAGCATCCAAATTACAAAAATGCCGGGAATTTAGAGATACAGTTAATTACCTGCGCTTTTATACTGTTTGAGCACGAAAATCGATAAAAACAAATGTACTCGCGCTTGGCGATCTTAAAAACAAAATGAAGGAAACTGCGATCTTTGCGCCTCCTATGAGAAACACTTCTGCGAAATACTTTTCGTGCCGCATTCTTATTAAGTCCCATTGGGATTACTTACTATTCGCCGTTTTGAGCGTCTTTGAATATGCGGTAACATGCATCGCATCCGCAACCTTGCGCAGGTTGGCCGCCTCCCCTTCGGGGATGTCGGCATGGTACTTTATGGCGCCGACAGTTTGCCCGCTAAAGTACCGGAAGAATAAGCAGGCAATGAGATAAGCGCCTTGCTTGGAAGGGTGGTCGGCGCTTTCATCGAAATATAGTTTTATAGCTGGGTAGTCTTTCCTGCACTTTTCAAATGCTGTTCCTATTTCCACTACATCATCCCCTGTTTTTGCAGATATCTTACTGAGCTCCTGGTTCACGGCCTGTACATCCGTTACACCGGCCGGGAGTGGGGGGGCGCATATGGTCGTGTCCTTACCCGTCATGCTGGCCTCATCCGCCGGATCAAAAAAATCGATTGCCCTGAACCCGAAGTTAAATGCATCCAGCACCACGCAATTGTTGTCTGATTTTGGCCCTGCAGCAACAACGTCCGTGTCCTCCGGGCGGGGGGCTGCGTACCCCTGGTACAGGACCGCCTTGCCGTGTATCTGTTTTACCAGGCTGTCCAGGTATCTCAGCGCCGGGTCCGTGGAAAAATACCGCTGGGCGGGATTCAGTATGCTTACGTCACAGCGCTCCTGCAATGCAACCACATCCCACTGCTTGCCCAGTATCTTTTTTACACTCGATGGCACCGTACCGGCATCTGCCCTTTTGAACGGCTCATCTGTTGTCTCCGCATCTGTGCCGGTAAAGGTGGCATGGTTGGCAAGGCCGGCGCGGCCATGCACGGCCTTTGCAATATGGAGCTTTAATTTTTTTTCTTCTGCTATGTGCTGCAGCATCTCCGTCATATTGTTATAATAGGGAAATTCAGCATTGTCGCGGCTGTCGCAATAGGTAAGGCTATTGCCCAAAAATAAAACGTTCAGTTCCTTCTGCGCAAACGAAAAATGGAAGGAAAAAAGGAAAAAGGCCAGGAAGAAGATCTGCTTCATAAAATACGCTGCAAAATAATCTGAAATATCCGTATTTGAAATATTCGGTTTAAATAAATAATATTCCATCGATTATTGCGTTTATGCAATACCGTTATCCCTATCTTTGCCCGGATTTATCAAAACCCGTTTTACGGGCGTTTTTTATTTGTAAAAAATATTTTTTTGTATGCTTAAAAGCATTGGCCTGGTGGCCGCTTGCCTGCTGCTGTTTTCATGCGCTGCTGTAGCGCAAAATCATTACGGAACTATAAAGGGGTTTGTGTACGATAAGAAAACTACCGAGCCGATGATCTATACCAACGTTATTGTTGCGGGCAGCAAAACGGGGGCTCAGACCGATGTGAATGGCTACTTTTCCGTATCACTGCCTTCAGGCACTTACTCTCTGATCGTAACGGCGGTTGGCTATGACTCCAGCATTACTACCATCAACTTGCTCCCCGATGCAATGATGACCAAAAAAATACTTTTGTCGTCAAGTGAAAAGGAGCTGAAAGGTGTCGAGGTCTCCGGCAGAAAGACGGAGAAGATGACCCACATCAATACTGGCGTTACCACAGTTACTCCGCGCGAGCTGAAGCTGCTGCCCAGCTCCGGCGGTGAGCCCGACCTCGCCCAGTACCTGCAGGTAATACCCGGCGTGGTATTCACCGGCGACCAGGGTGGCCAATTATATATTCGCGGTGGTTCCCCTTCACAAACAGGTATTTATCTCGATGGCATTACCATTTACAGCCCGTTTCATTCCATTGGCCTGTTCTCCGTTTTTGAGACGGAAGCTATCCGCAACGTGGATGTCTATACAGCAGGCTTTGGTGCCCAGTATGGCAACCGCACATCGGCTATTGTGGATGTACACACCAAAGACGGCAGCAAGAATGAGATCGGCGGCCTGGTATCGGTATCTCCTATCATGTCGCGGGCGCTGCTGGAAGGGCCTTTGGTGAAATCAAAGAAAAACAGCGGTGGTGGAGTAACTTTCCTGGTTACGGCAAAAACCAGTTACCTGGACCAGACCTCTAAAACATTGTATAGTGGCCTTGGTGAGCCATTCAGTAGCGGGCTCCCTTATAAGTTCACCGACCTCTACGGCAAGGTTACCCTCAGCGGCGATAATGGCAGCAAGCTGAACCTTTTTGGGTTCAATTTCGATGATCATGCCAACTTGCTGAATGATTCCACTCACGAAAATATTGCAGATTATCATTGGAAAGCCACAGGTGCAGGAGCAACATTTGTAGTTTCTCCCGGTAACAGCGCGGCGCTGATAGATGGCAAGTTCGCCTATTCAAATTATAATATCAGCCTTGACCAGGTGGGTGTGCCTTCTGATACCATTCCAAAAACCAGCCAGATCAATGGCTTTGAAGCTGCTATTAACTTCACTTACTTCCTGCACGATTACAGCCAGCTAAAGTATGGAGTGGAAGTAAGCGGCACACATACTTCCCTTAACTACTACAGCAGCGAAGGAGTCGCTACAACTGAGGACCGCCAGAGCACACTCGCAGCGCTTTACTTTTTGTACCGCTACAATTTCGGCAGCAAGTTTATCCTGGAGCCTAGTGTGCGTTTCCAGTATTATTCCGAACTGAACAAATTATCTCCCGAGCCCAGGCTGGGCATGAAGCTCAACCTCTCGGACAATGTTCGCTTGAAGTTTGCGACCGGAGTTTATTCACAAAATATCATTAGCACCAAATCAGACCAGGATATCGTGAACCTGTTTACCGGATTCCTCCTCAGTCCCGACCAGTCCATCACAGACCCACACGGCAATACGGTAAAATCAAACCTGCAAACAGCTTATCACGCCGTGGGTGGAATTGAAGTAGATGTGAATAACAAAGTGGAGCTTAACCTGGAGCCTTGGTTAAAATACTTTGGCCAGGTGGATGAGCTGAACAGGAACAAGCTGGTTTCCACCGACCCTGACTTTGTTGCCGCTACCGGGCTTGCGGACGGTGTTGACCTTTCCGCTAAATACAGCCACCAGAGAGTATATCTTTGGGGAGCTGTTGGCTACCAGGATGTAACCTATACCAGCATTGATTCAAAAGGGAATATACAAACCTATCCTACGCCGTTTGATACCCGTTTTAATGCTAATCTCGTAGCTGCCTATACTTTGGGTGAAAAGAAAAACTGGGACCTGTCTGGCAGGTTCAATATACATGCACCTTTCCCATTCACACAAACCCAGGGCTTCTATGAAAACATAGGCATGACCAGCCTTTCAGGAAACCCGATGACACAAAACGGCAACCTGGGTGTAATTTACGCTAACCAGATAAATGGCGGCCGCCTCTCCTGGTACCACCGTCTTGATGTGTCTGTTAAAAGGCATTTTAAACTAACTAAAAAATCAACCTTAGACGCTACCTTTGCTATAACGAATGTCTATGACCGCCAGAACATTTTCTTTGTGGACCGTATCACCAATGTAAAAGTTTACCAGTTGCCGTTTTTCCCAAGTATTAACCTTACATGGGCCTTTTAATATTATCGCACTGAATGATATTGCAAAAACACAGACGCTCCGCCCTGCAGGTTGCTATACTGGCAATCATATTGCTTTCGGGTATAGCGTCAAGTGCACAGATACTCACACATGATATTCCTGCAAACAGGCCGCTGATACTTGCAGAAGAGCAGTACCAGCAAGGGCTTTACTCGCTCGCCGCGCAATCGGCGAGGCAATATCTCGATCTCCCCGCAGGCAAAATGCTGGACGAGCCGCAGATCAGCAAAGACAAAGCAAGATACCTGCTTGCACTATCCTGCCTGAAAGGAGATATAAAAGGCTGCGTTGACTCGGCAAAAAAACTCATGGCCGCTACCAGGGAGCCTGCTTATTACCAGCGCATGGCTTTTGCATTGGCGCAGTATTATTTTCAGCAGGATGCCCTGAAAAAAGCAATCCCCTTGTATGAGGCCGCCGATATCAATAACCTGAACAATAAAGAAATAGCCGATGCCAAATTTGAGCTCGCTTATTGCTATTTTAATAACCGTGAGTTTGATAAGGCCACTCCGCTTTTCCTGGCAATAAAGGAACTCAAAGACGGCAAATACTACCTTGCAGGCAACTATTATTACGGCTTGCTGGCCTACAATAACAATAAGTATGCCGAGGCGCTGAAGAGCTTTGAGCTGGTGAAGAATGCCCGCGATTACCGCGCTATAGTGCCATACTATATTGCAGAGATCTACTACTTTATGGGCAACCGGGCGAAGGCGTATGAAATAGCCGACACTTTCCTGAGAAGAAGCGAAAAGCTCTATTACGACAAAGAGCTCCACCTGCTTGCGGGCCAGTGCCTTTTTGAAGACCAGCGCTATAAAGATGCCCTCCCTTATTTTGAATATTACTACGAGCATACCGATAAGATAAGGAAGGAAGACCTCTACAAAATAGCCTATTGCTACTACCGGCTGAATCAATGGGGCGGTGCAATAGAAAAATTCAAACTGCTTAGCAATACGCGTGATTCACTGGGGCAAACCGCTATGTACCTGTTGGGTGACTGCTACCTGAAAACGGACGACAAAGTAAGCGCGCGAAACGCCTTTGGCATCTGCGCAGATATGGCTTATAACCCCGGCCAGCAGGAAGCCTCCATGATCCTCTATGGGCGGCTGAGCTACGAAACCGGTTTCAATGATGAAGCCCTGAGGGCACTCGAAAGCCTGCTCCGTACTTTTCCTACAAGCCAGTTCAGGGACGAAGCGAATACCCTGATCTCGGGCTTGCTGATAAAAACCAACCGTTATGAGGAGGCGCTGAGACGCCTGGACGTAGTAGGCGTGAAAGACAATGATTACTGGACTATATACCAGAAGGCCGCGTTTGGTTATGCAATACAGCAATTCAGGAATGGCTCGCTGAATGTTGCATACAGGTATTTTACACTATCGCTGCTCCACCCCGTGAGTGCGGATTATGAAAGCGCCACCTATTTCTGGAAGAGCGAATTGGCATACCGCCTGCACAATTACAGCGATGTAATAACCTATGCACAGTTTTTCCTGGATAAAAAAGCTAATACCGCTGCTGTGCAGCGCATCAGCCCGCTTGCCACCAGGCAGCATGCCTACCTTAACATGGGCTTTGCCTCTATGGAAACAGAGAGCTATAGCGCAGCCCAGGGCTACTTTAATCATGCGCAGCAGGAGCGCGGAAACGATAACTTCTCCGAAAATGTAGCCGCAGTCCGCGAAGCCGATGCGGTGTTCATGCAGAAAGACTACAAGAAAGCAATAGCGCTCTACGACCATATCATTTATAGCGACACTGCTGATGCAGACTATGCCCGCTATCAGAAAAGTATATTGCTTGGACTGCAGGGTAAGACCAACGAAAAAATTTCTGTCCTGCTTTCATTGATCAACAGCAAGCCCCCTTCCGCCTACGCCAACTTCGCCCGCTATGAAGCGGCCGTAAGTTATATTGAAGCAGAGAAGTATAATGACGCCCTTGGCTGCTTGAGGCAACTTACTGATTCCATTTCCGACAAGAGTTTTGCTCCCCGCTCGTGGATGAAATCAGGCTTTATATACCAGCAGCTTAATGAGAACAATAAAGCCATTGAAGCCTATACTCATGTAGTGCGCGATTACCCGGCCGCCGAAGACCGCATGGCAGCGCTCGATGCGCTCAAAAGCCTGTATATACAAAGCAACCAGCCCGGAGCTTATACCCGCCTGCTGGTGGATAACAACCTGCCATCTGCCGACAGCAGCTCAATGGATTCCACGTATTATTCTGCGGCGGAGGCTCAATTCTCTAATGCCCAGTGGGATGAAGCGCAGCGTGCATTTACCAATTACCTCCTGGCATACCCTAACGGGATATTTGCGGTGAAAGCCCACTATTACCGCGCAGAAAGCAACTTCCAGCTCAGGAAATTCAAGGAAGCCCGCGAAGATTATGATGAAGTGCTGAAAGGCCAATGGAATGAGTTCTCGGAGAACAGCGCCCGCCGCGCCGCCGCAATTGCGTTGGAGCAAAAAGATAATAATGCAGCTTTCGGCTACTACCTGCGCTTGCGCACAAACATTTCGGGAAACACTTCTAAAGAGGTTATATTTAACGGCCTGATGCGGAGCGGATTTAGCTCGGAAAAATTCAATGAAACTGTACTTTACTCCGACTCGTTAATGGCACTCCCTGGCATATCTGCAGACCTGATGAATGACGCCTTGTTTTACAAAGCCAGGTCGCTGCAGCATTTTGATAGCGCTGACGCGGCAATAGCCATATACCGGCAGTTGAGCGGTAATAAGAACGGTGATGTAGCAGCCGAGTCAAGGTATCATATTGCAGAGTTGCTTTTTGCGAAGAAAGATGCCAAAGAAGCGGAAGCTGCCGCAAATGAAGCTATACACTTATCGGCTGGCTATGATTACTGGATAGGAAAGTCTTATCTGCTCCTGGCAGACATTTTAGTAACGGAAGCCGATTACTTCAATGCCAAAGCGCTCTTGCAGAGCATTGTGAAGAATACTAAAATAGCAGAGTTTAAGCAAGAAGCCGCTAAGAAACTGGATGAGGTAAAGACACTCGAAAAGAATCACAGCAAATTACAGGAAGACGAAAATAAATAACGAATACGATAGCAGAGCCGCAATGCATTGCGTCTCCACACAATAAGGGTAAGGAACACAACCGGTAGAGACGCAATGCATTGCGTCTCCACACAATAAGGATAAGGAACACAACCAGTAGGGACGCAAGATTTTGCGTCTCCGCGAAACACAAAGGGATCGGGATAAAATAGAACGCATGAGCGTAAAACATTTCTTCATATTGATATTGCTTACTGCCGCTATTGGGGTAAGGGCGCAGCATACTGCCCCTTCGGATACCGTGCTGAAAGGGTCAACGATAGAAGTGATACAATCTTACAAGCCGGAAGTGAAACGTGCGCCAAAACCGGAATGGGTGCCACAGCTTCCGCCAGCCGATACCACGCACCCGCAGCTAAACCTGGAGGTGCCGCAGCAAACTTTGTACTACACCTACAGCTCACAACCGCTCCGCCCGCTTGCCTTGGGAAAAGATGTGCCAAAGCCGCCCTACGAAAGCTATATAGCGGCAGGAGGCGGGAATTTATCAACTATTTATCTGGATGCGGGTACCAATGCTTTTTGGGGCAAGAACTTTGAAACGGATATACATGCGCATCACCTTTCGCAAAGCGGGGATATACTCAATGAGCATACTGCCCTTAGCGGTATAGAGGCCGAAGGCATGTATCATGCAGACAACAGTGAGTGGCATGCCGGTATCGCTGGTGAGCGGAACCAGTATGCCGACTATGGCTATAATCACAACCTGCACGATTATCCTTTCGATTCCGTGAAACAGGTCTATACCACGGTAAGAGCCACCGTGGATATGAAGAACAAAACGGACAGTACCGACAGGTTTTTCTATCACCCTGCTGTTACGGCCTCGTATTATGGCGCTAAAATGAACACGTCAGAGATCAGTGCCGGTATCAATCTACCCATAAGCTACAAGCTGGATACCAGCTTAGACCTCGTGGCTGCGCTAAGCGGAAATGTTACGGAATACAAAACAGGCAACTGGAATAATTACAACAACGTGGCCGAGTTTCTGCCTGGCGTAGTGCTGCATCACGGCCCTTTGAGTGGCCATGCTTTACTGGGCCTGGCTGTGGGCGGCGATGGTACAGGTTATGTATTACCGGATATATTAGCCGCATTCCGCCTGCCCGATACCCGCTATGTGGTTACTGCCGGCTGGCAGTCATCGTTGAGGCAAAACACTTATGAGCAGCTCACTACCGAGAACCCATACATGCGCAGCTTTTACGATCTGCAGCAAACTAAAAAAGACGAAGTGTTCCTGGGCCTGGAAGGGCCTGTGGGCAATCATTTTCTGTTTTCGGCGCGCGGTAGTTGGTGGAATTTCGAGAGTTTGCCCACCTTCCTCAATGATACCGGCGACAAGAAGCAATTTTACGTAGCTTATGATAATGTAAAAGCCTTCTCAATACACGTAGCGGTGCGCTATACGCAGGCCAACACATGGTCGGTAGGCGCCACTGCCGACTACTATGCCTACTATGGCGGCACCCAGAAATATGTATGGCAGGAGCCGAATGTGAGTATGAAGGGCGACCTGGCCATCAATGTATCTAAGAAGTTTGTAGCCCACACCTATTTTGCATTGCTTAGCGGCATTCACGCCCGCGATACCGTAGGCCCTCCCGCACGTATAGGAACCCTGAAGCCAATAGCAGACCTTGGCGTTAACGCTGAATACACCATCATTCCCCGCCTGTCCGCGTTCGCCGAACTTGATAACCTGCTAAACGACAAATACCAGCGCTGGTATGGCTACCAGGCCTATGGGCTGAATGTTTACGGCGGGCTGCGATTGAAATTTTAATTTAAGAGAGACGATCTCAAATTGAACAATATAGAAAAAATGGCCGTTTAAGCCACGAAGTGGCGAAATATATCAGCAAGGGGTGAAGCTCCTTGATATCAGGAACACCAGGGAAACAAGCCCTGCAAGGGCGTAATCCCACTTCCTCACAGCAATAAGTCTGCGCCCGGAAGTAGCCAATTCACAAAATTTTTATCTCAACCCCCGAAAAATCTAGGATTTATTTAATTACCTTGCCTGTCCAATTTGACGAGGGAGTTACCGCAATGGATATCGCAAAATACATAGGCCTGTTTTTATTAAAAAACCACTACTGTTATATACATGGGTTGGGCAACATGGAGCTGGTAAAGCGCCCTGCAACTCACGATGGCAAAGCATTGCAGCCGCCATCCTATGAAGTGCAGGTAACCCCCGGCGGCTCCATTGACGACAACCTCGCGAATTTCATTGCAACAAACGAACAAATAAGCATTTCGAAAGCCGCAAACACGCTGCGTGAATATAGCATACAAGCACGGAAGGATATGGCCAACGGCCAGGAAGTGCCCATCCCACATATAGGCCATTTCATAGAAGGCGGCGGCAGGGTGAAATTTGTTACCGATGCTAATTTCCGCTACACACCCGCAGGCATACCCACCATCCGCAACAGCAAGCAACTGGACGAACAAAACTCCCGCCTGCAGCAAAAACCATCTTATCCCGCTCCACACAAGGCTGATTCCATAAACTGGAGCATGGTGATATTGGTAGTAGTATTACTGATCATACTTGGCGGCGGCGGTTATGGTATATATTACTACATGACGTCGATGAAGGCTGCACCCGCGCCTGTAGCCGTTGTTCCCAAAGACACGGTAGTACAAGCCGCAACACCTGTAGCTGCGCCCGATTCCACGCAGCCTGTTAAGGATACTACGTCTGCTGCCATGCCCGCAGCTCCTGCTACGGTAACTGCATCTTCTGCGGACACGGTGAAGCACACCTACAAAATGATAATCGGTGATTATCCCGATTTGGAAAAAGCAGAAAAGCGCATGCGCAACCTGAAGATCAATGGCAACCGTGCCGAAGTGATGCCAAAGGACAGCGCGGGCTATTATGTGTTTACCAATATTAAATGTTTCGCAGCAGATACAGCCCATGTAAAAGATTCACTGCGTATCCTGTTCGGCTACAAACATGTAACCATTTCCAACAAATAGTCTTGTGATCAGCGTTAGCGTCAGTACGGCTCATAGCCGTCAGACGCGTTAAGGGAAAGCCCAATTGGTATCACCCGCCCATCTCCAGCAATTTTTCCAGCACCATATGAGTAGCGGGGCACACCATAGCGTTTTTAAGTGTTAGCTGCACGCGTTTCAGCAGCACATCTTCATCAGTATAAGGGTAGCGTGCGCAATCGCTGGGCCGGTCTTCATAAATATTGCAGGTATTATCTTCCGCCAGGAATGGGCAAGGAGTTGTTTTGGTAACATAGTCCCCTTCATCATCCAGTTTCAGGTATTGGGTTACCAGGTCACCCTCCTTCATCCGCAGGCTTTTGGCTATGCGCTTTATGTCCGGCTGCTTGAAACGTGGAGAATGGTTTTTGCAGCAGCGGGCGCAGTCCAGGCAGTTAATTTTGCTAAAGGCTTCTTCATGCAGGTCGGGCAAAGCATCCAGCAGCTTATTCTGCAGCGATTTGGTTTTATTGCTTTTCTCCAGCATATACTTATATGCCTTTTGGTGTTCCTTCGCCTCCTTTTCCCAGTTTTCCAGTGCCATGAGATTCAAAGGTACAACTAGTTCCAAAATAAGAGCGCCTCGCACCAGCAAATGCTCGTGCGAGGCGCGCTCAATATAAGTTAATTATTGTTTTACCACTCGTCCCGTAGCGAGAATGCTGCCGTCTTTTTCGAGTTGAAGTATATAGATACCAGGATCCAGATTAATAACCGGCAACCCCAGCAGGTTATTTCCGATTTCAAAAGAATGCGGAGTTTGATATACCAGCTTGCCACTAACAGAATAAACCCGGATATTTCCTTCAAAGTTTTGCCCGGCTATCACGCTGAAATTAATAGCATCGTTTGTCCTGCTCGGATTTGGGTATATGGCATAGGACAATACCGGGATCAACTCATTTGTAGCATTTGCTGTTCCAGCCTCCCTTCCACTGGATACTACACAAAATGGATTACTCCACCTGGGATCAGTGGTTATCAAAGTATCAGTCAAGGTATTCAGGAAGGCCAGCAACGCGTGCTTTTCAGAATCTGAATAATGGGGCCTTCTCGCCAGTCCCGCTGCGGTTTTGAGGAAGGGGCTGAGATTCGCTGTGTTGTGTATTGAATCACTGTAGAAATTAACGACTTGCGCCAATGTCTGGTATCTGCCGTCATGCATGTAAGGTCCGGTCAGGGCGATATTCATCAATGAGGGTACTTTAAACGTTCCTATCTTGTTTCTCTGGCCATCTGCGCCGCCTACACCAAGGTCCGTATAGATTGAATCGAGTCCGTTGCTCCGCGCGGCACCTGCTACAAAGACATTCTTGGTATGGCATGACTGGCAATTACCGCGGGCGGTGTCCATAAATAAAGACTTACCGAAATTCTCCTGCGCGGTAAAGGTGGCGAAATTAGTATGTGCCGCCGGCCCTGGCGTGCTATTCACGCCCTGCCACCATCTCGAGCCGAATGTGTTCATACTCCTTACAAACTGTGCCAATGCCTTGGAAATTTCGGCGGAAGTAACTGTAGTAGTACCAAACGCAGCGTTGAACAAGGGAGGATAAATTGACTTGGCTGCGACTCTCGCAACGAGGGTATCCAGCGTAAGCCCCATTTCTATCGGGTTCTGTATCGGCATCAGCACTTGTGCTTCCAGCGTTGCGGCTCTTTCATCCCAGAAAAACGACGCATCCTTAAAAAAACGTGCATGCATCAAAGCCATGGCGTTACGCGTTCCCTTTGTGCCATTATAACCGGTGCTGAACCGTGCGGTATCTGAAAAGGAAAATTTTTGCTGGTGACACGAACCACAGGAAATTGTTTTGTTAGCCGACAAACTGACGTCGTAAAACAATACCCGTCCTAACGTGGCGCCTGGATCGGTAGTGGAGTCCGTTGTTGGCATATTGTCCATTGCCGGAAGGTTACCTACAACCGTAACCGGGAAGGGAATATTCTTATATACGTATGAAGTACCTGGGAGATTAACGCAATTGCTGTTATAAACTGTGAACGCCATAACCTGCAGTACCAGTGCGGCCAAAACGGCGAGTTTAATTTTTTTCATAAGAAGTATTTTAATGTGTAAAGAAATACAAGTCAATAATATTTTAACATCCAAATTTATGCCAAACATCTAAAATTGATAGAAATATTTTTCTTCAATACTGTGAAATTCAATTTATTGTGTCATAAGATCAATAAGATTAGACGTTGAAATCGCTTCAATCCTTCCCTAAAATAGAAATAAATGGTCCGACACTATATATGTAATAGTTTATTTATATAATGAACGTGTAAGCGGCTTTGTTATTTGAATTGATGCCTGTTCTGCACAATTAGTGGTTGTACGCCATAAACGCTACACAATCTTTACAATAAATAGAATTTCCGGATTTTATTTAATTATTCCGTAACTTTGCACCCTTTTCAAATCATAACCGTAATTATGAAGTTATCTCAATTCAAGTTTGATCTCCCATTAAATTTAATAGCGCAACACCCCGCCAAAAAAAGAGAAGATAGCCGCCTCATGGTTATCCATCGCGATACCGGAAAAATAGAGCACAAAACCTTCAAAGACGTTCTTGGTTTCTTTCACGACAAGGATGTAATGATTGTAAATAACACAAAGGTTTTTCCCGCACGCCTCTATGGCCGTAAGGAGAAGACCGGTGCTAAGATCGAAGTGTTCCTGCTCCGTGAACTGAATAAGCCAAACCATTTATGGGATGTGATCGTTGACCCCGCCCGTAAGATACGTGTTGGCAACAAGCTGTACTTTGGTGATAATGATGAACTGGTTGCAGAAGTAATAGACAATACCACATCGCGGGGCCGTACCATCCGCTTCCTGTTTGATGGTGATGACCAGGCTTTCCGCGGTATGCTGGACCTGCTGGGCGAGACACCGCTGCCTAAATACATCAAGCGCAAGCCCGAGGAAGAAGATAAAGAGCGTTACCAGACAGTATATGCCAAGTACGAGGGCGCAGTTGCCGCGCCTACTGCCGGCATGCACTTCAGCCGTGAACTCATAAAAAGGTTGGAGATCATCGGTGTAAAATTTGCTGAAGTTACCCTGCATACCGGCCTCGGTACCTTCCGCCCGATAGAAGTGGAAGACCTGTCGAAGCACAAGATGGACGCAGAATACTTTAAAGTAGATGAATATGCTGCTGGTATCGTGAACAAGGCAAAAATGGACAAGCGCCACATCTGCTCCATAGGCACCACTACTATGCGCGCGCTGGAAAGTTCAGTAACTGCACAGGGCCTCCTGAAACCGGAAGAAGGCTGGACGAATGTATTTATCCATCCGCCTTACAATTTCTCCATCGCAGATTCACTCATCACCAACTTTCACCTGCCAAAGACCAGCCTCATGATCATGGCCTGCGCCTTCGCTGGTTATGACCTGATGATGCACGCTTACGAAGTAGGTATCAAGGAAAAATACCGCTTCTTCAGCTATGGTGATGCGATGCTGGTTATCTAGTAAAATTCCCAAATAGAAATTCCAAATTCCAGGATACAGGCAGCGCACTTTCGGGTGCGCTGTTTTTTTTGTATATTGACCTTGATAAACTTTGGTTGTTCAATTTATTTGCTTGTTTTCAAAATCTGCTAATATACATGAAGTTGCACCGGATAAGATTTCAGGCTATCTGGTGTAAGGACATTAATATTGAAGGTGTAAACGCCTGTATCGCTGTTAACTGAAAAGCTAAAACCGGGGTTGTAGCTAAGCCGAAACGTTGTTGTATCGCTAGCCAAGGCTAACACACCGCTTGGCATCCCGCTCACAAAACAAGTGATTGGATAGTTTTCAGGATTCCCCGAAATAAGGTGAAAGCTGACGAGGAAATATAGCGAGGAACTGTCTTTGGCACCCAGCGTGATTAAGCTGTGTGTGAAATCCCCACCGCTATAGGGATCAACATTGTTATTTGATTGCATCTGCATTTCAAAAACAGGAGTAACGTTGGCCAACGGAGGATTGTTGGCTTTATAACAAGAGCTATAAGCTAATAGCAGGCAGGCAGCAGCAACATATTTTTTCATAGTTAGAATTTGTAGGAAAATCCAGTATTTAAAATACCCTTGTACCCTATGCCAACTTCCGCAAACCAGCGAAACGACCTACCCACTGATATGCCAAAAGGAGAGTAGTAAAGATTAAAATGGTTCCCGTTTTTATTTAACTCCTGGTTTTTACCCAATATATTTACACCATTATTGTACTGGGAGGCATAATATGCATCGCTGTATTTATCCACTTCATTCCGGAAAGTTATTCCTATACTAGCTGTAAAGTAGAGCCGTGCAATATCTTTCTCAAAATAAGTTGCACATACCTCCGGGGCGACGGTAAATGCCTGCCTTTTATAAGTTCCAAGTTGTATCGCCTCCCAACCAAAACCACCTCCATACACATCGTCGTATCTTCTCCAGTCACCGCTTTCATTTTCATAAGCGAATGCGATACCAACGGAAACTCTCTTTTTCACAAAATATTTAACCGTTGCACAAAAAGCACCTGAAAAACGGTCGTTTGTATAGATTCTGAAACTTTGGCTAAGAAACCCCGGCGAATAACCATCAAACAGCTCATCCGACGACCACACTCCTGAACCAACGCTAACTTCAATTTTGCCTTTATCTTGCCCAGATGCATATTGGAAAAACAGCCAAAGGAATATTGCGGATAGGAATATTTTTCTCATAATAGGTAAGGTAATACTTTAAAATTAACATTTTATTGCTAATGACTTCCCCAAAATAAACGTCTATACATTTGGGGGTACACCCCATTTCATACTAATAGTTGTTAAACCGAGTTTATTATTATGATTTAAGAACGTATTTTTGACATATCTATTATGCAGCAACACATCAGGAACATCGTACAGGCATCCATTGATACCAAGCAAAAACTTCTCGCCGACCCTACACTCATCGAAACAATAGAAACGGTCACAACCCTTATCGCTCAGGCTTTTACAAACGGCAACAAAGTACTCTTTTGCGGCAACGGCGGCAGTGCTGCTGATGCACAGCACCTGGCAGCAGAGTTCAGCGGCCGCTTTTATACCGACAGGGATCCTTTGCCTTCGGAAGCCCTTCACTGCAATTCTTCGTATATGACTGCGGTGGCAAATGATTATGGCTATGATGTGGTATATAGCAGGATAATAAAAGGCACTGGTAAGCCAGGAGATGTGCTCGTAGCGCTTAGCACCTCAGGGAATTCTGTTAATATTATCAATGCTGTGGATGCCGCAAAAAAAGTTGGTATGATTACTGTAGGACTTACAGGAGAAGCTGGTGGGAAAATGAAGACAATGTGCGACCACCTCGTAAATGTGCCGAGCAACGACACACCAAGAATACAGGAATCGCACATTATGGTCGGACATATTATCTGCCAGTTGGTAGAACAGGAATTGTTTAAAAAGTAAAATTGATTAAAAATGAGCCCTTTAGATTTAAGATCGGAAATAGACAGAGGCTGGACCCTCTTCCTCGACAGGGATGGCGTGATAAATGTAGAGTCAGTTGGATCTTATATTACCAACTGGAGCGAATTCAATTTCCATGACGGTGTACTCGATTCATTGCGCACACTGAGCCAGGCATTTGGCCATGTTATTGTAGTATCTAACCAGCGTGGTGTGGGCCGTGGCATCATGACAATAGATGCACTAAAAGAAATACACGGCAACATGAGTGATGCCATAGAGCAGAGCGGCGGACGCATAGATAAAGTATATGCCTGTACATCAACTACCGATGAAGACCGCAACCGCAAGCCAAACACCGGTATGGGCCTGCAGGCACAGGAAGATTTCCCCCTTATAGATTTCAGGCGCAGTGTTATGGTAGGCAATAGCCTCAGCGATATGGAATTTGGCAAGCGCCTATCCATGCACACCGTTTTCCTCACCACCAAACACGACCCCGTAGAAATGCCAAACGACTTGGTGGACGAGCAATACCCATCCTTGGAAGCCTGGGCCAAAACTCTCGTAGCTAGTGAAGTGATGGCGGGGTGTTAATTATTGCCCAGACGTTGTAACTTTGTTTTATGGGATTAGTATTTGCAGAAATAGAGCTGAAAAATCTTTTGATGCCCGACCTTGCTTCTTACCACGCCAGGGCGCTGGTGGATGCAGGGGCATTACATCTGTGTATTCCTCAGCACATCGCCTTTCAGTTAGATCTTAAAGAACTAGAGCAAAGGGAGGTAATCCCGACAGGTGTCGGGACAGATGGTACGAAAAGAATGATACCATATGTTGGGCCACTTAAAGTAACTTTCGGGAATCGTAATTGTTTTACAGGTGCGATGGTTATAGGCGATGAGGTGTTGCTCGGAGCTATCCCAATGGAAGATATGGACCTTGTGGTGATACCCGCACTCCAAAAGGTCACTGCCAATCCTCTTAGCCCGAATATTCCAGCAAGCGTGGTTAAGTAATCTTATCTGTAATATCTTCGCACAATATACCACTCACCTGTATAATGCTGCACCGTATTCTCCCAATACTGCTATTAGTCTCTTTTTGTTTCGCCCAAGAAACAAAAGCGCAGGATAGTTTGTCTGCCGGCCAGCATAAAAATTTTCGTTGCGGTCCCGGTGTTATAGGAGGTATATTTCTGTTAGAGGGTGGGGCGGCAGTGTACAGTTACATAGCTTCAAAACCATCGTGGTATGGAGATAAGATCATGGGTGGTCTCTACGTCGGAGCATCCGTAGCTTTAGTTGGTATCGGAATTGGGGAATTTATTGGCAATAGGGGAGACCCGCAGGAACAGATTTGCGGGTCAATATTGTATGTCGGTATCAGCTATGGCCTTTCAAGGCTGGCGGTTTATAATTTGTTCCAGGCAGAAGGCCGTTCATTCCTGTCCAGGTTCAATCGAAATTTGATTGAGTTCAACGCAACTTATAATAGTCCCCGGCGCCTTGTATGGCCTCTCTCAACTCTGTTTTGGCAAATTCAATAGCCGGACTAAAGGCAAAACAAGTTTTTATTTTACAGGAAATGGCGTAATGTCGGCTTTGAACCTTTAAATCATTCAATAACAAATTAATTATTTATTTACAGTACATCATTGCCGCCAATCAGGATAATCCTAATATCATGCAAATCAAGGTTCAATTATTTTCTTCCCAAATTTATTTTATTAAATAAAAAGTATTAGCTACCTTTGCAATCCCTTAAAAAAATATGGCCAAACAGTCACTCATTAAACAAGACGGAACAATAGTGGAAGCGTTATCAAACGCTATGTTCAGGGTACGTTTGGAAAATGGGCACGAGATACTGGCAACCATATCGGGAAAGATGCGCATGCACTACATACGCATTCTGCCCGGAGATAAGGTGGGCGTGGAAATGAGCCCTTATGATCTTAGCCGCGGCAGGATCATTTACAGGTATAAGTAAAATTCAAAAGTCAAAATTCAAAAGCCAAAATAACCGGCATTTGAATTCTGGCTTTGGACGATAAACAATGAAGTTTTGATTTTTAACTTTTGAATTTTGAATTTTTATGAAAGTAAGAGCATCCATAAAAAAGCGCAGCGTTGATTGCAAGATCGTGCGCCGGAAAGGTAAATTGTATATTATCAACAAAAAGAATCCACGTTTTAAACAGAGACAAGGATAAACCCCAAACCCCTAAAGGGGCTTTCCCCCTTTAAGTGTAAGTGGTCTATATACAGAATAAAGAAAAAACAGTGTAAACATTTCCCGTACTCCCCTTTAGGGGCCGGGGGTTAAAATTTAGTTTTCAATGGCTCGTATAGCTGGTATTGATCTTCCGAAGAACAAACGTGGTGAGATAGCGCTCACTTATATCTTCGGCATTGGCAATAGTACTGCCCGGTACATTCTCGACAAAGCAGGCGTTTCTTACGACAAGAAAGCCTATGAGTGGAATGACGAAGAGCAGACTGCCATCCGTAATATTATCAATTCGGAATTTAAAGTAGAAGGACAATTGCGCTCTGAAGTGCAAATGAACATTAAGCGCCTCATGGATATCGCTTGTTATCGTGGCGTTCGTCACCGTAAAGGCTTGCCTTTGCGTGGCCAGCGTACCCGCACTAACAGCCGCACCCGTAAAGGTAAGCGTAAGACAGTAGCTGGTAAGAAGAAAGCACCTAAGAAATAATCACTGTGCCGCTGCCGGATCCGTGCGGGTGCACCGGGGAGGAGTGGCATGGGGAAGGTTAATAGGTCAAGAGGTTAATGGGTTGATAAGCAGCCTCATAACCAATTGCCCATTTACCTTTTTAACATTTATTGACTACCTTATTTTAAAAGTAAAATGGCAAAAGCGCAACAAGCGTCCGCAAAAACAGTTGCTAAAAAGCGGATCGTAAAGATCGACACACATGGCGATGTACATGTGAGTGCAACATTCAACAACATCATCATCAGCATCACCAACAAGGCTGGCCAGGTTATCTCCTGGTCTTCTGCCGGTAAGATGGGTTTCCGTGGCTCTAAAAAGAACACTCCTTATGCAGCGCAGGTTGCAGCACAGGATTGCGCTAAAGTTGCATCTGATGCAGGCATGAAACGCGCCGATGTGTATGTAAAGGGACCAGGCTCAGGCCGTGAAGGCGCTATCCGCGCTTTGAATAACTCCGGTATCGAGGTAACATCTATCAAGGACGTTACGCCTATGCCGCACAATGGCTGCCGCCCTCCTAAAAAGCGTAGGGTATAAAAAGCCCCGCCCCGGCCCCCCCCCAAAGGGAGGGAGGTGTTACGAGAGCTTGAAATTTGGAATTTTATTTTTTATATTTTATAACTGCTGTTCCGGATCGGATTTTACGATTTTTAAAGGAGACGGAGCGGCTAAAAACAAAAAATCGTAATGGCACGTTACACAGGACCAAAAAACAGGATCTGCCGCATATTCGGCGAACCGATCCTCGGATCAGGCAAAAGCCTCGGAAAGAACAGCAACCCTCCCGGCCAGCACGGCCCTACCCGCAAGCGCAAAACAGCCAGCGAGTATGCAGTGCAGCTGAAGGAAAAGCAGAAAGCCAAGTACACATACGGCCTGCTCGAAAAACAATTCGCTAATACATACGTAGAGGCAGCTCGCCTGAAGGGAGCAACCGGTGAGAACTTGATCAAGCTGCTCGAAGCACGCCTTGACAATACGGTTTACCGTCTTGGTATTGCACCTACCCGCCCGGCAGCACGCCAGCTCGTATCTCACAAACACCTGATGGTGAATGGGGAAGTGGTGAACATACCCTCTTTCAGCCTGAAGCCAGGTGACGTAATAGAACTGAAACCAAAGAGCAAAGCAAATACAACTGTAACTGGCATGATACGTGGTAAGAATACCCGTATCAACTGGGTTGAGTGGAACGAAAGGGATATGAAGGGTACATACCTGGCACATCCTGAGCGTGAATCAGTTCCTGAGAATATCAAGGAGCAGCTGATCGTTGAGTTGTATTCTAAGTAATAATGAATGGGTAGGGTTTGATGATCATCAACCCTTTGCCCGTAACCAATTTTAAGTAACAAATAGTAAATCACAAATTCAAATAAAAGATCAATATGGCCATATTGAATTTCCAAAAACCGGACAAGATAGCGCTGCAGAAAACAACTGATTTCGAAGCGCAGTTCGAATTCCGCCCACTGGAGCCGGGTTATGGCGTTACCATCGGTAACGCTTTACGCCGTGTATTGCTGTCCTCTCTTGAGGGCTTTGCGATCACCGCTATCCGCATTCCAGGCGCAGACCATGAGTTTGCTACACTGAAAGGTGTGCTCGAAGACGTTACCGAGATCATCCTTAACCTCAAGCAGGTGCGCCTTAAAGCAATAGGTGACGTATCTGATTTCGCAGGTGAGAAAATAGACCTCAATATTAAAGGCAAAGAAGTGTTCACTGCAGGTATGATAGGCGAATCACTGCCTAACTTCCAGGTGATGAACCCTGACCTGGTTATCTGCAATCTGCAGGCTGGCGCAGGCTTCCATATGGAGCTGCACATCGGCAAAGGGCGTGGTTACGTTCCTGCTGAAGAAAACCGCCCTACAGATGCTCCACTTGGCCTGATAGCTATCGATTCTATCTACACCCCGATCAAGAACGTTAAGTACACGATCGAGAATACCCGCGTTGAGCAGCGCACCGACTTCGAAAAGCTGATCATGGAAGTGAATACCGATGGTACCATTCATCCTGAAGAAGCCGTAAAAGAGGCATCCCGCATACTCATCCAGCACCTGATGATCATCACTGATGAGAACATCTCCCTGGATACCAAGCGCGAAGAGAAAGAAACTATCGTTGACGAAGAGACTTTGCTGGTACGCAAGGTGCTGAACACGCCGCTGGAAGACCTCGAGCTTTCTGTACGTGCGTTCAACTGCCTGAAAGCAGCTAAGATCAACTCACTCAGCGAACTGGTACAATATACCCAGGAAGAACTGATGAAATTCCGCAACTTCGGGCAGAAATCGCTGTCTGAAATAGAGCAGGTGCTCCACGAGCGCGGCCTGCACTTCGGAATGGACATCAACAAGTTCCGCAGGGGAGAAGACAATAACTAAATTTCAAGGTCAAAAATCCAAACTCCAAAAGAGTTGCGATTTTTGACCTTTGCTTTTTACCCACTTTCCGCGATTTGGAATTTGGCTTTTTATTTTTCATTTTTTCACAGAGCCCCATAACCCAGACGGTATTGGGAATTTAATAACCACTACCCCATAATTCCTGACACGGTATGGGGGATTAAAACACAAATGTCATGCGTCACGGAGACAAGATCAAGAATTTGAGCCGCACCGCCTCACACAGGGCAGCGCTGATGGCCAACCTTACGAGCCAGATAATAGAGCACAAGCGCATCACCACTACTTTGGCCAAGGCTAAGGCACTGCGTGTATATGCTGAGCCTATCATTACCCGCAGCAAGAAAGATACTATGCACAACCGCCGTATCGTATTCAGCCACCTGCAGGACAAAGAAGCCATCAAGGAACTGTTTGGCGTAATAGGTGATAAGGTTGCTGACCGCCCGGGTGGTTACACACGTATCATTAAGTTGCCACGCCGCGCAGGCGATGCCGCTAATATGGCTATGATAGAGCTGGTTGACTTCAACGAGATCTACGGTAAAGACGCAGAAGCAGCCGCTGCCAAGAAAACACGCCGCAGCCGCAGAAGCTCAGGAGCTAAGAAAGCTACCGAAACAACTTCCGCTCCTGTTGCTGAAAAAGCTACTGAAGTTGCCGAAGCACCTGCTGCAGAAACAGCAAGCGAAGAAAACACAGAAGAAACAAACGCTTAATTTTAAATCGACTTTTATAGAATGGGCTCCCGATTTTCCGGGAGCTTTTTTTGTGCTTTGCCGATCGTGTGAAACGATGTACCGGAAATGGTATCTTCTGATAATCAACAGATTGCAGACCAATTGCTTCCGGATTTCTTCTGGTTTTCAGCCTATATTATTCCGGTTTTCTTCCGGGCTATTATCCAATGCCGAAAACGGATATCAGCGAGAGTAGTCGTCTGTTATACATTGCATTGTTTGTGTTGCGATGAAAATGTCACAGTTTTTCTGAAAAAAAAGTTTGCGCAGTTTTTTGATGGCTATCAATGAGTTGCGCTCGAAAAATATCACAAAAATATCACGTTTATATCACAGGCTTTTCTGTGCTTTTCGCGACCGGCGATTATATGCATTTATTTGATACTTGTAACTGTGCCCGCTAGTTTCTCGTT